>CABRHS010000005.1 GCA_902470815.1 uncultured Collinsella sp.
GCTCCTTCGGCCACTCGGACAACTCTCCGTGAATGCAGGGGCTATTGTACCGTAAAACTCATCCGCCGCAAGCGAAATTATGAGAAAGTTCTCAAAACGCCCTAGGGCTCCGGCGCTGCACGAGCGCTAAGATTATTTGACGCGATGAGCGCGATGAAGGGAGACACCGTGAATCCAGCCGTTTTAGCGGTCACGCAAAGCGCCGTCTCAGCCTCCGCGGCCGCGGGTCAGACCGTGGCCATCCCCATCGCATTCGAGATGCTCGCGGTCGTGGTCGCCTCCGCCGGCGGTGTCCTCTCCGCGCGAGAGCACAAGCTGGACCTCATCGGCGCCATCGGCCTGGCCGTCATGGTCTCGCTGGGTGGCGGTCTCATCCGCGATGTCATCCTCCAAGTTGGAGACGTCTACATCCTGCGGCAGCCGCTCGCCCTACCCGTATCCATCGCCACCGCCGCCGCGGTCTTCATGTTCCCCGTGGTGGTGGAGAAGCCCGATCGCCTTGTCGCCGCACTCGACATCTTCTCCGTGGGGCTGTTCGCCGTCATGGGCGCGGACAAGACCATGGTGTACGGCTACCCGCCCGTCACATGCGTGATGATGGGCTTTTTCACCGCCGTCGGGGGCGGCATGCTCCGCGACGTGTGCCTCGCTCGCGTGCCCTACATCTTCCAGCGCAGCAACCTCTACGCCATCGCCGCCATCGCCGGCTCAATCGCATACATGGCCCTTATCGAGAGCCTCGGGATGTGGAACATCGCCGCCGCCGTCATAAGCGTGGCCCTCACCATGTTCATCCGCTGGTGGTCCATCCGATACAACATCATGAGCCCCACGGAGTTCGACCCCCACAAGCTGCCCGAGCCCGTCAAGAAGGTCGCCCGGCCCGTGGTGAGGCCCATTCAGCGGGCGGGACGCCACGTGAGCACAAAGACGACCCAGGCCGCCGCGCGCGCCCGTGACCGCCGAGACGCTCGCAAGCAACAGCCGTCCCAAAGCAATAGAAGGCGCTAAGCCCCACCAAGCTCGCACGACCCCATGGGTCCAGCGGCATCGGCGTGGGAGCAGCGGGCCGTGAACACGCATTGGCCCATCACGCAAAAATACGACAAGGCGCCGGCCGTCACATGGACGACCGGCGCCTTGCTTTTCAAATCAAACGGACCTCGCGGGTCGACGTTTGATGAGCTCCGCCTTACTCGGCCTTACGACGACGGGCGATGATCACCGCACCGGCACCGATTGCGGCGACACCGGCGGCGCCGGCGGCGACGATCGGAAGCATGGAGGCGTCACCGGTCTGCGGGAGGGAGGCTGTGGGCTTCTGGGCGGAGGTGCCGGACTGATCGGCGCCCTTCTTGACCCAACCGCCGTAGAGCGTGATGTCCGCGGTCACGACGTCCTCGTCGAAGTTCCACTTGTCGCTCACATCGCCGTTGGCCGCCTTGGTCTTGAACCAGCCGACGAACTCCCAGCCGTCCTTGACCGGGGTCTCAGGGCAAACGAGCTTGGAGCCTGCAGGGACGCTCTGGGTGTACACGACGCCGTTGCCGGCCTCGAATGTGGCCGTGACCTTGGTCACGCCCACGGCGGGAACGGTCAGCTCGGCGGCGGTTGCCACCTTGGTCAGGTCAGCATCGCGGAACAGCTTGTGACAGTCCGGGCACTCCCAGTGCTCAAGCATGCCGGGGTCGGTCGTGGTGGGCTCGACGGCCTTGTGATGGATGGCGCCCTTGACGTTGTGGCCCTTGGCGGGAACAACGACGTCGATCTCATCGGTCATGGCGTCATCGGAGAACGTCTTGCCGCACTCGGTGCACTTCCAGTGCTCAAGGTTGCCAGCGGTCTCGCAAGTCGCGGCCACGGCATCGACCTTCGCGCCCTTGTGCACGTGAACGGCCACGGTGCCGTCGGGCTGGACGTCCATGCCAGCGTCAGGGGCGAGGTAGGAATCTTTAATGCCGCCGGCGAAGGCACCGCCGGTGATATTGCCCTTGATCGGCGCGGCATCCTTGCCGTCCTCGACGAATTCGCCGAACTCGCCGGAGGCGATGTTCAGGGCAACGCCGCCCTTGTTCTGAGTGTTTCCGTAGCGCTCGATCTGAACCTTACCGACCTTGACGTCGCTCCCCTCAGGGACATTGATGCTCGCGTCGAAGTCGGTGTAGAAGTAGTTGTACGGGTCGTTCGTAATGGCGAGCTTCAGACCGTTCTTTGCGGTCTCGACGGTCGTTGCGCCCTCGAGCGTAAGCTTGCCACGGTTGTTGATGCCGAGTTCCGCCTGCAGGACGGGCGTGACCTTGACGTCGGTGAGCGTCATCTCGGAGTAGTTAACCAACAGGAAGGCGACACGCTTGCCTGCGGCGTTGGCCACATCGTTGTTCGTGACCGCGCCGTTCTTGATGTGCAGCTTGCTATAGGCCAGAACGCGGAGACCGTTCGTCTCCGTACCCTTCGAGCCGATGGACGGGCCAAGAGTCAAGGTCTTGCCGTTGAGGTCGAGCACGACGTTCTGGGGGGTCTTGCCAGCCGCATCACCGATATCGAACCCATCATTGGTGTCCTTGAGCAGCGTGATGACCGCAGGGGACTCCGGGGCCTGACCCTGGGCGCCCTTGGGGGCGGCGGCGACGGCCTCCTTGAGTGAGGTAAAAGCGCCGACGAGCTGTCCATTCACGCTCACGGTCGCCACGGCGGCGGCACTTTCCACAACCTGACCCGTCGTCTGGTCGACCTCTAGACCGGGGGCGAGGTACTTGGCGTCGATCTTGGCGGGCTTGTCGCCGCTCAGGAACGTGCCAGCGGTGATCACGGGGT
The DNA here is from genome assembly GCA_902470815.1 of uncultured Collinsella sp. Taxonomy (GTDB): domain Bacteria; phylum Actinomycetota; class Coriobacteriia; order Coriobacteriales; family Coriobacteriaceae; genus Collinsella. Next base: position 2,815 of record CABRHS010000005.1, read on the forward strand.
CACCAGTCTTCTTGGCGCCGATGAGCACCGGGACGCCTGCGGGGGACTTGAAGGTGCCACCGTTGATGCGCGCCGTCGCGTTGGCAGCGATGCCGCCGTCGCCCACGGCGTCGTTGCCAATGTGGAGGGCCGAAATCGCGCCTTCAGTTTCAAAGGTGCCGCCATTGACGACGCACGAGGTCTCGCCAACATGCCCGGCAACATACAGAGCGTAGAACGTTCCGCTTGCGTTGGGGTGATTCTGCTTGCACTTGACGGACTTGAAGGTGCCGCCGTTCACCACGGCCTCCCCGCCCGCCACGGCAAGGCCACCGTGCACGCCCATGACAGTGCCCCCATTGACGGTCATCTTGGCAGCCGCGCCGTCGCTGTTAAGCGCATATGAGTAGATTCCGTCAGCGCACGTGTTGCAGGAGTCGGCCATGAAGCGGCCGCCATCGATAAGCGCCGTGCCCTCATTGAACAGCGCTCCGGTGCCATAGAAATCACCGTCAATCACATGGACCTTGGCGCCCGAGCCCGTATTGCGGATGGCCGAACCGTTGCTCGACCGGGACCCCTTGAAGGTGCCGTTGACAATCGTCAGGGTTCCCTTGTTGTTAATCGCGCCATAGCCCTCCTCGACAGACGCGGTCATGTCGATGACGCCATTGCCCTTGACGGTGAGGGCGCCCTCGTTCACGAAGGGGCGCGACACAAAGTCCTCCGTCGCGGTGATCTTGTGGCCCGCCATGTCGAGAACGATCACCTTGCCCTTGGGCACCGTGACGATCTGACCATTGGAGAAAACGATGTCGCCTTCGAGGGCGACCGTGGTCTCAACGCCGTCGGGCGCGCCGGCGATGGCACCGCTCAGGGCATCAAAGGAGGTGATGGCTCCAGCCTTCTCGGCATGAGACGCCACGTCGGCATCTGCCAGAAAGACGTCATCCCCCTGATTGCCTTCCGCCTGCACGACAGCGGGCTCAGGGGCTGCACCGGGCTCCGCAGCGATAGCCGCGGGCACAGACCCGAACGCCACGGCAGCGCAGAGCCCCGCCGCCATCGCGAGACGCGTGCTGCTGTTCAACTTCATTTTCATAGCGTCCTTCCTCATTCCGCATCTGGATAGGTGCCCACAGTTTAAACCCCCGTGACCTGTCTTTTATCTGACCTTCCCCTTGCGAAATGAAATAATCGGCATTCGGCATGAAGGGCGTCCCGAACGCCCGCGAACGATGGCCGACGCGCAAAAAAGGCGGCGCAACCCGAAAGGATCGCGCCGCCTCGCAACAATCATGCGGGCCGTATGGACCCACCGTGTGCACCGTATGCAAATACCCCGTCTACAGGGTCGTCATGCTGAAGCTGTACTCCGCCGTCTCGCCGGGGGCCAGGATCGTGATGTTGCTCTTGTGCTCGAGCACGTCGTCCTCACTCGTGAGCGTGGCATGGCCGGTCCAGGGCTCAAGGGCGATGAACGGGGAGTTGCCCTGCTGAGCGGACCAGAGCCCGATGTACTTGAAGTCGGCGAAGTCCACGCGCACGCCGCGGCCGCTCTTGGAGCCGCGCAGGGTGAGCGTGCCGCCGGGGACATCGGTGAGCATGACGGCGTCGTTGGCGAACAGCCCGCGCGTCACGGGCAGCACATCGGAGTTCTCCACGGGTACGGAGACCTCGTCAAAGGTGAGCAGGCCGCCCTCCGCGATGCGCGGGGCGGTGCAGGTCCAGGGCTCGGAGAACTCGATCACGTAGTCCTCGAAGCCCTCCCCCTCCGCACCGGGCGCCGGAACATTGAACGCCGGGTGGCCGCCAACGGAAAAAGGCATATCGACGTCGCCGGTGTTGGTCACCGCGAACGTCTGGGTAAGGGTGGCCTCACCCGTGATGGCGTACGTCATGTTGAGCTTGAAGTGATAGGGGTACGCCTCGAGCGTCTCGGGGGTGTCGCAATACTCGAACGTCACCGACGAACCGTCCTCAGCGACGGCCTTCACCGCATGCTCGGCGATGCGGGCCAGGCCGTGACGCGGCATGCGGCACGTGCCGGCGGCGCAGGTCGCCTCATCCGTGCGCAGGGAGCCCACGATGGGGAACAGGACGGGGGCGTGCTTGCCCCAAAACGCGGGGTCCGCCTGCCAAAGGTACTCGCGGCCGTCGACGACGAAGCTTGTGAGCTCAGCTCCCATGGAGGAGATCCGAGCCGTGACGTTGCCCTTGGCGATGGTGGTGACAGTCGGCATGGATAGACCTTTCATTCGAGTTCGGCTCGGCGCGCGCTGGCGCACCGGCGGCCGCGCGCCCTGCGCCCGGCTCGTTTTTACCATTATCCCCCGTTTCGGCAACACGTGAAGTGATTGCATGCGATCGAAGGCCGTGGGGACGATGCGCGGTCGCCCCTTAAAATAATACGGTTCCTTATTGTTTGGTACCTTGACTGTTCTTCATACGGGGCATATTCTCTTCATGATCACTATCACATTCGAATATAGGGAGGTAGATATGACGGATTCCGAATACTGCGCCGCATCCTGCGACGCCGCGGGCCCAGACGTCGACGAAGGCGTCGCGCGCGCCAAGCGGATTCTGCAGGGCCTTGGATTCTGCGGCCACTACATGCACTTCCACGCCGGCGGGCGATCCGGGCAGGTGCCCATCCTGTGCATGCTCGATCGTTGTGGGGGACGGCTCTCGCAGCAGGAGCTCGGATCGCACTTCGAGCTCAAGCCCGGCTCGCTCTCCGAGATCCTCTCCAAGATGGAATGCGCCGGGCTCATCGAGCGCACGCGCGACACCAAAGATCGCCGCCAGCTTTTCGTGACGCTCACCTCCGAGGGCTTTGAGGTCGCCCGGCGCGAGCACGAGCGTCGCGACGCGTTCAGGCGCGTCGCCTTCTCCGCACTCACGGTGGAAGAACAAGAGCAGCTTGCGGAGATGCTCGAGAAGATTCGCGTCACGTGGGAGGAGATAGATGATTAGAACACTTGCCGCGTCCATTCGAAATTACAGGCTCCCGGCCATCGCCACGCCGCTTCTGGTGCTCGGGGAGGTCGTCTGCGAGATGATGATCCCCTTTGTCACCGCGAACCTCATCGACACCATCAAAGACGGAGCGACCGTCTCGCAGATCCTCCCCACGGCGGGCGTGCTCGTCGCGATCGCGCTCGTCTCCCTGCTCTTCGGCGCGGCGGCGGGCGTCACCTGCAGTTACGCCAGCTGCGGGTTCGCCAAGAACTTGCGCCATGACCTGTTCTACAAGATCCAGACCTTCTCGTTCACCAATATCGACCGCTTTTCCAGCTCATCGCTCGTGACGCGCCTCACGACGGACATCACGAACGTGCAGCAGGCCTTCATGCTCATCATCCGCATCGCCGTGCGCGCGCCGCTCGTGCTCATCTTCGCGTTCGTCATGGCATACGCGATGGGCGGTTACATCTCGTTCGTCTATCTCGCGATGATCCCGCTGCTCGGCGGCGGCCTGGGGCTCATCATCCACAAGGTCGGCCCCATCTTCACGCGCGTGTTCCACAAGTACGACGCCCTCAACGAATCCGTCGAGGAGAACGTCACCGGTATGCGCGTGGTCAAGAGCTATGTGCGCGAGGATTACGAGAAGAAGAAGTTCGCCACGGCGGCCCAGGACGTCTGCGCCGACTTCACCCGCGCCGAGAAGCTCCTCGCCTTCAACAACCCCATGATGAACCTGTGCGTGAACGGCGCCTTCGTGGTCATCATCTACCTGGGCTCCAAACTCATCATCACCAGCCAGGGCGCCTCCTTCGACGTGGGTCAGCTCTCTTCCACGTTCACCTACGGCTTCCAGATTCTCATGAGCCTCATGCAGCTCTCCATGATCTTCGTCATGGTGACCATGGCGGAGGAGAGCGCCAACCGCATCGTCGAGGTGCTGCGCGCCGAGCCCACCATCGCAAACCCCGCCGAACCCGTACACGAGGTCGCCGACGGCTCCATCGACTTCGATCACGTGAGCTTCAAGTACTCGGAGCACGCCGAGCGCCAGGCGCTCGACGACATCGACCTGCACATCGCCAGTGGCGAAACCATCGGCATCATAGGCGGCACGGGGTCGGCCAAGTCGACGCTCGTCAACCTGGTCGCGCGCCTCTACGACGCCACCGAGGGCAGCGTGCGCGTGGGCGGCATCGACGTCCGGGATTACGACCTCGACGCGCTCCGCCATCAGGTCGCCATGGTTCTCCAGAAGAACGTGCTGTTCAGCGGCACCATCGCCGACAACCTCCGCTGGGGCGACCAGAACGCCACCGACGAGGAGATCCGCGAGGCCGCGCGCCTGGCATGCGCCGACGAGTTCATCGACGGCTTCCCGAACGGCTACGGCACATGGATCGAACAGGGCGGCTCCAACGTCTCCGGCGGGCAAAAACAGCGCCTGTGCATCGCCCGCGCCCTGCTGCGCCGGCCCAAGATCCTGATTCTGGACGACTCGACGAGCGCCGTGGACACCAAGACGGACGCCAAGATCAGGGCGGGCCTGGCCGAATACCTGTCGAGCACCACCAAGCTCATCATCGCGCAGCGTATCGCGAGCGTGCAGGATGCCGACCGCATCATCGTGCTCGACGGCGGTCGCATCGCGAACGTGGGCACGCACGATGAGCTGCTCGAGGCGTCGGAGATCTACCGCGAGACGTTCCTGTCGCAAAACAAGATGGGCGAGGAGGCCGAGAGCGGCCTCGAGCTCGAGCATGCGGCCCAGCCCGAGATCGAGGCCGCCGAGGAGCTCGACCGCGAGCTGAGCGGCTCTCCCGCGGAAGGAGGTGAGGCGCATGAGTAAGGCGACCATCGCCGAGCGCGCAAAGACCCGCAAGCCCGGCACGCTGAAGCGCCTCGTCAAGATGCTCTTCTCGTTCTACCCCGTCCTGCTGCCGCTGGTCATGGCCGGCGTGCTGCTGTGCGGACTCATCAACTCAATAGGGTCCGTCTTCCTGCAAAAAGCTCTCGAGGTCATCTCGACCTCATGGCAGACGGGTGACTGGGCAGCCGCTAGGCCCCAGATCGTGCGCCTGGTCACGATCCTCGCCGTCATCTACATCATCGGCAACCTCTCGTCCCTGTTCTGGAACCGTTATATGGGCGTCGTCACGCAGGGCTCGCTCGAGAAGCTGCGCGAGAAGATGTTCAACCGTATGCAGGACCTGCCCATCCGATACTTCGACACCAACCAGCGCGGCGACATCATGTCGCACTACACCAACGACATCGACACCCTGCGCCAGATGATCTCGCAGTCGCTACCCAACTTGCTGCAGACCGTCATCGTGCTCGCCACGGTCCTTGCGATCATGTTCTACTTCTCCGCATGGATGGGACTGGTCATCATCGCCGGTGTGGCCATCATGACGGCCCTCACGAAGCTCCTCGGATCGAACTCCGCGAAGTTCTTCATCGCCCAGCAGACCGAACTCGGCGTTGTCGAGGGTCACATCGAGGAGGTCATGAACGGACAGAAGGTCGTCAAGGCTTTTTGCCACGAGAAGGCCGCCGAGGCGGACTTCGACGAGCGCAACGAGAAGCTGTTCGAGGTCTCCCAGAAGGCGAACATGTTCGCCAATATCCTCATGCCCATCCTTATGAACCTCGGCAACCTCATCTACGTCATGGTCGCGCTTGCGGGCGGCGTGTTCCTCGCCCTGGGCGTGCCCAATCTCTCCTTCTCCGGCCTGCCGCTGTCCATCGCCGTCGTGGTGCCCTTCCTCAACATGACCAAGCAGTTCTGCGGCCAGATCGGCCAGATCTCGCAGCAGATCAACGCGGTGGTCATGGGCCTTGCCGGCGCGGACCGCATCTTCGAGCTGCTCGACCAGGAGCCCGAGGTCGACGAGGGGTACGTGACGCTCGTCGACGTCCAGGTCAATCCCGAGACCTGGGAAATCGAGGAAGCCGATCACCACACCGGCATGTGGGCGTGGAAGCACCCCCATCGCGCCGACGGCACGATCACGTACGTCCCCCTGCGCGGTGACGTCCAGATGGACGCGGTCGATTTTGGCTACACGCCCGACCATGAGGTCCTGCACGGGGTCTCGGTCTACGCCAAGCCCGGCCAGAAGGTCGCCTTCGTTGGGGCGACAGGCGCCGGCAAGACCACCATCACGAACCTCATCAACCGCTTCTACGACATCGCCGACGGCAAGATCCGCTACGACGGCATCAACGTGAACAAGATCCGCAAGGCGGACCTGCGCCGCTCTCTGGGCGTGGTCCTCCAGGACGTCAACTTGTTCACCGGCACCGTCATGGACAACATCCGCTACGGCAAGCTCGATGCGACCGACGAGGAGTGCATCAAGGCCGCGGAGCTCGCCGGTGCCGACGACTTCATCCGCCGCCTGCCCGACGGCTACAACACCATGCTCACCGGCAACGGATCGCAACTCAGCCAGGGGCAGCGGCAGCTGGTCTCCATCGCCCGGGCTGCGGTGGCGGACCCGCCGGCGATGATCCTGGATGAGGCGACGTCGAGCATCGACACGCGCACCGAGGCGATCGTGCAGCGCGGCATGGACGCCCTCATGCAGGGGCGCACCACGTTCGTCATCGCGCACCGCCTCTCGACGGTCCGCAACTCCGACGTGATCATCTGCCTGGACCACGGCCACGTCATCGAGCGCGGCACCCACGACGAGTTGATCGCCAAGAAGGGCTACTACTACCAGCTCTACACGGGAGCCTTCGAACTGGAATAACGCGCTGCGCGGGCGGGGCGGCTCAGCGGCAACGCGACGCGAGCGCGCCCCGCCCGGTGTAGGCCAAAGGGCGTATCTCAAACCAGGGCATGCCGTTTCTCACCACGCGTATCGTCTCGCCCGTCTCGTTCGCGTACGTGGCGAGCCTGCTCAAGTGCGTCTTGGCCTCCCTCATGGGCACGCCGGCATCGTCACGCAGCCAGCGACCCAGGGGGATCGGCCACATGTCCGCGCCACCCGCACGCCCGCACCCCATCGTGCCCATCAGCGCCTGCTCGAGGTACCCCTCGGGATCCTCTGCAAACGCGCATCCGATTGATGTTTCGCTCATGGCATCCTCCTTCTCTCTGCTTACCGGAGAGCCTATCGGACGATTGCGACACATCTCCGCCGATCAACCCGCTTTCCCTTACAGGCGACGTGCCGTGATCTGACACCGCAGGCCACGGCATGTGCATCGCGCCCCTCCGCGCGGCGGACGGCCCAAAACTCCACGCAACATGCAGACGCCCCCAGCGCTCAACGGCGCCGGGGGCGTTGTCATGATGATGCGGAGGCGACCTCGTATCGCAATACGTGTGGAGGAGGACTACTTCGAGTCCTTCTCCCTCTCCTCTATAGCGCGCCTGAGCGCCTCGATGTCCGACTCCGTGCGCTTGGACTTGCGCCAGAGCGAGAGCACGAACGCGAACAGGGCGAGAAGAATGCCCACATACGCCGCGAGAACATAGGGCGCGGCGGGCAGCACGGTCGAGTAGACCTCGGAAAGAATCGGATCCATTTAGCCCTCCTCAGGCGTGACGACATCAGAAACATCCTGGGCGCCGGGAGCCCCCGCGGATATCTGGGCGGCCTGCGCCCGCAAACGCTCGAGCGCCTGGGCCGCGGCGGCGCGCGAGGCGGCGCCGTCGAGGTCCTCCAGCCTGCGCTTGAGCCCCTCGACCTCATCCGCGGCCACATTCACGCGCAGCGCGTAGCGATACAGGCCGAAAGCGACCATGAGCACTCCGGCCAGGCCGAGCAGGAACGGGATGAGCATGAGCGGCGGGAGGCCGGAATCGGTCCGAAACACCACGGGGTGCACCGAGGACGGGACCAGACGGGTGATGAGAAACGAGATGGGCGCGTCCACAAAGGCGATGATGCAGAAAACCGCGGCGAAGCGCGCGGACTTCTCCGGGTCCTCGATCGCGTTGCGGAGCACGAAGTAGCCGATCACCAGCAGCATCAAGATGAAGTACGTGGTGAGGCGGGGCTCCCACACCCACCAGACGCCCCACTCAAACCGAGTCCACAGGTCACCCGAGATCATCGTCGCCACGATGAACACCAGCGTCACCTGCATGGCCGTCCGAGATCGCACGTCATGGATGCGATCCCTGGTCATGAGAAATCTCAGCGCATGGTACGCTCCGCAGCACATGGCCGCGAACGACGCGATCGCCACGGGAACGTGCAGGTAGAAGATCTTCTGGCTCAGCAGCAGCTTGGTGGAGACCATCTGCCCCGCGATCGCGACGGGCTCCGAAAGCTGCGCGCCGCGCACGAGCGGCGCCAGGGTGAACGTCCACGTCACGTCGATGGCGATGAGCAGGGCGCCCAGCACCAGCATGATGGGTACCAGCGCGTCCACGCGATTCTTGCGCATCATGCCCCCTTCCCTAATGCGGGCGCGGCGGGAACCGTCCCCGCGCGCCCCGATTTTGCCATTACATACTAGCGCATGCGGACCGCTGCCCGGCCAACCGGCAATCGAGGCCGCGGCGCTCCGAGCGCGCCTAAGAATCGAGCACAAACTCGTACAGCCCCCATGCCGCGGCGATCATCACCACGTCATACGCCCCGGCGAGCGCAAGGCTCCTCCAGAAGGTCGCGAACGCCCCCTCGATTCCCGCGAGGACCGCACCCGTCGCCGAGACGCACGCGTACAGCAGCGGGAAGGCCACGGGGATGAACAGGATCGCCAACATGACGTCCCGGCCGCGCGTGTCGATCGCCATGGTCGACAGCAACGTGCCCACGCCGGCCACGCCGATCGTCCCCACGATCAGCGGCAGGACGATCATGGGCGCCGTAGCGGGCAGCACGGCGCCCGATAGGAAGAAGATGAAGAACAGCGGCACGGTCACCAGCTCGACGGCTAACAGGAACAAGAGGTTCGAGGTGGCCTTGGCCAGAAACACCACGGCGCGGTCCACCGGGGCCAGAAGGATCCCCTCAAGACAGCCGGACTCGGTCTCGTGCGAGAAGCTGCGGTTGAGGCCAAGCAGGCTCGTGAACACGATGAGCGCCCACAGCAGGCCGCTCGCAAAGGAGAGCACCTGCACCTTGTCGCCGACCTGGGCCAACGCCGCGCCGTAGACGGTCAACACGAGCAGCGAGTACACGACCATAGAGGTGAGCATCTCGCGCGTGCGTAGCTCCTGCCGCACATCCTTGGCGAGCAGGGCCCGATACTGAGCGAACGATGAGACGGCTCCCACGGGTGCATCGGCGGCCGAGGCAGACGCCGGCCTTTTGCGCGCATCGCCCATCTACGCCACCCCCATTCCAACCGTCGCGAGATACAGGTCGCGAAACGCCGCGCGGTCGACATCGTCCTTGCGGGCGCAAACGACGACCTTGCCCTGCGCCAGGATGAGCGCATGGGTGCACAGGTCGTAGCCCTTCTCAAGGTCATGGCTCACCATCGCGAACGTCCTGCCCTCCCTGACGCGCCCGATAAGCCCATCGAAGAGCTCCGCGGCGTGCGGGTCGAGCCCCGAATAGGGCTCATCCAGAAGCACGATCTCCGGGTCGTTCACCAGGGCGCGGGCGATCGAGAGGCGCTGCTGCATGCCGCGAGAGAACGTCCGAGCGCAGTCGTTGCGGCGATGGTCGAGCTCGACCAGGCGCAGCAATTCGTCGATGCGCTCGCGGGCGGCTGTGCCCGTGACCCCGTACAGAGACGCGAAGAACTCCAGGTTCTCCTGCGCGGTCAGGTCTCCGTACACCATCGATGCATGCGAGATCAGCCCGATGCGCGGGCGCAGGGCGTCAGGCTCCTCGAGGGCATCGACGCCGAGCATGCGCAGGCTTCCGCTCGTGGGACGCGCGAGGAGCGCAAGCTCGCGCAGGAGCGTGGTCTTGCCTGCGCCGTTGGGACCGAAGATCGAGAGGAACGCGCCGCGGGGCAGATCGATGTCCACGCCGTCGAGGGCGCGGCGCTCACCGAACCGCTTGACCAGACCGCGCGCCTCGATCGCGGGCGACGCGCCGGATGGCGAGGACTCCCCCCGCGCCGGGAACCCGTGTGCAGCCCGCGACGCCATCACGCCCCCGCCTTCGCTCGGACGCGGTCACGCTCGTCGGCGTTGAGCAGCGGGGTGGCGCGGCGGGGCGCGAACGCCAGCACGATGCCAAGCGTGGAGATGGCACCGCCCGCCCAGGTGAACAGGATGAGCGGGTTGACCTTGACGTTGATGGAGAGCGTGCCGTCGGCGTTCATGCCCTGGAAGACCACGAACAGATCCTCCGAGGGGAACGTCATCACCGCCGCGTCGAGCGTGGTCTGGCTCGTCGCGGCCGCCACCTTCATGGACGGCGACACGTGGCCCAGCACGCCATCCTCGCCCGCGCGCGTCACGTCGAGCTCCACGCGCATGGCCTCGCCATCCTGTCCGTCCGCGTACCGATCGGACCCGGTGAGCGTGAGGACGTAATCGCCCACCTGCGCGCTCTCGCCCACCTTATCCGGAAAGCTCACGGTGACCTCGCGAACATACATCATGGAGCCCACCAGGCCGATCACCGCTATCGCGACGCCCAGGTGACACAGGTAGCCACCCGCCTGAGCGGGCGAGCGGCGGAACAGGTTGACCAGGGCGCGCGGGGCGGACTCGCCCTTGTTCTTAATGCGTGCGCAGACGCCTCGGGCCAGCAGGTACTCAGAGGTCCCCAGCAGGAGGGCCGCCGAGGCAAAGGCCGCCACGGTCAGCGCGAAGTGGTACAACGCGGGCCCCTGCTCGGCCAGGGCGGTCGCCGCGGCCCCGCCGTCGGCCATGATCCCGTAATAGGTGGGGACCAGCTTGATGGCGAAGTACGCCAGCTCCGTCGCGAAGATCAGGGCCGCCACGACCAGGGGGCGGCGCATATGGCCCCAAAACGCGGGACCCTCCGTCTTGCGCCAGCCAAGCAGCGGGCACACCGCCATGAGCAGCACCACCACGACCGCAACCGGGCGCGCCACGGCGTTGTACGCGCCGGCGGCGACCACCGAGCCGCCAAGCGGCATCCAGCCGGGCAGCGCGCTCGACACGGTGAGATAGGCGACCAGCACGCCCGCCACGACCATGATGATGTTAGTGAGGTAGTAGGAGCCGTTCTTGGAGAGCATCGACTCGATCTGGTCGTCGTCCTCGCCGATCTCCCCATGGCGATACAGCAGCCCCAGAAGGAAGGCCAGGCCGCTCGCCACCATGATGGCAAGGAAGAAGTACGTGGACACAGGGTCCTCGGCGAAGGCGTGCACGCTCTGCACCAGACCGGAACGCGTGATGAACGTGCCCAGCACCACGAAGATGAAGGTGACGGTGGCGGTGAACATGCTCCAGCGCTTGAAGATGCCGTGCTTGCGGTACATGGTGAAGCTGTGGATCATGGCGACACAGGTGAGCCAGCTCATGAGGCTCGCGTTCTCCACGGCGTCCCACGCCCAGAAGCCGCCCCAGCCCAGGACCACGTAGGCCCACACCGCGCCGAGGCCCATGCCGATGGACAGGAAGATGAAGCCGAACACGGCCAGGCGGTCGCACAGCTCCACCCAACGGGCCGAAAGATCACCGATGATGAGCGAGGCCATGGCGTAGGCGAACGGCAGGGTCATGGCGGCGTAGCCTATGAAGGTCGCCGGCGGGTGCAAGATCATGGCCCAATGCATGAGCAGGGGGTTCATGCCGCCGATCTTGGAGACGAGCTCACCGTCCGCGGTGAGGTACTGGGCGGCCGTGGGCATGAACGGGTTATTGGACGCCGAGAAGACGAGGGCGCCCGCGAACAGGGCGACCACCACCTGCGACACACCCAGCGCCACGACCGTGAGGTCGTCCTTGGCGTGGCGGCGGCGGCGCGCCTGGGCGGCGGCGAAGGCGGAGATGAGCCAGGTCCACAGGAGCAGGGAACCCTGACGGCCCGCCCACACGGCGCTCACGCGGTACAGCGGTTGCAGGGGACTGTCGGTCGCCGGATAGTTGGACACCACGTACGCGAGGGTGTAATCCTCGGTGAGCATGGCGAAAAGGATGATGGCGACGCATGCCGTGAGCAGTGCGAACGTCACGTACGTGAGCATGTAGCCCAGATCACGCATGCGCGAGGCGGCACGGGCGCGGCCAGGAGCCGACGTCGCATGCGAAGTGCCCGCGGGGATGGGGGCGAGCTTGGCGCCGGCTATGAGCAGCACGGCGGAGGCGAGCGCGAGGGCAAGGGCGATGGCCTGCAGGACGTTACCGAGCGTTGACAGCATTCGGAACCTTTCTGGAATGTACGGGCTTGGCGGCGAGCTCGACTGCCCGGACGCCACTCAGCGGGGACGCTACTTGGTGATGGAGGAGTCGATCGCGGGCTGCTCCGTGGCGATGAAGTTGCCGTCGGAATCCAAATGGCCGGAGACGACCACGGCCACACCGTCGGCGATCTGCTCGTCCAGGCCGCCGTCGTAGGCCACGGGAAGCACCGCGCCCTGAGACTCGATCGTGAAGCGCACGGCGGAGCTCGCGTCGTTCACGTCGCCCTCGACGTACCCGCAGACCTTCGTATCCTCGAACAGCATCTCGTCCGCCTGGTCGAGCAGACCCTTGACGGTGAGGGCGCCCTCGGCGCTCTCGTACTTGGACGGGCACTTGGTAACCATCTCCGTGCAGTTGAGGAACGCCGGGTGATCCACGTCGCCCGTGCAAATCGCGATGACCCCCGCGCCGAAGGTTGCCGGCAGGGCGCCCTCATAGCCCACGCGCAGGCGCACCGAAGGATTCGTCGATCCCGATTCGTCCTCGGGGGCGATCTCAAAGGTCACGCGAGCGCCATCGCTCTCGATCGAGTCCGGCACGACCACACCGGCCACCTGGACCTTCTTGCCGCTGTACGAGCCGCTTGCGACGTCACCGACGGAAACGGACGCGGCGGAGCCCCCGGCACCGGCGATGGCGGCGATCAGCAGCATGGCGACGGCGACGATGCCGCCCGTCACCACCAAGCGGCGCTTGGCCTTCTTGTTCATATCGCTCCTCACGGAATCGTCGCCCCGGGGCCCTCCCGGTGCGCGACGGGCGCCCCAGCACCCCTCTTTGCGTTTTCAGACAGCCATTAAGTATACAATGTGCGCAGGCAGACCGCATAGCGCGGTAATGTTTCCCCATCGGTAACGCATCGCCCGGGCACCACGGCGCCGGGCGCACCCACCCGATCTACCCTCAACGGAAGGCTCTCCACCATGCTGCTCGCCATCGACATGGGCAACACCCAAACCGCCCTGGGCCTCTTTGACAACTCGACGCTCGTGCACGCATGGCGCATGCCCACCAACCGGACTTTCACCAAAGACGAGCTGCACGTGCGCCTGCACGGGTACTTCCGAAAGGACGGCCTCGACCTGAGCTGCGTCGACGCCATCGCCTTCGCCGGGGTGGTTCCCCAGCTCATGCGCGAATGGGAGGGCGTGGCGAACGAGCTCGGCGCAAGCCTGACGGTGGTAGGCCGCGAGACCGCGCACGTGACCTCGATGGACGCCGCCAACCCCGCGGAGGTGGGCGCCGACCGCATCGCCAACGCCACGGCCGCAGCAGCCTTTTACGGCAGCCCGAGCATCGTGGTCGATTTCGGCACCGCCACCAACATCGATGTGGTGAACGCCGAGGGGGCATATGTGGGCGGGTGCATAGCGCCGGGCATCCGCGTCTCGCTCGACGCCCTGACCGCCCGCGCGGCGCGCCTCGCCAGCGTGCCCCTGGAGGCGCCGGAGCGCACCATCGGGCGCAGCACCGTGGAAGCGGTGCAGAGCGGCACCGTGGTGGGCGCCGCGGCGATGGCCGAGGGGCTGGTGGCTCGCATCAAGCGCGAGCTCGGGGCACCGGAGGCCCGCGTGATCGCCACCGGCGGCCTCGCGGGGGTGGTGGCGGAGGCGACCGACGTCTTCGATGCGGTCGACCCCCAGCTCACCATTAAGGGAATCTGCGAGATCCACCGTCGCCTGGGGTAGGCGATCGCCGCGGCGGGACGAACCGCCCACGCCAACCGGGTGTTTGCCTATGCCAACCGGGTGTTTGCCTATGCCAACCGGGTGTTTGCCTACGCCAACCGGGTGTTTGCCTACGCCAATCGGAAATTGCCTATGGCCTTCTTCCATTTGACATCCCCAAACGGAAGAAGGCCATAGGCAATCCTCATGCAGCCATAGGCAAAGCTCAACATGCCGTAGGCAATCCTCATGCAGCCGCAGGCAAAGCTCAACATGCCGCAGGCAAACCCAAGCTTGGCATAGACAACCTCAACCGAACATGGACAACTTCACCGGGCAAGGGGCAAGGCCGGCGAGGCACCGCCTACAGCGTGCCGAGCTCCGCGACGACGTGCCCCACGCGGTCCTCGGGCTCCTTCACGTCCACGCCCTCATAGCGGAAGAAGCGCGCCGGGTTGTGCATGAGGTCCTCCAGCGGCACCAGCACAAAATCGCGCTCGCCCAGATAGGGATGGGGCAGGCGCAGCTTGTCGCCGCCATGGATCTCGTTATCCATCCACAACAGGTCGCAATCGATCACGCGGGGGCCATTGGGACGGGCGCCCTTCCCACGCGTGCGCCCGAGCTTCTGCTCGATCTTCATGAGCTCCTCGAGCAGGATGAGCGGCGCGAGCTCGGTCTTGATCTCGACCACCGCGTTGGCGAACGCCGCCTGGCGCGTCTCGTACGCGGGCTCGCTCTCATAGATGCGAGAACAGGCGGAGACGCACGTCATGGGAATCTGCGCAATCAGGTCGCGGGCAGCCCGGACGTTCTCCTCGCGCTGGCCCTTGTTCGACCCGAGCGCCACGTACGCGCGGCGCGGCTGGGGGCGCGCGATGGCCCAGAAACCGTTGAGGAACTGGTAGAACCCGGCGACGTCGTGCACGCGCACGATATTGGCGCCCTGCTCGATGGCGCCCAGGCAGACGCCGAACGTGGCGATATCGCGATCGCGGGCGTTCTCCACCCCGGCGATGGCGCCCACCAGGCGCTTGCGCGAGACGGCGCACAGCGTGGGGTACCCCAGCGAGGCGATCTTGCCCATCTCGCGCTGGATCACGATGTCCTCGTTGGCGTCCTTGCCAAAGCCCGGGCCGGGGTCCAGGCAGATGCGCTCACGGTCAACGCCGGCGTGTATGAGGGCACGGGCCTGGTCGGACAGGAAGCCCATGACCCGGCGCATGATGGGCGCGGAGTCCGGCAGGGTGAAGCGACGAAGCTGCGAGGTCCGATTGGCGGAGCCGGTGCGAGCGGCGGAGCGGGCCATGACGGAGGCGAGGTCGTCGCCGGTCGCCATCTCGGAAGCGACGGGGGACTCGGCGGGAGCGGGAGCCGCATCCGGTGCCGCGGGAACGGGCCCGGCGGGGGCGGAGACGGACGCGGCGGCCATATCGAGCGCTAGCGTGCCCGTCACCGGATCGACCTCCGGCGCGGAACCGGCGGGCTCGGCGGCGGGGGCATCGAGCGGCAACTGCGGCTGCAGGGGCTGGATCATGTTGGAGATGAGCTTGGCCTTGGCGGCGCGCTTGGACTTGCCGGTGGCGCCCAGGGCGCGGGCGGCGGCCTCGGCCTCACGCGCCTTCTCCGCCATGAACGCGGCGGCGGAGGTGTCGAGCTGCACGGCCGTATGCGTGCGAGGACGCTCGACCTCGCTCACCTCGCCCGCGTGCATGATCACCACGCCGCAGTCGCTCTCTTTCACGAAGTCGACCATGCGCGGGTCGGTGAAGCCCGTGACGTCGTTGACGATGGAGGCACCCACGCGCACGGCGGCCTTGGCGACCTCGACGTGGCGCGTGTCGATGGAGACGATCGCGCCGGCGCGGGCGAGCGCCTTCACGACGGGCAGCACGCGTTGGGCCTCGGTGTCGGGGTCGACGGGCGTGAAGCCCGGACGCGTGGACTCGCCGCCCACGTCGATGATGTCCGCGCCGTCGTCGAGCATCTTGAGGCCATGGGCGATGGCCGCGTCCGTGTCGAGATGCTCGCCGCCGTCGCTGAACGAGTCGGGCGTGACGTTCAAAACGCCCATGATGCGCGGGCGATCGAACTTCAGCTCGTACTTGCCGCAGCGCCAGACTTTGGAATCGCGTGCCATGAAGATCCTTTCGGGTGTAGTCAGTTCCTCTATTGTATCCAGCGTGGGCGAGCGCGCCACACCTCCGGCCCGAAAAGGCGAGCTCACATTGTTAGCCATGCGCTACACTCAGTGAAGCATTCGGTTACTCCGGCCCTCATGCCAATTAAGGAGCCTCTATGAACACAACCTCGCCCAGCCGCACGCTTCGCCTTGCGTCTTGGAACGTCAACGGCCTGCGCGCCGTGCTCAAAAAGGACCCGAGCTTCACCGATATCGTGGCGGAGCTCGATGCCGATATCCTCGGCCTGCAAGAGACCAAGCTGCAGGAGGGTCAAATCGAGCTCGACCTGCCGGGTTATCACCAGGTGTGGAGCTACGCGGAGCGCAAGGGGTATTCCGGCACCGCCGTCTTCACGCGCGAGGAGCCCCTCTCCGTTCGCCACGCCGATGCGGTGCTCGCCGCCGGTCGAGCCGCCGGGTTGAGCGACGACGAGCTGGAGCTCGTGGCAGTGGCCGCAACCGAAGGTCGCGTGTGCGCCCTGGAATTCGACGCTTTTTGGTTCGTGGACGTCTACACCCCCAACGCGCAGGGCGAGCTCGCCCGCCTGAGCACGCGCATGGCCTGGGACGACGCCTACCGAGCCTTCTTGCGCTCGCTCGAGGACGAGACGGGCAAACCGGTTGTGACGTGCGGCGACTTCAATGTGGCCCACAACGAGATCGACCTCAAGAACCCCAAGTCCAATCGGGGCAACGCGGGCTTTTCCGACGAGGAGCGCGCGAAGTTCGGCGAGCTTCTGGGCGCGGGCTACACCGATACGTTCCGCGCGGCCAACCCCGATCTGGAGGGCGCCTACAGCTGGTGGAGCTACCGGTTCAACGCGCGCAAGAACAACGCCGGCTGGCGCATCGACTACTTCCTGGTGAGCGACTCGATCGCCGGGCACGTGCGCGGCGTCGGCATCCGCAACGATATCTTCGGCTCCGACCATTGCCCCGTCACCCTGGAGATCGAGCTGTAGACCGAAATCCCATCCGGGCTGGCGAGGGCGCGCACGTGGGACCGCGCCGAATTACAAGCCGTACTTGCGAATGACCCGGCGGATGCGTCGGGTCCACGGGCCGTAGAGCACCGACAGGAACACGGCGGTCGCCACACCGTGCAGGGCATCGAACGGCAGGGACGCCGCCACATACGCGATCGTGCCGGGGACGGTGAGCGGGCGCACGAAGCCCAAAACGCCATACGCGTTAATGATCACGCCGTACAACGCGCCGGACGCCAGGCCGCAAAGCGCCAACATCAACCGTCGCGGACGCCCTGTGGCAGGGTCTTCGAACATCCCGGCATCGGCGAGCACGCCGCCGATGTAGCCGACCATGCCCCAGGCGTACATCTGCCATGGACTCCACATACCTTGGCCAAAGAAGAAGTTGCTCGCCAGCGCCGCGAGCGCTCCCACCATGAATCCGTTGCGGCGACCCAGCGTGGCGCCGGCTATGATCGCGATGGCCGAGACCGGCTTGAAGTCCGGGACGGCCGCGAACAGAATGCGTCCTGCCGCGGCCAAGGCGGCCAGCACCAGCGTGGGCATGATCTGGCGCAGACCGGGCTTGCCTGCCTCGTACCCGGCAAAGAACAGGGCGAGGACCACGGTCACAACCAGCATCATGAGCAGCGCCGTCTGGGCAAAGCCCGCTACCAGGGCAAGCCCCATCGCCATGGGCACCGCGGCGAGCAGGCCCGCCTCAAGCGCGGTTCCAAAACCACCCGCGCCGGCACGGGCGCCCGACCCGTTTTTCGAATCCATATGCATCACAGCCGATAAAAGATGTTGTTGCGGAAGAACTCGCCCGTGGGCTCCGTGCAGGCGACCTCGCCGTCGAACAGCATCGAGACGCGGTCGGCCAGCGCGGCGACAAAATCGAGGTCGTGCGTAGCCATGACGATGGTCGCCCCGTCGGCGCGGGCCTCGTCGAGCATGCGGGCGACGCCGATGCGCGCCGCGCGGTCAAGCCCTTTGGTGGGCTCGTCCAGCAACAGCAGCCGGGGCTTAACCAGCAAGACCTTTGCGAGCGCGAGGAGCTGGCGCTGACCGCCCGACAAGTCGTACGGATGCGCCTGCACGCGCGCGGCGAGGCCGATGCGCCCGAGCATCTCGCGGGCCTCGCGCTCGGCGTAGCCACCGACTGCGGCCCATTCCATGAGCTCGTCGACGACCGTCTCCTCGGCGAACAAGGCCTTGGGGTCCTGCGGCAGCAGGGCGCGCTCGCGCACGCCCACGCGCACCGAGCCGCGCCCGGAAGCCCGCAACCCCGCCAACAGCGCGAGCAACGTGGACTTGCCGCAGCCGTTGCCGCCCACCAGGGCATGCATCTCGCCGGGCGCGACATCGAGGTCGAGTCCGCGCAGCACCCAATCGTCATCACGGCCGTAGCGGAACCACACGCCGCGCACGGCGGCGGCGCCCTCAGCCGACGAGGACCGGCGCGACCCGAGAGGAGCCCGCGGCTTCTCCCCAACGTCAGGAACGGAGCTCTCGGAGGCCTCATGGCCCTCAATCGCAAGCCCGCCACGCGCCTTGCACGCATCGAGCGAATCGACCTCGCGCAAGCGGCCGCCCTCGAGTTCGAACGCGCAGGTGGCGTAATCGGCCATGAGCTCCGGCGCGTGCGTGGCCACCACGACGGTGCAGCCCAGCTCGCGGTTGACGCGGAAGAGCGCATGCAGGAAGTTCTTGGTCGCGATGGGATCGAGCTGCGCCGTGGGCTCGTCGAGCAACAGGAGCCTCGGCTGCATCACCAGCGTGGACGCCAGGGCGAGCAGCTGCTTGCGCCCGCCTGAGAGCTCGTCCGTGGAGCTGTGGAACCAGTCGCCCATGCCAAAGAAGTAACCGGCCTCCGCGACGCGACGGCGCATCTCCGCCTGTGGGACCCCCAGGTTCTCCAGACCGAAGGCCATCTCGTGCCACACGCTGTCGCATACCACCTGGTTGTCGGGGTCCTGGAACACGAACCCCACCGTGGTGGCCGCCTCCTCGTCCGTCAACCCGCTCACCTCGCGACCGAACGCGCGCACGGACCCGGCGCGCTCGCCGGCCGGCGCTATCTGCGGCTTGACGAGCGACAGTAACGTGGACTTACCCGACCCGGTGTCGCCCACCAGCAGCGCGAACGCCCCCTGGGGGACGCTCACGGTTATGTCGGCGAGCACGCACTCGTCGGACCCGGCATAGGAGAACGAGAGGCCCTCGATCGCAAGGGCGGGCGTGTCAGGGCTCATGCGAACCTCCTCGACTCATATACGTGCAGCACCGCGGGGACGAGCATCCAAGCCCCGTACGGCAGGTACCCCCACCATAGGCTCATAGGGCTGAGCCGTGGGTAAAACGCGAATGGCGACGTGACGAACCACGAGACCCAGACGCACAGCGCGCCGCCGACGAGCAGCGCCGCCGTCACGGCGGCGTCCCGCCCGGTAAACCGGTACGGTGCATACGTCGTCCGCTTGCGACGGGCGCCCCAACCACGTGCACGCATGGCGTCGGCGGTCTCGAGCGAATCCTCCATGGCCCAACCCATGAGCACGGACGTCTGCCGCAGGCGGGCCCTCACGTGCGAGGGGGCCACCGGCACGCGCGGTGCGGGGGCGTCGGGATGGTCGGAGCCGCCTCCCGGGCGGACGCGCCCAGGCCCCGGCCGTCCGCCGTCGGCACAACTCATCGCCACGTCCTGGACCGAGGCGATCGTGCGGCCCTGCCTCAAAAACCGGGGCACCAGCCGCATGGTCATCGAGACCATGAGCGCCACGGTGGGCGCCGCACCGCCGAACAGCCCCATCACCTTGTCATATGTGAGCATATGGGAGAAGGCGGCGAACCATTCCACGCTCGTCAGGAACAACCCCGCCATGGCAAGCCCGTACAGGAGGCTCTCCAAAAACACCGGGCGGCCGAAGAACTCGAAGAGCACCGTGGACCCCATGTGAACGAACAGGGGGTTCACCATGGCCACCACCGCGACCACCGGGACCTGCCACCGCAGCGCGGACAACGCGGAGACGGCCCCGCGGGCGCAGGCGAGATAGGCGAACGCCCCCGCCAGGGACAGGGCGATCAGAACCGGGTGCATGGAGAACATGGTCAGCCCCAGGGTCAGGCCGGCATACAGGGCGGGCACCACGGGGTGCACGGTGTCAAACGCCGTGTGCGTCGCCTTGCTCCCAGCCATGCGGCACGCTCCTCCCTATGACGATTGCGAGCTCATCGGCCCGCAGTGAGACCTCGTCTTCCCTGCTGCGGTATTATCGACCTACCCGTACCGCCGCACGCGCGTCATGACGCGCGTGCGCATATTATCAACCGATATAGGGAGCCCACATGGATGTTACCGCGATCGTCATGGCCGCCGGCGAGGGCACGCGCATGAAGTCCAATCACGCCAAGGTCTCGCACAAGATCCTCGGCAAACCCATGGCCTGCTGGGTCATCGACGCCGCGCTCGCGGCGGGCTGCAACCGCGTGGTCGTGGTGGTCGGCAGCCATTCGGACGAGGTCCGGGCCATCATCGCCAGCGCCTACGAGGGCACGCCCGCCGCAGACGCCATCGAGTGCGTCGAGCAGGTCGAGCGCCTGGGCACCGGCCACGCCGTCCGCGTCGCGCTCGAGGCGACCGGCATCGACGCAGGCCCCGTCGTGGTGCTGAACGGCGACCTCCCCCTCATCCAGGCACAGACCATCGCAGCCTTCGCCAACACCGTGGCCGACGGCTCCAACGCGGGCGCGGTCCTCACCTTCACCCCGCCGGTGCCCTTTGGCTATGGCCGCATCGAGCTCGCCCAGGACGGCACCGTCAACCGCATCATCGAGCAGAAGGACTGCACGCCCGAACAGGACGCCGAGCTTCTTGAGTGCAACGCGGGCTGCTACGCCTTCGACGGCGCGCTGCTCGCCGCCCACATCGGCGAGATCGACAACGACAACGCTCAATCCGAGTACTACCTGCCCGACATGGTCGAGATCCTGAAGCGCCACGGCCACGCTGTCACCATCTCGCACTGCGAGGACTACCGCGACGGCCTGGGCGTGAACAGCCGCGTCCAGCTCGCCGAGCTCACCGCCATCGCGCGCGACCGCATCAACGAGCGGCTCATGACCGAAGGCGTCACCTTCATCGACCCCGCCCAGGCCTGGATCGGCCCCGACGCGAGCATCGGCCGCGACACCGTGGTGTGGCCGCAGACGCACCTCATCGGCGCGTGCCGCATCGGCGAGGGCTGCCAGCTCGGCCCCAACACGCGCCTCACCAACGTTACCGCCGGCGACGACTGCGCGCTCGACGAGACCGTGGGCATCGATGTCGTCATCGAGAACGGCGTGACCTGCGGACCGCGCTGCTACCTGCGCCCGGGCACGCACCTGCTCGACGACGCCCACGTGGGCACGCACGTCGAGATCAAGAAGTCCACGATCGGCGAGGGCTCGAAGGTCCCGCACCTCTCCTACATCGGCGACACGACGATGGGCTCCGGCGTGAACGTTGGCGCCGGCTCCATCACCTGCAATTACGATGGCAAGAACAAGCACGCCACCGTCATCGGCGACCGCGTGTTCATCGGCTCCGACACCATGATGGTCGCGCCCGTGAGCATCGGCGACGACGCCATCACCGGCGCCAGCAGCTGCATCACGCACGATGTTCCCGCCGGAGCCCTGGGCCTCGAGCGCAGCGAGCAGCGCGTCATCGAGGGCTACACCGAGCTTCGTCGCTCCCGCCTGTAACCCCTTCGGTCGTGTAATTGGGGACGGGTGCAAATCACACATCCTGCTGATGGGCCTGCCGGTCGTCCGATTTTGGACGGCCGGCTTTTCAATGCCGATGCCCCATGAGGTGCAATTTGCACCCGTCCCCAATTACACGCCGACGCGCCGCGGCGAGCGGCGGACACGGCAAATGCCGCCGAATGTCGATAAAGTTGCGTTGGGTCCGTTATCGATGGTCAATTGACCTGCAAAGTGGCTAATATATAGAACGTGTAAGGAAGTTGTGGCGTATAAAGGAGAAGTCATGCCGACAACCGATCCCAAAAAGACCGTTGATATGAGCAAGATCCTGCGAGTGTACTCCGGTTCCTCCAACCGCCCGCTCGCCCAGAAGATCGCCAATCAGCTCGGCGTGGAGCTCTCCGGCCTTACGCTCAAGCAGTTCGCCAACGGCGAGATCTACGCCCGCTATGACGAGACCGTCCGCGGCGCCGACGTCTTCCTGATCCAGTCCGTCGCCGGCGAGAACGTCAACGACATGCTGATGGAGCTCCTCATCGCCACCGACGCCGCCAAGCGCGCCTCCGCCCGCTCCATCACCGCCGTCATCACCCACTACGGCTACGCCCGCCAGGACCGCAAGGCCGGCCCGCGCGAGCCCATCACCGCCCGCCTCGTCGCCAACCTGCTCGAGTGCGCCGGTGTGGACCGCATCATCACGCTCGACCTGCACCAGGGCCAGATCCAGGGCTTCTTTGACATCCCGGTGAACCACCTCTCCGCCCTGCCGCTCTTCGCGGATTACTACGACGCCATGGGCTTCGACACCGACAACCTCGTCGTCGTCTCCCCCGACGTGGGCCGCGCCAAGGCCGCCAAGAAGCTGTCCGATATGCTCGGCTGCAGCCTCGCCATCGCCCACAAGGGCCGTCCGCGCCACAACGCCGCCGAGGTCATGGGCATCATCGGCGACATCAAGGGCAAGACCTGCATCATCAACGATGACATGATCGACACCGCGGGCACCCTGTGCGCCAACGTGCGCGAGCTCAAGGCCCTCGGCGCCGGCGACATCTACGTGTGCGCTACCCACGGCATCTTCTCCGGCGAGGCCATCCAGCGCCTGAACGACGCCCCCATCGTGGAGTGCGTGGTCACCGACGCCATCCCCGTCGAGGAGGGCGGCAAGATCAAGACCATCTCCGTGGCCGGCGAGTTCGCCGAGACCATCTCCGCCGTGTACTACGAGCAGTCCGTGAGCACGCTCGTGGGCGGCGACTTCGCCATGTAAGGCGTTACCAGCCACACTTAAGAAACGGCTTCCTGCTTAAAGAGCCCATCCGATCGGACCGGATGGGTTCTTTTTTATGACGCTCGCACCTGACCTCCCGGTCTCCGAATCTTGACGTTGTTGAACAATGGCCCAATAATTGTTCTATACCTATTCATCTGAATAGAGACGAGGAGGTCTCATGAGGGGCGGATTAAAGGCCCTGGCGCTCAGCGCGCTTGCGGCCCTCGGCTTGTCGTTCCTGCCTTCACCCGTATGGGCGGCGAGCGGCGCGGTTCACACCGTCGACACAAGCGAAGCATTCGCACGCGCGCTGCAAGACATCAAGGACGATGGCGATACCGATGCGACCATCGAGCTGAGCGCAGACGTCATGCTTGCAGATCCATTCACCGGCGTTGCCGGCGAGCACGTGACGGTGCGTAGCGAACAAGGGGGGGGGACTCACCTTCTCTCATGGCCTTCCGGTGCGGAGACCGTAAAGCTCTCTGGGTCGTTAACGCTTGAGCGCGTGCATGTCTCCCCCAAAACGTTCTACGCGAACGGTCACCACCTCACACTCGGGGAGGGCTTTGGCGGGGGCGTGAATGGAGATCGCCGCATGATCGTCTATGGCGGCAGCGACCGCGACCTTACCGCCAACACGCACGTCACCATCCTCGATGGCGTATATAAGCTCATCGCTGGCGGCAACTCCGCAGGCACCCTCACGGGCGACACGCTCGTGGAGTTCGGCGGGTCCGCGCGCTTTCCCAACGCCTCGGATGGCGCCGATGCCGACCCGGCCTACACCGACGGCACACTCCCCGGTCAAGGCGACCCCAAAGGAGGCGATCGCCGCGTCGTTGAAAAGAGCGAGCACTACAACCTCTATTTCAACTCCATTGTCGTCAGCGAGTTCAACCCTGTCATGGTCACCGTGTACAAACAGGGATGCCTTGCGTACGGCATCTATGGCGGTGGCATCGGCGGCAATGTCACCGGCAACACGAACGTCACCATGACCGGCGGCGAGGTATATCAGATATTTGGCGGAGGTGCGGCCGTAAAAGCCCCTTCAATCATCGGGAACAACCTCGGCAAGGTCGGCGGTGACACGCATGTCTCTGTGACGGGTGGCGAGGTCAAAAGCGTGTATGGCGGCGGCTTCAACGATCTGCAATCTTTGCTCGACAACTCGGATGTAACCGGTGAGGAGGCGGTCGCGACCGACGCCCTGCGCGACACACGTGCGGCCGTGGCCGGCAGCACCAACGTCACTATCGCCGGCTCCGCCCACGTTCCCGAGGCCAATCGTCCCCAGTGGACGACGAGCGGCAGCTACGACCTGCCCGGAATCTATGGCGGCTCATTCCACTCATCGGTCAAGGACACCCATGTGACCGTGGGTGGCGACGCGGTCGTCGAAACACGTATCGGTAGTCAAAATGACTATGGCGCCCTTTGGGGCGGCGGCTGCAGCGATAAGGTTCGCGGGACAACGCACGTCGAGCTCACCGGCAACGCGCGTATCGGCAACGATAGCAATGGGGAAGTGAACCCCGATGGCGCCAAGGGCGGCACCGTCACGCCCCTCGGGCGAAGCGCCGACACGAAGTCGTACTTTGGCGGAATCCCCTTCTCCTACGGTGCCGAGGTCCTCAATCAGGATGGGAAAGAGTACGCCGCGACGGCGATCATCTCCGGCGGGCGCGCCGATGTGCTCACCGCATCCCACAAGCGCACTCCCAAAGTCGAAAACACCACCACCGTGCACGGCTCGGCACACCTCGTCCAAACCGGTGGCGTCCTTCAGACTATTGAAGCAGGCTGCCGAGGCGACAAGGGGGTATCCATCATCCCCGCCGCTGGACGCTCCCCCGTTGACGTCACCGTATCCGGCGGGTCGGTGAGCCGGTATATCATGGGCCGGTATCCCAGCAACAGCAATATCGATCACGCCGAGCTCACATTCAATCCGTGCGGCACCGAGGCCTCCTATCTCGAGGTCCCAAACATGATTTACCTCGATTCCGTCACAATCGAGGGTGGCGCGCACATCGCGGCAAAGCCCGCATTCGCCCAGGGGCCCATTAAGAAGACGCCCTTTACCGAGGTTGGATGTCTTTCCATTGAAAAGGACGGTTTCCTTGCCCTTAGCGACAACGCCTCCATCACAAAAGACCTCGCGCTCAACGGCAGTCTCCATCTCGTAAAAAAGCGCGATTTCATCTTGGCCAAACCACGCACACTGACAGCCGCGGGCACGGCATCTGGAACAGGCGAGCTGCGTATCGTTGCCCAACCCTCATCCGGGGCTGACTACTCGCAATTCAAGACGCCCGAATCTGGTGAGGAGTGCGTCTACGCGACCGCCGCGGGCTCCGATATGTCCCTCGGCCTCGCCAATCCCGAACCGCAACTATTCGTTGACCGTAAGCACCATGACGACACGCAGGATGTCTGGTTTATCAATAAGCAAGTCCCGCAAGACGTAACCGTCACCTTCGACAAGAACGGCGGTGACACCGATGCGGACCCTGCAAATATCACCGTCAAAAGCGGATCAACCGTGGGTGAGCTTCCCGGTGAGCCAACCCGCACCAACCACACCTTCCTCGGTTGGAACACGCAGGCAGACGGAAGTGGCGAGGCTTTCACAGCGACCACGCCCGTAACCGGCAACATCACCGTATATGCCCAATGGCAAGAGATTCCCGAGCAACTGTGGTACTACGAGGTCTACTACCAATTCTATGAGGCGGACGGCGATCAACACGATGAAAACGGCGCATCCTACTCCTGGGTCCGTCAAACTCATGGCCAAGGAGGATGGGCCCATCCGGACGATACCGTTCGCATTGACAAGACCAAATTCGACGGGCTTGATCTTGGTTGGGACGCGATTGACGGCTCCGGACCCGAAACTTTGGGCGTGCACTACGTCTACGATGAAAACTACGGTCCTCACCGCCTAAGTGCCACCTGCAGCGAAGCGGGTAAGGATAACCCGCTCAAGATTTACTATCGTGCCGCACCGCATACCCTGAGCTATGAATACGAGGGCGAAGTTCCCGATGGAGCTCCTCAAGCCCCCGCGACGGTGAGCTCTTCATACGGCGCCACCGTCGAAGTAACCGGTGCCCCCTCGATGGATGGCTGGAAATTCAGCGGCTGGACGGTCAAAAGCCCCGCGGGCGCGAGCATTGCCGAAGACGGCACCCTGGCCATGCCCAACACCGACGTGGTGCTCAGCGGGTCCTGGACCAGGACAACGACCCCCGTCATCCCCACATCAGCCGTCTATAAGGTCGAGCACTATCAGCAGCAGCTTGACGGCTCCTACCAACTGGCCGACACGGACTTTCCGCTCTACGGCAAAATTGACACCCAAGTGAGCGCCACGCCCAAGGGCTACAGCCGACACCACTTGAACACGGAACGCTCCCTCCTCACAGGTACGGTATTTAAACCCTATGAACAGGACGGCAAGCCTGTGTATCTCGTGCTCAAGGCCTACTACGACCTCGATCGGCTTACCTTGAACTACGACCTCAACGGCGGTGTTGGCGCCGACGGTATCGACTATGCCAAGCAGACACTACCCGCGGGCACAAAGGTCACCGTGAACGCTGCCCCGTCGCTCGATGGGCACATTTTCTTGGGCTGGGATGCCGGGTCGGTCACGTATCAGCCCGGAGACACGTTCGAGCTTGCCGTTGACACGGTCCTCACTGCGCAGTGGAAGAAAAGCGAGCCCACCGTTCCGCCCGTAGACCCCACACCTGAACCCGAACCCGAGCCCCAGCCAGACCCCAAGCCCGAGCCCCAGCCAGACCCCAAGCCCGAACCCCAGCCCGAACACGAGGCCGAACAAAAGCCTGATCAGACCCATGGCGGGAACAAGGCACCAGAGCTCCCCAAAACCGGAGACCCCCTCTTCGCTGTCGCCGCATTGAGCGGCGCCATGGGCAGTCTCTCATTAGCGCTTGGCACCAGGCGCCGCAAAAGGCCCTAGGCCGGAACAACCTCCCAAGAAAAAATGGGCCGATGAGCACCTCCCGCCCATCGGCCCATTTCGTGCAGCTAGGCAATCGCCCCATATGCAGTCAGCACCTTCTCGAGGTCGGTGTCCTTGAGCCTCTTGAGCACCATGTTCAGGCCCGTGTGCTCGAGCAGACCCATGTCCATGTCCGTGACGGGCCTTCCGTCGCGCAGCCTCACCGCACTCATCAGCAGGGCGCGGATGTCGAACACGCTGCCCCAGACCTCAGGAACGCCCCGGTCTACGTCGCAGAGCGTGTAGACCGCCTCCATACCCGTCCTCATCGAGTACTCCGTCGTAAAGACGGTGTCGCGGGGGGTCTCGGCGAACTGGCCTATGAACGCGAAGTTCACCGAGCCATCCGGCACCACGTCGGGGCGGTCGCCCGCCGTGCGGGGCATGAAGAATGCCGTCACGAAGGGCATCATGCAGGGAACCGTGTTCGCATGCGAATACGCCAGGTCGAAAATCCGGTCTACCGGTACTCCCAGATGCCATAGCCACTCCTCGCATATCTCACGCCCCGTGCACTCACGCATGGGTTTCTTGATGAAGTTGCCGGGCTCGTCCGTGAACAGCCCATAGAGCCACACGCAGACCTGGTCTTTTGGCTGCTCGCGGAACTGCTGCTGGCGATTGATGGTCCAGCTCATGAGCCAATTGGAATCCCTGCAGGTCTCAATGCCGCCGGTGACGGTCCCGCCGCTCAGCGGGTCGCGGTGGCACACCTCCTCGATATAGGGGAGAATCTCCCCATCCAACGTGGTCACGGTGGCGCTCATCCACTTGGTCTCCTCGGGGTTTCCGCAGAAGGTCTCGGGCCTGCCGAAACTCGGGTCCTGTGCGGCAACGCGTCGCCAGAGGTCCCACCCGTTGCCGGGCTTGATGGAGGGGTCCCAGGCCGCCGGTTTATCCTGCGCACCCAGTGTGGAGCTCTCCACGCACCCTCCCGGCGTTATGAACACCAGGTCGTCCTCGCTCAAATCGATGACCACCTCGGTGTCGGACTCCGTCTCCAACACGATCTGGCGGGCCACCTTGCGCTCGGGCGTGCCAAAGGGGTTGCGAACCGCCTGCGCCTGCTGGACGCGCAGGATCGCATCCTGGCCCGTGCCGGTCACCGATCGGACGGGGCCGTCGCCACCGCCGATCTCGAATTGGATATCGGCCACCTTCGTCTTGAAGTGGAAATGCACGCCGGCATCCTCGAGATACGTCACCATGGGCAAGATCATCGACTCATACTGGTTGTATCGGGTGAACCTCAAGGCGCTCAGATCCGGCAGGCCTCCCACATGATGGATGTAGCGCTGGATGTAGCGCTTCATCTCGAGCGCGGAGTGCCAGTTCTCAAAGGCGAACATGGTGCGCCAGTACAGCCAGAAGTTCGAGCTGAGCACGCGCTCGTCGAGAACCTCGTCAATCCTGCGCCCATACAGGTCCTCATCGGGCGTGAGGAAGAGGTCCAGGAGCTCCACGGCGGCCTTGTCCGAAAGGCCGAACCTGCCGCCGGTCCCCGCATCGAGGCCGCGCTTGCACGTCACGCGGCAAAGCGAGTAATTGGGGTCCCTCTTGTTGAGCCGGTAGTATTCATCGAGCACGGTCATGTCCGCGTTCTCGATCGAGGGAATGGAGCGGAACAGGTCCCACATG
Organism: uncultured Collinsella sp.; assembly: GCA_902470815.1. Classification (GTDB taxonomy): domain Bacteria; phylum Actinomycetota; class Coriobacteriia; order Coriobacteriales; family Coriobacteriaceae; genus Collinsella. The sequence continues at coordinate 31,590 of CABRHS010000005.1, forward strand.
ACCTCGAAATGGTTATCCATCTCGCGCCCGCCGCGCATGACGTAGCCGATTCCGGGAATTTCCCGGCCATCGCACGCCCCTCCCGGCACATCGTCCTTCTCGTATATGTGGATATTCTCTCCCGGCATCTGGGCGTCGCGCACCAAATAGCAGGCGGCGGACAACGCCGCAAGGCCCGAGCCCACGATATAGGCGCTCTTGCGCTCGATGCCCTCCGGCTTCTCGGGCCGCGCGAACGCCTCGTAATTACCGCTCGAATAGTACATCTTGGCCTCCTCGATGTATCGCGGTCGCAACCGCCGCGGCCGCACGCATGGGAAATCCTGCCCGCGCGGGACGGAGGCCATAATGGGCAAATCGGCCCGTATGTTCATCTTTTGATCAGACGGGGGAACCTGTCAGGATGCGTGAAACCTGTCAGCCAGCAGGACGGCCTGACCGCTCATAATCACGCCGAGTCGGTCCACGATCTCTCGGGGGTCCTCCCCCATGCCGTTCCCAATCCAGGTAAGCAGGGTGCCGGCAAAGGCGTACTCAAAGAACGCGACCACGAACTCGCGGTCGGCCGGGGACGCGACACCCGCACCGACGCGCGCGCCCATCTCACGCAAGATCAGGTCGTGCGCAAACGGAAACAGCGCCGCCTCGAGCACCGAACGGTCCACGCTCCTGTAGACGTTCATGACAAGGTCGCGGTCCCGCCTCACGGTCCGGAACAGCCGAAGGAGCCCCTCTTGCCACTCGAGGCCCTCGCAGGCGGCCGAGGCGCGCTCGCCGCACGTCCATGTGAGGAGGTCGTACACGTCCTCAAAGTGGTAGTAAAAGGTCATGCGGCTCAGCCCGCATCCGCCGGCGATGTCCGCCACCGTTATCTTGCAAAAGGGGCGCTCCGCGAGCAGGCGGCAAAACGACGCGGCGAGCGCGCTCTTGGTCAACGCGGACGACATGAAACTCCCCTCGGCGGTGGGCGGACATGGACATGTACCCCGCCTTGTACCCGCTCATCGGCTCCGCCACAGGGCCTCCACACGCACGGGCGCACCGACACCCAACGACATCCCGCGCGCCGATGTTTGACAGCGCCCCGAGCGCCAATCAGTATGGTTGTGATACAGAACCCGACCGAGAAAGGGCAGCCATGGCAGCCGCAGCCCCCAAGAAGATCCGCATGGTCGCCGGCCTGGGCAACCCCGGCGATGAATACGCAGACACCCGTCACAACGCCGGCTTCAAGGCGATCGACGTCCTCGCCTCGCAGGCGGGCGTCTCGTACTGGAAGAACCAGGCGGGCGCAGAAGTCGCCGTCATCAGCGTCAACGACCCCGAGGAGGAGGGCGGCAAGCGCGAGGTGGTGCTGGTCAAGCCGCAGTCGTACATGAACACGAGTGGCGGCCCCATCTCAAAGCTCTGCGCGCAATACAAGGTCAAGCCGGAAGAGCTGCTTGTGATCCACGATGAGCTCGACATTCCCGCGGGCGACGTGCGCGTCAAGGTCGGTGGCGGCCACGCGGGCCACAACGGCCTGCGCTCGATCATAGACAAGCTCGGCAGCCGCGACTTCTCGCGCATCCGCGCCGGCATAGGCGACCCGCCCGGTCGCATGCCGGTCGCCGACTACGTCCTCAAGCAGCTGCGCGCCAAGGAGGCGGAGGATTTCGACATCATGACGCATCAGGCGGCCGAGGCCGCCGCCCTCGCTGTCACCCGCGGCGTGGTGTTCGCGCGCGACCACGTGAACGGCGGGGCCGGCGCCAACGGCAGGCATTAAACACGACGCCGCCGGCACCCTGGAAATGCCGGCGGCACTGCATTGCGGAATGACGGTCCGCTGCGCGGCCGCTCGCTAATCGAGCGGGGCCATGCGCGAGGAGAAATACTCCTCGACCCATTCGACGGGTGCCTGCTCATGAAGGCACGTGCCATCCGCCTGCGGATGTGCAAGGTACACGCGGGCGGGATCGCTCTCCGTCTGGACCACGAACGAGAATCCCTCAATGTTCGTCGCCGCGCCCCAGCGCCCCTGCGCATCCATGGCCACGAATGAGATGTCGCCCACCATGCCGCGGCGCTCCCGGAGCTTTTCGCTGAACTCATGGACCGCACGCTCGCACGCGAGCTGCGGGTGCAGGCCCTCGCCCATCAGACGCACGATCTCATAGCCCACGCAGCCCTTCATGACGTCCTCGCCCAAACCGGTCGAGGCGCAGCCGCCGATCTTGGAGTCCACGTAGTAGCCGCAGCCGGGGACCGGGGAATCTCCCACGCGCCCCGGCAGCTTCATGAACAGGCCGCTCGTGGAGGTCGCGGCGGTCATGCTCCCCCGCGCGTCGAGGCACACCGCGCCCACCGTATCGTGCCCACAGAGGTTCGTCCCCTCGCTGTCGATGCCCGCCCGCGGCATGGCTCCACGTGCAGACTCCTCCTCCGCCTCGGGCTCGCCAAGGGAGCGTGCGGCACCGGGCACGCGGGCGCCCTCTTGCGCAAGGCGCTTGGCATAGAACCCCTTGGCGCGCTCGGTGAGCATGTTCTTCCGCTCAAACCCCATCTTGTCCGCATATTTCTCCGCACCCTGTCCAACTAGCAGGTTGTTCGCCTCACCACCGGCGAGGGACCGGGCGACGCTCACCGGGTTCGCGAAGTTCTTCAGTGCGCCGACGGCACCGAACTCAAGGGTGTCGCCGTCCATGAAAGCCGCGTCGAGCTCGACCTCCATCTCCTCATTGGGCAGGCCGCCGTATCCGACGGACTTGAAGAACGGGCAGTCCTCCACCGCCCGCACGGCCGTCTCGACCGCGTCGGCCGCAGACCCGAGCTGAGCGAGCCTTCCGCCCGCATCCATCACGCCATCGCGCGCCATGCACCACGTTGCGATGATTCCCCACATATCCGTACCCCCTGATATGGTCGTCAAACGTCAACAAACGGGCCGCTGAGCGGCCTCACCCCGCAAGGATACCATCCGGCGCTCGCGCCGGTCCCTTGCGCGCGGCCGTCCCGGAGTGCCATCGCATCGCGAGAAAAATGACCGAGCTCAACTCGTGAAAGATACACAGCATGAAGAGCCCTGCATTTGGGAGGGGTCGCCCGCCGAGAGACGCTCTACCGCTAACCCAAAAGGAAGCTGAAGGAACCGTGACGACCATGTGGAGCGGTATACTTGACGATGTATGCGCATATTCGCCTGCGCATATGCCGTTTGGGTTGCAATCGGGGCTGCTCGTATGCGTCACCTGCGCAAATGGGGCCCCGACCAATCAGAGAGGGGTTCTATGTTTGAAATCCTGAAGAAGACGCAGTTCTCGGAAAAGGTCTTCGAGTTCCGCGTCCACGCCCCGAGGATGGCCAAGAAGGCTCACGCCGGCCAGTTCCTCATGGTGCGCATCGACGAGACGGGCGAGCGCGTGCCGTTCACCTTCGCCAACTGGAACGCCGAGGAGGGCTGGATCGAGTTCATCTTCATGGTGGTGGGCAAGACCACGCAGTGCCTCTCCGAGCTCAACGAAGGCGACTTCATCCGCGACATCACCGGCCCGCTGGGTCAGCCCACCGAGGTCGAGGGCGATTCCGTCGCCGTCATCGGCGGCGGCGTCGGCCTGGCCATCGCCTACCCGGTCGCCCGCATGCTGTGCGAGCAGGGCAAGAACGTCTATGTGATCATGGGCGCGCGCACCAAGGACCTCCTCATCCTGCACGAGCAGTTCGACGCGCTGCCGCTCGCCGGCCTGTTCGTCACCACCGACGACGGCTCCATGGGCGAGAAGGGCGTCGTGACCCTGCCCCTCGCGCGCCTGTGCGAGACCGACTCCATCGACCACGCCTTCTGCGTCGGCCCCGTGCCCATGATGAAGTTCTCCTCCCTCACCTGCCACGAGCACAACATCCCGATCATCGCCAGCCTCAACCCCATCATGGTCGACGGCACCGGCATGTGCGGGTGCTGCCGCGTCGAAGTGGGCGGCGAGACCAAGTTCGCCTGCGTCGACGGACCCGACTTCGACGCCAGCGCCGTCGACTGGGACGACCTGGCCGCACGCCAGGCCAGCTACCGCGGTGAGGAAGCACTGTCCACCAAGCGCCATGAGGAGGCCTGCGCATGCCAGAAGTAAAGAAGTACCGCCCGAACATCGGCGCGCCCCGCACCGCTCCCAACGAGGAGCCCGCCGCCGAGCGCGCGTGCGATTTCCGCCCGGTCGACACCGGTTTTACCAAGGAAGACGCCATCGCCGAGGCCAACCGCTGCCTCGATTGCAAGAAGCCCCTGTGCATGCAGGGCTGCCCCGTCGGCGTGAACATTCCCGGCTTCATCGCAAAGATCCGCGAGGAGGACTGGGGCGGCGCCCTCGAGACCATCAAGGGCGATAACCTGCTGCCCTCCGTCTGCGGCCGCGTGTGCCCGCAGGAGAACCAGTGCGAGGGCAAGTGCATCCTCGGCCGCAAGGGCGAGGCCGTGGCCATCGGCCAGCTCGAGCGCATGGTGGGCGACATGGCCGACGAGGTGGGCCGCGCACCCGTGTGCAAGCCCAAGAACGGCAAGAAGGTCGCCATCGTGGGCTCCGGCCCCTCCGGCATCGCCTGCGCCGGCGAGCTCGCCCGTGAGGGCTTCGACGTCACCGTCTTCGAGGCCTTCTTCACCGGCGGCGGCGTGCTGACCTACGGCATCCCCGAGTTCCGCCTGCCCAAGAAGATCGTCAAGCGCGAGATCGACGGCCTGGAGCAGCTCGGCGTCAAGTTCGAGTACAACTCCGTCGCCGGCCGACTGTTCGACGCCGAGGAGCTCTTCAACGAGGAGGGCTTTGATGCCCTCTACCTCGCCGTGGGCGCCGGCCTGCCCCGCTTCCTCAAGGTCCCGGGCGAGAACCTGCCCGGCGTGTACTGCGCCAACGAGTACCTCACGCGCACCAACCTCATGCACGCCTACGACTTCCCCGTCTACGACACCCCCATCCGCCAGGGCAAGAACGTCGTGGTGTTCGGCGGCGGCAACGTGGCCATGGACGCCGCGCGCACCGCTCTGCGCCTGGGTGCCGACAGCGTGACCCTGGCCTACCGTCGTACCGAGGCCGAGATGCCCGCGCGCCTGGCCGAGGTTCATCACGCCAAGGAGGAGGGCGTCAAGATCCTCGAGCTCGTCAACCCGCTCGAGTTCATCAAGGGTGAGGACGGCTTCGTGTCCGCCGTCAAGCTGGAGCGCATGGAGCTCGGCGAGCCCGACGCCTCCGGCCGCCGCCGCCCGGTCCCCGTGGCCGACTCCGCCTTTGAGATTCCGTGCGACGTGGCCATCACCGCCATCGGCACCATGGCCAACCCCTTCGCCAAGCTCTGCGCCGACGTCGAGCTCAACCGCTGGGGCCTCATCGAGGCCGACGAGGACGGTCGCACCTCCAACCCCAAGGTGTGGGCCGGCGGTGACATCGTGACCGGTGCCGCCACCGTCATCCTCGCCATGGGCGCCGGCAAGAAGGCCGCCGCGTCCATGAAGAAGGAGCTGCTGGGCGAGTAGGCCGCCGGGCAGATAACCCATCAAGCGGCCGCCGCACCAGGCGAGCATCGTCATCGGGAACCGAAATCCCGCCACATACAGCCCGTCGATCGATTTCGGTCGGCGGGCTCGTTTTTCGGGGCGGCCAAGGGCGACGGCAATGCCTTGCGAGATGAAGCGGCGGCGGGCGGGCGCCAAGACCCGTGCACTTACCATGTGACGTGCGACGAAGTGGTACCATATGCAACACAAATGACCAGCGTATTGACGCGATAGGAGCTATCCGTGCAACAGGCCACCGCAAACGGCGCCGCTCCGGCCAATCCCGACTATGACCTGCCGGGCAACGACTTGGACCCCAAGAACCTCACCCCGGATCAGCGCAAGACCATCCCACTCATCGTGCGCGTGTACGGCGCCCTCTGCGCACTCGACGGCATTGTGTCCCTGCCCCTCATGGGCGCGTACTTCGGCATCATGGTCTACCGCCTTGCCTTGGGCCAGGAAGAGGTGCTGATAGGCACCAACCTCACGCTCACCGTCACCATGACGGCCATAGGCTCGGTGCTCGCCTTTGTATCGGCGATCGCTCTTATCCTATTCGGCTGGACCCTCGTCAAGAGTTACCGGCGGGATGCCGGGCGGTGGGCATACGCGCTCATCGTCATGACCATCGGCCAGATCCTCATTGACGTTATGCTCCAAGGCATCGGCGTGCACCTTATCCGACCCATGATCCAGCTCGGTATCCTCACCGCACTCTCAGCCACCATCGATCCCACGCTGCGCCAGGAGCGCGAGTTACAGCGCCATCTGCGCGATCTCGAGGACCGCGTGGCCGCGGCGGGCGGCATGCTCGGACGCGACCTCACGGGCGAGGGCTACATCAAGCTCAACTTCTTCAACCTGTTCTGGGTCTTCATGGTGTGCTGCGTGCTCGGCCTGATCATCGAGGTCATCTTCCACATGGTGTGGGTCGACCCCGGCGTGTACCAGGACCGCGCCGGACTGCTCTTCGGACCGTTCAGCCCCATCTACGGCTTCGGCGCCGTTCTGCTCACCATCGCGCTTAACCGCTTCTACAAGAAGAGCTTCCTCATCATCTTCCTGGTGAGCGCCCTTATCGGCGGTGTTTTCGAAGCCGCCGTGAGCTGGTGGATGCAGACCTCCTTCGGCGCCATCGCCTGGAGCTACTCATATGAGCTGCTGCCCGGCATCCCCGACCCCATGGCCATCTTCTTCCAGGGCCGCACCTCCACCCCGTTCATGCTCATGTGGGGCACGCTCGGCCTGTTCTGGATCAAGGTCTGCCTGCCGCGCCTGCTCAAGCTCATCAACCTGATCCCTTGGAAGATGCGGTACTCGCTCACCACCGCCGTCGCCGCGCTCATGCTCGTCAACGGCGTCATGACGCTGCAGGCGCTCGACTGCTGGTTCTGCCGCGAGAGCGGGATCCAGCCGAGCTCGCCGGTGGAGGAGTTCTACGCGGAGCACTTCGACAACGAGTACATGGCCCATCGATTCCAGACCATGACCATCCACCCGGACACCTCGAGCCGAGTGGACTCCCCTAAGACGGCCCCCGGCAAGTAGCCTGCTCGACCACGACGTACTGGAGCCCGAAACATCGTCGCGTCGAAACCGCCGCCATCGACAAGGCCCTCCCGGAACAACTCCGGGAGGGCCTTGTTAGCGCCTTCGATACGACTTGAATGAGGAGTCCCCTACTCAGCGAAAAGTCAGGCCGACAGCTCGCGTTCCACGACGCACGTGTTCTTGATGGTCCCCACAAGATGCTGCAGGGCGTCGATCACACGCGGGCGAATATCACCGCCGATGAGCACGAGCATGATGTCATCACCCACCTCGAGCTCGCCGGAGTTGAGCCACACGCGCACGTAACCGATACCCGGCAGGGCGCGAGCTTCTTCAACGGCCGCCGAAACCTTGGCCTCGTCGTAGCTGAACACCATGCCGGCAACCTTGCCGCCTGGTTGCACGCCATCGGTCTCAACGCCGCGGGCCTCGGCCTTTGGGGTCTCTCGGACCGTGCCGTTGTGGATGAGGTACATGCCGCATCCGCGGAAACCCGGGTCTTGCTTGGCCTCGCGAAGCCATTCGTCTACAGAGGGCATCTGCGCCATCGGACTACCCCTCGCTTTCTTCCATGACCCCCAGCTCGCCCACGAGCGTGCACACCATGGCCGCGCGCTTTGTCTGAGCAAGGAACGCGTCATCGCAGGTGACCAGCGTGAGCACGTGCGTCGCCTCGCGCAACTCCATCTCGGCGTTCTTGGATCTCGCCTCCGCGTGCTTGAGAGAGTCCGAGAGGTACTGCGGAAGGCCCGCGTCGCCCTCGAAGTTCGCCTGCCGGGCCGCCATGTAGTCGTCATCGACGCGCATGGTGAACAGGGGCTTCAGCTCATACGTGGTCTCAGGGGTTATGTAGTACACCTTGTCGATGGAGTCGAACTTGGCCTGGTCGAGCGATTCGTAGACCTGCGTGAACATGGAGCCGTCGTTCATATGGTGGCCGTACAGGGTCGTCTGCTGATCGATCATACCGGGCGCCGCGTCATCGACGTCCATGAACACCGTGCCGTTGGCGTTGTACTCACCGCTGATGAGCGTGCGGAGATACGTATCATTGGTGGCGCCCTGAGCCACCACGTAGCTGATGTTGGTCCCCGGAATGTAAATCCAGCCCACAACACCATCGTTCACCTGCTTGAGGGCGTCAAAATCGATGCTGGGGATCCCGGAGCCGTCCGAGTCCTTGACCGCTTGCTTGCTCAGACCGTCGTAGAACTCCGACGCTTGCCTGTACCCGACCTGAGCGCGGATGAACAGGCCCCCGGAGACGAGCAGCAACACGACCCCGACGACGATCAACACATGCGACAGGACGTTGCGGCCGCGACGCGGTGCCGGAGCGGGCGCCGGAGCGGGTTTGAAATGCTTTCCGGAGGTGGCCATGGTCGACTACGCCTCGGCCATATCGCGCTTGAGCTGAACGATGACGTCGCGGTACTCGGGCATGGTGGCACCGATGATCTGCGTGGCGAAGATGGCCGCGTTCTTGGCGCCGTTGATGGCGACGCAGGCGACCGGCACACCGGAGGGCATCTGCACCATGGAGAGCAGGGAATCCAGACCGCCGAGGTCGCTCGTCTTCATGGGAACGCCGATGACCGGAAGCGGGGTGAAGGCAGCGACCACGCCGCCCAGATGCGCCGCCTTGCCCGCGGCGGCGATGATGACCTTGATTCCGCGGTCGGCAGCGGTCTCGGCCCACTCATGGACCTTATCGGGGTTGCGGTGGGCACTGGCGATGACCAGCTCGTACGGGACGCCGAGGGCGTCGAGTTCCGCAGTGCAGCCCTCCATGACAGGCATATCGGACTTGGAGCCCATGATGATGCCCACCAGCGGGGTCTTTTCAGAAGCGTTGTCCATGGCAGTACCTCCAGGTTATATGTGCACAACACCCCAAAGTATAGCCGAGCCGCGCGGGGGCCGGTTCTCCTGCATGTCGACTTCGTGGTATTTGCCGTCAAATTCATCGCAATATCCACCACCTCCCCACCCCGGCCTCCCTCCCCACCTGCCAAGCGTCCGGGCTCGTCAGAATTCCGTCAAAGACGGGTGTGCACGCGGGCAGCCGACCCATGAATCCCGGCAGATTCCTCAAGATACGATGACCGCCCCTTAACCCTGAGCAACGGGGAAGACATGGCCGGACAAAGGGAGGAATCCATGCACAACACAGTCACCGCCATCGGTCCGAAAGGACGTGAACCGCGCGTTCGACGCGGAGACCCACCTGCTCGCATGCGGAAACGCCTTCTGCTCGCCATGGCGATCGCGGCGCTGTTCATCATGGCCGGGCGCGTCATACCGCCGGGATGGGACGGATTGGCACAGCGCGCGTTCGCGGCGCCGGCGACTATTTCCGGCAAAGCGGACATCGTCATCACGAACAAGCAGCAGTCCTATTACGAAGGCGTCGTCGCCCAATGCCGGGCGACCATCCACCTCCCCGACGGCACCACCCAAGTTGCCGACGGCCATTGCATCTCGGGCGGCTATTATTCCGTGCCCCTTGACGGCACCTATGATTACGAGGGAACGCTCCAACCCGATGGCACCTACTCGATCATCATTCATTCCGAGGTGAGCATGGGCGCCAACAGCGAGACCTTCAATCCGGGCGAGGAACTCGGCACGCAGCAGATGGGAGACATTCACATCCGCTACAACCCCAAGACAAAGACCACGTTCAAGAAGAGCTCCTCCGACCAGGCCCTGAGCGGCCAAAGTTCCGCCTACTCCCTCGAAGGCGCGGAGTACGACATCTTTGACGCGCGGACCCAGGCAAAGGTCGCGTCTATCACCACCAACCGCGACGGCACCGCCAGTTGCCCGTTGGAGCAGGAATGCGATTTCTACGTCATCGAGACAAAGGCGCCCAAGGGTTTCTCGCTCTCAAAGGAACGCGTGACCTTTCGCACCAAGGGAAACGAGATGACGGTCTCGCTCCAGGACCGCCCCGGATCGGCGCGAGTGCGCATTCGCAAAAAGGACTCCTGCACGGGAGCATCCGCCCAAGCTGGAACCACCCTCTCCGGTGCCGAGTTCACCATAACTTCCCTGACGTCGCCGGGGTGGACACGCACTGTCACCACGGACGCTGACGGCACGGCGGCCCTCACCTCGATTCCACTGGGAACAATCAGCATCAAAGAGACCAAGGCGCCGGCGGGCTACCTTCCCGACACGAAGACCCGCACCTATACCGTGGACGGATCGCAAATCGGGCAGGGCGGCGTCGTTGAGCTGGCACCCATCGAGGTCGCGGAGGACATCTCCTCGTTCGACATCGAGCTCGTCAAATACCTCGATTCCGGCAACGAGGGATCCGGTCTCCAACCTGCCGGCAAGGGCATCCAATTCGAAATCATCTCAAACTCGACGGGCGGGATAATCGGCACGCTCACGACGAATGAGCATGGCCGCGCATCGACAACCGATCCCAAAACGGTCAATCGAGAAGCCGTCTCGCCCTCTGCGACGCACGACGCGTCCCGGCCATGGATGGGCAGCGGCAAGCGCAACGAGCGCATAGCCGGCGCAATCCCCTTCGACGCCAAGGGCTACACCGTTCGCGAGGTCGCGTCCACGACGCCCGAAGGATACAGGCCGTGCGAGGATTGGACAATCGGCGTCGAGCAGATGACGAACGGCGCCACGTGCCACTACATCGTCGACAACGACTTTGTGAGCTCGCGCATCCAAATCGTCAAAGTCGATGGCGCGGACGGGCTGACCGTGCCCCTTGCCGGCTTCTCCTTCCAATTGCTCGACCATGCCAAGAATCCCATATCGCAGGATGTGTGGTACCCGCAGCACGCAAAACTCGACACCTTCACGACCGACGGAACGGGAACCGTGACGCTGCCCGAGGCGCTCATCCCCGGCACCTATTACATCCGTGAGGTTGCCGCGCCCTCTCCCTACATTCCATCCGCGCAGGATATCGAGGTCGCGATCAAGGACCAAGAGGTTCCCGACCCCATTACCGTCATCCATGTCGAGGACCGGCAGGCAACGGGAACGGTTCGCGTCATCAAGCGGTGCTCAGATGAAAAATGCCCGCATGGGGGCTCTTTGAGGGGCGCCGAGTTCGATGTCATCGCCGCCGAGGACATCGTCAGCCCCACCGGCACCGTCCAGGCGGGAAAAGGCGAGGTCGTTGCCCACATCGCCACCGATGAAGACGGGGTCGCACGCGCACGGGGACTGAGCCTTGGAGACGGCACCGCCAACTATTCCCTCGTTGAGACCAAAGCCCCCGACGGGCATGTGCTCGACCCGACGCCATGTCCGTTCACGATCACACATGACGAACCTGGGGCCGAGGTCGCTCATGCGGACGTGGCCGTATCGAACAATCCCACGCGCACGGTCATCGGCAAAACGGACGCCCAAACGGGAGAGCGGTTGCACGGCGCCACGCTCGCCCTATGGAACATAGACGACCAGATCTCCGTCGATCCCTCCCAGCAGGGCGCTGTCGCCTTGCGTGCCGCGGAGAAACCGGACACCGTGTCCTTGAGATTCTGCGCTCCCTACGCCGTCGTCGAAGTCGACGCGCCGGATGGGGCCGAGGTTGCCCTCTCAGATGGGGGTGGCGAACCCATCGTCGTAGGGCGAGAAGCCACGAAGGTGCCTGCAGGATCGTATGACGTCATCTGCACCATCGATGGCAAGCGCCTATCTCTGAATTCAGCACATATCACCATCAAGGCGAATGAGGGCTACTCGATCACCATCACCCAAGGCCCAATCGGAGCCCATTTCAAATCGACCGCGACCGGTCCTGCCGAAGAGGAGATCAAGTTGCCGTACTCGAAGGACGACGAGGCCTTCACGGCCCAAGGGCTCAGACCCGGCGCGCACGAGGTCCTCGTCGACGGAAATGCCATCGGCACGATTACGCAGGGCGAAGGGGCCGGTTTCTATTCCATAGACGAAAAGGGCGTCCATCCCGAACCCATCCTCCTCGCGGGCGATAAGCACCCCGTGGTGCTCACCACCCCCAAAGACGGGCGCCTATCCATCGACCATCTGCAGGCGGGGGAGTATCGCCTGCGTGAAGTCGATGCACCGAGGGGATACGTGACAAGCGCATCCGTTCTCCCTCTCACGGTGGACCCAATCGACGAGCCCGACGATGGATCCTACATCGACCTTGCAGTTGAAAACGATTTCACGAAAATCGAGATCTCCAAACTAGATACGGACAGCGAGCAGGCGATCGCCGGGGCGACACTCTCACTTGTCGCGGCCGATGGCAGCGTAATCGACCGCTGGGTCAGCCAAGAACAACCTCATGTGCTCACCCGTATCGAACCCGGCACATACCTGCTCGTAGAGGAGCGCCCTCCACAGGGACACAACTCAGCGGGGCCCCTGGAGGTGGAGGTTCTACCCATCACGGAACCGCAGCGGTTCGCCATCCGAGACAAGGCGATTCGAATCGAGGGACGCGTGGACAAAAGGCAGGAGCGCATCCCATCGGCTTCCCCCGACGAGATGGCCGTCCGCAGCGAGAAGCCCGCTACGGCAAACGCTGCGGGCGCGGACCATGGCTCGACCTACGTCTACACGGTCGATTTCCAGAACAGCAGCTCAACCTGGGTTGACGAGTTCACGGTCACGGACGTCCTCACCTGCGCCCAGCAGCAGAGAGCCGAGCTCGTCGGCGTGACGACCCCTCAGTCCGAAGGTGACCGGGACGGCAAGGTGAACGTGTGGTATCAGACCAACCTCTCTTCCCGGGAACCGGCGGCATCTGACAAGGGCGACGCGCCGTCCCCCAACGCCACGCTGGATGATGGCCACGAGAACCCCTGGCTGAACGATGAATCCGTCATCCAAACCCTCGGGGAGACAGGAGGATCGTCTCGTACGACGGGTGGCGCCTATGGGCGAAGGACATGCCGGCAGGATCCGCAACACATCTGAATGTCTCGGACCTGCACCTGGTAGACGGCGAAAGGATCACCGGGGTGCGCTTCGAATATGGGTGCGTCGATGCGGGCTTTGGAACCCAGTCCACATCATGGGACCGTCCCGATTTAAAGGATGAAGGTGACGAATGCATCCTCAATCACGACGGAACACCCCATTCAAAGGGGGCAATATTCCACATGTGTGCAACCTCACCATCGAAGCAGGCCGTGCTATTGGAGAACACCGTGATGGTCGACCTCGCCCGCAATGGCGGAGGCAGAGGGCTTGTCGCGCATGACAGTGATCGCGTGGCCCAGCAAATCCCGGCAAAACCCGAAGACAAGCCGACGATCCTGCCGCAGACTTCCAGCATACCCCTCGCCCCAACGCTGCTCGTCTTCTCTTCCATCATCGGCGGTATCGCCGTCCTCATGCGCCGGGCGAGCGCGAGGCGGCGAGGACGATGAGAACGAGGATGGCTCCCCGCCGTTTTAGGCGCGAGGGAGCCATCCCCCGCCCCGAAAGGGGAGCCCAACCGAAAGCGCGGTCCCTCGCACTGGACATCCTCCTTGCGTGCTCGATCACCTCAGCATGCCTCGCCGGATATGAGTCCGCGACGGCACAACGAGCCGCCCTGTCTTACGCAGCCTTCTCAAGTGAAGAGTCGCGGCGGGAACAGGGTGATACAGATGGGGGCGAGCCAGATTGGAACCGACTCGCCTCCGTAAATGAAGATGTGGTCGGCTGGCTACGGCTCAAGACGCTGGGCATCGACACGCCGGTGGTGCAGCAGCGCGCGGGCATGGAGGACAACTGGTACCTCACGCACGACATCTGGGGTTCGCCAAACCCGGCAGGGTGCCCTTATCTGGACCCGGCCAGCTCGATCGACGGTGGGCACATCCTCGTATACGGGCACAACGGCGGAATGGGAGGAGGGGCGTTCTCCCCAATCACCTCGAACGATGAGGCGCGATCGCTCGCGCCCACTTGCACCGCCGAGCTTCGCACGCCGGACGGACGCACACGGACATTCCTCCCCCTCATGTCGCTCAACGTGTCCGCCGCATACGACGAGATACGGTCCTTTCCCCCAAGCGGTGGACCCGAGATACACGAGCTCATCAGGATCTTGGGAGAAGACGCGGCAATCAAGACGCGCAAGTTCGATCGTGCAGCCGAAAACGCCACCGAAATCCTGTCTCTCGTCACCTGCTCCCAGTCGACCTTCGCGACGGATAGGAGAACCATAATGCTCTTCTATATTGCCGATGCGCCATGACAAAGGCCGCCCGCACATGCGGGCGGCCTCGGATGCGGACCCTGCGTTATTCGCCGGCGCTGTTGATATCGATATCGCCCGGCGCCTCACTCGATTGAAAGCCATCGAGCTCGGACTCTTTGCGCCTCTCTTCTTCGATGCGCTGGGCGCGGACGCTCTCGGGCGTCGACCATTTCTGACCTAGATAAAACGACAATCCCAGGCCAAGAAGGGCGGCGATGGTAACGCCGATCAGGTACTGAACCCAATGGTCCCTTATGTACTCGATCACATGACCTCCCTGTGGATACGCGAGCAAGACCCTACGAGCGACGAATGACCTCGGTCACGACATCGGAGACAAAGGCGACGTTGTCCGTGTCGACGTTGTACGGCTGGTCCTCCTCGGTATGGGAGAGGGCGAAACCCGTACCCTCGATTCCGCCTATGGTCAGGGAGCGCAGGCTCATCTCCATGGCCACGTGGGCATCGGTCGTGACGTACGGCATATCAACCGTCGCGCACTCGCGATGGAAGTCGGAGCTCACCTGCTGCACCAACTTCATGATGCGCTTGTCTCCCTTGAGAACGCGCTCCTCACCCTCTGTCGCAAGCATGGCGAGCTGACCGGCGCCGACACTCTCGAGATTGATGAGGAAGACGCCGCGGAGCTTATCGCGGTGCGCGTCAAGGAAGGCCTTCACACCGGCGTTGCCGCTCTCGGAGGCTCCGGTTGCGACGAACCAGATATCGTGGCCCAAGAGCTCCTCGTCGCCCATATCGGCGATCGCCTCGCGCATCTCCTCCTCGGTGGCGCCATCATACCCGGCGGCGCCGCCCTTCCAGTCATCATCGAAGTTATCCCAGGAACCGATGTCGCTACCCGAGGACCTCGCATCGAAGGAGTCGTCGACGCCGAGCCAATCGCTCATGCTGTCGTCGTTCTTCTTCTTTCGACCAAAGAAGCGGGACAATCCGCGACGCGGCTTCTCCTGAACGGGTGCAGGGGCATGGATGGTCTCGAAGGGCCCCTCATCCACGTTCTCCACGACGGGCTCGGTCGAGCTGACGACCGTAAAAGCGCTGCGTGCCTCACGGGCCGAGTTATCCGCATCCCTCGAGACCTCAGCCTCCGAGGTCACCGGGGGCGCGGGGGTGGCGAACGGATCAAGCGGTGCGGCAGAGGGATCCGGCAAATCGAACAACGAGGCGCGATTCGCCGTCTGGGGCGTATGGGGCTGGGGAGCATCCGCGGTGCTCGGCACGCTGATAGGACGCTGAGGACGAACGGGGGTGGCGGAGTCGATCTGAGCCATCAGCGAATCCACGGTCTCGACCGGTCGAACAACGGGCATCGCAACCGTGCCGGACAGATCGACGGACTCAATCGACTCGTCATCGTCCTCAACAACGACACCATCGAAATGAGAGGTCTCGTCGACGTCATCGACATCGCCATCGGTGCTCTCGCCGTCCTCGATGGTCATATCGTCAGACGCCATATCGGCATCTTCCTCGCAGTTGTCGGCGAGAACGTCCTCATCCTCATCGATGACTTCGTACTCGGCCTCAAGAACACCGTCAAAGTCATCGGCATCCTCGGCCTGAATCACAGGGGCCTCATCATCAGTCTCGGCGCATTCGACATCAGCCTCGGCGAACTCGCCATCATCCTCGATGCCTTCGGACGCCGCAGGGTCGTCGAGGCCGCGCGCGTCATCGTCTACGCCGCCGGCCAACTCGGGCGACCACAGATCGTCCTCATGCTGAACTTCGAAGGCGGTGAGCTGCTCCTCCTCAACATCGGTTCCGTTCTCATACGTGATGGCGCAGGAGTCGGGCAGCATGCCCAGTCCACGGATCACCTCGCCGCCGAAACGAACGTTGCCCGCGTCATTCAGGTGGAACAGAGGGCGGGGCTCGGGCTGCGCCGCGTCCAGGTCGAACTCGGCTTGCTCGCCCGCAAACGCTTCGTCATCGGCCTGTTCGTCGTCAACGACGTCGCAGTCCTGTTCGGGCTCACGCTCGGCCTCGTCACTTTCGGCGGGAACCTCGAGAACGACTCCCTCGGTGTCGATGAGCTCGAGCTCGGAACCGTCCTCGTCGGACGGGTCGACCTCAATCGGCTCGGTGGAGATCGTGGCCGCGGCGTCGATGTCCTCCACGGACATCATCGCGGTAGATCCGAGGTCATCCGCAGAGGATTCCTCGTCGCTCACACACGCGGAAGGGAAGGCATCGTCCTCGACGATGAGGGGAACATCCTCGTCGACGGACTCGCCGAGCTCCTCGGCCGCCTCGGCATCCTCGCCGTCGGCATCTTCCCCGTCCCGCTCCTCGAGCTCGTGAGGATACGCCATCGCGGCCTCGGCCTCGGCGGCGGCAGCGGCCTCGGCGGCGGCTATGGCCTCCTCCAAAATGCGCTGCTGCTCGTCGAAATACTCGTCGGCGGGGGTGTCGTGGGGGAACTCCTCTCCCAACTCATAGGGAGCCACGGCGTCCATCACGCCGAGCATGGCCGCGACGGAGGACTTGTTGGACACCGAGCCGGTGGTGTAGGGGAGCACGAAGCGGTTGGCGATGATCGCCACGCCGTTTGCCAGGGGGATGAGCGAGGCCAAGATTGCTATGACCCACAGAACCGCTTTCGCGGCGCCGGGAACGGGGAGCATCCGAACCACGGCGATGACCGCCGGGGCCACCATGGCAAAAGGCAGCAACTTTACGATGATGGGCTTGTATGCGGCGAAGGGCTCGCGCGCGAGCAGGTCCTCACGCGGAGAGTCGTAATGGGCAACGACGACCACGGGACGATTGCGGGGAGAGGCGAGGGGACCGGACGCGCGATGATACGCGATGACATTCTGGCTCAGTCCTCCGGACCCGAGAGCCGAGAGAATCGGCTTTCCAGATCGCTCGAGAACAAAGAGGACTGCGGCGGCGAGCGCGAGCAGCATGCCCACGACACCCACCGGACCACCGATGCCCATGAGCACGGCCCCGATGAACACCGCGATACCCAGAGCCGCCTGGACGACCTTCGCCGTACCGCTCGCACTGAATTCCTGCACTTCGGGCGTGAATCCATGGTCGGTGAAAATCTTCGCGATCACATCGGCTGCGGCGCGCTCCTCCTCACTGCAAGCAGGCGTGATCCCCGTGTTCTGGAGAAGGTGGCTCAGGTATTTCTTCGTATTCGCCATGTGGGCTCCACATCGAACTCGTTCTCGTGCAAACACACCGCTTTTGCGATGTGCATGTATAGTCGCAAGTATACCCTTACTTACCCCTACCTGCAGAATTTCGACCCCTTGACACATCCTTGCGGCACGCGGGCGTGCGGGCGCACATTGCCCCCTGCGCGGCGTCTTTGCTCTAAAATGCTGTTCTTGAAAATGGATATGTCCATCAAGCTGGGAAAAGGAGGTCTGGCATGCAGCAAAAGACAACCGCACCGGCCAACCGTGGCGCAAGGGGATGCACCTCGACCGGATCCACAAGACGTGTGGAGACGGCGCGGCGAATGCTCAACCTCGTTTTCTCCCTCAGCGTCTCCCCCGAGCCGCTCACGACCGACCAAATCATCTCCGATCCCGAAATCGGATATGCGAGTCCGGAGCGCGACTCTCGCATAAAGGCTTTCAATCGCGACCGGGACGCCCTCGCGGCGGTCGGGGTCATCATCCGCGAAGCGGCGGCGGGCGGCAATGCGAGAAACGAGCAGCGGTCTTGGGAGATCGACACCGCGGCGACGCATGCCGCGGGCGGCGAGCTTTCCCCATATGACGCCGAGGAGGCCGTGCGCGCGATCGACCAGATCTTCCTCTTGCACGCGGACGACCCCGCTCGATGGCCACTCCAGATGGCGCGCGCCAAACTATGCGGGGCGGCGGGGATCGACCCCGGCCCGCTCGCGCACACCACCCCAAGTCGCTCAGGAGCGCTCAGCGAGATCTGGAGTTCCTTCTCGCGCCGCAGGCCCGCATCTTTCTCGTACCGCGATGCTCGGGGCGACGAAAAGCCCCACAAGGTCGACGTATACGGGATGTTCGAGAGCGGGAACCACATCTACCTCGTCGGGCGCGACCATGACGCGGACTCCCTCCGCACGTTCAGGACGGACCGTATCCTGACCGCAAGGAAATCCCCGGATTCGGCTAAGCCCTACCTGATTCCCGCCGAATTCGATGTTGCGGACTTTCAATTCCTCCCATTCGACTTCTCCCAAGAGGAGGGCACCAGGGCAACCTTCAGCTTCGGGGCGGGGGTGGGCGCTTACGAAATCGCACTCATCACCAAGGGGAGGGGAGCAATCGAGGCCCGCTGCGACGGTTCGAGCGTCTGGACCGTCGATGTCCACGACCTGGACGCCGCGGCAACGTTCGCCATCGAGCACGCGCACGCCGGCCTTACGGCCCTTGGACCGGCGGAGCTCCTCTCACTCATCTCGACCAAAAAGGAACAGGCGGTGTCGGCGCATGTCCGCTAACGGCAAACCATTGAGCAGCGAGGACGCCATCGTCGCCTGCCTGAATATCCTTGCAGCCCTCACGGCCTCATCAACGGGGACCGTCGACACCGCGGCGATCGAGCGCGAATTCGACCTTACCGATCAACAGCTCGAGGAGGCAGTCGATCTCCTGCAGTCCCTCGCGGACGAGCGCACCGGGGCCCGAGTCGCAGTTGAGCTGGAGGGAGGCCGCATCACGCTCTTTGGCACAGCGGGCCGCATCTCCCCGCTGCGCCTCACCTCGGCGGAATCTCTCGCCCTCGGGCAGGCGCTCGCCCGCTGCAATCTCGATCCCGAGGTTCGAAAGCGCATCCAGGACGCACTGGGCCCGGCCGGCAAGGCCGACGACCCCCGGCTGCTCGCCGGCGACGCGCTCCTGGGAGGGTTCTTCCCCGTCATCGCAGAGGCGCTGTCCATCGGCGCGAGGCTGCGCATGCGGTACCGGTCCGTCTTGGAATCATCCCCCAGCGAGCGCATCGTGGATCCCGGCTACATCGAGGCGGTGGGCGACGCCGCCTACCTCGTCGCCTGGGACGTCTCGAAAAACCTGCAACGCAGCTACCGACTCGACCGTATCGATGGCGTCGAGCTCACCGATGACTCCGTGGTCTCCCACCCCTTCACGCGCTTCTCCGCCGCCGATAGCCTCAGGAAGCATGGTCGAAGCGCTGTTCTCATCTGGGAGAACGATCAGTTATTCCATTCGTGCACCTGGGCGGGCGTCGACCGCGAAAGCGCACGGACGCTGGATGACGGAAGGGTCGAGGCGTCGGTGAGCTACGCGTCGGAGCCATGGCTGTTCGATCAGGTACTTGCGGCCGGGGGTCGGATCCTGATTACCGCGCCGGCAGAGCTCGTCTCCTCCCTCACGGCCTACGCCCGCTCATAGGAAGGGAGGCGCCAAGCGCCCCCCATCATGCTCCATGTCGGCTCGAGCGCCACAACTGCAGGAATCTACCGACCTGCGAGCTCTCGATCCTCTGATACGAGGACGGGAGAGACGAGAGGAATTTCTTGCCATATCCCTTTGTCACCAGGCGCGAATCGGCCAAGACCAGCACGCCGGCGTCGGTCGAGGTTCGAATGAGCCTCCCCGCCGCCTGCTTTACCTCGAGCACCGCCTCGGGAAGCGAATAGCGGGCCCACGCGCGCTCCTCCCTGGCATCGCGCTCGCACGAAAGCGGGTCTGTCGGACTCGAGAACGGCAACTTGGGAATCACCACGCAACGCAACGTATCGCCCGCCGCATCAAAGCCCTCCCAGAACGCCTTGAGGGCGAACAGCGAGCTCTTCTCATCCGAAAGGAAGCGGTCGCGGAGCAGCTTGGCGGATGTCGTCCTCCGTTGACAATCGAGCATCAGGCCGGCTTGAGCCAAACGCGGGGACACGCGGTCGAACAGCTCCTCCATATCCCTTCTGTTCGTGAAAAGCGTCAGCGTGGAACCGCCCATGGCGACGTGCACGTCAACGAGCAGATTCTCCAGCGAGTCGAGATACGCAGCCCGATTACGTGGGTCGGGGACGTCCCCCGCCACGACTACGGCCATATTGCTCTCGAAGTCGTAACTCGAGTCAAGATGCAGGGAGCGAAAGGAGGAGCGGTCCATCCGGTCGAGGCCCACGGCGTGATTGAAATGCTCGAAGCTCCCCGACACCGTCATGGTCGCGGAGGCGAACACCGCCGTATGGACCTCGGGGAGCCAATTCTCGGCCAGCGCCTCTCCTATGTCCAAGCGCTCGGCGCTCAAACACTCACCACCGACCTTCATGCGGCGATTGACCTGGCAGGAATAGACGTATCGCTCATCTTCTCCGGTGACGATGAGCTTCAGGGCGTCGTGCATCTCGCGCATCCGCCTCTGCCCGTCGGCCACATCGGTGACGAGCTCGGGCTTTTCCTCGGCCACGGTCTCCACGAGTGACGCCAGGTTGCGCGTGGCCTCCTCGAGCGCGGCGATGGCGGTATACGCGACCTCGGCGAACGCGGCCCAGGCGGCTCCCTCCCTCACCTCTCGACCTATCCACATGTTCGTGTTGTCGTACGCCCCATCGGTCCGCCCGAAACGAACGAGGTCGCGCGTCGCGTCGAACAACTCGGCCATCGCCAGAGATGCCCGCTGAACGGACGACGTCGCCTTGACCGTGAGCCCCATGAACAAGGTGGCGGCATCCGAGGACGCCAGATCCCTGGCGATCTTCCCCAGAGACCCCGTGCGGGCGCCGCCCAATCTCTCGAAGATCATGCGGCTCTCATCGGCCGATACCGTAAGCGCCCACTGCCTGCGGGCCTCCGCCTCCACCGAATGCGACTCATCGACGACCCAATGACGAATGGGAGGCAGGATCTTTCCATCCGCCGCAACGTTTCTGAAGAGCAGCGAGTGGTTGGTCACCACCACGTCCGCCCGCGCGGCGCGGCGACGCGATCCGTGCACCATGCACTTGTCGGGATAGAATGGGCACAGGCGGCGTGCGCACTCTCGTGAGGATGTCGTGAGGTCGGCTTTGCGCACGCTCCTCCAGCGAATGCCCAGCCCATCGAGGTCCCCGGCGGGAGACTGACAGGCAAACGCGTAGAGAACGGCGATCGCGGTGAGCGTATCCGCCGGGTCGCGCGTGGTGTGCACCTCGTCCGCCCGGGACAGGCGCTCGAGTTTGCGCAGGCAGGGATAATGGTCAAACCCCTTGAGCGCGCAATAGGTAAGGCCGCCATTCATCTCTCGCGCGAGCCGGGGAAGCTCGTGGTACATGAGCTGATCGGCCAGGTTGTTTGACTTGGTGGCGATCCCCACCGTGATGTTGTTTCTCTTCGCGGCGTAGGCAAAGGGGACAAGGTACGCGATGGACTTTCCAACTCCGGTGCCCGCCTCGATCACCCGATGCGTCGAGGAGGCCAAGGCATCCCTCACCTCGGCGGCCATTTGCACCTGCTCCGCACGGGGTTCATACCCCGGATACATGCGATTCACCAGTCCGCCAGGTTCAAAACACGCCTCAATCTCTTCCCGCGAGGGCATGTTCAAGCCGGGGAGCTCATCGGCGTCGAGCCTCTGACCGGCAGTCGATGGCCCCTGCCCATCCGCTGCAACTATGTCGGTACGGGCGGCGATGAGCGAGAAGGATGCGTTGGGATTCTCCCCCGCCAAGAAACTGAAAATCGGCCTGTAGCTCCAGGGAACATCCGGGTGCATGTCCGCCAGGCGGCGCATCAAACCCACGGGCAGATCCGACAGGCCGCAAAGAAGAATCCTCCACACGCCGCACAACGCATCAACATCGGCGTCCGCGCGATGAGACACACTCGAGCAGCCGAACAACTCCGCCATGCTCGACAGTTTATGAGAGCTCAAACGGGGGAGGGCGATGCGGGAGAGGGCGAGCGAGTCGATCCAGATGTCCGAGACCTCCCCTCCGCCGCTCACCGCCTCGATGAAACCACGGTCAAACGCGGAGTTGTGGGCGATGACCGGGGCACCGCCCACGAACTCCGCGAGCGCGGCGACGGCTTCCTCGGCGGACGGCGCATGCGCCACATCCGCATTCGTTATGCTCGTGAGTGCCGTGATCTCCTCGGGTATCAACCCAACCGGCTTTACGAACGTGTCGAATCGATCGACTATCTCGCGCCCGCGCAAGCGGGCGGCAGCGATCTCTATGAGCTCGCTGTCACGATGAGACAAGCCCGTGGTCTCGGTATCGAGGACCACGACGTCCTCTTCTATCAGCCCGAACTCGCGCGTCTCGGCTCTCTGCGCGAGCGTCGCGTACATGTCGATAATGGACTGCGGGGTGCCCGGAAGCACCGCGCTCGCCATCGCCAGCGGCGATGCCACCGCACAAGCGCTCATCGACCAGCTCGCTCGAGCGCCAAATCAACCAGCTCCGCGCACAGGTCGCAAAACGCGACCCCCGCATGCCTGGCCTCATCGGGAACGAGGGACTCGGGGGTCATGCCGGGAACGTTGTTGGTTTCCAAGATGACCGGGCCGTCCTCCGTCACAATCACGTCGGTGCGCGATATGCCATACAACCCGAGCGCTTCATGGGCCCTGCACGCGATATCCTGCACCTGCGCATACACATCTTCAGGAAGATCAGCCGGGATGCGATGGATGTCGGTCGGATCCGCGTATTTGACTTCAAGGTCGTAGAATTCCGACTGCCCAGGCATCAAGATCTCCACAACCGGCAACGCCCGGAGGGTATCGCCGTCTCCCACGGCGGCGACGGAACACTCCACGCCGAAGACCCGACGCTCCACCATGACCTTCTCGCCGTGCTCGAACGCCAACTCGATTGCCGCCGCGAGCTCAGATGGGTCCTTGACCAGGGAAATACCATAGCTCGAGCCGTTCACCACAGGCTTGACAAAGCTCTGCGGCCCCACCACGTCGACGATCTGCTCAATCGTGGGCATATCCGTGCGCCCAAACGTCACGCTCGGCGCGACCGGAAGGCCCGCGCGGCGATACAGGAGCTTCGAGAGATCCTTATCCATCGCGATGCCACTTGCGAGCGGAGAGGACGCCGTGTAGGGGATTCCCATGAACTCCAACACATGCTGCGTCATGCCGTCCTCACCGCCGCGGCCGTGGAGCGCGATGAAAGCGACGTCCCAGCAGCCTTCTGCCATTTCGGCCAGGAAGTCGGGGGACGAGGGATCGATCAGCTCGACCACGCCGTATCCGGCCTCCCTCAAGGCGTTCACGACGTTGCCACCCGACGCAAGGGAGATCTCCCTCTCGTCCGAGATGCCGCCAGCGAGGACCGCCACCCTCATGTCCCGACGCGCCTTGTTGGCCATGATGCCCACCTTTCCTAACCATGTAGACACGCGCCCTACGTGCAAGCGGTGTCCATTTCACGCAATAGCCGTGCGCTGGCGACCCAAACGCCCGACAATCCCCTATTGTATAGGTATATATGCCCTAGGGACGCACAAGCGCCCACCACCCGAAAGGCGACAAATGGAACGCACCTACCGTTCACGCGATATACGTCTTCTCTCCCTTGAGGAGCTCCAGGACCTCGTCAAAGAACTTGGCCAACCCGCTTTCCGCGCAAAGCAGCTCAACGAATGGATTCACGAAAAGAACGTCTGTTCGTTTGAGAACATGACCAATCTCCCTGCTTCGCTGCGCGAGAAGCTGGCCGAGAGATTCTCCTTCAATGTTCCCCAGGAGCTTGTCAAGCAGGTTTCGAAGGACGGCTCCCGCAAGTACCTGCTGCAGTTCAGCGACGGCGTCTCCGTTGAAACCGTCGGCATGCCCAACCGCAACAAGCTCGCAGTCTGCATCTCCTCCCAAGCCGGCTGCGCCATGGGGTGCGCCTTCTGCGCGACAGGCCTGGCCGGGCTCTCACGTTCACTCACCGCTCAGGAAATGGTCGATCAGGTCCTGCATGTCTCCCGCGATTTCGGCGAGCGCGTGACAAGCGTCGTTTTCATGGGCCAGGGCGAGCCATTCGCCAACTTCGACGCCGTCGTCGAAGTACTGCGAATCCTCAACGATCCTGATGGACTCGCAATCGGCGCCCGTCACCTCACCGTCTCTACCTGCGGCGTAATCCCCGGCATCCGGCGCTTCGCCGAGCTGCCCGAGCAGTTCACCCTCGCCATCTCTCTCCACTCCGCCATCCAGGGCACGCGCAACCAGCTCATGCCCGGAGTCAAGAAGTACACGCTTCCGCGTCTCCATGAGGCCATTCAGCTGTATGTCGAGAAGACCGGTCGCCGCCCGACGTACGAGTTCGCCATGATCGACGGCATCAACGACACCAATCCGGAGATGCAAGCGCTCATCGACTTCTGCGCCGGAACGCTCTGCCACGTCAACCTGATTCAACTCAACAACATTCCCGACAGCCCGCTCCGGCCTTCACCCATCGAGAAGGTCGAGACGCTCCAGCGCAGGCTCGGAATGCATGGCGTTGAGACCACTATCCGCAATTCCCGCGGCAGCGACATTGACGCCGCGTGTGGTCAGCTCAAGCAGCGTCGTTTCAGGGCGCAGTAACCCACCCCATACACCCAAACGTTTCACATGAAACAGGGAAGGGACCGTGAGGAATTTCCTCACGGTCCCTTTTTCACGCATCTTAAACTGATACTGTCGCCTCACGCTCAGGGATCACGCACCGGGTCTCGGAGTAGTTGCTAAGCAACTTACAAATCAACCACGTACCCATATCTGACGTACGGACAAAGGTCTTCCCACAATTATTATTAGGTACCTTAGTAACCAACAGACTCCCACTGTCTGCTTACCCAGTCCTGATTCACCTTTGGATTTCTGGTCAACTGAGCAGTCTTAAGTGCAACTTCTTCAGATACATCATCCATACGGTCTCTTGACGATCGATAAGCAGCTCTCAACTTCTCAGTCACTCCACCAATGACTTCCGAATGAGACACAACAGCATAGCCGATGAACGCTCCAACTATCACTACTGACGCAATGCCGATAACCTTAACCTGTTTCTTCACGGTCATCCTCACTCGCCATCATTCTCGACCATGGAAGACAGAATCCTCTGCAGGTCATCCTCATCCTTAAACTCAATCTCGATCTTATTCTTACCACGCGTTGCTCGAACCTTCACATTGGTGTTAAACAGCTGACGCAACACGCGGGCAGCCTTCTTATAAGACTGAGGAGTTACAGGTCGAGAAGATTTCGGAGTTTCTCCGACTGAAAACAACGGAGCAAGACTTTCTGTCGCGCGAACCGACAAGCCTTCAGCAACAACCTTCTCGGCAAGCTTGATTCTCGCATCCTCATAGGGAACCGCAAGGATCGCACGTGCGTGCCCCGCGGCAAGTAGCCCTTCATACATCATCTGCTGAACCTGCTCAGGTAGATCGAGCAACCTGAGAGAATTCGTGATCGATGACCTGGATTTAGAGACGGCTTTGGATAGCGCCTCTTGGGTCATCCCGCTTGCCTTAATGAGCTGACGATAACCCTTTGCCTCTTCAATGGGATTCAGGTCGGATCGCTGAAGATTCTCGATAAGGGCAATTTCAAGCATCTTTTGATCGTCAACCTCCTTGACGATCACTGGAACCTTTTCAAGTCCCGCTATCTTGGAAGCCTGATATCTTCGCTCACCGGCAATGATCTCATACTTCTGCCCGTTCTTGCGCACCAGCAATGGCTGAAGAACGCCGTTCTCTCGAATCGACTCGCTAAGCTCTTCAAGTTCAGACTCATTGAAGTGTGTTCTCGGCTGATTCGGATTCGGAATAATCTGATCAATAGGCATCTCGGTATCCGATGAGGCAAAACCGGTCTCCGACTGCGCCTCTCCCATAAGAGAACCAAGACCTCGACCAAGTGCTGGCTTTTTCTTTGCACTAGGCACGACGAATCACCTCTTTCGCCAGATCCATGTATGCGATGGCACCCTTATTATTAGGTGCATACTCAATTACCGGCATACCATACGATGGAGCCTCGGAAACTTTTACCGTACGAGGTATACACGTCTTGAATGCGATGTCACCGAAGTAGTTCTGGACCTCCTCAACAACCTGATTTGAAAGGGATGTCCTTGAATCAAACATTGTCATAAGAACACCGTACGTATCGAGATCCTTGTTAATGCGACCCTTAACCATACGCATCGATTCGAGCAACTTGGTTACACCCTCGAGAGCGTAGTACTCACACTGAATGGGAATGAGAACGCTATCAGCAGCTGCAAGAGCATTAATCGTAAGCAATCCAAGCGACGGTGGGCAATCGATAAAGATAAAGTCGAATTCATCCTTCACAGGCTCGAGCAAATCCTTCAGTCGAGTTTCACGAGCCATAGCAGAAACCAACTCAATCTCAGCACCCGCCAACTGAATCGTCGCAGGAATGATGAATACTCGGTCACTGACCGTTTCATGAATTAGGTCTTCCGCAGGAACATCATGAAGCAGCGCGTCGTACACGCACTGTGACAGCTGCTCTTTATCAACACCTATACCGCTTGTACTGTTTCCCTGCGGATCGAAATCAACAATCAAAACCTTGCGGCCCTGCTTTCCAAGTGCAGCTGCCAAGTTGACAGTAGTTGTTGATTTGCCGACTCCGCCTTTCTGATTGATTATCGCAATGGTGTGCATTGGCTTTGCACTCTTTGAGCGCTTAACGTCGCGAAACCCCACGTTCCCTCCTGGATATTCGATATATGTGTTGCATTACTTCCTTTGGGTAAAAGTTTCACGTGAAACACCGTACTAAAACGACGCATCAACACAAACTTCTTATCCATCATAGTATGTTTCACGTGAAACAACTAGAGCTAAACATTCCAATGCTCAATTTGTATAAGCATCGAGGTCACACAACTCTATTAGAACTGGAAAATTGCAACATGCATTCCAGTCAGACCATACTTGTAACATCCCGCAAATATCGAGTTCAATCACGATGAGCCTATCGGCTTTACGGGGATAGCTCATTATTTGCCTTTTTATGAATCATCAAAGGACTCTCAACGAATGATCAAATTGGAAAACATGCGGAAATGCACTAAACAAAGAGGTACCCAAATAGCCGTTATTACCAAACAACAAGATTAGCTGCTATCAAGGCATTATGAATACCATTTTCAATGTAGCAATAATCGAATTGAAAAACAAATGGACACCATACAAATTAGAGCGGATGCAGGTAGTTTCACGTGAAACAAATAAGCCCGCCAAGTTGACGGGCTTGAAAACCAGCTAATTACATGACAAGAGGTTGCTTTTTGGCAAGGCCAACAGCTCGCGGAAGCTTGACGCGCGGTTTGGAAACCTTCTGATATAGATAGACAGTGCGATGACCGAGTTCGCATGGCAAATCAAACTCATCAACTCCAACCAATTCAAGGCCGCACAGCTCAGCTGTCTTATCAGCGATACGACGCTCTTCATCCGAGGGATTAGCTTTAGCCATAACAAGATAGCCATCCTCTTCAATAAATGGAGTGGCATATTCAACGATGAGATTCATCTGGCCAACTGCACGAGCGAACACGATGTCAAACTCAGATGCATGCTTGGACGCATAGGACTCACAGCGGTCATGGACGGCAGCGACCGTATCGAGCCCAAGCTCGGCAATAAACGCATCAACTGCATTGATCTTCTTGCCAACCGAATCGAGAAGAACTCCTTCGCAACCAGTGTAGATAGCGAAAGGAATACCTGGGAATCCTGCACCGGTCCCCATATCAAGAAAACGCTCAGGCTCAATAGGAAGGTCCCTTGTCAGTGAAAGCGAATCAACGACATGAAGAACAAGCGCCTCGTGAATATCAGATATTCTCGTGAGGTTCATGTATTGGTTGACCTGATTGACCATGAGAAGATGACGGACACAAAGCTCTGCATCAGAAAGGTCAAGATCGAGATCAAGCTGAGAACAATAACCAATTAGCTCTCTCGCGAGATCGGCAACTTCGTCCGCCGTTTCAGAAAGGGGCTGAATAGATATCTGACGTGTCGTCTGCTCAGACATGTTGACCATCCAATCGTTTGTGACTGAAATCAGTGTAACAAGAAGTTCAGTCATAAGAAAAGGGCACCCGAAGATGCCCTCATCAATCAAGTATGCAAGCTTTAGCGAAGCGTGATAACAACACGACGCTCAGGGTCAACTCCCTCAGAATGAGTATCGATACGATCATCCTCACGAAGGGCAATGTGAACAAGGCGCCGCTCATATGCCGACATCGGGGGAAGGTTAACCGTACGGCCTTGAGAGACAGCTCGAGACGCAGCGCTCTTGGCCATAGAAATCACCTTGTCGTGACGACGGCTCTTATAGCCTTCCACATCAACCGACACGGGATAACGGAAGCCGAGCTTTCGGCTCACAAGCAAAGAGACAAGCGTCTGAAGAGACTCGAGCGTGCGGCCGTGCCTACCAATAAGAACCGCAAGATCGGGTGCAGTGATATCGAGAATCAGCTCGCCCTCGTCGCCCTCATACTCATCAATAGGAGAGTCATCGGCATCAAAATGAGAGAGAATCGACCTGACGACGGAGATGGCGACATCGGCAATCGTGTCCAGCTCATCATCGGTAAGCTCAACACCGGCCTTATAGTGAGCGGCGATCTCGGGGTACTCTCCGACAACCTCCTCAGCGTTGACCGTCGTGATCTCCTCGACATTCTCTTCAATAAGCTCATCAGCCATGATGTTCTCCATAGTTAGGTACCTAAAAAAGACTGATTCCCGGGTGTCGCCCCCAGGGACTAACGGCTCTTGTGGGGGCGCTTCTTATGCTCGCGGCGAACAACGTCAACCGCAATGGGAGCGTTCGCCATGCGCTCTTCCTCCTCGGCCTTGGCCTTCTCGATGACCTTCTGGGTGACGAAGATCTGCTGGACAACCTGCCAGGCGGAGGACACGTCATAGTACAGCAGGACGCCAGCGGGCAGGCCCCAGCCCATGAAGAGCATCATGACAGTCATGACGACCATCATCATCTTGGTGCTCTGGACCTGAGGACCACTCTGGTTGCGCGTCATGTAGAGCTGCGGAATAAACGTGAGCAAGCCGAACAGGATGAGCGCGAGGAGATACGGGAAGGCGGCGCCGAAGCCGTCAGCGAATGCCTGAGAGGGCGACATGACCAGGTTGGGCAGGATATTGTAGAAAGAGAAGCCCTTCTCAGCCGCGTCCGGGAAGTAGTGACCGAGATCGCGCAGGAGGTTAAACAGGGCGATCAGGATCGGCATCTGAATCAAAAGGGGCAGGCACCCACCGAACGGGTTGAACTTGTTCTCGGAATAGAACTTCTGCATCTCCTCGGCCTGACGCTGAGGGTCATCCGCGTAACGTTCCTGAATCTCCATGAGCTTGGGCTGCAAAACCTGCATGCGGGCCGTCGACTTGGTCGACTTGAGCATCATGGGCGTCAGGGCAAGGCGGATAATCACCACCAAGATGATGATAGAAAGGCCCCAGTCGCCGGCGATGCCCTGAATGAGCTGCAGCGCTTGGAAGAGAATCTGAACAATCCAGTCCCACATACGAACAATCCTTACAGTAGGAACCAATACTTACGGCACAGGGTCATAGCCGCCGGCATGAAACGGGTGACAACGCAAAATGCGTCGCGCGCCGAGCCAGCAGCCCTTGAGCACGCCATATTTCTCTATTGCCTCAACAGCATACTGAGAACAAGTGGGGATGTATATACATGCATCCGGCAAAAGGGGTGAAGTTCTTCGTTGATACCAGCGAATGGCAGCCAGCGAGAGCCTCTTGATCATCGGCACTCGTCAGGCCTTCTCTTCGCGCGGCACGGCGCCGGCACGGCGCAAGAGCGACTCGAGCGCCGCGGCCATCTCCTCCGGAGAGGCTGCGCGCGTGCGGGGAGTCGCAAAAAGAATGATTTCCCGGCCTTCGATGGGCAGATGGCAGGAATGCGCCGCCTCGCGCAGAACCCGCTTGGAGCGGTTGCGCACAACGGCATTTCCCAGCCTTTTTGCAGCAGCGAAGGCGACCCGACCCGGATCGCCTTCGCTGACACAATCACATATAACCATGCGAATCAGAGGATGGTTGAGTCGTTTCCCCTGAGTGAATACCCGCTCAAAGTCCTGATGGGACTTGATGGTCTGCATGAGAGCTTAGTTGTCGCTCACCGTGAGACGCTTACGGCCCTTGGCACGACGACGGGCGAGAACGGCGCGGCCGGCCTTGGTGGCCATACGGGCGCGGAAGCCGTGGGTCTTGGCGCGCTTGCGCTTGTTCGGCTGGTAGGTACGCTTCATGGTTAACATCCTCCTGGTGCGTTTCGACTACTCGAAAAATATACGCGTGAGCTAAGAGATTGTAGGG
Source organism: uncultured Collinsella sp. (assembly GCA_902470815.1). Lineage (GTDB taxonomy): Bacteria > Actinomycetota > Coriobacteriia > Coriobacteriales > Coriobacteriaceae > Collinsella. The sequence goes on from CABRHS010000005.1 coordinate 62,185, forward strand.
AATACCGTGCGGAAATGTCAATCGCGGAACCATGAAATGCGCACACTTTCCGAAGGAATGACATCCAGGATCAATACAACCCCCTTGACTCAGAACACTTTTCACAATCTTTCAGTGACTTATCCACAGGTTGTTAATTAGATGTTGATAACTTTTCAGTTCTTTCCAACACTTTTCAACATGATGGGAAAACTTGTTGAAAAGTTCTGAAAGCACCCGCGGCGAGCTGCTATCCTAAGCTCACGGCAAACGTAGAAAGAACGCACCATGTCAGAAGACTTCTACCCCTTTGTGGACTCCGGAGACCCGGCACCAGACAACACTCACCTCACGGGCGGGAGGCCCGACGAGGCCGACCACGCAATGGACGACCCCGCGGGGGTAGCATCTCCCCTGCCGGCGCGGGCGAGTGGGGTGTACACGACGCGCATATCCGTGTACGACGACATGCTGTCGACGCCGCGCGTGATCGTCGTCGAACAGTCCGATGTGCGCACGTACCTCGAGGACGTGACGAATACCGTCCACCGCACCATGAAAGAACAGGGCGGAAGGCTCTCGCTCATGATCATTCGCGAGCTCGTGGAGAACTTCATCCACGCGCAGTTCAGCGAGCCGGTGATATCGATTCTGGACAACGGAGACACTATTCGATTTGCAGACCAGGGGCCGGGGATCAACGATAAGGAGAGGGCGTTCGAGTTCGGCGTGACGAGCGCGGACAAATCGAAGAAGCGCTACATTCGCGGCACGGGCGCAGGACTGCCCATGGTGCAGCAGTATATCGAGGCGGCGGGCGGCGCCATATCCGTCGAAGACAACCTGGGGTCGGGAACCGTCGTGACCGTAAGCGTTGACCCGGCTCGCGTGGCGGAAATCGAGCGTGCCGTTTCACGTGGAGCGGCGGTGCGCAGCGGTCATCAGGAGCCGCCGGCGATCGGGCGGGCGACGCAGGGGCCCGGGGAGCAGTGGCAGCCCTACGGACAGCAGGGAATGCCGCAGCCGCAGGGTATGCCCGGGGTGCCGCCGGCGGCAGATCCAAGCGGGGCGGCGGGCGCGTGGCCCCAACCGGTACCCGGAGCACCGGGGGCATCCGCAGAAAGCGCCTACGGCATACCCGGGGCGCAATGGATGCCATATTACCAACAGGGAAACCCGTGGATGGCCGGCGGCGCTTGGCCCAGCTACGCAAACCCCTATGGGGCGGCGCAGCCCTATCCCCCCATGGGCGGCTATCCGCCCAACATGGCGCCTGGATCCTACCCTGCCGCCCCGCAGATGCAGGGAGCGGGTATGCCCCAGGGCGCGGGCATGGCGGGCGGAAACCCGGCAGACGCACAGCGCGTCGCGGCATCGCCATACGTGAGCGACCGGGGGACGCTCGCGCTGCGCTACATCGCCCAAAACGGAAAGGGAGGCCCAACGGACCTGACAAGGGCATTCGGCAACTCGGATGCGACCTGGTCGCGTGAACTCGACGCGCTGGCGGGGACGGGGCTCATCCACAAGCGGGGACAAAAATACATGCTCACCGAACTGGGCCAAGGTTGGTCCCAGCAGTAGCGAGAAGACGAGATACGAGGCTGGCCGGGCGAGCGCAAGACGGCGGTACCGAACCCGAGCGACGATAGGGAAAGTGGAAGATGGATAACGAAGCGCGCATACTCCTCGACGACGTGATCGAGTTCTGCCGACGCGACGAGCGCGAGCCCAGGCTCATCAACATGCTCGAGCAGTGCGGGGCGATCGAATTCGACGACGAATCGCTCACCATTCAGGTGCCGAGCAGGTTCGCATACACGTATCTCATCAAGCAGCGCGAGACGGTCGAGAGGTACCTGGAGGAGATCTCATTCATGCCCATGCGCCTGGAGGTGCGCGTGGAGGAGCGTCAGGCTGCCGGAGATCGAGGCCGCGCAGCGGTGCACGATCCGATGTCGCCCATTGCGAGCACGATGGACGCCCCCACCGCGGGGCAGGAATGCGCGACGGTGCGAGAAGAGCGCCCAGCGGAAGCCGGACGGGCAACGCCCCCCGCGCAGCCGGCTCTCCAACCCGAGAGGCGCGAGGGGATCAACGTCGTCAACACCGTCTCGGCCGACACCTTCCGGCGCATGATGCAGGAGATGAAGGCGGGAGGCGCGAACGGGCAGACGTCAGGAGGGAACCGCGGCGCCGCTAACGCAGGCGGAAATGACAAGCCGTCGGCGCAGGGACAGGCGGCCGAGACGGGGCCCGTGGTCGACATCAACGCCAAATACACGTTCGAGAGCTTCGTCGCAGGTGACGAGAACCGACACGCCTTCAACAGCGCCATGCGATTCGCGGCATACGCCGAGGAGCCAGGGCAATGCCCGTCACTGTTCATATACGGCAATTCGGGGCTGGGCAAGACGCACCTACTCTTCGCCGTACGCAACTACCTCGCGAAGGAGAAGCCGTACATCCGCGTCAAATACGCCAATTCGCAGGCCTATCTCGATGACTACATGAACGAGCTCGGGACCCAGCGCGGGCCCGGCAGCCTCATCATGCGCGAATACCGCGACGCCGACATCCTCATCATCGACGACGTCCAGAACATCGTGGGCAAGCAGGCCTCCGTTGAGTTCTTCTTCCAGCTCGTCGACAGCTTCATCCGCGAGGGCAAGAAGATCGCGTTCGCATCCGACCGGGCACCCAAGGATCTGGCCATGGATGAGCGGCTCACCAGCCGATTCAGCCGTGGCATGCTCTGCCTCGTCTCGGAACCCGGCTTTGAGATGAAGTACATCATCCTCAAGCGCTATTACGAGAACATCATCAACGGCACCGACAGCCTGGACGGAATGAACGTGGACACCTCGCTGCTCTCCATGCTGCCGGAGCACGAAGGCCACCTCACCGACGAGCACCTCCGCCACATGGCGGAAATCTCAGGCAACAACATCCGCAACCTCGAGAGTTTCTGCGAGCGGTGCGCGGGGCTGGCGGCGGAACGGGAGCAGGCCGGGGAGGAGCTGTCCGCCGCGGACATCGACGAGGCCGCCAAGACGTACTTCAACACCGCGCACAAGACCATCCATATCGACACGGTCCAGCGGATCGTCGAGGAGTTCTACCACGTGAGCCATGAAGAGCTCATCGGGAAACGCAGGACCGCGAACATCGCTTTCGCGCGACACGTGGCGGTCTACCTCGCCAACAGCCTATGCGAGATGACGACGCCCGCGATCGGCGCGGAATTCGGCGGGCGAGACCACTCGACGGTGCTCAACTCCCTCAAGGTGGTCGAGAACAAGATGCGCGAAGACCGTAGGATCTGCGAGGACCTGCAGAACCTCAAGAACGCCATCATGCTCAAGTCCTGACGAGCAGGGTGCCGCCTGAGCGGAGAACCGCGGCGAAAGGGCTGTGGAAAAGATGGTGGAAACTGGGGGAGAAGATGGGGAAAAGTAGCGAGGCGATGTGCAGAGAAAAACGTCAACGGCGCCGGCGGGTAAAAGTCGGCGGTTGTCTACAATGGATTGTTGAAAGAAATCTCGGGCTACAGCTGGGAAAACGCGAGTAGTCCACAGCGTCCACCGGGTTATTACTATTGTTAGATATATATATTTAAGAGAGGAATAAAAAGAGATGAAGTTCACGGTCAGCCAGTCAGCGCTCCTCGATGCCGTCGCCGTCGTGATGAAGGGCATCGCGCCTTCGTCCACGCTGCCCATCCTCTCGGGCGTACTTGTTCGCGCGGCGGACGGCGTGCTCGAGTTCCAGACCTCAAACTACACCATCTCCATCCGCCATCGCATCGCGGCTCGCGTGGATGAGGAGGGGCAGGTCGTCATCCCCTGCAAGATGCTCTCCAACATCTGCAAGACCCTCCCCGACGCGCCCGTCTCGTTCGAGCTCTCGGAGCGACAAGTGACCATCACCTGCGAGCGCTCCACGTTCCGCCTCAACACGCTTGACGCTGGCGACTTCCCCGAATTCCCCACGTTTGCGCTCGAGCGCTCCGTCGAGCTGCCCGCGAACATCCTCACCGAGATGGTGGGCCGCGTATGGCGCGTCACGTCCACCGATAAGAATCGCCCCGTTCTCAACGGCGTCTACATGACCGTCGAGAACAACACGATCCGCCTGGTGGCGACGGATTCGTATCGCCTTGCGGTGTGCGACACCCAGGTCGAGACCTCCACGCTCGAGGGCAGCTTCGAACTGAACGTCCCCGCCGAGGCGTTCAACGACGCCCTCGCCATCACCGGCGGCCAGGGTTCAATCTTGATCGGTTCGACCGACACCCAGGTCGTCTTCGTCTCGGGCAATACGACGTACGTCGCCCGCCGCATCGAGGGCGTGTATCCCAACTACAAGGCGCTGCTGCCCGCCGCGTGCGCCACGAGCGTCAAGATCGACGTAGACTCCCTCGCCTCCGCGCTCAAGCGCGTTTCCACCGTGGCCCAGGCGAACTCCGCGGTCAAATTCGACATCAGCACCGAGACCGGCTCCATGGTCCTTTCCGCCATCTCGAATGACCAGGACGCCGCCACCGCGACGATCGAGGTCGAGGCCGAGGGCGCCTCGGGCGTCATCGCGTTCAACTATCACTACATATTCGGCTGCCTGAACGTTCTCTCCCGCGAGAAGGAGATCACCCTCGAGCTGCAGAGCTATAACCAGGCCGGCGTCTTCAAGTCGTACGACAAGATCAATTACCTGTATCTCGTCATGCCGGTGCGCATCTAGTGGCCGGCATCCGCGCGACGCGCCTCACCGTTCGCGGATATCGGAGCTTCGAGGACTTCGAGCTCACCCTCGACCCGCGCATCACGGTCTTGGTGGGCCGCAATGCGGTGGGTAAGACCAATCTGGTCGAGGCGCTCCAACTGCTTACGTCGGGGTCCTCGTTCAGACGTCCCTCTCCGGCGGAGCTGCTGCGAGAGGGGTCGTCTGCGGGGCGGGCGCGCCTGGGCATCGAGGGCGAGGGTCGCCTGCTCGACATGGAGATGCGCCTGGCCGACGGCAAGCGGACCTTTGCCCGCAACGGCAAGCGGGTCACCGCCGCCGGTGTTCGCGGCGTGCTGCCGAGCGTCTTGTTCTGTCCCGATGACCTCGATATGGTCAAGCGCTCGGCATCCGTTCGACGCGCGACGCTCGATTCGTTTGGCGTGCAGCTCAACGAGCAGTACGCCAAGCTCGTCTCCGCGTACGAGCGAACAGTCGAGCAGCGCAACAGCCTCTTGAGGGACTGTCCCTCCGGTGCCCTCCTGGAGGCGTGGGACGAATCGCTGGCGGCGACGGGAGCGCAGCTGCTGCTCCACCGCAGCGCGCTCCTCGGCCGCATACGCGAGCACTTCGTGGATGTGTACCGCGCCATCGCGCCGCATGAGGAGCCGGACGTCGTATACGAGCCCACGATAGGTGCCTCGACCGGCACACGGGATGAACTGACGGCGCTGTTCCTCACCGCGTTGCGGGCGCGCCGCGAGGAGGAGCTACGCCGCGGCATGACGCTCGTGGGCCCCCACAGGGACGAGGTCCTGTTCCGGATCGACGGGCGATCCGCCCGCGATTACGGCAGTCAGGGACAGCAGCGCTCCATCGTCTTGGCCTGGAAGATCGCCGAGGTGCAGGTGACGCGCGATATCCTGGGATATCCGCCGCTGCTGCTGTTGGACGACGTGATGAGCGAGCTTGACGCCTCGCGGCGGGACGCGATCATGGGGTTCGTGGCAGATGAGGTCCAGACGGTCATCACGACGACCAACCTGGGGTATTTTTCGCAAGAGATGCTTGATCGGGCCAGCGTCACGCGCATCGGCCCGGATGCGTGATCGACGCGGCGCGCGTGGTGCATTTCGGCCCTCGTCGCGCATTCACGGATGGAAGGGTGATCGTTATGGGTCGTGTGACCGAGAAGGGGCGCCTCAACGCAACGGCGGGATTGGGGGACTTCATCAACTCCGAGCGCAGCCGCCTGTTCGACGGCGCCACACCGGAGCGCCGCCGCCAGTTTGAGCAGGCCGAGCGCAGGCACGATATCTATCGAGCCTGGAACCAGATCTGCGCCAACACGCGGGAGGGGCGCCATGTGACCGGCCTGCATTACGTGGCCGAGCGCGACGAACTGATCGTCTACACCGACGGCGCATCCTGGACGCAGGAGCTCACCATGATGCGCGAGATCATCCGTGCGCGCATGGAACGTCTTGGCGGAGCGGTGGGCAACATCGTGGTCAAGACGACTCGACCCGGCTATGAGCGGAAAGACCCCGCCCGTTGACCTCCCACCACGCGCATGAGGGCTCAAGCCCCTCAAATCGTCTCTCAGTGGCTTGTAGAGGTATTCGGTACCTACCCGCTCAAGCGTTTTTGCCATGCTCCCATGCGATAAACTATAAAGGTTAGCCATACTCTGCAACCCAAAGGGAGAACCACGTGGCGAATGAGAACGAATACGGCGGAAGCGAGATCAAGGTCCTCGAGGGCCTCGAGGCCGTTCGCGTCCGCCCCGGCATGTACATCGGCTCCACGAGTTCGACGGGCCTGCACCACCTGGTGTGGGAGATCGTCGACAACTCGGTCGACGAGGCGATGGCCGGCTACTGCTCAAAAATCGAGGTCACGGTCCATCCCGACAACTCGATCACCGTCGTGGACAACGGCCGCGGCATCCCGGTCGACATGCACCCGGTCAAGAAGATCCCGACCCTCGAGGTCGTCATGACGATCCTCCATGCCGGCGGCAAGTTCGACAACTCTGCCTACAAGGTCTCCGGCGGCCTGCACGGCGTGGGCGTCTCCGTCGTCAACGCGCTCTCCAAGAAGATGAACGTCCAGGTTCGCCGCGATGGCAAAACCTACGAGATGGAGTTCTCCCGCGGCAAGACCACCCAGAAGATGGAAGAGGTCGGCTCCTCGAGCACGACCGGCACCACCGTCACCTTCTGGCCGGACGACGAGATCTTCGAGACCACGGTCTACGATTTCGGCACTCTGCACGACCGCCTGCAGCAAACGGCGTTCCTCAACAAGAACCTCAAGATCGTCTTGCGCGACGAGCGCTCGGTGGAGCCCGAGGTCGAGGAGTTCTGCTACGCCGGCGGCATCATCGACTTCGTCAAGTTCCTGAACGAGGGCAAGACCGTGCCCGAGGGCCTCAAGCACCCCATCTACCTGTCCGGAGCCTCCGAGGAGGGTGCCCCGGTGGAGAAGACCGGCGAGGTCGAGGTCGCCATCCAGTGGAACACCTCCTACTCCGAGAGCGTCGTGTCCTTCGCCAACGACATCCGCACCATCGAGGGCGGCATGCACATGGAGGGCTTCCGCACGGCGCTCACCAGCGTAATCAACGATTACGCTCGCAAGAACAACATCATCAAGGAGAAGGAGGGCAACCTCACGGGTGACGACATCCGCGAGGGCCTCACTGCCGTCATCTCCGTCAAGCTCGCCGACCCGCAGTTTGAGGGCCAGACCAAGGCGAAGCTCGGCAGCTCCTTCATGCGCACCCTCACTCGCAAGGTCGTCTCCGAGGGCCTGACCGACTATCTTGAGGAGCACCCCAAGCAGGCGCGCGAGATCATCAAGAAGGCGCAGCAGGCGAGCAAGGCGCGCAACGCCGCCCGCAAGGCCCGCGAGGCCACGCGCCGCAAGTCGCTGCTGGAGACGGCGAGCCTACCCGGCAAGCTCGCCGACTGCTCGGAGCGCAACGCCGAGCTGACCGAGCTCTTCATCGTAGAGGGCGACTCGGCAGGCGGTTCGGCCAAGGACGGCCGTCGCCGAGACATCCAGGCGATCTTGCCCCTGCGCGGCAAGATCTTGAACGTCGAGCGCGTGGGCGACCACCGCGCCTTCTCCTCCGAGACCATCCAGTCGCTCATCACCGCCATCGGTTGCGGCGTCACGACCGGCAACGGCGACGGCGGCGATTTCGACATCACCAAGGCCCGCTACCACAAGATCATCATCATGACGGACGCCGACGTCGACGGCGCCCACATCCGCATTCTGCTGCTGACGTTCTTCTACAAGTACATGCGCCCGCTCATCGACGCCGGCTATGTGTACGTGGCCTGCCCCCCGATCTTCGGCATCAAGGTCCGCAACAAGATTCACTACGTCTACCCCAACGGCCGCCAGGCCGAGGACGAGATCCTGCGCGAGTCCATCGCCGCTCTCGGCCTCAATCCCGACGAGTCCGAGGACGAGCAGTCCAACGGAAAGGTGACCAAGAAGCGCAAGGGCTATACCGTCCAGCGCTACAAGGGCCTGGGCGAGATGGATCCCAAGCAGTTGGCCAGCACCACCATGGACCCCAAGACACGCATCCTGCAGCGCGTCACCATCGAGGACGCCGTCGTGGCCGACCGCGCCGTCCGCGAACTCATGGGCTCCGAGGTGGGGTATCGCCGCGAGTACATCGAGAAGCACGCGCACGACGCCCGCTTTCTGGACGCCTAGCCGACGCCGGCCGATGTGTAATTGGGGACGGGTGCAAATTACACATCGGCGAGTTCACGCACCCTGCGGCCCGCATCGGCCGCCCAGGATGTGTAATTTGCACCCGTCCCCAATTACACATCTGCGACCACGACCGATAAGGAGAACACGTGGCTGACGATATGAACAACGACGAGCTCGAACGTGATGACGCGTCTGAGGGCATGCCCGAAGACCTCAAGCGCCTGCTCGCCCGCGCGAACGAGGACGAGGCGGACGGGTACGATCCCGACGCCGAGTCCGACGAGGAAGAGGATGACGACGAGGAGCTCGAGGAGAGCTTCGGCGCCAACGATCGCGGCGAGGACGCCGGCACGGATGTGAACGGCGGCTCGCTGCAGATTAGCGAGTTCGGCCGCGAAATGAAGCAGTCCTTCATCGAGTACTCGATGTCGGTCATCACCGCCCGTGCCCTGCCGGACGTGCGCGACGGCCTCAAGCCGGTCCACCGCCGCATCCTGTACGCGATGAACGAGAGCGGCATCTTCCCCAACCGCCCGCACAAGAAGTCCGCCTGGACGGTCGGCGAAGTCATCGGCAAGTACCACCCTCACGGCGACTCCGCGGTGTACGACACAATGGTCCGCCTTGCCCAATGGTTCTCCATGCGCACCCCGCTCATCGACGGCCACGGCAACTTTGGCAACATCGACGGCGACGGCGCCGCCGCCATGCGTTATACCGAGTCCCGCTTGGCCAAGCCCGCCATGGAGCTCCTGCGTGACCTGCAGAAAGACACCGTCGACTGGCAGCCCAACTACGACGAGTCCCTCGCTGAGCCCACGGCCCTGCCCGCCCGCTTCCCCAACCTGCTGGTGAACGGCTCCCAGGGCATCGCGGTCGGCATGGCCACCAACATCGCCCCGCACAACATGGGCGAGGCCGTCGAGGCGACCTGCTACCTGATCGACCACCCCGATGCGACGGTCGACGAGTTGATGCGGATCATGCCCGGTCCCGACTTCCCCACGGGCGCCCTCATCATGGGCACCGACGGCATCCGCCAGTCCTATGAGACCGGCCGCGGCTCCATCACGGTGCGCGCCAAGGCGCATGTGGAGTCCACCAAGACGGGACGCAACCGTCTGGTGTTCACCGAGATCCCGTACATGGTGAACAAGGGCACCCTGCAGGAGAAGATCGCGAGCCTGGTCAACGAGAAGCGCATCGAGGGCATCTCCGACATGCGCGACGAGTCCACGCAAAAGGGTCTGCGCCTCGTCATCGAGCTCAAGAAGGGCGTCATCCCGCAGGTCGTGCTCAACAACCTGTATAAGTACACCTCGCTGCAGACCACCTTCGGCGCGAACAACCTCGCCCTGGTCAACGGTATCCCCAAGCGCCTGTCGCTGCGCGAGATGCTGCAGCACTACATCGACCACCAGGTCGACGTGGTGACCCGCCGCACCCGCTTCGACCTCAAGAAGGCTCGGGCTCGCGCGCACATTCTCGAGGGTTACCTCATGGCCCTCGACCACATCGACGAGGTCATCTCCATCATCCGCTCCTCGCAGACGGACGCCGAGGCCAGCGGCCGCCTCATCGAGCGCTTCGGGTTCAGCCCCGAGCAGACCACGGCCATCCTCGAGATGAAGCTCCGCCGCCTCACCGGACTGGAGCGCGACAAGATCGAGGAGGAGCTCGAGGGCCTGCGCCGCGCGATCGCCTACTACGAGGACCTGCTCGCGCACGAGGAGAAGATTCTGGGCGTGATCAAGGAGGAGATGCGCGAGATCGCCCGCAAGTTCGGCGACAAGCGCCGCACCCAGATCACCGGCGCCGAGAAGGATCTTAACGTCGAGGACCTCATCGCCGACGAGGACATGGTCGTCACCATCACCCATACCGGCTACGTCAAGCGCATCCCGGTCGAGGCCTATCGCGCCCAGAAGCGCGGCGGCAAGGGCGTCTCGGGCGTGAACCTCAAAGAAGATGACGTCATCGACGAGATGTTCATCGCCAGCACCCATGAGTACGTGCTGTTCTTCTCCAGCAAGGGCAAGGTCTACCGCCTCAAGGTGCACGAGCTGCCCGAGGGAACACGCCAGGCGCGCGGCACCGCGATCGTGAACCTGCTCCCGTTCGAGGAGGGCGAGAAGATCGCATCCGTGATCTCCTGCCGCGATTTCCCCGAGGACGAGTACCTGATGTTCGCCACCGCCGGCGGCATGGTGAAGAAGACCGCCATGGCGGCCTACGACCGCTCTCGCAGAGACGGCATCATCGCCATCAACATCAAGGACGGCGACCGTCTGCTCGGCGTTCGCCGCGTGAGACCGGACGACAAGGTCATCTTGGCGACGACCGCCGGCAAGGCCATCATGTTCTGCGAGGATCAAGTGCGCGCCACCGGTCGCGATACGAGCGGCGTGCGCGGCATCACCATGAAGAGCGGCACCGAGGTGCTGGGCATGGAGATCACCAATGGCCGCGGTGAGCTCTTCGTGATCACCGAGCGCGGCTACGGCAAACGCACGCCGGTGGCGGATTACCCCGAGCAGAACCGCGGCGGTCAGGGCGTGTACACCCTTCAGATGACCGAGCGCAAGGGTGCACTGGCCGCCATGAAGGTGGTGGGCCCGCAGCACGAGCTGCTCATCATCACCGAGGGCGCAACCGTCCTCCGCGTGAAGACCGCCGAGATCTCGCAGACCGGCCGCGCCACGCAGGGCGTGAAAATGATGAGTGTCGAGGACGGCGACCGCGTCACCGCCGTCGCGCGCATGACGAGCGCCAAGAAGAAGGCCGAGGACCCCGCCGGGGCCGAGGGCCAGGAGCCGGATGAGGTAAACGCCGCTGGCGACGCGAGCGCGCCGAGCGATGGGGACCACGTCGACATCGGCTCCGGCGACGAGGCCCTGGAGGACCTGCTCGAGGAGTAGGCGCCGCCCCGCCCGCGCGGGACGTGGCGAACGCCGTCCATTTTGATGGGCAAAGCCGCATGGGGCTACCCGGGTCATCCGGGTGGCCCCGTTTTTTTCACGGCGTCGCCGCAGCGCCGCGCACCCCGCGCCGCGTGGTCCGCTGGGATAAACTCAATCCATCTTTCGCATCCGTGCAATGCGGTGGGTATAAGCCGATGAGTGGCCAAGCGACTTGAGGAGCGTCTCGATGGGGAGCATATCGGTAGAGGATAAGGCGCGCGTGCTCGCCGGCGTCTCCCATTGGCGGACCGCCCCGCTCCCAGCATGCGGCGTCGATGCGCTGGTGCTCTCGGATGGTCCCCACGGATTGCGCAAGCAGGAGGGAAGCGAAGATCACCTGGGGATAGCGGAGAGCCGTCCGTCAACCTGCTTCCCCACTGCCTCCGCGCTCGCGTGCTCGTTTGACCCAGTGCTTGTCGAGGAGGTGGGCGCCGCGTTGGGTGAGGAGGCGGTCGAGCAGGGCGTGGATGTGCTGCTTGGGCCCGGTGTGAACATAAAGCGCCATCCCCTGTGCGGTCGTAACTTCGAGTACTTCAGCGAGGACCCATTGGTCTCCGGCGAACTTGGAGCTTCGATGGTTCGCGGCATCCAGAGCCGGGGGGTCGCGGCTTGCCTCAAGCATCTCGCGGGCAACAGCCAGGAGCACGCCCGCATGGTCGAGGACTCGGTCATCGATGAGAGGGCGTTGAGGGAAATCTACCTCGCGCCGTTCGAGCGTGTGGTCCGCAGTGCTCATCCCCACAGCGTTATGACGGCCTACAACCGTCTCAATGGCGTGTACTGCTCCGAGAACCGCTGGCTGCTCAAGGACGTTTTGCGCGGTGAATGGGGTTTCGACGGCGTTGTGGTCAGCGATTGGGGGGCGATGAGCTCGAGCGTCGAGTCCGTTCGCGCCGGCCTGGACCTGTGTATGCCCGGCCCTCGCCCCGATCACGCTAAGGCCGTGGCGGCTGCAGTCCGTGCGGGCGATCTTGACGAGTCCGCGGTCGATGAGTGCATCTCCGACCTGGCCCGGCTTTCGAAGCGGGTGGGCGCCCCACGTCCCCTGCGCGACCTTGGGGATGATGAGTCGTTCTATCGTTCCCATGCGGACCTCGCTCGCCGCGCCTCCGCCCAGAGCGCGGTGCTCCTCAAAAACGATGGCGTCCTGCCGCTCGAGGTTTCGCAGAGGGTGGCCGTGATCGGGGCGTTTGCGCGCCTGCCTCGGTATCAGGGGTCGGGCTCGTCGCGCATCAACCCCAAGATTCTAGACAACCTGTGGTACCGAATGGCCCAGCGCGGGTACTCAGCGGTGTACGCGGACGGGTACGACCCCATCATGGGGGAGACCTCCGAGTTCTTGCTGCGCGAGGCCGAGGACGCCGCCGCGCGGTCCGATGTCGCGGTGGTGGTCGCCGGGCTCCCCGCGCGGTATGAATCGGAGGGGTTCGACCGCAAGCTCATGGTCATGCCCAGGGGGCATGTCGAGTTGATCGAGCGGGTGTGCGCGGCGAATCCGCGGACGGTCGTCGTCTTGCAGGGCGGGGCGCCCATGGAGATGCCCTGGCGCGAGGATCCCGCGGCGATCCTGCTCATGTATCTCTCGGGTTGCCAGGGCGGCGGCGCGACTGTGGATATTCTCTCGGGAGATGTCAATCCCAGCGGCCGCCTGGCCGAGACGTGGCCGGCACGCTTGGAGGACACCGCGCTCGGCTCGGCATACCCGGATATGGAGCGCGAGGTCCAGTATCGCGAGAGTCTCTTTGTGGGATATCGGTATTACGATGCCGTCGCCGTCGAGCCCGCGTTTCCATTTGGATTCGGGCTGTCCTACACGAGCTTTGAGTACCGGAATCTTGAGATCTGCGGGCATAAGGTTCGTTTTACGCTTGAGAACGCCGGGCAGCTCGCCGGCGCGGAGGTCGTCCAGGTCTACGTGGCGCCCGCCCTCGGCGTGGTGCCCCCTCCCTGCCCACCGCAGGGACTCGTGGCGTTTTCAAAGGTCGAGCTCGCCCCGGGCGAGGCGCGACCCGTGGAAATCGAGTTGAATGAGGCGGCGTTCCGATCTTGGGACCCCGCCGCCCACGGCTGGTGCGTCCGCCCCGGATCGTACGAGATCCGCGTATCGGCCTCAAGTCGGGACGTGCGCCTACGCTCGTCTGTGACGGTGGATGATGAAGGCGGGGTCGTGCCAGCGCACGATTCGCGCGGGCACGACGGATGCGCCCCCGCATCTCATCGTGCGTGCGCCGAGGATGAGACGGGCCTCTCGGGCGGCGTTCCCGCGATCTACTTGGATCCGTACCATGGCTGCTTCTCTGAGTATGGGGCCCGCGGCGCATTCGCAGGGCTATTCGGTGCAGGTTTGCCGAAGCCCGCCCCCGTGCGTCCCTTTACGGTCGATTCCACGGTGCAGGACATGGGAGCGGTGTGGCTTGGCCGGCGCCTGTTCGGCGTCATCGATTGGGTTATGGCGGAGCCCTCAAGAAAGATGGATCACGTGCAACGGGCGATGATGAAAGAAATGGCCGCCGACATGCCATTGCGCTCGATGGTCACCAGCGGCGTGCCGCTTGAGACCGCGGAGGGGCTCGTTGACATGTTGAACGGCCATTATGTGGCCGGCCTCACTCGCGCCGTTCGGGCGCTGCTCGGCACGGTGAGGGGTCGCTGAGGCTCAGGCCCGCGGCTTAAAAATCATCGGGGGACAGATTCTGGACGAATTCGTCGAACCGCTCGAGCTCCTCCTTCGTCGAGGCCTCGTCGCGGTCCGGTCGGAAGGAGCTGCTCCCGGCGCGGTTCATGACGTCATCCTCGACGTAGATGGGTGCGTTCGAACGGGTCGCCAGGGCGAGCGCGTCGCTGGGTCGGGCGTCGATCTTGATCTCGCGCGCGTGCGCGCCGGTACCCTCCCCATCGTCATCTGGGAATCCGCCGCTGCATTCCAGCACCACATCGGCGTAGAACACGGGAGCGTCCCAGCGGTTGATCTCGATGCGCTCGACCTTGGCGCCGAGCTCCCTGACTGTATTGAGGAGCAGGTCGTGGGCGATGGGTCGCGGCGAGGGCTTGTCTGGATCGATGCCGTGCCCAATTGCCGCGGCCTCATATGCGCCCGTCTGAATGGACAGCGCTCGGACTGGGGCGTCGGCGGGGGCCCCGGTCTTTCGCTCCCGTAGGACTATGACGGAGGGAACGGGCCCCGCCGCCATGACGATGCTTTCGATGTCTACGCGGATCATTGGTTACTCGGCCGCCCCCTCAGGGGCTTCCACGGCGTCGGCGGCATTGGGGCCCCAGCCGGCGACCACCTGCGCGGTCGGCGTTGTGCGGACGGCCAGGGGCTCCGTCGCGGCCGCAGAGACCGTGACATCGTAGGAGATGGTGATGGTCTCGCCCCCGCTGATGACGGGGCTCGCGGTGTGGAAGGTCCAGTCGCGATAGGGCATCTGGGTGAAGCGCTGGGGTGAGAAGTCGCCACCGTCGGTCGTGATGTTCGTAATCGATCCGCCCGCCGGTGCGACGAGGTAGACGTGCATGAACATGTCGGCGATGGTCTTCTTGTTCGGATGGTAGCCCGTGATGTAGCTCACCTGCTGACCGGCCTCGCCCAGGGTCAGGTTGTTCGTCATGGTGGTGGTCACGTGGTAGGTGGTGGAGCCGTTGGCGTTCTTGACGCCCTCGCCGACCTCGGTGTTGGAGGAGAAGTACCAGCTGATCTTGGACCAGGTCTCATCGGAGAAGAACACGCCGAGTTCCGGTTTGGACTCGTCGGAATTGAGGGCGCCGGAGCACCCCATCTTCTCGATGAGGGACTCCTCGTCCGCGCTCTCCATCCAGACGAGCAGTCGGTGCTCGTCGATGCCGCGCTTCACGGTCTTGAACAGGCCCTCGAAGCCGACCTCGCCCAGGTTTCCCATGATCTGGTCGAAGACCTGGCCCGCGACGGAGGAGAAGAACGCGTCGGTCTGCTCGACGGAGAGCGTGTTGTAGGCGTCGTGCAGCAGCATGCGGGCGGCGTTATCGCCGGTCACGCTGATGCCTTCGGAATCAACGCCGCCCGTGAGGGCGAGGAAGTACTGGAGGAACACGGGGTCTATGAACACCACGCCGTCGACGTGCTGGTTGGTCTTGGCCTCCCACATCGCCTTGACGAAGTGCGCAACGCGCGGAAAGTCCGGGTTGAAGTTGGTGTCGGTCACGCGCACGGCCATGCGGTCGGTGAAGAGCGCCTCTTCCTCCGAGGTGACCTCGCCCTTGAGCGCCGCATCGCCGTTGACGGCGTTGCCGGCCTCGAACTCGCCCATGGAGATGGCACCGTTATTGATCGAGAGCGTTCCGACGGAGCCGCCCAGTCCGCCGGTGGAGCGCAGCTCGGCGTTCTGCTGGGCCACCAGGACGTACGTGCGGGCGCCGTCGGCGCCGAGCATCTGCGGGAGCAGCGGGGCGATCTCGTTGATGTTGCCAAGCACGCCCTTGGCGCTCTTCATGGGCTCCTTGAACTTGTCCATGATGCCCTTGAGCTTCCCGATATGGGGCTCGGGCAGTGCGTCGATGGCGTCGATGCTCGAGGACACGACCGGTTCGACATCCTGGAGGGTGGAGATGAGGGACTTGAGCATGTCCACGTTGATGGCGCCGTCGCTGAGCAGCTCGCTGAGCTTGAAGTCCGCGAGCTGGTCGCATGCGGGCAGGAGCGCATCTTCGGCGAGCACATCGGCTTGCTTCAAAAGCCCGCGAACCAACTTGATGTCATCGCCGTACACGGGGACGAAGCTGGCGATGGTCCAGGCGGGGCCGTCGATGGTCTCCCTCATGGAGGAGATCTGGTCGGAGATGGACTGAGCGGTCGCGTTGAGTTGCTCCCCCTCCCCCTCCTTGAGATAGCCCTTCATGGATGAGACTTCATCGATGAGCGTATGCGATTGGCTCATGAGGCCCTTGGCATCCTTATACAGGAAAAACCCGGTTGCGCCGCCAAAGACGAGGATCCCGAGCAGGATGAGGCTCACCACGATGCCGACCGCTTTGCCCCGCTTTTTCTTTGGGGGCTGGCTAGACGGGGAGTACCCCGGGGAATACGGGCTTCCCTGACTGCCTCTCTGGCCGCCGTACGGGTTGGACCTTCCGCCCTGATAGGCGCTCGCGGCGGGCTGGTAGGCCGTGCCCGGCGCCTGTTGCGCGCGCCGCGCGCTGCCGGCGGGTTTGGGGGCGGCAACAGTGGGCTGTTGCGCGTGGGATGCGGTGCGATGCTGCGATTGGTTGACGTGCGCAGCGCGATGGGCGTTCATGAACTCCTGCGTGGTGTCGGGGGACTGGGAGCCGAATCCCTGTCCCCCGATGGGGCTCGCGCCGCGCTTCGGGCCATTGGTCTGTGCCGGGCCCGAGGCGAAATGATTGCCTCGGCGCATGTTGTTGTCTGCTGGCATACTACCTCCACGGTACCGTATATATGGGAGTCATTGTACTCGTTCGCATATCGGGGCTTTAGCATGTTGTGTGTAGATGCCCCCGTCAACGCCCTCGATTCCCTCCCCATCGTCTTTGACGCCCCGATGTGGACCCCTCATGTGGCTCCTGTCCGTTTTTATTGCAGTGTGGAAACGCGTAGGAAAATGATGACATTTGAAAGGGGGAGCAATGTTCGACGATGACCGCATTCCCGTCGATAAGACGGTGGTGCGCCCCATGCCCGAAATCCCATATGAGCCGCATGATCGCGGGCGACCCTCCGATGGGATTCCCGCCTCCGCAGCCAAATTCGATCGTGTCGCCCGCGCCGACCTCTCTCGCATGGCTTCGGGCGAGAGGCCCGCGCCAGCGCCGCGTCGCGGTGCGTCTGCACTGAGGTGGGTGGCCCGCCTGCTGTGCCTGGGGTTGCTCGTGTTCGGCTTCATGACCATCTTCTATCTGACCGAGCAAGCCCCCAACGAGACGTCTGCCCTGTCATCGACCGCCGATGGCCTGGCGCAGAAGGGGGCGTGGCTCGTCGAGTCGGGGCAGTCCCCCGCATTTGAGGATGATCCCGTAAAGTGGGCGGGCGAGAGGGTCCTCCTGCTTTCGCACAAGTTCGCGAACCACGGTCTGTCCGTGCGCCAACAGGCCCATGTGGTGGAATTCGCGCTCCTGGGAGGGGTGGTCGCGCTCAACGTCCTCGCATGGATGTCGGTCTGGGCCCATCGGAGGAGCCCCCGCGGGCACATCCGCGTCTGGCGTACATGGATCATGTACGCGCTGTCGTTGGCGGGCTGTGCGCTGGCGTCCTTTGCCGATCAATATCACAAGCTGTATGTGCCGGGCCGCCATTTCGACATGCTCGATTTGTTTCTGGACGCATCTGGATACCTGACGGCGGTGACCTGCGTGTTTGTGGTTTGGAGTATCGGATCTGCCATGTACAGACTTCTCTTTGGAAAATAATTTAAAAAAGTTGTTGACTCCAATTCGCCGCCTGGGCTATATTAGTCCCCGCGTTGGACCTGTAGCTCAGTTGGTCAGAGCGTCCGGCTGATAACCGGGAGGTCACAAGTTCGAACCTTGTCAGGTCCACCATTCTTTCGCAATAAACACCCCAGCGAGAGCCGAGTCGCCGCTGGGGTGTTTATTACTACGTGGGGGTTTAGCTCAGCTGGGAGAGCGCGGGCTTTGCAAGCCTGAGGTCAGGGGTTCGATCCCCCTAACCTCCACCATATGAACTGTTGGGGCATCGGCGTCGTCGGTGCCTTTTTGCATTAAGGAGCAGTCATGGCTGAGCAGATGAACGACGCGCCGCGCGATGAGGTTTCCCCTGAGCTCGATGCCATGGTGTGCGACCTGCTCGATGACTTCCTCAACGCCCTCGCCGACGGCGAGGAGCTCGGCGTGGTTCTCATCGCGGAAGATTCGAATGCCAACCGCTACCAGGCGTGTTTCACGGAGGATGGCCCCGAGGCGTGCCTTGAGGGCGCTCAGCATTTCATCGAGGCCAACGCGGCCGGCATCCAATCGGACCATGTAGGTCCCCTCGACCGCTATGCGATTGCCTATGCGGGCGGCGTGGAGCTCGACTGCGAGTTCCAGGACGCCATCATCGTGAGTTTTTACCAGCGCGGCATGTCCGTGGGCTACTCCGCATACGTCCTCTACTCCGGCGCGGGCACCGGGGAGGGCTTCATGTGGTGCGATCCCGAGCCCGCCGGCGAGGAGCCCTCGCTGCTCTAAGCGCGAGCGTGGCGATGTGCCCGGCCCCGCCGTGCAGGCCGTGAGCGCATGGAGGACGGCTTCCGCCCTTCCCTTCGCGCCCAAGCTTCAGATTATGTGTAGTGCCGGCAAACCCGCTGGTTAAAAACAAATGAGTTGTTTGCAACGGCTACAATACCGCCGTATCGAAAAACCGATTACCGAACATGTGGGGCGCTTCGCCGGGCATAGGCTTGCGCGCCAGAGGATATACGGATAAGGGGACGCCCATGCGCGTAGAAAACCTGCGAGACATCGCCATCATCGCCCACGTCGACCACGGCAAGACCACCCTGTGCGACAAGCTGCTCCGCGCCGCGGGCGCCTTCCGCGCCAACCAGGAGGTTCAGGACCGCGTGCTCGACTCCAACGATCAGGAGCGCGAGCGCGGCATCACCATTCTGGCCAAGAACATCTCCATCGACTACAACGGCGTGAAGATCAACGTCATCGACACCCCCGGCCACGCCGACTTTGGCGGCGAGGTCGAGCGCGTGCTGCGCATGGCCGACGGCGCCCTGCTGCTCGTCGACGCTTTTGAGGGTCCCATGCCCCAGACCCGCTTTGTCCTGCGTCACGCCATCGACACCGGTCTTTCCATCATGATCGTCATCAACAAGATCGATCGCCCCGGCGCCGACCCCGAGAAGGCGTACAACGACTGCCTCGACCTCATGGCCGACCTGGGCGCCTCCGATGAACAGCTCGAGTTCGCGATGGAGCACGTCGTGTACTGCTCCGGCGTCAACGGCTACGCCCGCCTCGACCCCGAGGACGGCAACATGGACATGTACCCGCTGCTCGACATGATCGTGAACGATATGCCCGCGCCGGACGTGGACGTCGAGGGGCCGCTCGCCATGCAGTGCGTCACCATCGACCACTCCAACTTCGTGGGCCGCATCGGCATCGGCCGCGTGTACTCCGGCACCATCCACACCGGTGACCAGATCCTCGTGGTCAAGAACGACGGCGAGCGCAAGACTGCCACCGTCAAGCAGCTCTTCACCTTCGACTACCTTGGCCGCACCGAGTGCTCCGAAGTCGGCGCCGGCGACCTCGCCGCCGTCGTCGGCGTGGACAACACCGACATCGGCGACGTGTACACCGACCCGGAGAACCCCGTCGAGCTCGATCCCATCGAGATCGACCCGCCCACCCTCTCCATCGTGTTCGAGGCCTCGACCTCCCCGCTGGTCGGCCGCGATGGCGATATCGTGGGCGCGCGTCAGCTCAAGGAGCGCCTGTTCAACGAGCGCGAGAACAACGTGACCATGCGCATCGAGGAGCTTGACGACAAGACCGGCGTCGAGGTGAGCGGCCGCGGCATCCTGCACCTCTCCGTTCTCATGGAGACCATGCGCCGTGAGGGCTATGAGTTCCAGGTGGGCCGTCCCCGCGTTCTGTTCAAGAAGGATGAGAACGGCAACGTCCAGGAGCCCGTCGAGCAGGCCGTGGTTGAGTGCCCCGACGAGTACGCCGGCAAGGTCATCGAGATCTTCGGCAACTCCGGCGGCACCATGACCAGCATGGAGACGGGCAAGTCCGTGACGCATGTGGAGTTCCGCATCCCCACGCGCGGCATCATGGGCCTCAAGAACCGCATCCTCAACGTCACGCACGGCGAGGGCGTCTTCTACCACACCTTCCTGGAGTACGGCCCCTATGCGGGCGAGATCGGCAACCGCAAGAACGGCGCGATGATCGCCATGACCACCGAGAAGGCCGTGGCCTACGCGCTCGGCACGCTGCAGGAGCGCGGCTCCCTGTTCGTCGAGCCCGGCACCGAGTGCTACGAGGGCATGCTCGTGGGCGAGCGCAACCAGCCGGGCGATATGGTGGTCAACATCGCCCGCACCAAGAATCTGGGCAACCAGCGCTCCTCCACCTCGGACATCTCCATCCAGCTTGTCCCGCCGCGCACCTTCTCCCTTGAGGAGGCGCTCGAGTACATCGTGGACGACGAGCTCGTGGAGATTACGCCCAAGAACATCCGCATGCGCAAGCGTCTGCTCAACGCGACCGACCGCAAGAAGGCTGCGAACCGCGCCAAGTAGGACGTGGCGGCGCGCAGTTAGCTGGTAAGATGTCCCGGATGGCCTAGGGCCGTCCGGGATTTTTTTTGGAGGGGCAGCATGGAGAACACGACGTCGCGCGAGGGGCTGGGGCAGGACCCGCTCGCATCTGACGAGGAGATCGCGCGGGTCCACGCCCGCAATGATTGGCAAATCGCCGCGGATCGCGCCCTTGCCGACATCCGCCGCCGCTCGCGCGAGGGCAAGCTCACCACGCCGGATAGGTGGGTCAAGCGCGCGTTCGCCCCGGAGGGCGTCGACCCCCGCGCATTCGCCGAGGACCTGCTCGCGTATATAGAGGAGCACCCCCATGCCGAGGATACGCCGGCGATGGGCAAGCAGGAGCTTCCGCTGGGGTACGACGACCGCCCCGAGCTCGACGAGCTCGACCTCGACGACCCCCTGCCCGAGCCGGAGGTGACGGATATCGTCTTGCTCTACGGCAGGTCCGGCACATATATGTATTCCAAGCCCCTCATGTCGCACAGCTACGCGCACGCGCTTTTCAACACGGCGGAGGGGGACGACTTGGCGACCTTCGCGGATGTCGTCCGCACGGAATCCAGGGTGTATCCGCGACCGGTCGCCGCATCCGACTTTCTCAACCAGCCCTATCTGTGGCCCGCATCGAAGGTCGTCTCGCTGTATGAGGCTGCATCCCGTGACGAGGCCTATGCGGACATAGAGATCACGCAGACGAGCTTGAACGAGTCGTATTTCTATTCGACCAGGCACCTCTCGCCCGCTCAGGCCAAGGCCCTGGCGGAGTGGTACGGTGTTGAGAAGTTCCGCAACCCGTGATGGCGGGGCCGGTATGGCGACGACGCGCGCCGTGGCATAGACGATGACGGCGCCCTTGCGGCGCAAAAGGGAGGGAGACCGAGATGGCAAAGCGACGGTTGACGGAGGACACGCCGTTCTTGCGCACCCCGGACATGTATCAGATAGAGAACGACGCCCCGATCACCGAGTACTCGGAGCGGTCGCTCAACCTCATAGCCGACGCGCGTAACGGCGGCATTCCGGAGGACGCCAACGCGTTCTGCAGCGTGGGCAAGGAGAAGCGCGGGACCGTCCAGATGCAGCTGTTCGCCCGCATAGATCCCCAAAGCGAGACGTTCGAGGAGGTTGGCTTCCGCAGTCATGGGTGCCTGGCGGCAATTGCCTGCGCAACGGCCCTCGCCACCATGTTGCGCGGCAAGACCTTCGACGAGGCACTCGCCATCACCAAGGAGGACATCCTCGAGTACGTGGGCGGCCTGCCCAACGGCCGCAAGTACACGCTCACCTACGCCGTCGAGGCGGTGCGAGCCCTCATAGGCGATTACCTGTTGCGCATCAAGGGGTATGACCTGGCGCAGCTCGACAAGGCGATTCCCTGCGACGGGATGTGCCCCAACTGCCTCCTGACCGAGAACTGCTCCCTCCGCGACGAGCGCGTGGACCAGGAGCTCCGGGAGGCCGGGGAGATATAAGTCTCGCGGGGCATGGTCATTATTCTGCAAATAGAATAATGACCATCTGCGGCTTAAACGCTTTATTCAGGCATAATTGAACATGTCTGCATGTGCGCATTTTCTCTGCGCACAGTGCCTCAGGTTCCGCGGGCGAACGCGCGCCCGCGAGGCAAATAGGGGAGGAAATTATGAAAGAGAACACCGCCATGGAGCAGGTAGGCTCCGGCGCGGACCGTCTCGACTCCTTCTTCACCCGTCGTGGGTTCGTGAAGGTGTCGG
The DNA here is from genome assembly GCA_902470815.1 of uncultured Collinsella sp. Lineage (GTDB taxonomy): Bacteria > Actinomycetota > Coriobacteriia > Coriobacteriales > Coriobacteriaceae > Collinsella. The sequence goes on from CABRHS010000005.1 coordinate 84,592, forward strand.
GCGCGTTCGTGGCGGGCATGGTGGCGCTGGGGTTGCTCCCGGATTCCGCCGCCGCTGCTCCCACGAGCTCAAAGGGCGAGGTCGACTATTACGCGACCCCGGCCCACGTGCTCAAGGTCAACCGCGCGCGCTGCACCGGTTGCCAGCGCTGCGAGATGATGTGCACGCTTAAGAACGACGGCGCTTCCCAGCCCGCCGCCGCGCGCATCCACGTGCACGACGGCCTGCAGTTCGGCTCGGACTGGGAGTCCTGCGACGGCCTGTTCTACTCCTGCGAGTGGCAGATCCGCGCATGTCACATGTGCACCACCGCCCTGTGCCAGACGTCGTGCCCGCACGGCGCCATCGTCACGACCGAGAACGGCACCCGCACCGTCGACCCCGAGAAGTGTGTGGGTTGCGGCACCTGTGTGGCCGCCTGCCCGTGGCACATGCCCGTGGTCAACACCGAGACCCACAAGTCCACGAAGTGCATCGCTTGCGGTCGTTGCGCCGATCAGTGCCCCAACGGCGCTCTCGAGCTCATCAAGTGGGAGAACGTGAACCACTCTTCCGGCCCCACCCGTTCCGAGACCAAGTGGCCCTACGTCAGCGAGGTCCAGGACTTCGTTGCCGGCGGCAAGATCGCCCAGTAAAGGAGAAGCGCAATGGCTGAAACCTCTTACGGTTGGGCTGGCTGGATCGCCCGCGTCAACCTCACGAGCGGAGATATCACCGAAGAGTCCGATGTCGAGATGCAGAAGGACTACATCGGTGGCATGGGCTTCGCGAACAAGATCATGTACGACGAGGTCGGCCCCGAGGTCGATTGGATGGACGAGGAGAACAAGGCCGTTCTCGCCGTCGGTCCGCTGACCGGTTCCGGCGTGCCGCTGGCCGGCCGCTCCACCTGGGCCTCCCTGTCGACCTTCACCACCGATCACCTGGTCGTCGACATGCACTGCGGTGGCCAGCTCGGCGCCATGCTCAAGTACTCGGGCCACGACGGCCTGATCATCGAGGGCAAGGCCAAGAAGCCGTGCTACATCTTCATCGACGACGACAAGATCTCGATCGAGGACGCCTCCGCCCTGTGGGGCAAGGGCACCCGCGAGACCACCGAGGCCCTGTGCAAGAAGCACGGCGCCGAGTGCTGCGTGGCCACCATCGGCCCCGCCGGTGAGAACCTGCTGCCGTACGCCTGCGTGATGAACACCCGTTCCCACTCCGCCGGCGCCGGCCTGGGCGCCGTCTTTGGCGTCAAGAACCTCAAGGCCGTCGTCATCCGCGGCACCAAGGCCTGCCATGTCGCCGACCCGCAGATGGTCGCCGACCTGTCCGACTACATGATCGCCCAGGTCATCGGCTCCAACAACAACCACGTCGTGCCCAGCACCCAGCAGTCCTGGGCCGAGTACTACGACGCCGGCTCCCGTTGGACCGCCCGCAAGGGCCTCTACTGGGCTGCCGCCGAGGGTGGTCCCATCGAGACCGGCGAGCCCAAGCCGTTCGAGCCCAACACCATGGGCTATCGCTGCATGAAGTCCACCAAGGACATGGGCCCCGCCGCCGAGAAGTACACCGTCAAGATGGCCGGCTGCCACGGCTGCCCCGTGCGCTGCTATGCCCAGGTGCACGTGCCGTACGTCCAGGAGAAGACGGGCTACGAGTCCCAGGGCAACACTTGCGTTCCCGGCTTCCCCTTCTCCGCCTACATGCAGTCCTTCCTCAAGGCTGAGGGCATCTACGAGGAGGACGGCAAGACCCTGTCCGACCTCTCCGTGAGCTACAACATGCTCATCTCCGCCACCGTGGACGACCTGGGCCTGTGGTGCAACTACGCCCAGCTCTACCGCGACCTGGCTTACACCTACTCCGCCGGCATCCTGGACAAGCACGTGCCGGCCGAGCAGATGGCCGAGTACAACTTCGACGCCATCATCCACGGCAAGGACCCCTCGAGCTTCATCAAGATCCTGCTTGACATCGCCTCCAACGACACCGAGAACAAGCCGATTTCCTGGCTCGGCCACGGTCCCATCGTCTGGACGAAGGAGTGGGGTTGCGAGGACTGGTTCGACAACCAGAAGTCCGCGCTGATCAACTACCGCGGTTGGCCGGTCCACCACTCCATCGAGACCTTCGGTCAGGTCGGCGGCCTGTACAACATGATGTTCAACCGCGACGACATGATCCACTCTGCCGTCAACTTCCACGGCTGCGGCCTTCCCTATGAGCTCAAGGAAGAGATGGCCACGGAGATGTGGGGCGAGGGCGCCATCGACCCGGTGAAGAACTACACCGAGATGAACGAGGCAAAGGCCGAGTTCGCCTGGTGGAGCATCGTCACCGACGTCCTGCATGACTCGCTCGTCCTCTGCAACTGGGTGTGGCCCATGGCCATGGCGCCCGCCAAGGAGCGCAGCTACCGCGGCGACCTGGACCTCGAGGCCCAGTTCTACACCGCCGTCACCGGCCAGGAGGTCACCATCGACGACCTGTACAAGGCCGGCGAGCGCATCATGACCCTCCAGCGCGCCAACACCGTGCGCGGCATGAAGGACAAGGACGGCAACGTGGGCTGCAACGACATGCGCAATGTCCACGACGTCATCACCGAGTGGGTCTTCGAGAAGGATCCCGAGATCGAGCCCTTCACCGCCGGCACCGACAAGATGGAGCGCAAGGACTGGAAGAAGGCCCTTACCATGCTCTACAAGCGCTTCGGTTGGGACGAGAAGCTCGGCTGCCCCACCAAGGAGTGCCTGAAGGACCTCGGTATGGACGACGTCGCCGAGGACCTCGAGTCCCGCGGCCTGCTCACCGAGGGTGGCGTTGCCTTCGACAAGCGTACCCGCACCTACGACCACATTCTCGAGAAGTACTGCGGCGACAACCCGGCGCTGTCCGCTTAAGTCGCTTGAGGTAGAGGAGCAACTATGGCTGATGAGACCAAGGAGACGAACGTGGCAGAGACCGCGTCCGAGACTCCCAAGAAGAAGCGCGATTGGAAGGGCAAGCGTCTTCCCATCGTGATCGCCGCCGTCGTGGCCGTGACGGTCCTCGGTGTCGCCGGTTGGGCCTGGCGCGCCACCCCCGGCTACTGCGACGCCCTGTGCCACAGCACCATGGGCAAGTATTACGACACGTTCGAGAATCAGGTCGATTCCCTTGCGTTCGCCCACAAGGGCGTCGTGAACGGCAAGTGCCTGGACTGCCACGAGAACACGCTGGGCACCTCCGCCCGCATGGTGCAGTCCCAGCTCACCGGCGATCACGAGAGCCCGCTCGCCAAGGTGACCTACACCAACGAGTTCTGCCTGCAGAGCGGCTGCCACGCGGGCGCCGGCATCATGCCCGGTGCGAGCGAGTCCTCCACCAAGGATCTCGCTTTCGACCCGCACAGCGACTTCCATGGCGTGCAGCAGTGCAATTCCTGCCACCGCATGCACGATCAGAGCGTCTTCACCTGCGCCGGCTGCCACCAGGTCGGTGCCTGGGAGGGTGAGGGCGGTATCCCCGAGGGTTGGACCAAGGTCGACCTCGGTGACGGCCAGCAGGGCGCCGTGCCGGACGGTTGGACCACCCCGTTCCTGTTCGAGGCCGCCGAGTAACGGCGATCGCCCGAGCACGGATCTTCCGGGCGCGGAACAGATCGAATCGCGAGAGGGCGGGCCTTCGGGCCCGCCCTTTTTCATAACGGCCTGCATCCCTAAACTGCACATACGGGTGTGGCATACTTGCTCCGACAACGATTCGACAAGGAGGGACCGCGATGATTGACCTCGATTTCAAGCCGCGCGGCGTTTGCGCGCGCATGATTCACGTGGAACTGTCAGACGATGGCCAGACCATCGAGCACGTTTCGTTCGAAGGGGGGTGCAACGGCAACCTCAAGGCCATAGGAAAGCTCGTCGCCGGCCAGCCGGTCGACCGCGTCGTCGAGATGCTCGAGGGGAACACCTGCGGCCCTCGCAAGACCTCTTGCGCCGACCAGATGACTCGCGCCCTGCGCGAGGCTCAGGCCGGGGCTTAGGTTATGGCGCATATGGTGCCTGACGGTAAAACGCCGGTCGACTCGGCGCCCGCATCTTGGAAGGGCGTGAGCCGGCGCTCGCTCGTGAAGGGCGCCGCGGCGGCCGGTGCCGCCATCACGGCGATATCGCTGACGGGCTGCGGCGATCAGGCCACCGGCCCCACTGTGAGCGAAGAGCCCCAGGTCATCACCGATGACTCCAAGATTGTCAACGTCATCGAGGATTTCGAGGGCGTCGACAACGTCCTTGCCCCCCAATTCGTTTGGGACCTGCCGCTCGGGACGGTTCCGTTTCACTGCGAGGGAGCGTGGGCCGCACTGCTTGAGGCCCCGGCGAGTGCCAGGGCGGTCAACACCCTCGGCATCATATCGCTCGCGAGCGGCAATCGCGCAACGCTCGTGCCCGAGCCGATCAAGGGCAAGGCGTTCGGCTTTCATGATGTGCGATGTGGCGAGCGGATGTACGCTTGGGTCGAGATGAATTACGCGACCGGCGAATGGGTGCTCATCGCCCAGCAGCTGGAGAACGGGGCCCTTGTGGGTGAGCCCGTCGAGCTCGACGATGGTGATGTCGATTGGGAGCCCGCCCGCTTCACCATCACGGGGTCCTCGGTCATCTGGCAGAAGATGCCCCTCGCATCCGGTTCCAAGCGCTCCGAGTTCTCACATTGCTACAGATGGGCCAGCGGCGACGCGAAGGCGAAGGAGCTGTTCGAGAGCCCCGGGCGATTTGCGACATGGCCGCGCGTGAGCGAGGGATTCCTCACCATCGCCCCTCGCGTCAAGTCAGAGGACGGGACGTTCTACGGCTTGACCGCCATTGACTTGGAGAGCAGCAACAAGGTATCGGCCCAGCTCGTCATGCCCGAGACGGTCAGTCCATTCGAGGCGGTGTACATGGGCGGGCAGTTCGCCTTCTCCGTCGAGGCGAACTACGGATACGGGGGCAGCCTGGGCAACATGGGCACGTTCCTCGGCAACGCGGGCGGCCCATTCGTGTTCCTGAGCCGCGAACCACTCGCGTGCGTCGCCGGCAAGGGGGACACGTACCTGGTGAAGGCGCAGTCCTCTCACTTCGTCATCGATGTGGGTGCGCAGACGTACGCGGTGCTGACCGCTCCGGACAAGGCGATCGACTACGGCGACTATCCCGCGAGCGAGGGCACGACCGACCGATTCGTGACATATGCGACGGTGCGCGGTGACGACGGGTTGCCAGCTGCCGTGCGTCTGAGGGTGTTTGGGCTGTAAGGCCCTGATGATATGCGGCTTCGCATGCGCGACAGGTCCCCGCGAAGCCGCCGCCCGCGCTAATGATTGAACGTTCCGCAGATTGGGCATACTGTATCTAAGATATGCGCCGTTTCCGTGCGCTAGAATGAGACGACGTTTGTTCTCGAGATGAGGAGGCCGCTCATGGCTTCAGATACACGTAAGATCCTGTTGGTTGAAGATGAGAAGGCCATCCGCGATGCGGTTGCCGCATATCTTGAGCGCGAAGGTTACTGGGTTGTCGGCGTCGGCGACGGGCAGTCCGCCGTCGAGGAATTCGAGAAGCATCAGTTCGACCTGATCGTGCTCGACCTCATGCTGCCCAAGCTTTCCGGTGAGCGCGTGTGCCGCGCCATTCGCGACACCTCCGATGTTCCGATCATCATGCTCACCGCAAAGGGCGAGGTCGAGGATCGCATCATAGGCCTGGAGCTTGGCGCGGACGATTACCTCATCAAGCCCTTCTCCCCGCGTGAGCTCGTGGCGCGCGTGCGTGCGCTCTTCCGTCGCACCCATCTTGCCGACGAGCCCCAGGTGGAGGTGCTCGATTTTGGCGACCTGGTGATCGACATCTCGGGTCACAAGATCCTCGTGGAGGGCAAGGAGGTCGACCTCACGGCGTCCGAGTTCAAGCTCCTCACCACGCTCGCCCGTCATCCGGGCCGCGTCTACAACCGCATGGAGCTCGTCGAGAAGGTGCTCGGTTACGACTTCGAGGGCTATGAGCGCACCATCGACAGCCATGTGAAGAACCTGCGCGCCAAGCTCGGGGACGACCCCAAGAAACCCAAGTGGCTCTATACCGTCCACGGCGTCGGGTACCGCTTCGAGGCGCCCGCGCAGCCGGATAAGGCGGAAAAGTAACAGGTCACGCACCGGGCGCCGCGCAATGTGGCGCCCGTTTCATGTGTAAAGGGGGTCGGGTGCGGCTCGCATGCGGCCCAGCGCGCGGCGGCGCGCACCCTTCTTCGTAAAGGGGGAACGCCATGGCCCGATTGGTCATCGGACAAAAACACGGGGGCGAGGCGGACCAGTCCTCGCGTGCGAGTTGGAACACCCCGCATCCCACACCGCGCACCGGCATGAGTTACGGCGGGCGCATGGCACTCTCGTTCGCGATGACGTCGCTCGTCACGGTGATCATCCTCGCGTGCGTCGTCACGGTGGTCTGGGGCGGAGCGTTCTCGGATTACACCCGCGCGAACGTCGAGGAGATCGCCCAAATCGCCGCTGGGAAACTCGCCGAGGGCTACGAGCTCGAGGGCGGGTGGAGCGTGGACGCCATCAAGGACGTCGCCGAGTCGAGTTCCCTCTCGGACGACATAGGCATGCAGGTCACGGACGTCAACGGCGTCATCATGTACGACGACACCTGGCCCGCCGCCGCGATGGCGAGCGCATCGGGCTCGAGGGACAAGCGCAAGGACAGCCACAGCCCGGTCTCCAAGGCCCCCACCGACCCGGAATCCGCGGTGGTGGCCCCCATCGTGGATGGCGAGGGGCACGAGGTGGGGCGCCTGCGTCTCTGGGTGCTGGGCAGCGATGCCCTGCTCACCAAGGCCGACACGGCGTTCCGCGAGAGGACCTTCAACGCCATGGGCCTCGCGGCGTTCATCGCGGTGCTCATGGCCGTCGTCATAGGCTTCCTCATGTCGCGCATGTTCACCATTCCCGTCCGGACCATCACCGACACCGCCCGCCGGATCAGGGAGGGAGACCTCTCAGCGCGAACCAACATGTGCGGGGAGGACGAGATAGACCAGCTGGGCGAGACGTTCGACGAGATGGCCGCGAGCCTGGAGCGCGATCTCAAGCGCGAGCGCCGTCTCACCTCCGATGTGGCGCACGAGCTGCGCACTCCGCTCATGGCCATGCAGGCCACCGTCGAGGCCATGCAGGACGGCGTGTACCCCACGGATGCCGAGCACCTCGAGACGGTGGCGTCGGAGACGCGGCGTCTCGCCCGCCTTGTCCAGCAGACGCTCGACCTCTCCCGCTTGGAGAACCACACCGCGCCCCTCAGGCTCGACAAGGTCGATGTCTCCCAGCTGACGAAGACCATCGTCAACAACCAGCACCAGCTTTTCCACAACAAGGGGCTCCACCTGAGGTTCGTCGACGAGATGCAGGGCCGATCGGCGGTCATCACCTGCGACGCCGACATGATCACGCAGTGCGTCATCAACCTCATGAGCAACGCCATGCGCTACACGCCCGAGGACGGTTGGGTTGTCGTGTCAGTGCACGGGGACCGCAAGCACGTGATGATCACGGTCTCGGATACGGGCATAGGCATCGCCAAGGACGATCTCGCCCGGATCTTCGGCCGTTTTTGGCGGGCCGATGCGAGCCGCGCTCGCGAGGCGGGCGGTCTGGGTGTCGGCCTGGCGGTGACCAAGCAGATCGTCGAGCGACATCATGGCTTCATCGCGGTTGAGAGCGAACTTGAAAAGGGCACGACTTTTACGATTCATCTCCCTCGCGAGCTGGAAGAGCCGGGCGTATCCACTACAATGAAGTATTAGCCGTAAAAGAGGGGGAGAGGCCGGCGGTGAGACGGCGGCCCTGCCCAGACGTTCGCATAAGGTATTAAAAGGAGAACGAGCAAGTGAGCACCCGAAGCGCCCAGAACAAGCGTACCCAGGACAAGCTGCAGGGCGAGAGCCGCCAGGGCATGGCCCGCAAATCCGCCTCGTCCGCGAAGCCCGCCCGCGCCGCCGCGAGCTCGGTGCGCGTCGTCCCCGCATCCGCAAAGGCGAAGCGCGCCGCCGCCGAGCGCACCGAGGACCTTTCCGGCCTGTCCAAGGAGGAGAAGAAGGCCCGCAAGGCGGAGATTCGCCGTCAGGAGGACCGCGTCTACACCGCCTCGAACGCCCTCCTCAAGGAGGACAAGGATTACGTCCGCCTGCGCCGCATCTGGTGGGTCCTGTTGGGCATCGGCATCGTCGCCCTTATCGGCACCTGGGTCCTGCTCGCCGTCCTCGGTCAGGACGCCGCCAACATGAAGGCCGCGCAGACCGCCCAGATGGCCATGATCATCGCCGCCTACGCCGCGATCATCGCCGCGTTCATCTTCGACTTCATCAAGATCCGTCCCATTCGCAACGCCTGCAGGGCAACTGCCGCCGGCATGAGCGATGCCAAGCTCGATGAGGTCATCGCCCGCTCCATGAAGGAGAAGGATTCCAAGAAATAGCCACCGCCTTGTGCGCGTGCGTTGAGGGGCGCACCCGCGTTGTTCGCGATGACCCGATCGGCCGACGCGTGACTCGCCGGTCGATCGGGGTGAACGGCGCGGGTGCGCCCCTTTCATCTCTCAAGCTACCCATTCAAGGGAAAGGACCCATATGTTCAAGGCAGAACTCACCGTCGAGGAGGCTCGTTCCGGGATGGCGAACATCCAGCCCAAGATCGAGCGATATGCCGACCTGATCGTGCGCAAGGGCGTGCACGTCAAGCCCGGTCAAGAGGTCGTGGTGCAGGCTCCCGTGGAGGTTGCTTCGTTCGTGCGCCTGCTCGTCGGCCGCGCCTACGCGGCCGGTGCCGGCCACGTCACGGTCATTTGGAGCGATGACGAGGTCACGCGCCTGACGTATGAGAACGTGGAGACATCCTGGTTCGAGCAGGTGCCCGCCTGGCAGCGCGAGCAGTTGGACTCTCTTGCCGAGCAGGGGGCGTGCTTCATCTTCGTCGAGGGTGCCGACCCCGAGGCGCTCAAGGGCATCGACCCCGCTAAGCCCGCCGCGGCCTCCAAGGCGCGCAACACCCAGTGCGCAAAGTACCGCCACGGCATGGATTTCAACATCAACCCATGGTGCATCGCCGGCGCGCCGGTCGCGGCATGGGCTCGTCAGGTGTATCCCGGTGTTGAGGACGAGATCGCCGTATACCGCCTGTGGTGCTCGATCCTGTCCGTCGCCCGCGCTGATGGCGACGATCCCGAGGCGGCGTGGGAGCTGCATAACGCGACGTTCGAGAAGAACCTGCGATTCCTGAACGACCGTCATTTCGACCGTCTGCACTACACCTCTTCAAACGGCACCGATCTTTGGGTGGGCATGACGGACAAGCACGTATGGGAGGGCGGATCGAGCGTCACCCCTGACGGCCATCAGTTTTTCCCCAACATACCCACCGAGGAGGTGTTCACGTCCCCTCACTGCGAGCGCGTGGACGGCATCGTATACTCCGCGTTACCCCTGGTGCGCCACGGCAATAAGATCGACCGCTTCTGGCTTCGCTTCGAGAACGGAAGCGTGGTCGATTTCGACGCTGAGGTCGGCCGCGAGACCCTCGCGAGCATCCTGAACACCGACGACGGCGCCCGCCGTCTGGGCGAGGTGGCGTTGATCTCCAAGAACACGCCCATCCGCGAGACCGATACCTTGTTTTACGACACGCTGTACGACGAGAATGCCAGCTGCCACCTCGCGTTGGGGTCGGGATTCCCCGAGTGCTATGAGGGCGGATACGACATGTCGCAGGAGGACTTGCGCGCCTGCGGCATGAACAAGAGCGGCGCGCACGTCGACTTCATGATCGGCGCGGACGATCTCGACATCACGGGCGTCACCGCGGAGGGCGAGGAGGTCCCCGTGTTCGTGAACGGACAGTGGACCTGGGAGTAGCCGCGCGTCCACACAAGCACCGACTGGGGGATGCGGGCGGCACAGGAGCTCTTCCTCGTGCTACAATACCGCACGCGGGCCGTTAGCTCAGTTGGCAGAGCAGGGGACTTTTAATCCCAAGGCCCAGGGTTCGAACCCCTGACGGCCCACCCGCACACAAGAGAGCGCGAGGAGCGAGAGCTCCCCGCGCTTTTTGTTTTGGCGATAAGTCGGGAGCAAGAATGTCTGATAAAACCAGATTATCACCATGACTAATGAATAAATATACTGTATATGAAATAAATGATGCATATCCTGAAATTTGTAACCAATTCTCGAAATGAGCGCGTACAATACCGCGAGACCATACGGCCTTTAAGCCGGTACCGAGAGACCGAAAAGGAGACGAGATGGGTTCACAGTACCCTGCGGGCGCCTTGGCACCCGCCACCTCGCGCACGGCGACGAGCCCCCTTGCGCAGCGCATCATGGCATCGACGACAAAAGGAAATACCAAGCCCGCAGTGCTGCTGCTTGAAGACGGCGCGGTCTTCTATGGCCGTGGTTGCGGAGCCGATGGAACCGCCACGGGGGAGGTGTGCTTCAACACCTCGCTCGAGGGCTATTTCGAGGTCATGACGGATCCGAGTTACGCCGGGCAGATCGTCACGATGACGTATCCGCAAATCGGGAATTACGGCATCGATCTTGCTGACGTGCAGACGGCGCTCCCCGGCAACGACCTCTCCGCCCCGGCGCTGCGCGGCATGATCGTGCGCGACATGTGCCGCACGCCTTCCAACTGGCGAAGCTCGCGGTCCGTTCCCGAATATCTGGAGGAGCGGGGCGTCGTCGCCATCGATGGCGTGGACACGCGCGCACTCGTGCAGCATCTTCGCGACCACGGCTCGCAGATGGGGATCATCTCGACGGAGACCCTCGATCCCGGCGTCCTCGCCGACCGCCTCGCCGCCGCTCCGCAACTTGTCGGCGAGAACCTGGTCAAGACGGTGAGCTGCGGGTCCGTTCACCCGTTTGGCGCCGCCGACCTCCACGACGCCCGGTCGTTCGCACTCGACGCCCCGCCAACGGGCAAAAAGGCATATGGCGTGGTCGCTTACGACTGCGGCATCAAGCGCGGCATCCTCGAGGGTCTGGTTCGCGTGGGCTGCAACCTGACCGTTGTGCCCTGGGACACCCCGGCTGAGGACGTCTTGGCCCTCAACCCCGACGGCGTGTTCCTCTCAAACGGCCCGGGCGATCCCGACGCGGTGCCCCAGACGTACATGCAGGTCCAAAAGCTGATCGGCAAGGTCCCGGTGTTCGGCATCTGCCTGGGTCACCAGATGATCAGCCTTGCGTGCGGCGCCCAGATCGAGAAGCTCAAGTTCGGCCACCGCGGCGGCAATCAGCCGGTGATGAACCTCCTTACGCGCCGAGTGGAGATCACCGCGCAAAACCATGGCTTTGGCCTGGTGTTTCCCAGTCTAGGCGCGCTGGTTCCCGAGCTTTCCGGCGGCGAGTGCGAGCATCCAGTCAACGGCGACCTTCGTTTCTGGGTCAAGAAGGGCATCGCCCCCGTCGTTCAAAACGAGCGCTTTGGGCGCATTCGCCTCACGCATGTGAACCTCAACGATGGAACCGCCGAGGGCATCCAATTGCTCGACCAGCCCGCCTTTAGCGTTCAGTACCACCCCGAGGCATCGCCCGGCCCAACCGACGCCCAGTACCTGTTCGCCGCGTTCACGCGGTTGATGGACGGCGAGCCCGATTACCTGGACATCGATATCGCCGGCGATCGCCTGCACGGCTGGCGATTCGCTTCCCGGGTCAACGAGGGTTAACGGTACGAACTGAGCGAGGAGAGGTGCGATATGCCCAAGCGCAATGATATTACGAGGATTTTGGTCATCGGTTCCGGTCCGATTGTGATCGGCCAGGCGTGCGAGTTCGACTACTCGGGCGCGCAGGCCTGCAAGGTGCTCAAGGAGGACGGCTACGAGGTCGTGCTCGTCAACTCCAACCCCGCCACCATCATGACGGACCCCGGCCTGGCGGACCGCACGTATGTGGAGCCCATCACCGCGGAGTTCATCGAGCGCGTGATCGAGAGGGAGCGCCCGGATGCGCTGCTTCCCACGCTCGGCGGCCAGACGGGGCTGAACGCCGCGGTCGATTTGGCGAAGAGCGGCGTGCTCGAGCGCTACGGCGTCGAGATGATCGGCTGCGACCTGGCGGCTATCGAACGCGGCGAGGACCGCAAGCTGTTCAACGAAGCCATGGCGGAGCTCGGTCTTGAGGTCGCCCGCTCGGGGTACGCGTACTCGGTTGAGGATGCGCTCGAGATCGTCAAGACCACGGGTTACCCGTGCGTGCTGCGCCCCAGCTTCACTATGGGCGGCGCGGGCGGAGGTATCGCCCACGACGAGGCCGAACTCATTCACATCGTGACGCAGGGCCTCGAGCTGTCCCCGGCGGGTGAGGTGCTGGTCGAGGAGTCCATCGAGGGGTGGAAAGAATACGAGATGGAGGTTATGCGCGACCGCGCCGGCAACGGCATCATCGTGTGCTCCATCGAGAACCTCGATCCCATGGGCGTGCATACGGGCGACTCCATCACGGTTGCGCCCGCCCAGACGCTTTCCGACCTCGAGTACCAGCGCATGCGCGTCGCCTCCCTGGCCATTCTGGAAAAAATTGGCGTCGAGACGGGAGGTTCCAACGTCCAGTTCGCCGTCAACCCCAAAAATGGCCGCCTCATCGTCATCGAGATGAATCCCCGTGTGAGCCGCAGCTCCGCTCTCGCATCCAAGGCCACGGGCTTCCCCATCGCGAAGGCCGCGGCGCGCCTGGCGGTCGGTTACACGCTCGACGAGATCACCAACGACATCACGCGCGCCACGCCGGCGTGCTTCGAGCCCTCCATCGACTACTGCGTGGTCAAGGTTCCGAGGTTCGCGTTCGAGAAGTTCAAGGGAACCGACACTACGCTCACCACGCGCATGAAGGCCGTGGGAGAGGTCATGGCGATCGGCCGCACGTTCGAGGAGGCGCTCGGCAAGGCCATGCGCTCGCTCGAGGACGGGCACCGCGGCCTGGGCGCCGATCCCAAGGCGGCCCTGCTTGAGGGCGTTTCCGACGCCGAGTTGACGGAGCGCGTCGTGCGCGCGACCGAGCAGCGCATCTTCTACCTGGCCGAGGCCCTGCGCCGCGGCTGGTCGGTTGACCGCCTGCATGAGCTCACGCGCATCGACCCGTGGTTCCTCGCCCGCGTGCATGACATGATCGCGGCGCAGGAGGCGGTTCGAGGCCTACGGGTTGAGGACATCGACGCCGATGCGATGCGCCTGCTCAAGCAGTACGGCACCTCCGATGCCCAGATCGCCTGTCTCACCGGCAGCGACGAGCGCTTCGTGCGCGCGTATCGCAAGGGCCTGGGCGTGGTGCCCAGCATGAAGACGGTCGACACCTGCGCGGCGGAGTTCGAGAGCGCCACGGAGTATCACTACAAGGCCTACGAGAACCTTATGCGCCCCGCCCCGGGTACGCGTCGCGGCGTCGCGGCGGACGAGGTGCGCGCATGCGGTAAACCCAAGGTCATGATCTTGGGTGCCGGCCCCAACCGCATCGGCCAGGGTATCGAGTTCGACTACTGTTGCGTGCACGCCTGCTACGAGCTGGCCGAGCGCGGCTACGAGACCATCATGGTCAATTGCAACCCCGAGACCGTCTCGACCGACTACGACACCTCCGACCGCCTGTACTTCGAGCCGGTCACGTACGAGGACGTCATGGACATCGTCGATGTGGAGCGTCCGGTGGGCGTCATCACCACGCTCGGCGGCCAGACGCCGGTGAACCTCACGCGCCAGCTCGCCGAGAGCGGTGTGGCCATTATGGGTACACAGCCGGATTCCATTGACTTCGCCGAGGATCGCGAGCGCTTCTCCGCCCTGCTCGATCGCCTGGGCGTTATGTACCCGCCCGCGGGCATGGCGACCTCGTTCGAGGAGGCCGAGGCGGTCGCGGCCCAGATCGGCTACCCGCTGCTCGTGCGACCCAGTTACGTGCTGGGTGGGCGCGGCATGATGATCGCCTATGATGCCGAGCATTTGCGCGAGTACATGGTCGAGGCCGCTCGCGTGAGCCCCGATCACCCCATCTATCTGGACCGCTTCTTGGAAGGAGCATACGAGAGCGACGTCGACGCGCTGTGCGATGGCGAGAACGTCTATATTGGCGGCATCCTCGAGCACATCGAGGAGGCGGGCATTCACTCCGGCGACTCCGCCACTTGCATACCCCCGTTCTCGTTCTCCGAAAGCCTCAAGGCGAAGCTGCGTGAGACCACACGCCGTATCGCCCTGGCGCTCGGCGTGCGCGGCCTGGTGAACGTGCAGTTCGCCATCAAGGGCGAGACCGTATACGTCATCGAGGCGAATCCCCGCGCGAGCCGCACCGTGCCGTTCATCTCCAAGGCGACCGGCGTGCCGCTGGCACGTTACGCCGCGCGCATCATGGCGGGCGAGAGCCTGAGCGACCTCGGGCTGGCTGGCGAGTATCGCGAGCCGGAGTACTTCTGCATGAAGGAGGCGGTCATGCCCTGGGGTCGCTTTCCGGGTGCCGAGGTGATCTTGGGGCCCGAGATGAAATCGACGGGTGAGGTCATGGGCATCGCCAAGAGCTATCCCGAGGCGTATGCGAAGACGCAGCTCGCGATTGATTACCAGCTCCCCACGCCCAAGGACGGCCGCGTGTTCATCTCGGTGTGCGATCGCGACAAGCGCCATATCTTGAGCCTGGCCCGCATCCTGCGCCATCTGGGCTTTGAGATCGTGTCCACGGAGGGCACCGCCCGCGTGCTTCGCGGCGGCAACGTGCCGTGCGAGGTCGTCGGTAAGATCGGCTCTACTTGCGAAGCGGCCGGTTCGCGCGTTGCGAGCGGTGAGCGCGGTATCCTGGACATGATCGCCGCCGGCGAGATCGCCTTCATCGTGAACACGCCCTACGGCCCTGGTTCGCGCGGCGACGGGTACCGCCTGCGCACCGAGGCGGTGCGCCGTGGCGTGACGTGCCTCACCGCGCTCACGGCGGCGAACGCGTATGTCGCCGCGCTGGAGGCGCGTCAGCTCGGCGACGGTATGGAGGTCGTGGCGCTGCAAGATTTATAGGCAAGGCGGCCGCTGGTCCGGCCTCCCGGCGGAAGGGGATTTGCCTTGCGCCCAGACTTTCTGGCACCCTTCCGTGGAACTGCGCTATACTAGACCCCATGCGGGTATCGCCAAGTGGTAAGGCATCAGCTTCCCAAGCTGACATTCGCGGGTTCGAGTCCCGTTACCCGCTCCATGAAAGATCGGGGACCCGGCACTGTTGTGGTGCCGGGTCCCTTTTGTGTTTGCAGGGATTTCTACGTTCGCCTTGTTTTACGTGTTGCAGCGAGTGATGTTCGGATGTCCTTCGATGCCCTTGGCATTTGGGCTTTCCCATTGCGCCGCGGTTTTCCGGTGCCGCGGCTTCTCGATGTCGGGGTTCTTGGCATTGAGAGTGGTACTTTCTGTTCATTCCTCGCTTGCGTGCAGCGCTTTCTGTCGTTTTGGGCCCTTGGAATGACAGAAAACGCTGCACGCAACCTGAGGGGAGACAAAAAACGCTACACGCAACCTGCGAAGTGGCGTAAAACGCCGCGCGCAACCTCGAGATATTCTGCATCCCATGCCGTTCAACGTCGCAGGGGATGTTTCTGCACGTACAATACTCGGTGTTAACCGACGTGTCCGTATTCGAAAAGGAGCTTCGTCATGATCGACCGTTATACGCGTCCCGAGATGGCGCACATCTTCTCGCTTGAGAATAAGTACGCCGTCTGGCAGGAGATCGAGGTGCTCGCATGCGAGGCCCAGGCGGAGCTCGGCCAGTGCGGGATCACCAAGGAGGATGCCGCCTATATCCGCGAGCACGCGGGCTTTGATAAGGATGAGGTCGATGCCATCGAGGCGGTGACCCACCACGACGTGATCGCCTTCCTCACCAACATGGGCGAGCACGTGGACGCTGGGGTGCCGGAGGGGCAGCCCAAGCCCAGTCGTTGGGTTCACTACGGCATGACCAGCTCTGATTTGGGCGACACGGCCCTGTGCTACATGCTCACCCAGGCCTGTGACCTCATCATCGAGGACGTTCGCAAGCTCGGCGAGATTTGCCGCCGCCGCGCCCTTGAGGAGCGCGACACGCTGTGTGTGGGCCGCACCCACGGCGTCCATGCGGAGCCCATGACCTTCGGCATGAAGTTCGGCAGCTGGGCCTGGGAGCTCAAGCGCGACCTGGAGCGCCTCATCGACGCGCGCGAGAACATGGCCGTCGGTGCCATCTCCGGCGCGGTGGGCACCTACTCCTCCATCGACCCGTTTGTGGAGGAGTGCGTCTGCGAGCGCCTGGGTCTCACCCACGACCCGCTGTCCACGCAGGTCATCTCGCGCGACCATCACGCCTACCTGGCCGGCGTGCTCGCCACCACGGCCTGCACGTGCGACCGCATCGCGACCGAGATCCGCAGCCTGCAAAAGACCGATACCCTCGAGGTCGAGGAGCCGTTCCGCAAGGGTCAGAAGGGCAGCTCCGCCATGCCCCACAAGCGCAACCCCATCACGCTCGAGAAGGTGTGTGGCCTTTCCCGCATCGTGCGCTCCAACGCCCAGGTCGCCTTTGACAACGTGGCCCTGTGGCATGAGCGCGACATCTCGCACAGCTCCGCCGAGCGCGTCGCCCAGGCCGACAGCTTCATGGCGCTCGACCATATCCTCACCTGCCTCATCCGGATTGTGGACGGCCTCATCTTGTATCCGGACCGCATGGAGGCCAACCTCAACCTCACCCGCGGCCTGATCTACTCCTCTAAGGTGCTGCTCGCCCTGGTTGATACGGGCATCTCGCGCGAGGATGCGTACAAGATCGTGCAGCGCAACTCCATGGCCGTGTGGGATGACGTCCACAACGCGGTCGACGGCCCCGACCTGCGGGCCCGCCTTGAGGCGGATCCCGAGTGCACTGTCGCGCCCGAGAAGCTCGATGAGATCTTCGATCCGTGGGATTTCCTCACCCGGCGCGACGCCATGTTCGACCGTCTGGAGCAATTGAGCTTCGAGGCGTAAACGCGCCGCCGCCCGTGGGCCTGTGGTGCCCGCACTTTTAATCGATAGAGCCCCGCGCCAGGCACCCTGGTGTGAGGTTGTTTTATGAATGCGGTTAGCATTGCGACATATTTGAGTTGAGTTAAAATCATGTATATCTATACACGTTAAGCAGCTATTCGGCTCCATTATCGAAATGCTGTGACAGCGGGAAGATGGAGGTTCAGATGAAAGCATGTTACCGGAAGAGGGGTGCTTTCACTCTCGCGTTGACGATGTCGCTCGCCGCGGCGGTGGGATCGCCGCTTCTTGCCTATGCGCAGGTCGAGCCCGAGGGGTCTGTGTGTGTTGATGGAGTGACGTCCCCGAATGCCTACTCGGTCGATCAGTTCGACTCCACTCGTTCTGGTGCTGTTGTCGCGGCGATTGGGGATAAAGAATATTCATCTCTCAATGATGCACTCTCAGGTGCCGTGAATGGTCAGACGGTTAAAGTTCTTGCAGACACCAAGATGCGCACTGCTCGCGTCGAGGGGAAATCGATAGCGCTTGATCTCAATGGACACACCGTGACGGTTGACAACCGTGCGTTCAATGTTGTGTCCAAAGGAGTGCTCACGCTGAACGATGCCGTTGGCTCCGGCAAGCTCCAGGTGAATAAAAACAGCGAGCTCGCTCTTGGCGTGGTAACTGGTTCAGGTGGCACCTTTGTCATGAATGCGGGTGCGATCGAAAGTCCTGAATATGGCGTGTACATCACAAAGGACTGTGATGGCGACCGCGTGATCATGAACGGCGGGGAGATTCGTGCCGAATACGGACTCTGCGCCATTGGCAATGGGAAAGAGCATAGCGCCAAAGTTGAGATAACCGGCGGGAAGGTTTCTGGCTCGGTATTCGGCTTTAGCACGAATGGAAGTTCCAGTTACGGCGGCGTCGATCTTGTCATGAGTGGCGGCACGGTTGAATCCACCGCAGTTGATGCTCCCGCGATGTATCTGCCTGCCCTTCGGAGCACGGCTAAGATCTCCGGAGGCGTAGTTACCGGCGGAACTGGTATTGAGATTCGTGCGGGCGAGCTCACGGTTTCCGGAGACGCCAGCGTGCGTGGTACAGGACCGTTCGAAGCTAATCCCAATGGCAGCGGTTCTACTACATCTGGATCGGCGATTGCCGTCGCCCAACACGCCACTAAGCAACCGATTAGCGTTGTAGTGGGCGGGAACGCAAAGCTCAAGGGCACCTTTGGCGTGTATGAGCATAATCCCCAGAACAATGAGGCGGAGGCAATTGCCAAGGTCAAGCTTTCCGTCGCGGGCGCGACGATTGAGACTACCGACCCAAGCCGAGGTAAGCCTATCGTGAGTGCCGACTGCACGGGTTTCGTTTCGGGCGGCTCGTTCAATACCGAGCTTCCGTCAAACCTCATTGCTGACGGCAGGGCTCTTTTGGTCGACGAGTCCGGCAGCGCTTCCGTTATGACCGAAGCCGATGCGATTGCCAAGGCCGGGGCCGCTGTCGAGAAGGACGGAAAGACGGTTTACTACACCTCCGAAAAGGCGGCGGAGAACAGCAATCCTTCGACTGGCGGGCAGGCACCCGACATCAAGGTGTATGTCGCCGCGGTCAACGGTGCGAAGTACACAACGCTTGAGGAGGCCATAGCTGCTGCCAAGAACGGTGGCACGGTCACCGTGATGAAGGACCTGGGCGCCGACGAGGTTTCCGCGGGTAGTCAGAAGTACATAAACATCACCGAAGCTGACACCAATGTGACCATCGATTTGGCGGACCACACCATCTCGTTGGACAACAACGACACCATTTCGGTGCGCGCTTCCAACGTTGATCTGCAGGTGAAAAACGGCACCATCGTCAACGCGAGCAAAAGCAGCTACGGGCTGTACACATACAAGACCAACGACAACATCAAGGTGGTCTTCGAGAATCTGACGCTGCGTACGGTCGATCAGGCCATCGGCGTGCAGGGGCTCAATTCCAACCAGGATGTTACGCTTAAGAATTGCAATATCACGTGCGACACTACTGCGGTCTACTGGCCGCCCAAGTCGGGCACGCTGACGATCGAGGACACTTTCATCCGGGGCAAAAGCGGCGTGACCGTCAAAGGCGGTAAGGTCGTGGTGAAGGGCAGCACTCACATCAAGGCGACCGGCGAAAAGAATATTCCCGATGATGATTATGACGGTAGTGGCACCTTGATCTCGACGGGCTCTGCGATTTATGTCGAGAGCGGTTACAACGATCGCGACATCGCGGTGGAGGTTCAGGGCGGCACGTTCGAGAGCGTGAACGGCGCGACGGTCCTGTATTTCGCCAAGAAGGGTGAGTCTACCGAGGCGGCTCGGGATATCGCCATTTCCGGTGGTACCTTTGTGGGTGAGCCTCCTGCCGCGGAGTTCATTGTTCCCGGCTCCGGTCTGGTGGTTGGCGAGGACGGCAGCCTCTCTGTTGTCGAGGCCAAGCTCGGCTTTGCGTCCGATAAGGTTGTCGACGGCGTTCTTACCTACGATGTGAAGGGCGGTAAGGCCTCTGCCATTTCCAAGGCGGATCTGCTCAAGCTCGTCTCGATGAACGTCGAGGGCTATACCGTCTCGGTTGATGACTCGGCGTTGCCGGCCCTCAACAAGGCAATCGGTGCGGCGGATACCTCCCTGTCGTTCTCCTTCGAGTTCCGTGCCGCCAAGGACGCAGTCAAGACTCGCGCTACCTCCGACGTCGCACCGCTCGTGCTCACGGTGAAGCTGACTGACTCGACCGTCGTGCCTGCGCCCGAGCCAATCCAGAAGGCGACCGTGACCTTCGATACCGGTATCGGCTCCTCGTTCCAGCAGGTGGTCGAGGTCGGCTCGAAGCTTGAGCGCCCCGCCGACCCCACCCGTGAGGGCTGGAAGTTCGTTGGTTGGTTCAAGTCCAAGGCCGCGAATGGCGACGTGAGCGATGAGTGGAACTTCGACAAGGACGTTGTGAACGCCGATATGACCCTGTACGGTGGCTGGGTCAAGGACGCCGAGCAGCCGCCTGCGAAGCCCGCCGATCCCACCAAGCCCGGCAGCAAGGATAAGCTCGCCCAGACGGGTGATGTGTCCATGGTCGCGATGGCCGCGACGAGCTTTGCCGGTGCCGCCGCCGTGGCCGCCGGTGCCCTCAAGCGCCGCCGCTAATGTGCAATTAGGGTCGGGTGCAATTTGCACATCCGCCCGGTAGATCAACGCCCGGTCTCGGCATTCGTGTCGAGGCCGGGCGTTTGCGTGATGGTGGTTGGCGCATTCATGCAGGTTGGGTATCATATCCTGCAGACATTAGGAGGACATCATGCACATCGCGCTCGACAAGCTCTAGCTACGTTGGCATTTTTGCCCGCGCCTCAGGCGGGGCGTCCCTCATGCTTGCGTCGGCCGAGGCCGGCGTGCCCCCTGTCAAACCAACGCCAATAAAAGGAGTCCTCATGCGCGACAAGCTTGAGAAGATTATCATCGCCTTCGAAGAACTCGAGAAGAAGCTCTCCGACCCCGCGGTCGCCAGCGACATCAAGGAATTCACCCGCCTCAACAAGGAGTACGCGCACCAGACCGACCTGGTGAAGGCCGCCCGTGAGTATCTGGGCGCTCTCGATGACATCGAAGTCGCCAAGGAGATGCTGCACGACACCAGCGACGCCGACGAGAAGGAGATGCTCCAGATGGAGATCTCCGAGAATGAGGCCAAGCTGCCCCAACTCGAGGAAGACATCAAGATCATGCTCATCCCGGGTGACCCCATGGATGAGAAGGACACCATCATCGAGATCCGCTCGGCCGCCGGTGGCGACGAGGCGGCCATCTTCGCGGGTGACCTGTTCAAGATGTACCAGCGCTTCATCGAGTCCAAGAAGTGGAAGATGACGGTGCTCGACTCCAGTCCCTCCGAGGCTGGCGGCTTCAAGTCCATCGAGTTCAAGGTCGAGGGCGACAAGGTCTACTCCGTCATGAAGTACGAGTCGGGTGTTCACCGCGTGCAGCGCGTTCCCAAGACCGAGTCTCAGGGTCGCATCCAGACGTCCACCGCGACCGTGGCCGTCCTGCCCGAGGCGGACGACATCGACATCCAGATCAACCAGGCCGACCTGCGTGTCGACACGTACTGCGCATCCGGCCCTGGCGGTCAGTGCGTCAACACCACGTACTCCGCGGTGCGCATCACCCACCTGCCCACGAACACCGTGGTGCAGTCCCAGGAGCAGCGCTCCCAGATTCAGAACCGCGAGGTCTGCATGCAGATGCTGCGCGCCCGTCTGTATGAGATGGAGCTCGAGAAGCAGCAGGCCGAGCTTGGTGCCGAGCGCTCGGCGCAGATCGGGCACGGCAACCGTTCGGAGAAGATCCGCACGTACAACCTGCCTCAGGACCGCGTGACCGATCATCGCATCGGCTTCAACTCCACCTACAACGGCGTCCTTCTGGGCGATCAGCTTGCCGGCGTGATCGATGCCCTCGCCGCCGCCGACCGCGCCGCGAAGCTCGCCGAGGCCGTCTGATATCCGACGCGATTCGATTTGGGCCGCCATCCGCCCCGGTCCGCGCGCATGCCAGTGCATTGGGATGCGCGTGGAGTCCGGCCGGGGCGGCCTTTTGTTTTAGGGTGTGATTCCCCTTCAAGCGCCGATGTGTCAGCTGCGCGCAAGTCTTTTACGGAAGTTAGCTACCTTGCCAGTGAATTTGCACGTCAAATGCTGCAATTTGCCGATCTCGGGTTGCCGGGGAGGGGCGTGCCGTAGAATCGCGGTTATGCAACATGGAGGACGGAGGCTCTCATGCCGAATGATACATGGACTATAAAGCGCTGCCTCGATTGGACGCGCGATTACCTGCGGGACAAGGGTGACGAGCGTCCGCGCCTCTCGGCCGAGTGGCTTTTGGCGGGCGTGTGCGGACTCACCCGCACGGACATATACGTCGGGTTCGATAAGCCGATGTCGGAGGAGGAGTTGGCGGCAATGCACGCCGCGGTGGTGCGCCGTGCAAAGGGCGAGCCCTTGCAGTACATAGTGGGCGAGACCGGGTTCAGGCATATCACCGTGGCATGTGAGCCGGGCGTCCTCATTCCTCGCCCGGAGACCGAGCTTCTGGTGGAGGAGGTCCTTGGGTATATCGACCGAGAGGTTCTGGGCGGTCCCGCGCCGCACGCCCATGAGAAGGTCGAGCTTCCCTGGAATGCCGAGGTCGAGGCCGCCCGCAAGGCGGAGCTTGAGGCTGCGGCCCAAAGGGATGAGAGCGAGGCCAATGCCGCTTTGCAGGAGAGGGAACTGAGGGATAGCGACTTTGAGGACGATTCCGATGAAGTCGCGGATGCCGTCACGGGCGACGAGGCGGGCGGTGATGAGGTGGCTGCAGACGATGTCGAATCCTCATCTGGCGATGCTGCCCCCGCGGCCCGCGTCCTCGAGGTGGGATGCGGCACCGGATGCATATCCCTGTCGATTGCCTATGAGCGTCAAGGCAAAGCGCGGTGCGTCGCGATCGACATCGAGCCCCGCGCGGTGGACCTCACGATTCGCAACCGCGATGCACTGGGCATCGATCCGGCTGACGTCGACGTGCGCTTGGGCAACCTGGTGTCCCCGCTCGATCGCGAGACGGAGTGGGGCACATTCGACGTGCTCGTGTCGAATCCCCCGTACATACCGTCCTCCGTTATGGGGACGCTTCCCCATGAGGTGGCGGACTACGAGCCGTCTTTGGCGCTCGACGGCGGAGCCGACGGCCTGGATATCTTCAGGCGCCTTGTCAACGCGGCGCCCCATATGCTCAAACCGGGCGGATTGCTCGCATGCGAGCTGTACGAAGGTCATCTCGACGCCGCGGCCGAGCTTTGTCGGTCGGCGGGCATGCGAGACGTGCGGGTGGTTGACGACCTGACTGGCCGCCCCCGCATCGTCCTCGCCCGCGTGTAGCGCGGTGGTCCCGAGTTTGGAGTGACGGTATGTTCGATTTCACCGAGATTATAGACAGGTCGGGCAGGGATTCCATCGCGGCTGATTCCGCCGCTGCGATCGCGGGCGGGTCCCTGGGGCCCAGAGACACCGTCGTGCTCGAGGGATTCGACACCATACCCATGTGGGTAGCGGACATGAGTTTCGCCACGGCGTCATCGGTGACTCGCGCCCTGCGCGAGCGCATCGAACATCCTTGTTTTGGATACTATGAGCCATCTGACCAGTACTATCAGAGCATAGCCTGGTGGCATGAGAGCCAAAAGGGGATGCCCGGCGTGTCGGCCGAGTATGTCGCCTACGAGAACGGCGTCCTCGGCGGTCTCATCAACGCACTCGGGGTCTTGTGCTCTCCTGGGGACGGCGTTCTCGTCCACGCGCCGACGTACACGGGCTTCACCAACACGTTGGGAAACGCTGGGTACAAGCTGGTCTCGAGCCCCCTTGTGCGCGATGCGGACGGGGTCTGGCGCATGGACTATGAGGACATGGAGCACAAGGTCAGGTGCGGTGGTATTCATGCCGTGATTCTGTGCTCACCCCACAATCCAACGGGGCGCGTGTGGGAGCGATGGGAGCTCGAGCGCGCCATGGACCTGTTCGCGCGATACGATGTGCGCGTCGTGTCTGATGAGATTTGGTCCGACATCATCCTGGACGGCAATCGCCATATCCCCACCCAAATGGTGAGCGAGGATGCCCGTAATCGCACCGTCGCGCTGTATGCGCCGAGCAAGACGTTCAACCTGGCGGGGCTGGTGGGCAGTTATCGTGTCGTCTACGACCCGTGGCTGAGGGACCGTTTGGCGCGACAGTCCGGCCTGTCTCACTACAACAGCCAAAACGTTCTCTCCATGCACGCCCTTGTGGGTGCATACAGTCAGGAGGGCGCCGCCTGGCTACGCGAGCTCAAGGTGGTTTTAAGCGAGAATGCGCGCATCGCACACGCCTTTTTCGATGCGATCCCGGGCGTCGCATGCTCTCGCCCCCAGGGCACGTATATGCTGTTCGTCGATTGCTCCTCATGGTGCGCCGACCATGGCCTGCATATCGATGACGTGCTGCGTGCGGGTGTGGAGAGGGGAGTTCTCTGGCAGGATGGCAGGCCATTTGGAGGGGAGGCGACGATTCGTCTGAATCTCGCTTTGCCAACGGCGCGCCTGCACGAGGCTCTAGATCGCCTTGGCAAGTACGTGTTCGAGAAATAGAAGGAGGGGAGGCGCGATGACGAATGTCATCAGGGCATGCGAGGAGCTTGCCCCGGCCATCGACAGCTTGAAGGACGGCGGGCTCGCGCTCGTGCCGACTGAGACGGTATACGGCGTTGGTGTGGCCGTCGCCGCATTTGAGTCCCTCAAGGGGATTCCGGGTCCCGAGACGGGGTACGGGAGGATTTTCACGCTCAAAAGGCGCGAATTGTCCCAAACGGTGCCGTGGCTTGTCGACGGCCCCGAGGCGATCGATCGGTATGGTAGGGATGTGCCCGTCCAGGTGCGTGTCCTGGCCGAGAAGTTGTGGCCCGGTGCGCTTACGCTGGTCGTGCCCGCATCGGATCGAGTGCCGCCATTCATGCGCGCCGCCGATGGGACGGTTGCCCTCCGCGCATCCGCATCACCCGTCATCCGGGAGCTCGTCGCGCGCTGCGGCTCTCCTCTCGCGGTGACGTCTGCCAACACGCATGGCGCGCCCGCTCCCACCTCTTTTGGCGAGGTGGAGCCGAGGATTCTCGAAGGCGTCGATATCGCAATCGATGCCGGCCAGACACCCTGTCGCGATTCCTCGACCATCGTGGCGATTCGCGACGGCGAACCGGCGATCTTGCGCCAAGGGGCCCTGGGCGCAGCGGAGATACACGCCGCGCTCGCCTGAGGGGCACCCGCCGTCCAGGCCCTATCGCTAGGATGGGGCCATATTCGTGGCGACTTGATGTGCACTTGCCTTTCACCAGAGAAACTCGTTCATTAACCGACGAGATATCCCGTCTGCCGGGTAGGCATATGCGCATCATATTGGCGTCCAACCGCACATGACACAATTCTGGGATAGCTGATTGCGCCTCCGCCATCCGGGCAGGGGGCTTGCTTTAGGAAGGTCCCTTCGATGGCGGTTACACTCAAAGACCTCAGCAAAGTCGATTCGACGTACGTCTCGATGGGCGGACGATACATCATGGCGCTCGATTCGGGCACCACGTCGGTGAGGGCCGTCATCGTCGACGAGTACGACTGCATAGTCGCGCAGGCGTCGCGGCGCATCAAGACCATGTACCCGCGACCCGGTTGGGTCGAGCAGGACCCCATGGAGATTCTCGCCTCGCAGATCGCGGTCATGATGGAGGTCCAGTTCAAAAGCGGCATCCATTCCGATCGGATCGCCGCCATCGGCATCACCAACCAGCGCGAGACCACCGTGGTGTGGGATCGCGATTCCGGCATGCCGGTGCACAACGCGATCGTCTGGCAGTGCCGTCGCACATCGGAGATGACCGAGGCCCTCATCGCGGATGGCAAGGCCGATGTCATTCGGGCCAAGACTGGCCTTATGCCCGATCCGTATTTCTCGGGCACCAAGATCAGGTGGATCCTCGATAACGTTGACGGCGCCCGGGCGGCGGCCGACGCCGGAGAGCTCATGTTCGGCACCATCGACACATGGCTCATCTACAATCTCACCGGTGGCCTGGTGCACGCCACCGATTACACGAACGCCAGCCGCACCATGCTGTTCAACATCCACACGCTCAAATGGGATGACGACCTGCTCGACCTGCTCGAGATTCCGCGCTCCATGCTGCCCGAGGTCAAGTGGAGCTCGGACGACTACGGCAGCGTCTCGAACGAGATCATGACATATGGCCCCTCCATCACCGGAGTCGCCGGCGACCAGCAGGCGTCGCTGTTCGGCCACTGCTGCTTCAGGCCCGGATGCACCAAGAACACCTATGGCACGGGCTGCTTCATGCTCATGAACACCGGGGACACGTGCGTGATGTCCGAGCGCGGGCTCGTTTCCACCATCGGAATCGCGCTAGACGGCAAGATCTCCTACGCGCTTGAGGGCTCGATTTTCCACGCGGGCGCCACCATTCAATGGCTGCGCGACAAGCTCGGTCTGCTTTCGAGCACAAAAGAGGCAGCGGACCTGTGCAAGAGCCTGCCCGATAACGGCGGCTGCTACCTCGTCCCCGCGTTCAGCGGCCTGGGCGCCCCATGGTGGGACCCCGAGGCGCGTGGACTCATATGCGGGCTCACCGGCGCGGCCGACCGGGCGACGATCGTGCGCGCCGCATGCGAGTCCATGGCGTATCAGAGCTTCGATGTGCTCCATGCCATGCAGCTCGACGCAGGTGTCCAGCTCGAGAGCCTCTCCGTGGACGGCGGCGCGTCGCGAAACGACTTCATCATGCAGTTCCAGGCGGATCTGCTGCGAATTCCGGTCGAGCAGACGGAGAACGTGGAGACCACCGCGCTCGGCGCCGCCTATCTTGCTGGGCTCGCCGTGGGATATTGGGAGGACCTCGAGGAGCTTGAGCAGAACCGGGTTCCCGGGAGGCGTTTCGAGCCCCATGCGCCCGAGAGCGAGGTCGCTCGCAACCTCTCGGGTTGGCACAGCGCGGTCGATCGCGCCCGTTCGCGGTAGCGCCCCGGCCTCCTCACGCGCGTTCATGTGCGATCCGGCCCCGCGATCCCCGTAGGGACGCGGGGCCGCTTTCGCAAACGTCGACAACGCCGCCGCATGGGACGTATCAACCTGATAGAGTGGAGGAAGCCCGCGCATGCAGCGGGTTGAACATATAAGAGAAAGGATGTGCACATGCGCATTGCCATCGCTTCCGATCACGGTGGATTCGAGCAGAAGCAGGCCCTGGCCGCATACATTGCCGACGAGCTGGGGCATGAGCTGACCGACATGGGCCCCGACACCGACGCGTCCGTCGACTATCCCGACTATGCGGTCCCCGTCGCCCGCGCCGTGTCCGAGGGCGAGGCCGACCGCGGTGTTCTCGTGTGCGGCACGGGCATAGGCATGGCGGTGGCCGCCGACAAGGTCGCGGGCGTGCGCGCCTCCTCGATCACGTCCGTCCCGTTCGCGGAGCTGTTCCGCCAGCACAACAACGGAAACGTGGTCTGCCTGTCCGGTCGCTTCGTCGACCTGGAGGTCAACAAGGAGATCGTAAAGACCTTCCTGTCCACGGAATTCGAGGGCGGTCGCCACGAGGGCCGCGTCGCCAAGATCATGGCGCTCGACTAGAGCACCCCACATATAGAAGGAGGACGGCATGTCCGTTGATTTCGACAGCACTCGCGTGACGCTGGTTGACCACCCCCTCGTCCAGCACAAGCTGACCATCATGCGCGATGAGGCCACGGGCTCCAAGCAGTTCCGCGAACTCGTCAAGGAGCTCGCCCTGTTCGAGGGCTACGAGGCCACGCGCGACTTCCCCCTCGAGGACACCCCTGTGACCACCCCCATCTGTGAGACCACGGGTAAGCGCATCGCCGGCCGCAAGGTGGCGATCGTCCCGATTCTCCGTGCCGGCCTGGGCATGGTCGACGGCCTGCTCGAGCTGATCCCCGCGGCGCGCGTGGGTCATGTTGGCATGTATCGCGACGAGGTGACGCATGAGCCGCACGAGTATTACGCCAAGCTGCCCGCCGACGCTGACCAGCGCACCTGCCTGGTGGTCGATCCCATGCTCGCCACGGGCGGTTCGGCTACCGCCGCCATCGATTATCTCCGCGCCCAGGGCGTGAAGGACGTGCGTCTTCTGGTCTTGGTGGCGGCTCCCGAGGGCATCAAGACGGTCCTCGAGCACGATCCCGAGGTGCGTCTGTACACCTGCTCCATCGACGAGGCGCTCAATGACGCGGCGTACATCGTCCCCGGTTTGGGCGATGCGGGCGACCGGATTTTCGGCACGCTGTAGACGCCGGCCCTCGCATCGGCGATCAAGGCCCTTGTGCGAGGTCTGCGAGTGCGCGAGCTCTCGGGGCGCGAGATGCAAAATTAAGCATCCCGCGCCCCGTTTCTTGCGGTAGAATAAGCGACATTCGCCCCACTATGTTTAAGAAAATAATGAACGAATGTCGTATTGTGAACGAATGTTCACAAACAAGCTCCAGTTATCAATTTGTTCTTGCACGGGGAATTAAGCGCGATATACTGCGAAGCACTGGTATTTGCGAGGTTGCGCGCAGCCGATCGGAACATGTTTTCGCATGTCATCCATGAGGTACGCGCCTCGGAGCGAATGTCCCGCAGCGGAAAGGCAATCGATGCAGGCGCTCGACCCGGCACATATCTGGTCCCTCATCGTGGGGGTCGGGTTGGGGGTCGCCGGTTTCGCCCCCTTGCTCGCCGTGGTTCAGATGGTCCGTTCGGGACGCATCAAGCCATCGGTGGGAAAGGGCATGGTCGCACTGGCGATATCGTTCATCTTCCTGATGACGGCGTTCGGCGCGATTTGGCTTCTCGCGCCGCGGGATCTACCGGTGGTCGCGGTCGGGTTCCTCATGGGGTTCCTGGTCATGTGGGCGGTACTTGCCGCCAAAACGATGAGTCACTGACTCTAGGAGGGTTAGCGCATGGAAGCGTTTGAGAAGCTGCCGGGCGAGATCAACCACCTCGTGTCGAGCTTCAGCTCGATACCCGTCGTGGGCGACTTGATGCACGGCGTGACCCAGTATTCATTCTGGCTCATCGTGTCTTCGATCGTCTTACTTGTCATTATGTTCGCGTTCGCCAAGCGCGTCGCCGTAGTTCCGCACGGCAGGTTTGCCAACGCGATCGAATTTGTGATCGAGTACCTTGAGAACGACGTGGGAATCGGCATCTTGGGCAAGGAGTCCTGGCGTCGTCACCTGCCGTTCTTGGGAACGTTGTTCATGTTCATCGTGGTCAACAACATCATCGGCATCATTCCCGGTATGAAGCCGGGTACGGGCACGATTTCCACCACCGCGGCCCTCGCACTCGTCGCGTTCGTGTACTTCGTTTGGGTGGGCATGAAGAACCACGGCGTGTGGGGCTACATCAAAAGCCTCGCGCCCAAGGGGGTCATGTTCCCGCTCAACATACTTATTTGGGTGATCGAGGTCATCTCCACGCTGCTGCGACCCATCACGCTGGCGGTTCGTCTGTTCTGCAATATGTTCGCAGGCCATATCGTTCTGGGCTCCTTTGCGCTTATGGTTTCGCTGTTCGCGGAGCCGCTCATTGCCGAGTTCAGCGCCGCCAACGCCCTTGGCGCTCTGCCGTCCCTTGCGTTCGCGGCAATCCTATTTGTGATTTACGCCATCGAGATCTTCGTCGGCGTGATTCAGGCATACGTGTTCACCGTTCTCACCGCCGTGTACATCCAGGGCGCAGAGGCCGAAGGGCACTAGCCATACGTGTAGGGGTACCCTGCGTGCGGTTCGAGCCGTGCGCTTGAGATAGGTATCGTGATCAAGGTGCGCCACGAAGGCGCGCGATCTCAAGGAGGAATTGTGGGAGTTATCGGTTACGGTCTTGGTGTTATCGGTGCAGGCCTCGCTATCGGCCTCGCTGCATATGGCGTTGCGAGCGCCATGGCGCGTCAGCCTGAGGTTCAGGACCGCGTGTTCACCGTCTTCATCATGGGCTCGGCTTTCGCCGAGGCTCTGGCCCTGATCGGCTTCGTCGTCGCACTGGTTGTCAAATAGGCCGGGTCCTCGCAAGAGTACCGGGCGATACGTCCCGAGGGGGAAGTCATGAAAAACGTTGAACGCGCAGGTGTCGCGCTTGGGGCCTTCGCCTCGGTGCTTCTCACGCCCACCTTGGCTTTTGCCGAGGGAACCGAGTCCGGTGGCGCGGATATCCTGATCCCCAAGATGGCGGAGTTCGTTCCCGCGCTCCTCATCTTCCTGATCATCTGGTTCCTCTTGGCCAAGTTCGTGTGGCCCAAGGTCATCTCCGTTCTCGATGCCCGCGAGCACAAGATCGAGGACAGCATCGAGGAAGCCGACGCCACCAAGGCTGAGGCTGCCGAGATTCGCGACGAGGCCGATGCCATCGTCGCCGAGGCCCGTCGCAAGGCATCTGAGATCGTCCTCGACGCCCGTTCCGATGCCGAGAAGGAGCGTTCGCGCATCGTCGCCCTCGCCCACTCCGAGGCTGAGGACATCATCGCCAAGGCGCATGATCGCGCTGACGACGAGATGAAGCGCGCGTACTCCGGCGCCACCGACACCATCGCCAAGATGTCCGTCGCCGTCGCTGGCAAGATCGTGGGCGAGACCCTCGCCAACGACGAGGAGAAGCAGCGCGAGCTCATCAAGAAGTACCTCACGGAAGTGGGTACCCTCAATGGTCGATAAGCAGATCAGCGATCGGTTTGAGAAGCGCAAGCTCGAGACGTACGCCCGTACGCTCCTCGAGGCCGCTAAGACCGAGGATCGCGTATACGAGAACCTGGCTCCCCTCAAGGCGGAGGCCGATGCGAGCCCCGAGGTCCTCTCGGTGCTGTCCCAGATGGCCGCTCACGGCGACCTGGACAAGCTCTCCGAGGTTCTGGACCTGTACAGCGAGATGGCCGATGGCGACCAGCAGACCGTCGGCGTGACCGTCACCACGGCGGTTCCGCTCGACAACGAGCTCCGCGCCCTCATCACGCAGAAGTGCGAGCTCGACCTCGGCTGCAACGTCTTTCTCATCGAGCGCGTCGACCCCTCGATCATCGGCGGCCTCATCCTTTCCGTGAATGGGCGCCGTCGCGACGCTTCCGTGCGTCACCAGCTTGAGCAGGCCCGCAAGGTCATGACTCAATCATCTAAGAATTCGGAGGTATAGCCACATGTCCGAGGCAATTTCTGCCGAGAACATCGAGCAGGTCCTTCAGCAGCGTC
Source organism: uncultured Collinsella sp. (assembly GCA_902470815.1). Taxonomy (GTDB): domain Bacteria; phylum Actinomycetota; class Coriobacteriia; order Coriobacteriales; family Coriobacteriaceae; genus Collinsella. The sequence continues at coordinate 115,470 of CABRHS010000005.1, forward strand.
TGTTTGACCTGTCGGCTACCGTCGATACCCAAGAAGTATCCTACGTAGCCGAGGTGGGCGACGGCATCGCCCACGTATTCGGTCTCAAGAGCGCGATGGCCGGTGAGCTCCTTGAGTTCACCAGCTCCATCACCGGCCGTACCGTGTACGGTCTTGCTCAGAACCTGGATCGCGACGAGGTCGGCGCGGTCCTGTTCGGCGAGGTCGACTCCATCAAGGAGGGCGACCAGTGCCGCACCACCGGCCGCGTCATGGACATCCCCGTCGGCCGCGGCATGCTCGGTCGTGTCGTGAACCCGCTGGGTCAGCCCATCGACGGCAAGGGCAGCATCGGTGAGACGTCCCGTCGCCCCATCGAGTTCAAGGCGCCCGGCGTCATCGAGCGCACCCCGGTGTGCGAGCCCGTCCAGACGGGCCTGCTCGCGGTCGACGCCATGATCCCCATCGGTCGTGGTCAGCGCGAGCTCATCATCGGCGACCGCAAGACGGGCAAGACCGCCATCGCCGTCGACGCGATCATTAACCAGCGTGGCAAGGGCATGATCTGCGTGTACGTCGCGGTCGGCCAGAAGGCCTCGACCGTCGCCGCCATCCGCGAGACGCTCGCCGCCCACGGCGCCCTCGATTACACGGTCATCGTGTCCGCCACCGCGGCGGATTCCGCACCGCTGCAGTACATCGCCCCCATGGCGGGTGCCGCCATCGGCGAGTACTTCATGTATAACGGCGAGGATGGACGTCCCGCCAGCGCCACCAACCCCGGCGGCCATGTCCTGGTCGTCTACGACGACCTGTCCAAGCAGGCGGTTGCGTATCGTCAGATGTCGCTCACCCTTCGTCGTCCGCCCGGACGCGAGGCGTACCCCGGTGACATTTTCTACCTGCACTCCCGCCTACTCGAGCGCGCGTGCAAGCTCTCCGAGGCCAACGGCGGCGGCTCCCTTACGGCGCTGCCGATCATCGAGACCCAGGACGGCGATGTTTCCGCATACATCCCGACCAACGTGATCTCGATCACCGACGGCCAGATTTACCTGCAGTCCGAGCTGTTCCACCAGGGCCAGCGTCCCGCTGTCGACGTCGGCATCTCCGTGTCCCGCGTCGGTGGCTCCGCGCAGACCAAGGCCATGAAGCAGCAGGCGGGCAACCTCCGCCTCGACCTCGCGTCCTATCGCGAGCTCGCCGGCTTCATGCAGTTCGGCTCGGACCTTGACGCGACCACGCAGAAGCAGCTCACGCACGGTGCCCGTATGACCGAGCTCCTCAAGCAGGGTCGTTACAAGGCGCTGGACGTCACCGAGCAGGTCGCCGTTCTCTTTGCCGGCAACAAGGGCTATCTCGACGATATGGACCTCGACGACATCGTGCCGTTCCGCGACGGTCTCGTCGATTACCTGGAGGGCGCGTATCGCAAGCTCCTCGAGGAGTTCCGCACCGCAAAGATGGACGACAAGATGGCGGCTGAGCTCGAGACCGTCATCCGCGATTATAAGAGTCAGTATCTCGCCTCCCGTGAGGCCGAGGTCTCGAGTGCCCAGGCGCTCGATGGTGAAGCAGGAGAGAACTAGGCCCCATGGCTAACCTCCGCGAAATAAAGAAGCGCATCAACTCGGTCTCCACGACCCAGCAGATCACGCGCACGATGGAAATGGTGGCTACGGCCAAGATCGCCCGCGCGTTGCAGCGCGAGAAGAGCTCCGAGCCGTACGCCGCCGCCATCACCGACGTGATGCTCACGGTGGCGAAGGACTCCTCCGTCGACGTGCACAACCCCCTGCTGATCGATCCCGAGAGCTATGAGCGTGCGCTCGTCATCGTGATCAGCTCCGACCGTGGCCTGGCTGGCGGATTCAACGTCCAGGTCGAGCGTGCCGCCGAGCAGCGCATCAAGCACTTCTATCGCCACGGGGCGAAGGAGGTCGAGCTGATCACGTGCGGTCGGAAGGCGACCGAGTACTTCCGCAAGTACCCCAACAAGGTGATGGCGATCGTGGGCGAGTCCGACGACCCCACGATCGAGAACGCGCGCATCGTCGCCAACTACGTGATCGACGCGTATTCCCAGGGTCACCTTGGACGCGTGGACATCGTGTATTTCCACGCCAAGAACCGCGTCGAGCAGGTTCTGCGCCTTGAGCGCATCCTTCCCCTCGACAAGGTGGTCCTTCAGACCGCCCGCGGTCCGCGCGCAAATGAGCAGGACGCCCCCACGGGGCTCTCCTCGCCGTTCGTGTTCGTACCCTCGGCAGAGCATGTTCTCGACAAGCTCATCCCGAGCTACGTCCTCACGATCATCCATCAGGCGATGATCGACTCGGCCGCAGCCGAGCAGGGCGCCCGTCGCAAGTCGATGCACTCCGCGACGGAGAACGCCAGCGCAATCATCGCCGACCTCTCGCGCACCTATAACCGTGTACGCCAGGCTTCCATTACCACCGAGATCAACGAGATCGTGGGCGGAGCCGCTGCATTGGAGGAGAACTAATGGCAGATACCATGGCTGTGGACTCCACGCCCACCGCGGGCGTCGGGCGCATCACGCGTATCATCGGCGCCGTCGTGGACGTGAAGTTCAAGAACGGCGTGCCGAACATCTATAACGCCCTCACCGTCGACGTGGACACCCCCGTCGGCCACATCAGCACCATCCTCGAGGTCGAGAGCCAGCTTCCCGGCGACGTCGTTCGCTGCGTTGCCATGACGTCCACCGACGGTCTGCAGCGCGGGCTCGAGGTCATCGACACCGGCGCCCCCATGCAGATGCCCGTGGGCAAGGGCACCCTGGGCCGCATCTGGAACGTCATGGGCGAGCCCGTTGACGGCAAGGAGATGCCCGAGGTGGACGCGTACTACCCGATCCATCACCCCGCGCCCTCGTTCGACCAGCTCACCACCAAGACCGAGATCTTCGAGACCGGCATCAAGGCCGTCGACCTTCTCGAGCCCTATATCCGCGGCGGCAAGACCGGCCTGTTCGGTGGCGCCGGCGTCGGCAAGACGGTCCTGATCCAGGAGCTCATCAACAACCTCGCCCAGGAGCACGGCGGCACCTCGGTGTTCACCGGCGTCGGCGAGCGCACCCGCGAGGGCACCGACCTGTACCTCGAGATGAGCGAGTCCGGCGTCATCGACAAGACCTGCCTGGTCTACGGTCAGATGAACGAGCCCCCGGGAGCGCGTCTGCGCATCGGCCTGGCCGGCCTTACCGAGGCCGAGTACTTCCGCGATCGCGGTCAGGACGTCCTGCTGTTCATCGACAACATCTTCCGCTTCTCTCAGGCGGGTTCCGAGGTCTCGGCTCTTCTCGGTCGCATGCCCTCCGCTGTCGGTTACCAGCCCACGCTCGCTACCGAGATGGGCGACCTGCAGGAGCGCATCACCTCCACCAAGACCGGATCGATCACCTCAGTCCAGGCCGTCTACGTGCCCGCTGACGACCTGACCGACCCTGCGCCCGCCACCACGTTCACCCACCTGGACGCCACGACGGTCCTGTCCCGTTCGATCTCCTCCTTGGGTCTGTTCCCGGCCATCGACCCGCTCGCCTCCACCTCCGACGCCCTCGATCCCGCGATCGTCGGCGAGGAGCACTACCGCGTCGCGGTTCGCGTCCAGGAGATTCTTCAGGAGTACTCCGACCTTCAGGACATCATCGCGATTCTGGGTATGGACGAGCTCTCCGATGAGCAGCGCCTCACGGTCAACCGCGCGCGCAAGATCCAGCAGTTCCTGTCCCAGTCCTTCCACGTGGCCGAGAAGTTCACCGGCAACCCCGGTGTCTACGTCCGCGTCGAGGATACGGTCCGCTCGTTCGCCGCGATTATCGACGGCAAGTGCGACGACCTGCCCGAGCAGGCTTTCCGCTATGCCGGTACCATCGATGACGTGCGCGATCGCGCTGCTAAGATGGGGGCGTAGGCCATGCCCATGCAGCTGCGCATCGTCTGTCCCGAGGAGTGCGTCTTCGAGGGCCCGGTCGCCTATGTGGCCGTGCCCTCGACTGTCGGCGAGTTCGGCATCCTGCCGCGCCATGCCAGCGAGATCTGCACCATCGACGGTGGCCGCATCCGCGTCTCCGAGGAGAAGATGGGCGTGACGGATCGCGTCTTCGCGGTGACTGACGGCTACGTCCAGGTCGCGAATGACGAGGTCATCGTCTTGGCAGAGCGCGCCGTCGACATGGCCAAGGTCGATCCCGACGAGGTTTCCGAGCGCATGGCCGGTTTTGAAGACCAGCTGGGGAAAATGTCGGAGAACGATGCACGCCGTGCGTACCTCTATAATGAAATCGCATGGTGCAAGCTGTTGCTTGCTCACTAACTGCGGGCGGCAATGATATTGCCACGCACAGCACATGACATCATGCCCGGGGAGACCCGGGCATGTTTTTTTGAAAGGTAAGCTCTTGGACATCATCCGCGTTGAAGGCGGCCATGCCATCGAGGGCCGGGTCGTCATCTCGGGAGCAAAGAACTCGGCGCTCAAACTCATGGCTGCCACGCTGTTGGCTCCCGGCGTGACAACACTCGAGAACGTGCCCAACATCTCCGACGTCCATGTGATGGGCAAGGTGCTCAAGCGCATGGGCGCGACTATCGACGTGCTCGACGAGCACACCCTTCGCATAGATACCTCATCGGTCGACTCCTGGGAGGCCCCGTACGAGCTGGTCGCGAAGATGCGCGCCTCAACCGCCGTCATGGGCCCGCTGCTCGGTCGCTTCGGGCGCGCGAAGATCGCGATGCCCGGAGGGTGCAATCTTGGTGCCCGCAAGATCGACATGCACATCCTTGGGCTCGGCGCCCTTGGCGTCGAGTTCGATACGGATCACGGGTACATTCACGCAACTGCGCCAAATGGGCTTGCGGGCACGTCCGTCACGTTGGAGTTCGCCAGCGTGGGGGCCACCGAGAATCTCATCATGGCTTCCGTGCGCGCTGAGGGTATCACGGTGATCGACAACGCCGCCCGTGAGCCCGAGATCGTCGACCTCGCGAACATGCTCAACGAGATGGGCGCCCACATCACGGGTGCCGGTACCCCGGTGGTGACCATCGAGGGCGTCGAGGAGCTCCATCCCGTGACGCACCGCGTCGTGGGTGACCGCATCGAGGCCGGCACCTTCATCGTTGCCGGTGCCCTCATGGCCGGTCCCTCCGGTGTGGAGGTCGTCGGATTCAACCCGCAGCACCTGGGTATGGTCATCAAGAAGTTCGAGACCATGGGGATTCGCATCGACCGAATCGAGGACGGCGTGCGCGTGCACCGCTGCGATTCGTTCGCCCCGGTCGATATCCAGACGCTGCCGTTCCCGGGCTTCCCCACTGATATGCAGGCGCAGGTCATGGTGCTTTCCGCTCTCGCCGATGGGAACTCCATCATCACGGAGAACATTTTTGAGAACCGGTTCATGTTCGCCTCGGAGCTCGTCCGCATGGGCGCGGACATACGCGTCGAGGGCCATCATGCGATGATTCATGGCGTCGATGGTTTCTCCGGGGCTCAGGTGACCTCTCCGGACTTGCGCGGCGGGGCGGCCCTCGCCGTGGCCGGTCTCATAGCGGACGGTTACACCGAGGTTTCCGCGATACACCATATCGACAGGGGGTACGAGCGCTTCGTCGAGAAGCTGCGCGCCCTCGGTGCCTGCGTGGAGCGCGTCTCCGTGCCGGATCTGATCGACGACTAATAGGCAAGTGCAGGTATCCATGAGCCATCGTAAGAAGCCAATCCAAGAGGGGCGTCGCCCCTCAACGGGCGCGAGCAGTCGCATATACAGCCGTGAGAACGTGGGCCGCTATTCAGAGCGCGCCCGTCAACGCCGCCGCGGGCGCATGATCAAGCGAGGTGTGCTGGGCGGTCTGCTCGCCGTGCTTCTCGTGGGCGTCGTCGGGGTGGGCGCATGGTTCATGCGCGTCACGGGCAACCTGTCGGGCAACGGTGCGCTGGGCGCCGGCATCCGCATGATCCTGAGCGATTCCGACGTTGCACGCGAGCCGTTCTACATTCTGCTGCTGGGTACCGATGGTCGGCCCGGAGAAGAGGTGTATCGGTCCGACTCGATTATCCTCGCCCGGGTGGATCCCACTGAGAAGCAGGCCACGCTCATCTCGATCCCGCGCGACACCATGGTGGTCTATAAGGGCGAGACCATGAAGATCAACGCGACTCACTCCGTTGACGGTCCCGAGGGCGTGGTCAATGCCGTCAACGAGCTGTGCTTTGGCGGTCAGCAGAAGATCTCGCACTACGCCGAGATAAACTTCGAGGGTATGGAGCAGCTCATCGACGCGGTCGGCGGCATCGACCTCGAGGCCACGGAAGAGGTCGATGATCCGGCTCACCTCGACGTCAAGGTCGAGAAGGGCTTCCAGCACATGGACGGCAAGACGGCCCTTGCCTACGCTCGTTGCCGCTATACGTATGCAGACGGCGATTACACCCGCATGCGCCATCAGCGTCAGGTGCTCAGCGCCCTGGCCGCCAAGATCTTGAACGACCTCGACCCGACCACCGTCATGGGAACCGTCGAGGCCCTCTCAAAGGTCGTCATGACCACTCTAAGCCCCCAGGACATCATCTCTGTCGCAAACGCCATGCGCGGCATGGACGTCGCGAACAAGATGTACGTTGCGAACATACCGTCATATGCGGATGACACGACTTACGTGAACGGCGTGAGCTATGTCTTCGTGTACGAGGATCGCCTGGCCGAGATGATGGCTAAGGTTGATGCCGGCGAGAATCCCGAGGGGCCGCAGACGATGGGAGATGACGTCTCGGGGGCATCGACCGCGGGCGATATCATGACATCTGAGCCCAAGCAGGACTCGTCTGGGGAGACGGGAGAGTCCGGGCAGTGACCCGTCCGTCCGTCTCGGTTTGACGCCCTTTGACTCGAGAGCACCCCTGGCATACGCTGGGGGTGCTTTTTGTACATTCACGCGCGCCGTGGGCGCGCAGAAAGGAGCACGTCATGTCGGACGTACTCGAGCGTTTTCTACGGTACGTGCAGGTGGACACCCAGTCTGCCGATGAGCATAGCGACCAGGTGCCCTCAACCGCCATCCAGTTCGATCTTGCCAACATGCTCGCCGAAGAGCTGCGTGAGCTCGGGGCCAACGATGTCGTGGTCACGGATCACGCCTATGTGACCGCCTGGATCCCCGCGAGCAAGGGTGCCGAGAGCCGTCCGCGTCTCGGGCTCATCGCCCATCTGGACACCACGGAGCAGGCCCCCGGTTTCGGCGTGAAGCCGCATGTCCTCACCTATGAGGGCGGAGACCTGGTGTGCGGCGCGGTGGACGGCGCGCCCGTCTCGATCGCCCCTGAGCTGCTCCCGTCCCTGAATGACCTCGTGGGTGAGGACCTCGTCTGCACGGACGGCACCACGCTTCTCGGTGCGGATGACAAGGCCGGCGTCGCCGAGATCATGGCGACGGCCGCCCTGCTGCTGCAAAACCCGGAACTCCCGCATCCTGAGATCGGCATTTGCTTTTGCCCGGACGAAGAGATCGGCCATGGTGCCGAACTGCTCGACATCGATGCCTTCGGTTGCACCTACGCCTACACCGTTGACGGCGGCCCGCTGGGCGAGCTCGAATGGGAGTGTTTCAATGCCGCCGAGGCGGTTGTGGGCTTCCAGGGCTTTTCGATCCACCCCGGCGATTCGAAGAACCGCATGGTCAACGCAGGCGAGCTTTTCCATCGGTTCCACAGCCTGCTGCCCGCCGCCCAGCGTCCCGAGTATACGGAGGGCTATGAGGGCTTTTATTACCTGGAGGGCGTGAGCGCCACCGTCGAGCACGCCACTGCTCGCTATATCATCCGAGACCATGACGCCAAGAAGTTCCAGGCGAAGATCGATCACCTGCTGTCCGCCGCGGCGTTTGTCAACGAGGAGCAGGGTCGCGAGCGCGTGACGGTGGAGATCAAGCAGCAATACCGCAACATGGCCGAGATTGTGGCGGACTACCCGGAGCTGATCGACGAGGCGAAGTCTGCATTTGCGGATGCCGGCGTCGAGGCGAACGTCATACCCATCCGCGGCGGCACCGATGGCGCCCAGCTCTCCTTCCGCGGGCTTCCGTGCCCCAACCTGTCGACGGGCGCGTACTGCTGCCACGGCGTGAACGAGTTCATTCCCGTGCGCTCGCTCGAGACCATGGTGGAGGTGCTCAAGAGCCTCGTCGCGCGGTTCGCGTAGACGATCATCGCGGCCGGTGCCCGTGGGGTATCATGGTACAAACAAGTAGGAAAGGGAGAATGGACGCCATGGAGCATGACGTGAACGCGATGGAGCCCCATTTGACGATTGCGAATGAGGACTATCTCGAGTGCATCGTGCGTATCGAGGACGAGGAGGATGCGTGCGGCGAGGGGGGCATACGCTCCGTCGACATCGCCCAGCGCCTCGATGTCTCCAAGGCCTCGGTTAACAAGGCGATCACGGCGCTCAAGGCGCAGGGTATGGTCGAGCAGGCGCACTACGGCAAGGTGCGCCTGACGCCCCGCGGCCGCGAGGTCGGTTCCGCCGTCTGGCGTCGTCATCGCATGCTTCGGGCGTTTCTCGTGGACGAGCTCGGCGTCGAGTTCGAGCGCGCTGACGCCGAGGCCTGTGAGATGGAGCATGCTCTTTCTGAGGACACGATGAAGCGGTGGCTCACGTATCTCGAGGCGTCGGGCGTAAAGATCGACGCCTAGGCCCGCAATTCCACACATCCTTACAGTTTGCTTAGATTGCCCTCATCGCGGTTGGCTCACGACTCTTCGGGTATACCGAACATGCTTCAACGTGGCGGCCGAGTACCATGAGGGGTGCGTGCGCGCATGGGCGCGATAATTCGATTTGGGACAGATGGTTGGCGGGCTCGACGGGACGGTGATTTCACCGCGGACAACGTCGTGCGCATCGCGGACGCGACGGGTTCGCTTTGGGCCGGAGAGGCGCCTGGGGCCCGAGTGTACGTGGGATATGATACACGCCTCGGCGCAGGGGAGTATGCTCGGCTTGCGGGTGAGGTCCTCGCCTCCCATGGGTTGGCCGTTGCGGTTTCGGACCGGTACGTCCCCACTCCCGCCCTTTCCTGGGCGGTCGCGCGCGACGAGCGGGCAATCGGTGGGCTTATGGTCACCGGGTCCCACAGCCCAAATGACTATCAGGGGATAAAGCTCCGGATGGCAGACGGGGGCGTGGGGCCGGGTGATTTTTACGAGGAGCTACAGCTCCTGATCGAGCCGGATCCGACAGACGCTCGCGGCGCAATCGAGCGAATCGACTTTCTGTCCCCGTATCTAGACAACCTGTATACGTTGGTGGATGCCCAGAAGATCAGCGGGGCTGCCCTTCGTGTGGTGTATGACCCGCTGTACGGATCGGCGAGCAGGTACTTCGCGGATCTGCTGCGCTCCATGGGCGTTGGCGTTACCGAGATACACGGCGCTCCAGACGAGGGGACGGACGAGACGCATCCTGAGCCCGTCGAGCCGTGGGTGGATGATTGCGAGCGGGCGGTAATCGAGATCGGCGCGGGGGCCGGCCTATTGAACGATGGAGACGGAGACAGGGTGGGGGCCGTTGACGAGCGCGGCCGTTACGTCAATCCGCAGAAGCTCATCGCGATAATACTGGGCCACCTTAGACTCAACAAGGGATGGACTGGTCGAGTGGTCTTGAACCTCTCGTCGTCGATATTGACCAGGCGCGTTGCGAAGGAACTTGGCTGCAAGCTGTCCATCAAGCCGGTTGGCTTCAACTATATATATACAGAGATGAGAAAGCGGGATGTTCTGCTGGGTGGAGGAGAAGCCGGCGGGATGGGGTTCGCGCATCATATTCCGGAGCGAGACGGGTTATTGGCAAATCTGCTGATATGTGAGGCTATGGCCGAGACCGGAAAGACCCTTGGGGAGCTTGTCGACGAGCTTGAAGCGCGTTATGGACGATTTCACTATGCACGCCGCGACCTCCGTGTTGATCCAGAGGTGATCGAGATGCTTCGCACCGTGCTGCCTGGGCTGAACCCGCCCGTAGTGGCGGGGAGAGTGCCTGTGGCGGTAAGTCATATGGATGGACTGCGCTTTGAATTCAATGATGAGTCGTGGCTGCTTTTGCGGCCCTCGGGAAAAGAGCCCGTGGTGCGAGTATATGCCGAGGCGGCGACCATAGAGCTGAGGGACGAGCTTCTTGAGGCGGGCATAGGTCTTGCCCGGGGGGAATTTACTTAATCGACAGTTCGGCAGACGAGGTAGATCGGTCGGTAACCGGTCAAGGACCACAATATATAGTACTAGGAGATCTGATCGCCCGCCCATATGTGTGCGGAATGTGGAGACGCAAATAGTCGCCCGCGGGGCCCG
>CABRHS010000006.1 GCA_902470815.1 uncultured Collinsella sp.
CGGTCCCATTCCGAACCCGGAAGCTAAGCCGCACCGCGCCGATGGTACTGCGGGGGAAGCCCGTGGGAGAGCAGGGCGCCGCTGACCGGTGGACGGCTCTCGCCTTTTTTCATATCGCGCGGGGGCGGGGGGCTTCGGCCCCCCTTTTTCATCTTGAGGTACCGCTATGTCCTATACCGTTTTTGTTATTGGCAATATCGCCTCTGGTAAATCGACCGCATGTCGTTACTTGGCTTCGCGTGGAGCTCGGCATATTGATTTGGATCATTTGGCCAAGAGCCTGTATGTGCCAGACTCCCCTCTTGTGCAGGCCATTGCGGATGAATTCGGTTGGGATGTTCTCGATGCCTCTGGCGGTATAAGGACTTCCGTCCTGGCCGAGCGCGCTTTCGCCACCCCTGAGACTGCCGAGGTCCTGAATAGCCTGGTTCACCCCGTGCTGCTTGAATTGCTGTCCAATCTGCTTCTTCCCATACAGTGCTGCTCGACGCTTGCTCCAGAATATCCTCTTACGATTGTCGAGGTCTCTGCGCCTGCCTCTTTCTCCGAGGCTTTTGGTCTTGCCGATGAGGTTCTCGCGATTACAGCGCCGTTCGAGGTTCGGCGCGCTCGCGCGTTGGCTCGCGGGATGTCCGCCCTTGATTTTGAGTCGCGTGCGTCGATTCAACCATCTGAGGAAAGTCTCGTTGAGATGGCCGGTCATGTGATTGATAATTCTATTGCAGATGATTCGCTTTTCGACCATCTGGATCGCTGGATTGAAGCCCGGGGAATTTTGGGGTTGAACGAGGCACATGCTGAGAGATAACCGCATCAGGCTCTTTACATGGTATCGAGTTGTACCCGTCGCCCTCGTCTTGCTGTTGGGGGTCACCTCGTTCGTCTACTCCTTCGGCCCATCGCTGTTGTTCAAGCCCATGTATCCGCTTGAGCATGAGAGCGAAATCACGGCTTCCGCTTCCGCTCATGGCGTGGATCCGTATTTGGTCGCCGCTATAATTCGTTCGGAATCGAGCTGGGATGAACGCGCCTCCTCCCATCGTGGGGCAATCGGTCTCATGCAGCTCATGCCGGAGACCGCTTCGGATATGGTGGAGAAGGGCCTGGTTGACCCAAATCGCTTTTCGGTTGATCGGCTCACCGATCCAGCCACTAATATCGAATTCGGGTGCGCGTACCTCTCCTATCTCATGATGTATTTTAATGGCGCCACCGATAAGGCTGTTGCCGCGTACAATGCCGGGATGGGTAATGTGGATATCTGGACTCAGGGGGGCGATATCTTGCATAATGCCATCACCTTCCCGGAGACCCAGGCATATCTCGTGCGCGTCACCATGGCGCAGACAAGGTATCGGGAGCTGTATCCACAAGCGTTCCTATAGAGAGGTTGGCGGTACCACCATGGCGGATTTTGAAGTGGAGCGCGTCGGGGGTGAGCTGCGGCGTTTCGGCGTGGCAGGTGAATCCGCGCCATTCGAGGTCGTCTCTCCGTTCGAGCCGTCCGGTGATCAGCCGCAGGCCATCTCCTCCCTCGTTCGGGGCGTTCAAAATGGCGACCGATATCAAGTGCTCTTGGGCGTGACAGGGTCGGGAAAGACCTTCACCATGGCGAAGACCATCGAGGCGCTGGGAAAGCCCACGTTGGTGATGGCGCCCAACAAGACGCTCGCGGCTCAGCTCGCCAGCGAGTTGAAGGAATTCTTCCCCCATAACTCCGTCGTCTACTTTGTGAGTTATTACGATTACTACCAGCCCGAAGCATATGTTCCCTCAAGTGATACGTATATAGAGAAGGATTCCTCGATCAATGAGGAAGTGGAGATGCTACGCCATCAGGCGACGGCGTCGCTGCTTTCCAGGAGGGATGTCATCGTCGTCGCCTCGGTATCGTGCATCTACGGCATCGGCTCCCCCGAGGACTATGCGGGTCTCGCCCCGAATGTGGACAAAAAGGTTCCTCTCGAACGCGATGAGTTCATCCATGCGCTCATCGATATCCAATATGACCGCAACGACTATGATTTGGCCCGCGGAACGTTCCGCGTTCGCGGTGATGTGGTCGATGTCTTTCCGCCGTACGCGGAGCACCCGCTGCGCTTCGAGTTCTTCGGTGACGAAGTCGAGCTCATTGCCGAGATCGACGAGGTAACCGGGGAGCTCCTGCGAGAGTTCGATGCTGTGCCCGTGTGGCCCGCGTCGCATTACGTTACCGAGAAGCCCAAGGTGACGGCCGCCCTCAAGTCCATCGAGGAGGAGCTCGAGGAGCGCGTGGGTGAGCTGCGCGCGGATGAAAAGCTGCTCGAGGCGCAAAGGCTGGAACAACGGACGAGCTATGACCTCGAGATGCTCGAGACCATGGGTTTCACCACGGGAATCGAGAATTACTCTCGCCATCTAGACGGCCGAAAACCAGGTGAGCCGCCGTTTACGCTCATCGATTACTTCCCCAAGGACATGCTCTGCATCATCGATGAGAGCCATGTGACGGTGCCGCAGATTCGCGGTATGCACGAGGGGGACCGGTCCCGCAAGGTGACGCTTGTCGAGCATGGTTTCCGTCTGCCATCGGCCCTGGACAACAGGCCCCTGCGCTTCGATGAGTTCGAGGCGCGCATCCCGCAGTTCATCTATGTGAGTGCCACTCCCGGAGATTACGAGATGCGCGTGAGCCAGAACAACGTCGAGCAGATCATTCGCCCGACGGGCCTACTGGATCCCAAGATCGACGTGAGGCCCGTGCGGGGTCAGATCGACGATCTGATCGACGAGATTCGGGAGCGCGTTGCGCGGCACGAGCGCATTTTGGTGACGACATTGACCAAGCGCATGGCGGAGGATCTGACCGACCATCTTCTCGACGCGGGGATACGGGTGAACTACATGCACTCGGATACCGCCACGATGGACCGAGTTGAGATATTGAGAAGCCTGAGACAGGGAAAAATCGATGTCCTGGTGGGCATCAACCTGCTGCGCGAGGGGCTCGACTTGCCCGAAGTCTCGCTTGTGGCGATCCTTGATGCGGATAAAGAGGGCTTTCTGCGCAATCGGCGGTCGCTCATCCAGACGATTGGCCGCGCCGCCCGCAATGCGGAGGGCGAGGTCATCATGTACGCGGACACAGTGACGGATTCTATGCGCGAGGCCATTGACGAGACGAGTCGGCGTCGCGCGATCCAGATGCGCTACAACGAGGAGCATGGGATCGTGCCGCGGACGGTCCGCAAGGCGATAAGCGACATATCGAGTTTTATCGCCGAGGCCGAGGAGAACGTGGGCGGAAAGGACCGTTCGCGAGGGGACACCTTGGGCCATGGGGCGTTCTTCTCGCCTGCGGTTGATGGAGGAGCGGATGGGGACGACGGCGCATCCACGGGAGAGCGGCTCGCGGCGGAGTTCGCCGAGCTTCCCAAAGATGAGCTCGCCCGCGTGGTGTCCACCATGGAGGAGGATATGCGTGCGGCTTCAGAGGCGATGGACTTTGAGGAGGCCGCAAGGCTGCGAGATGCCGTGGTGAGCCTCAAGTCGCTGCTTGAGGGCACGAGCGAAGACGAGGTGATCGAGTCGCTGCGCAAGGGCGCGCGCAAGGGATCCGTGTTCGCCGCGGGAAGAAAGCGGGCGGGCGCCCGATTCAAAAAGTGAGGGCCGCGGACGTGCCGCAGGGTTGGTAAAGGCTCCGACGATGCAGATGGTATACTAGCGAACGGAATGTTCGGCGGCCGTAGGCGCCGCGGGGGAGGGGACCCATATGACTGACTTCGACATGCTTTTCAGCCGCCTTCGCGGCATCACCTGGGGGCATGCGGCCATGGCGGCGGCGTGCTTCATCCTGGCTGCGGCCCTGTTCGTCTCGCCGGCCTGGGTCTACGCCGACTTTGCGCGCCTGCAGCAGTTGCTCTCTTGGTTCTGCGTGGGTGCCGGGGCGGCGTCCGCCATCGGCGCGGTGGCGTCTGCCACGCGTATGAGCTGGGGCGCACTTGAGCTCGTTGTGGGTGCGATCCTGCTGTGCACCGGTCTGTTCACGCTGTATTTTCCCATTGACGCCATGAGCTTCGCGACCGTCGTGTCGGCGATGGGTGTGGCGCTGGCGCTCTATCTTGCCGCCCTCGCCCTGGAAATGGACCGTCGTGGCCGCGGGCGGTGGGGCGTCATGCTCGCCCTCGCCATGGCGGTGCTCCTCCTGGCGCTCGCGGGCCTCAACGGTCTCGCCGGAGCGGCGGGCATGCTCGCCCTTGCATCCGCAACCCTGTATGTTGCCGCATGGGGCTTCGTGTACGCCTGCGTGGCGCTTTCCGAGCCGTCTGCCCGCGTTGCCCTCGGCTAGGTTATCAGCCCGGTTGGGATGTGTTTCAAACTCAAAGCGAACGGGCCGTCCCCAGGACGGCCCATTTTCATGTGGGGCAATCTAATCGAGCGAGGCGAGGAGGGCATTGGCGCAACGTATGCCGTCAGTGGCGGCGCTCATGATGCCCCCGGCATACCCGGCGCCCTCACCGCAGGGGAAGAGCCCTGGCGTGTTGGTCGAGATGCAGGTCTCGCGTGAACGCGTGATGGTGATGGGGGAGCTTGACCGCGTCTCCACGGCGGTGAGGACCGCCTCGGGATCGTCATAGCCGCGTATCTTGCGCCCCAGTAGGGGAAGGCCCTCGCGAAGCGAGGCGATGACGTGTGCGGGCAAGAGGTCGTCGATGGCGCCCCACGTGACGCCACGGGGGTAAGTGGGCGTCACGCGACCAGGTCCCTTGCTGGGAACGCCCGCAAGGAAATCCCCCACAAGCTGCGCCGGTGCCCTGTAGCCGCCACCGCCCGCCGCGTAGGCGGCGCGCTCGCATCGCCTTTGCAGACGGATTCCTTCGAGGGGATCGTCACCGGGCAGGTCATCTGGGGTGATGTTGACCAGGAGCGCGGCGTTCGCATTGCGGCCCGCCCGTGCATTGAGGCTTGCGCCGTTGGTGACGACGCCGCCCTCCTCGGATGCGGCGGCGACGACCTCGCCGCCGGGGCACATGCAAAACGAGAACACGCTGCGGCCGCCTTTGAGATGGGCGACCAAGCTGTAGGGCGCGGCGCCAAGGGCGGGGTGGCCGGCAGCCGTTCCGTACAGGGCGCGATCGATGTCCTTTTGCAGGTGCTCGATGCGCACGCCCATGGCGAAGGTCTTTCTGGAGAGCTCCACACCGGCGTCCTTGAGGAGCTCGAAGATATCGCGGGCCGAGTGACCGCACGAAAGGATGACGGAGCGGGTCGGCACGAGTTCCTCGCCCGCCCCTGTGCGCACGCGCACTGCGGAAACGGCGCCGAGCTCGTCGCGCTCGATTCCCGTGAGCGAGGTGCGAAACTGGACCGTTCCTCCAAGTTGGCGAATGCGCTCGACGAGCGCGGTCACCACGTGTGGCAGGACGTCCGAGCCGATATGGGGCTTTGCATCCCACAGGATGTCGTGCGGCGCACCGGCGGTCACGAGCGTTTGCAGGACGAGCCCGTGGAGGGGGTTCTTGGTTCCCGTGTTGAGCTTGCCGTCGGAGAACGTGCCCGCGCCCCCGAGTCCGAATTGGATGTTCGAGGAGAGGTCGAGCTCGCCGGTCGCGTTGAAGTGCTCGACGGCGGCGGTGCGGCGCTCTGCGTCATCTCCCTTCTCGACGAGTAAAGGGTAAAGCCCGGCTTCGGCGAGGGACAGGGCGGCAAACAGCCCCGCGCAGCCGGCCCCGATGACGACGGGGCGGCTGCGCGCGGCATTGTCGCGGGTAGAAGGGCTCGCGAGGCGGAACATGGGCTCATCCGCGTCGACGGCCCTCACGCGCCGGGTTTCCCGGGCGGGGACACGTGAGAGCAGGAGGGCCTCATCTACGCCGGGAGCGCACTCGACGCGTGCGCTGAGCATGAAGTGCACGTTGGATTTCTTGCGCGCGTCGACGGACTTGCGATGAAGCGTCACGGCCGAAAGGTCATGCACCGAGCAGGCGAGCAGGCGCGTGGCCTCGCGCCTGCAGGCCTCGATGCAGCCCACTTCAGTGGCACCTTGCTCGAGGGGGCAGGAAATCTCGGAAATCTCTAGCATATGGCTCCTTTTGCAGCCGCCGTGCCTGCGCGGATGCCCGTGAGCCACGCCCAGGCGAGGTTGTACCCGCCGCAGTCGGCATCCATGTCGAGTGCCTCGCCGCAGGCGTGGAGACCGGCAAGCGGAGTATCGTCGCTGGCGACGAGCGAGCATGTCGAGAGGTCGATTGCGCTCAGTGGTATGCCGCCGCGCCTCACGTGCGCCTGGGCATGCTCGGCGGTGCCGCTCACGTAGAAGGGCAGGCGGTGCAAGAGCGCGGCCGCGCGCGCAAGGGGTTCGGCCTGACCGGAGATGCAGTGGGCGATGAGCGCTCCGAGCGGACGCGCGAGCATGCCGTCGAACCACGTCTTCCCGCCGTCGAAGGGCCCCATTGCCTCGGTGCGCCTTGCGAGCAACTCCAGAAGGGAAGCCTCGCTGAGATGTGGGAAGAGGTCGAGTTCGATGACGTCGCCGTGCAGGACCCTGCGCGAGAGGTTGAAGGCGGCGATGCCCGAGATGCCATAGGGGCGGAAGAGGACCTCCCCCTGCTCGAACGCGATGGCGGCGCCGTTGCGCACGAGGGTGAGCATGGCCTCGACGCGCAGGCCGTCGAGGCCCTCCAAGGCATCTGCCGGATCGGGCCCGGCGCCGAGCGCAGGCGCGCAGCCGATGGGGCAGAGGACGGGGCGCTCTTCGAGGTGGGGGACGCCGAGCGCCTCGCATGTCGATCGCGAGGCGCCGCCCACCGCGATGACGAGGCGTTGTGCCGAGAGCCCCCGTTGTCTGCGGGGGGCGATCGCGAGCGCTCTGCGGGCATTGCGGATCGCGGCCTTGGCATCGCGCCCGCGTTTGAAGGAGAGGGGAGACTCGGGCTCGCTCAGCACGAGCTCCCACGTGCCGGAAGCGGCGTCGCGATGCGCCTCGACGCACTCGGCGCCCGTTAGCACATCGACACCGAGTCTCGCGCAGGCGCCCGTCAGCACGTCGCGCACGGACTCCGCCCTACGTGTGATGGGGTAGAGCCTGCCTTCGTCCTCCTCTGCGAGCATGAGCCCGATGCCCTCGAAGAAGTCCCTGATGTCGGCTTCGGGTGAGCGCCCCAGCACTTCTCGCGCGGCGTCCTCATGCAGGAACTTGCGCGCGGCGAGCTTGGAGTTGGAAATGTTGCATCTGCCGTTGCCCGTGGCGAGCAGGCCCAGGCCGGGCTCGACATCGCTCTCGATGATCGCGGTGCGCGCGCCGGCCCGCGCCGCCGAGATGGCCGCTGCGAGTCCGCTCGCCCCGCCGCCCAAGATGGCGACGTCATAGCGCCGCGCGCCGTCCCCCGCATGGGAGAGCGGCGCGCGCGGGGTGCTGGAATTCGATGCGGTGCCCACGGTCGGGTTTACGCCGTGGCGTCGCCCTGGGCGGGCGACTCGGCTCGTTCGGGGACGGAGGCCACCTTGGCGAGCGCCTGGGGCAGCAGCCCCTCGGGCAGCTCGGTCTCGATGGCGCCGGCGTCGCACGCGGCGGCGAAGGCGGGGTTGATGGGCAGGCGCCCGAGGACCTCGAGTCCGTACTGCTCGGCGACGGAGTCGAGCTTGCTGGGGCCGAACACCTCGATTTTCTTGCCGCAATCGGGGCATTCGACGTAGCTCATGTTCTCGACCACGCCGAGGACCGGGATGTTCATCTTCTCCGCCATGTTGACCGCCTTCGCCACGATCATGGATACGAGGTCCTGGGGGCTGGTCACGATGACGATTCCATCGACAGGCAGGGACTGGAAGACGGTGAGGGCCACATCGGCGGTGCCGGGGGGCATGTCCACCAAGAGGTAATCGAGCGGGCCCCAAGAGGTCTCGCTCCAGAATTGGCGAATGGCGCCGGCGATGACGGGCCCGCGCCAGAGGACGGGGTCGGTCTCGTTCTTGAGGAGGAGATTGCTCGACATGACCTTGACGCCGTGGTCGGAGATCTCGGGCAGCAGCAGGTTGCCCAGGCCCATGGCATGGCGGCCGCTCATGCCGAACATCTTGGGGATGGATGGGCCGGTGATGTCGGCGTCGAGGATGCCGACCTTGTGCCCGCCGCGCGCGAGCTCGACGGCGAGGGAGCCCGTCACGAGCGACTTGCCCACGCCGCCCTTTCCGGAGAGCACGGCTATGACGCGCTTGACTTCGGACAGGTTGTTCTCCTCAAACTCCCGCGGCGCGGCCTGACCGCCCGCGACAGTTGCATGTTCGCAGCTCATGTGACTTCCTTTCAGGTGATGTCGAATGGCACCATTGTACCCCCGCGGGGGCGCGCGGCCGGAAATATGACCGATGGGCGAGAGACGTGGCGCCGCATGCCAGAAGCATCTGACTGCCCTCCCTATGGATGGGTATTATTTTGAACACATGGGCATGGCGAGGGAGACATGCCCCGGAAATCGAAAGGAGCACGCATGCTGCTCGAAGGTAAGAAGGCAATCATCACCGGCGGCACCCGAGGCATCGGCTATGCGATCGCGGCTCGCTTCATTGAGGAGGGCGCCGCCGTCACCGTGTTCGGCTCCCGTCAGGAGACGGCCGATAAGGCTGTCGAGCAGCTGCTCGGCACCTATCCTGAGGCGAAGGTCTGGGGCCGCACCTGCGACCTCACCTCTCTCGACGCCGTTACCGAGGCGTTCCGCGCCGCCGCCGAGGACATGGGCGGCGTCGACACGATCGTCAACAACGCCGGCATCTCCCAGTCCACCCCGCTGCTCGATTACACCGCCGATGAGTGGCAGAAGGTCATGGACCTCAACGTCACCGCTGTCTTCAACGGCTGCCGCGCCGGTGCCCAGCTCATGATCGAGGCGGGCCACGGCGGCACCATCACCACCACCAGCTCGATGGTCTCCAAGTACGGTCAGCCTTCCGGCTGCGGCTACCCCACCTCCAAGTACGCGGTGAACGGCCTCACCCAGTGCCTGTCCCGCGAGCTCGCTCCCAAGGGCATTCGCGTGAACGCCGTCGCCCCCGGCATCACCAAGACCGATATGGTTGCCGCGCTGCCCGAGAAGATGATCCAGCCCCTGATCGCCACCATCCCGCTGGGCCGCATCGGCGAGCCCGAGGACGTCGCCAACGCCTTCGTCTATCTGGCGAGCGAGATGAGCTCCTACGTTACCGGCGCGGTCATCCCCGTTGACGGCGCCGCCCGCAGCTAAGCGCGCTGCGGCCATACGAGTTGCCTCAAGCGGCCCGGGAGCGATTCCGGGCCGCTTTTTTGATGCGCGAGACCCGTGGCCCGATGCGATTTTGCGCGCTACCGCCCCGTTCGTCGTTGCCGTAGGCGACGGGCCGAGGCAAGTGCTGAAAAACCTTACTGTAAAAGTGCTCAAGAATCGTCAGTTTATTGGCCGCTTTCAGGTGGGGCGTTCCTGCGGTTCCCCTGGCGCGTGGGCACAATCCTGTATCACCGCCGCGGTCGCATTCTACGTTAAGGGAATATTGCAGCACATTAAACCGGCCGATGTCGCCGTTTTGGCCCATCGATCCACGGCGACCCATTTCCATCGGAGGCAAGTGGCTCGCGAGGGGCGCGTCGGGCCATTGCCGCCAGGAGAGGCTGCCATGAGGGGGCCTCTCATGGAGAAGGGTCGCGGACCCTCTTTTGCGCATCTAGCTGTGCAATCGCTTGTCCATCAACTTGACGAGAAGTGACGGGGGGGGGGTATCTTAGTTGCATGTCTAGCCATATGGCGCCGGCGAACCCGCGCCAAGAGATGTGGAGATGCACTTTATGAGGAAGAGATTTGCCGCGCTTGGCCTCGCCTGCGTCGTCGCGTTGTCGGGCGCTGTTGCCGTGCCTGTGCCCGCCTACGCCGAAACGCCAGTTGTGCTGCCAGAAGGTGGTGTTGCCTGGAAAGAGGGAAAGACCGTCTACTACAAGGATGAGTCTAGCAAGCCTGCGGGAGACAAAGACTACACGGGCCAATACGCCACGATGGTCGACGCTCTCAACGCTGTATATCAAAGCAATCCCGAGCAGCCGGCGACACTCTACTGCAAACCCAAGGCTGACGTAGGGCACATGACGCACGGTCATGTTGGCGACAGCCTGACCATTTATGGAAACGATGCATGCGTATCCAGTGGCGAGCGCGATCTCGAGTTCGACACGTGGAAGTACGACCGCACGACGGGCAAGCAGGGCGATTCTGGTGCCTTCTTGGATGAGGACGTATCGGTTGTCGTTAAGGGCCTCGACGGCATTGCTGCTTGGGGTCAACGTAACACCGGGCATGCGATAACCCTCGCTTTTGAGGATTGCCAGGACATGCAGCGGGTCTACTTCACTAACGGCAACAACATGCAGGGCAAAATCAACATCACCCTCGATGGATGCAGCTTCGACGGCGCTCGGGACGGTGTGCTCGTCGCCAATGTCGGAACTGCGGTGTACTCAAATTCCGACGGCGATATCAGCATCAAGAACACTTCGTTTAACGAAATCGCTGTTGCGCTGAACATGAACCACAAGGCGGCGGGTACGCAGAACATCTCGCTGGAGAGCTGTACCTTCACCAACTGCGCTACTGACAAGCTTTCCGCAGACCAGAAGACTACGACTTATGGCGCTCCTGTTCGCGTTGTTTCCAAAAAGGGCGCTATCACTAACCTTGAAATGTCGAATTGCTCTTTCGACTATAGCGACAGTATGGTTAATTGCGGCAACGGCGACATCCTCATTGGCGACGGTCGCCATAGCGCGGATGTCGAACAGGGCGTCGTAACGCTTGCCATGAGCGGCACTGATGCCGACGTCATGGTCCAGAAGGCTGGTTACTTTGCTGAAGACGGTAAGGTTGCCAACGCGGAACAAGGCACCCTGACCGAGATTCCCGCCGATGCCATTGTCACCCCGGATGAGGGTGGCCACTTCGAGGTCGACCTTCATGATGCCACCAAGGTTGTGAATGCCAAGGCGGCCACCTGCACAAGCGAGGGCTACACGGGAGACACGGTTTGCGCCAAGTGTGGCAAGGTCCTTGAAAAGGGCAAAGTGATAGCCAAGGTTGACCATGACGCGGGTGACTGGCAAAGCGATGCCAAGGAGCACTGGCATGTCTGCACGAATGAGGGCTGCGGCGTCGAGTTCGACCGCTCTGCTCATACGTTCGGCGACTGGAAAGCCGTGAAGGAAGCGACCGCAGAGACTAGCGGCTCTAAAGAGCGCGTGTGTACCGCGTGCGGTCATAAGGAGACCGTGGAGCTTCCCAAACTCGAGAAGCCTGCGAAGCCCGAGAAACCCGAGGAGCCTGCAACCGGTGGGAAAGACGAGACCGGCAAGAAGCCTGCGCTGCCCCAGACCGGCGACGTTGCGCCCTTGATGGCGCTGGCGGCCTCCGTCTCCGGTGCGACCGCCCTCGCGGCGGGCCTCTTCTCGCGTAAGCGCCGCTAGGCAACGGCGCGCACATAGTCGCGACAACGGGCGGCCCGGGAGCGATCCCGGGTCGCTATTTTGATGCGGGGGCCGTGGCCCGATGCGATCTTGCGCGATGCGGCGGACGGTAGCACAGCTGGAAATACCTCCGGAAATCGTGAAGTCTTCCAGCTGCGCCACCCCTTTGCGCCCCGTGTGCCCGCGCTTCCGAGCAGCGCTCGGTGTAATCGAACATAGCGTGCAGGAACGGTGTCGGCGACGCGGGCGAACAAGCGTGCGGCTCGAAGGCGGTACACTAACAGGTTGGATACGAAAGTGTCCGTGAGCCATATCCGATTTCACGTCAGATAAGGACATTCCATGTCTGATTCCTCCATCGTCATCAAGGGCGCCCGCGAGCATAACCTGCAGGACATCGATGTCGAGATTCCCCGCGATCAGCTCGTGGTGATCACCGGCTTGTCCGGTTCCGGGAAGTCGAGCCTTGCTTTCGACACTATCTACGCCGAGGGGCAGCGCCGCTATGTCGAGAGCCTGTCGAGCTATGCCCGCCAATTCCTGGGCCAGATGGACAAGCCCGACCTCGACTCGATCGACGGTCTGTCGCCGGCGGTCTCCATCGACCAGAAGACGACCTCAAAGAACCCGCGTTCCACGGTGGGCACCGTGACCGAGATTTACGACTACCTGCGCCTGCTCTATGCAAGGATCGGCATCCCGCACTGCCCCGAGTGCGGGCGAGAGATCGAGCGTCAGACCACCGACCAGGTGGCCGACAAGATCCTCGAGGCGGGCGCCGGCCGCCGCGCGTTCGTGCTCGCGCCCGTGGTTCAGGGTCGCAAGGGCGAGTTCGCCAAGCTGCTCGAGGACCTGCGCGCCGAGGGATTCTCGCGCGTGCGCATCGATGGCGAGGTTCGCGGGCTGGACGAGACCATCGAGCTCGACAAGAAGTTCAAGCACACCATCGAGGTGGTGGTGGACCGCATCGTGATTCGCGAGACGAGTTTGGGTCGCATCGCGGAGTCCGTGGAGCAGGCCACCAAGCTCGCGCACGGCAACGTCGCTGTCTACCTGCTGCCTGACCGCGACGCGCCGGAGGGCGCCGAGGGCGACCTGCTCACCTACTCGCTCGCTCTCGCCTGCCCCGAGCACGGGCACTCCATTGACGACCTGCAGCCGCGCGATTTCTCCTTCAACGCGCCCTATGGCGCCTGTCCGGAGTGCGATGGCCTGGGCTTCAAGAAGGTCGTGGACGCCGAGGCGCTCATCGAGAATCCCAGCCTCTCCATCGAGGAGGGCGTGTTCGGCAGCTTCTTCGGCAAATCGAATTACTACCCGCAGATTTTCCGCGCCCTGTGCCTGCATCTGAAGGTCGATCCCGCTACGCCGTGGAAGGACCTCCCGCCGCGCGTGCGCAAGACGTTCCTCGACGGCCTGGGCGACAAGAAGATGCGCGTGGACTACAAGACGCAGGATGGTCGCGACACGCACTGGCTCACCAAGTTCTCCGGCGTCCGCAACATCCTGTACGAGCGCTATATCGAGACCACGAACGAGAACACCAAGGCGCGCCTGGAGCGGTACATCCGCGAAGAGCCCTGCTCCACATGCCATGGCGCGCGTCTCCGCCCGGAGATGCTCGCGGTCACGGTGGGCGGCAAGTCCATCTACGAGGTCTGCTGCATGAGCTGCCGCGAGTCCCTTGCGTTTTTCGACGCCCTGGAGCTCACCGAGCGCGAGGCGTTCATCGGGCGCGCCATCGTCAAGGAGATCGGCGAGCGCCTGCGCTTCCTGGTGGACGTGGGCCTGGATTACCTCACCCTCGACCGCGCCTCCGCCACGCTCTCGGGAGGCGAGGCGCAGCGAATCCGGCTGGCGACCCAGATCGGCGCCGGCCTGATGGGCGTGCTGTACATCCTGGATGAGCCCTCGATTGGCTTGCATCAGCGCGATAACGAGCGACTCATCGCCACGCTTGAGCGTTTGCGCGACCTGGGCAACACCGTCATCGTGGTTGAGCATGACGAGGATACCATCCGCGCCGCCGATTACGTGGTGGACATGGGGCCGGGTGCCGGCGAGCACGGCGGCAAGGTGGTGTGCGCGGGGACTGCCGATGAACTTATGGCCTGCCCCGAATCTCTTACGGGTGCCTATCTTTCGGGGCGGCGTATGGTGCGACTGCCCGAGGAGCGCCGCAATCCCGGACGTGGAGCCCTTAAGATCACCGGCGCGAAGGCGAACAACCTGCACAACGTGTCCGCCCAAATCGAGTTCGGCACGCTCACGGTGGTGACGGGCGTCTCGGGATCGGGCAAGAGCTCGCTTGTGACGGACACCATCGCGCCGGCTCTCACCAACGCCGTGCACAACTCGACGCGCGTGGTGGGCCCCTATAAGACGCTTGAGGGCATCGACCAGATCGACAAGGTCATCGACATCGACCAGAGCCCGATCGGCCGCACGCCGCGATCCAACCCGGCCACCTACATCGGCCTGTGGGACGATCTGCGCGCGCTGTTCGCAAGCGTTCCCGAGTCCAAGGCGCGCGGTTATTCTCCGGGTCGCTTCTCGTTCAACGTTCCCGGCGGCCGCTGCGAGGCGTGTAAGGGCGACGGACAGATCAAGATCGAGATGCACTTCCTGCCCGACATCTACGTCCCGTGCGAGGTGTGCGGCGGCAAGCGCTACAACCGAGAGACGCTCGAAGTGCGTTACCGCAACAAGACCATCGCCGATGTGCTCGACATGTCCGTGACCGAGGCCCTGGCCTTCTTCGGCAACATCCCGCAGATCAAGCGCAAGCTGCAGACCCTCTATGACGTTGGCTTGGGTTATGTGCGCTTGGGTCAGCCCGCCACCACGCTTTCCGGCGGCGAGGCGCAGCGCGTGAAGCTCGCCAAGGAGCTGCATCGAAAGCAGACGGGAAAGACCTTCTACATCCTGGACGAACCCACCACGGGCCTGCATTTCGAGGATGTGCGCCAGCTCGTCGACGTGCTGCAGCGCCTGGTCGACGCGGGCAACACCGTGCTCGTCATCGAGCACAACCTTGACGTGATAAAGGTGGCCGACCGGATCATCGACCTGGGCCCCGAGGGCGGAAACGGCGGTGGCCGCATCGTGGTCTCCGGCACGCCCGAGAAGGTCGCCGCGTGCGAGAAGAGCTATACGGGCCGATTCCTCAAGCCCCTTCTCGAGCGTGATCGCGATCGCATGGCGGCCCTCGATGTCTAAGGCGCCCAAGCTCCAGAAGACGAACGCGATGCGCGAGCTCGAGCGGGCGGGCATCGCGTTCTCGGTCCACACGTACGAGGATGACGGCGAGGAGACGCGCGGGTTGGGCGAGGCCATCGCCGCCCAGCTGGGTGAGGACCCCGATCAGGGCTTCAAGACGCTCGTGACGGTGAGCTCGACCGGCTCGCACGTGGTTTGCTGCATCCCCGTTGCCCGGGAGCTCGACTTCAAGGCCGCCGCGAGGGTCGCGGGCGTGAAGGACCTGGCCATGCTGCCCGCAAGGCAGCTCACCGCGGTGACCGGGTATGTCCGGGGTGGCTGCACGCCCGTCGGCATGAAAAAACGCCTTCCCGTGCTTATAGATGAGACCTGCGAGCTGTACGATCGCATCTACATCTCGGGTGGGCGGCGTGGCATCCAGCTCGAGCTTGCCCCGGCCGATCTCATAAGCTGCACCGAAGCGGTAGTCGCCGACATCTGTCGTTCATAAGAAGACGGGCGCGGCCATCGAGCCACGCCCGTCTGCGTTACAGTGCGTTCTGCCTTTGGCGATCGTCGCGTTGCTCCAGGTAGTGAGACACGCAGCGGCGTGCCAGGACGTCCATGGCGTCGACTAGATACGAGGGAGGCTCCCGAAGGTCCTGGTAGACCACGGACAGCTCGGTGCATCCAACGATGACCGCATCGCAGCCCTCTTCCTCGTGCAGTCGGCGTGCCACATCGAAGAACGGTCGCGCATCATAGGGGAGGTTGCGCTTGACTCGCTCGTAGATGAGGGGCATCACGACCTCCGATTGCTCGGCTGCGCTCGGCGTGACGGCGGTGAGTCCGCGTTCTTCCAGGTATCGCTGGAACACGCCGGAGCTTATGGTGCCGTCCGTTGCGAGTAGGCCCACGCGCCCGGATCCCCCTGTCATGCCGGCCACATGGGCTGCCGTCTCGCGCATGATGTTGAGGACGGGGACGGTTGCCTCGCGGGCCAGTGCGTCATAGAAGTAGTGGGCTGTGTTGCATGGGATGGCGATGTAGTCCGCGCCGGCGTCTTCGAGCCAATGGACCACGCGCAGCATCTCGGGCAGCGGATCTGGATTGCCCTCGCGATCGAGGATGAACGACGTCCGATCGGGGATCTGCGGGTCGTTGAACACGATCATGGGTATGTTGTCCTGGTCGCAGGTCGCCGGTGTCTGCTTGATGACCAGTTCCATGAAGTATGCGGTGGCAAGCGGCCCCACGCCGCCCAGTATGCCCAGAACGGGTGCGTTCACGCTGTCTCCCCCTAGCTCAGGTCGCGGTGGCCGAAGTGGCGCCGGTATTCGGGGAAGTAGCGTACCCATAGCTTGGCCATGTTGAAGAGGCGCTTGGGGTGATTGTCATGCGCTCCAAAGAGGGTGGTGCCCACCTTGCCCTGGCGCATGAGCTCGAGGGCCCGCTCCTTATCGGGGCCGTCCTCGACGTATTTCTTGACGATGGCGCGCGGCACGCCGACCCAAAGGACCTCGTTGGTCGCGCGCACGGGCTCGATCGCGCCGCCCAGCAAGAAGTCATCGACGGCGAAGCGCGCGAGGTTGTAACCCGCGAGCGTGGTAAAGAAGCTGCTTCTGCCCGCGCGGGGGTTGAGCTCGAAGAACTTGTAGGTGTTGTCACGTGGGTCGAACTTGAGGTCCATGTTGAAGAACCCTCGCCAACCGGAGTCCTTGAGCAGGCGCTCGACCGAATCGTATATCGCCTCGTCAGAGTAGGAGAGGATGGCGGCGTAGTTCCCGATCGCCATGGGAGAGTAATCCTCCAGCAGCGGGTGGCCTATCGAGAGGAGGGAGATGGATCCATCACCGCGCGCGTATCCGTTGACCACGCGCATGCTGCCATCGTCGCCGGGGATGAAGTCCTGGACGATGAGGTGGTCGGTATAGCCGGATGCGTACACGCGCCCGACCGTGGTGGCCAGGTCCTCGGGGGTGTCGATGATAAATGCCTTCTTCTGCCCCTCGAACGGGTGGTTCCGATACGAGATGGCGTCGGCCGGTTTACAGGCGACGGGATAGCCGAAAGGCAGCTCGAGGGGCGTGTCGGGGCCGGTCACGATGTAGGTCTTGGGATATGGGGCCCCCATGCGCTCGCACAGGTCGTAGAAAGACTCCTTGTCGTCGAAGCGCTCGACTACGTCGATGGCGGGGCACACCGCGAGATACGCGGGGTCGAGCAGGTCCTTCTGCCTTGCGAGCGCGACCGCGTACTCGTCGCCGCAGGGAACGACGAGTCCAGGCTTGCCGCCCAGGAGCCCGACGTGATCGTTGAGGACGTCGGCAAGACGCCCCTCATCGCCCAGGTGCTCGTCGATGCGCACTTCGATGAACTTGGAGTGCGCGGTGGGGGTGAGGGGGAAGGTGCCGTAGACGACGCTTTTGACGCCGTATTCCTCATAGAAGGCGCGCGCCATTCCGTAGCTGGCGATTTCTGTGCCCAAAAGGACGGGGACGAACGATGTGCTCATTGCGATGACTTCCTAGATGATGCTGCCGCCGCCCACAAAGCGGTTGGCGCCGTAATAGATGCTGGTGATCTCGACCCCGCCGTAATTGGCGTGGATCATCTGGCCGCCGCCGATGCACATGGCGACGTGCGTGGTGTGGTTGATGTCGGTGCCCCAGAACATGAGGTCGCCGGGTTTGAGCTCGGCTTGATTGGTCGTCCAGCTGCCCCCGTCGAGGGCGAGGCCGATCTGGGAACTGTAGCGGCCGTTGCTCATGCTCTGCCCATGGGGGATCGAGATGCCCGCCTGCCCGTAGGCCCACCAGGTGAGGCCGGCGCAGTCGAACTCCTGCCCGGGGATGGCGAGCATGCCCCAGGAGTAGGCGACGCCCAACTGCGATTTCGCGGCATTGATGGCGCCCTGGACGCCCGTGCCGTAGCCACCTTGCGGAGGCGTGAACGAGGGCTTGTTGGGGGCTTCGGGCGCAGGCAGGCTCGGCGTCGGCGTCGGAGCCGGTGCGGGGGAGCCCCCGGTGCTTTGGTTCTGCTGGGCCTGCTGCTGGGCCTCGGCCTCGGCTCGCGCGGCCTCCTCGGCGGCGAGGGCCGCCTGGAGCTCGCCGGACAGGCCGTTCACGTAGCTCGCGTGCTCCTGCTGGGCCGCCTGCATCTCCTGGGCGGCGGACTCGGCGTCAGCGAGGAGTTCCAGCTGCTCGGCCTGCTTGGCTTCGAGCTCCTGCTTTTGCTCCGCCAGCTCGCTCTGGATGGCGCGGACGTCGGCTACCTGGTTCGCGCGGGTCTCCGCGATCTTGTTGGCGTAGAAGATGTTGTTGACGAGCTCGTCGATGCTGGAAGAGCCCAAGATCAGCTTGATCAGGTCGTTGCCGCCGGTCTCGGTCTTGTACGAGCTCGCGGCGACTTGCGCGAGCTTGGATTGGGCCTCGTCGAGTTTCTCCTGGGATGTACGGATGTCTTTCTCGACGCTCTCCATGGAGGTGTTGATGCCCTCCAGTCCCGCCTGGCATTCCTGCAGCTGCGCGAAGGCGCTCTCTGCCTGCTTGCGGTAAACGGCGCTCTTCTTGGAGGCCTCGTCGAGCTCAGCCTGGAGGCTATCGGTCCGCGGCGAGGCGTAGACGATGGGCGAAAGGACGCAATTCAGGGCCAACGCGCAGGTGACGCCCACGGCGGCGATGGATTTGTGCGAGTGCTTGAAGGACATGACGAGCTCCCTATGCTGGTGCGTTATCTGTTCGGTTGGGGGACATGCCGTCCATGTGCCCCGTGTGTGCGGGGCAGCTCAGATAAGTATAGCCGCCGCGCCCCTCGCGCGCATGGAGCGCATGTGGGCTTCTCGGCGTCTTTACCGGGTGAATCGCGCGACGATCGAGCGCGCAAACGAGGCCTCGGGGAGCTTGAGCGCCACGCCGGCCCCGAATGTCACGAG
This sequence comes from uncultured Collinsella sp., assembly GCA_902470815.1. GTDB lineage: Bacteria > Actinomycetota > Coriobacteriia > Coriobacteriales > Coriobacteriaceae > Collinsella. The sequence goes on from CABRHS010000006.1 coordinate 18,588, forward strand.
AAGGGCGGGGATCCCGCCTGCCGCGCAGTACGCGATGCCCTTGATCGCGCCCGTGAGGGGCCCCGTGAGGGAGACGAGTGCTTGGAGGATCAGCCAGCCCGTCGCAGCGCCGGCGGCACCCAGGCCCAGCGCGCGCATGGCGGAGACGGCGAGGGACCCAAGGCCGATGGGTCCGAGGGCGCGGCGAAGGAACGCGAGCGTGATGACGTCCACGACGGCGAAGAACAGGACCTCGCTCAGCGCCACTGCGATGAACCCCAAGTGGGGGGTGAGGATGAGGCAGAAGGCGACCTGCGCGATGCCGCCGGCGACGTTCGCGGCCACGAAGGATCCCATCCTGCGCAGCGCTGAGCAGGCCTTCTGCAGGAACGTGTTGACTGCGAACAGGGGGAGGGCCAGCGCGAGGGTGCTCAGGTAGGACACGGTGAGGGCGACGTCAGCGGGGTCGAAGCGGCTGGAGCCGAGGACCGCAACGAGCGCGGGCGCGAACACGATGAGGTACATGGCGAAGGGGATGAGCATGAAGGTGATCTTGCCCAGGCCCCCGCGGACCCCCTGCGCGAACCCCTCGAGGTCGCCGGCGGCCGCGCGGTCGGAGAGCTCGGTGAACATCGCCGTGGTTATGGGTATGGCCAGGATCGAGTAGGGCAGGACGTACCACAGGCGAGCGTAATACATGATCGACGCGCCGTTGGGTACGACGGAGAGCGCGGAGCTGTTCATGACGGACACGGTGAGGAAGTTCTCGAGCGTGACGATGAGGGTGGGGGCGCCGATGGCGAGGGTCTCCCGGATGGCCGGGTCGCGCAGGTCGATGCGGAACGAGATGCGGATCCCCTGGCGTCTGAGCGCGGGTATCTGGACGAGGACCTGCGTGAGGACGCCCAGCGGGCTGCCCAGGGCGAGCACGAGGAGCGCGGCGGAGGGGTTGGCCCCGGCAAGCGCTGCGTAGATGAAGAACGAGGAGGAGGTGATGATGTTGTTGAAGATGGGCGCGGCGGTGCTCCAGAGGAAGTCGCGCTCGGCGTTGAGCACGCCGGAGATGATCGAGGAGAGGGCGTACAGGACGATCGAGATGGCGAAGAACCGGAAGAAGTAGATGGAGAGGTCGGCATCGAACTGGTCGGTGGCGCTGAACGACTGCGTCCAGATGACCTGCCGCGCGAAGACGAAGGCGAGCATCGCGAGCACGCCCATGAGCAGGACGACGATGGAGAGGAGATTGGAGGCGTACGCGCTGGCGCCCTCCCGCCCGGCCCGTCGCTTGACCGACATGTAGACCGGCAGGAAGGCGGTGACGAGCATGCCGCCCATCACCAGCTCGTAGAGTTGGTTGGGAAGGTTGTTGGCGATGGTGTAGCAGCTTGCGGTCATGGTGGTGCCGAGCGCGAACGCCTGGCCCCAGGTGCGCATGAAGCCCGTGATGCGGCTGATGACGACCAGCCCGCTCATCATGGCGGCGGAGCGGCCGATCGAGGCGTCGTCGGCGGGCGCGTCGGCGCTCTCGGACGCCGGCGCGTCCGGGGCCGCGAGGTGCTTGGGTACGTACTGGGGGTCACGGGATGCATGCCGCATGGAGACGGCCTCCTCGGGATTCACGCGTTCGATAGAAATGCAGACGTTCATGATACGGTATGGAAACTGACGATGTAAGGAGACCTCATGGGCACACAAACAGCTCCATGCGACCGCGACCTCCGCGCGGCCCTCGCCCGCAGGACGGGCACCGACGAGCGCGACTGGTACACGGTCTTCCAGGCCCGTTACGGGATGCTCGCGGTCTTTCGCGCCCTGCGCGACGCCCGCGGCGAGGGCGAGGTCGTCACCCAGCTCTACACGTGCTGCACGGCGGTGACGCCCATCCTCGCGGCGGGTCTCGTTCCCGCGTACGCGGACATCTCGCCGCGTTCCGCCGCGGTCGACCCCGATCGGCTCGAGCTCACGGATCGCACGCGCGTCGTCGTGCTGCAGCACACGTACGGGGCGTTCGACCCCAAGGGGGATGCCGATCTGGCGGCGCTCGCCCATGCGGCCGGCCTTCCGGTGCTCGAGGATTGCGCCCACTGCGTGGGCCGCATCGCGCGGGATGAGGCCGGCCGTCCCCTCGCCGACGTCTCGTTCCATTCATTTGGCGTCGAGAAGATGGTCGACGGCACGCACTTCGGCGGGGCGGTCTGGGTCAATCCCGAGTCCCCGTTCGCGGGCGAGCTCGACCGCGCCAGGAAGTCGCTCGAGGAGCTCCCCGCGCCGCCGCGCGGCCTTGCCCTGCGCGCCCGCGCGTACCGCGTGGAGAACGGCGTCTTGGCGCATGTGCCCGCGGGCACGTCCTCGCGCCTGCGCCATGGGCTCATAGCCGCGGGGTTGCTGGAGCCCGCGGTGAGCGATGCGGAGCTTGCCGGAGAGTTGCCGCATGCCCCGGTAAAGGCGGATGAATGGGTGTGCGCCCGCGCCCTCGAGGGGATGGGGCGCCTGGATCAGATCGAGCGCCGCCGGATCGAGACAGTGATCGCGTACCGCTCCGAGCTCGCGGGGCTGCCCGGCCTTGATTTCCTGCCCGCCGCCATGGAGGGCGATGCGCAGCCCCTGCTGAGGTTTCCCGTCTTCGCGGCCGACGAGCCGACGGCCGACCGCGTGCTCGCCGCGGTTCGGGGGCAGGGGTATTACGCGCAGGCGTGGTACCGCCCCGAACTCGGGCCGGGCGTGACGGACCCGGATGCCTATCGCGTGCCTCGGGACCGTTCGCACCTCGCGGTGCACGATTCCCTTCGCTCCCGCGTGGTGGCCCTTCCCGCCGACGTCGGACGCGAAGCGGTCCGCCACATCGCGGAGGCGATTCGTCTGGTCACTTCGTAGATATGCCCGGGCGGCGCCTCGAGGGCGTTGGACATTGGGTAAGATGGGCGCGATACGAGAGACCGATATGAATGGATGTGCGTGCGCATGCAGGTGAGCGAGCTTACTCGCGAGCAATATGAGACCGCGTTGGGCGAGTTGACGGCCAATCCCCCCATCGAGCAGCTTCCCGAGTGGCAGGATTACGAGTCCACGGTCCCGGGCCGCACGTTCTGGGGGTACGTGGCGTTCGAGGACGCCGGCGAGGTCGTCGCGTTGGCGGCCCTCATGCAGTACGAGACGCACGGCTACCGGTTCCTGCGTGGGCATCATGCGCCCGTGTGGCGCGAGGAGCCCTCGGAGGGGATGGAGCGCGCGGCCTTGGACGCGCTCGCCGCGTTCGTCCGCTCGCGTGACAAGAGGCAGGTCTTCGCCCGCATCTCCGTCCTGCATGACCTCGATTCCACCCGACCGGTGCTATCCACCCGGCCATACGACTCGACCATGGTGATCGACGTGACCGGCGGCGACGACGAGATCCTCGCCCGCATGAAGCCGCGCGGTCGCCGCGATGTCCGCAAGGCCTTGCGCGAGAGCCCCGTCGAGTGCGCCGATGAGACGGAGCTCGCCCTCGAGTCGCTTGCCGAGTATTACGACGTCATGGTCGAGACGGGTGAGCGCGACGGGTTCGTCCCGGCGCCCATGGCCGATTACGAGACCATGATGCGGACGCTCGGGCCCGAGCGGTGCCGCGTGTTCGCCGGCCGCCACGAGGGGCGCGTGGTGACCTGGTCCATCGTGACGCTGTCCGGATCCACGGCGGTCAGATATTACGCGGCGTCCCGCAACGACACCATGCGCCTGCACGTCACCGACAAGCTCGTGTACTTCGAGTGCTGCGAGCTCGGCCGCCGCGGCATGGAGAGCTACGACCTCATGGGCCTGGGCAGCGAGTTCCAGCCTGCGCTCATGGGCCTGAACGAGTTCAAGACCAAGTTCGCCAAGGACGGCGTGAGGCGCGTCGCGCCCGACCGCGACGTCCCGTTCCGCAAGGCGTTCTACTCGTCGCTGACGCGCGTCCGCGACGTCCGCGACTCCCTGCGCGGCGCGGGGAGGTAGGGGGTCGGTCGTGAGGGGTCGAAAGGACGCATCCCCGGGTCCCGGGGCGCATATGCCCGTTGCGCCGTTTTCCGCCCGCGCCGCGAGCGAGCACGTGCGCAGCGCGGGCGCCGGGCATGCGCCGAGCCTGGTCGAGCAGGTGGCGAACGTCCCCACCGATCCCGGGTGCTACCTATGGAAAGACGAGGCCGGTGCCGTCATCTACGTGGGGAAGGCAAAGAACCTGCGTGCGCGCCTGCGACAGTACGTCACGCTCACGGATGACCGCGCCAAGATTCCCCTCATGATGCAGCTCGTCGCGAGCTTCGACTACATAGTGGTGGGCACCGAGCACGAGGCGCTCGTCCTCGAGCGCGAGCTCATCGCGCAATACCGCCCGTACTTCAACGTCGACTACAAGGACGATAAGTCCTATCCCTACATCGCCATAACCAAGGGCGACGTGTTTCCCGCCATCAAGTACACGCGCGAGAGGCACCGTCCCGACACGCGGTACTTCGGCCCGTACACGGACAGCCGCGCCGCGCGCGAGACCATCGACACCCTGCGCAAGGTCATGCCCATCTGCTCGGCAAGCTGCGCGGAGTGGAAGCGCGTGCGCAGATTGCTCGAGAAGAACGCCGGTGATCAGGACATCATCCAGCTGATCTGCGCGCAGAAGGGCAGGCCCTGCTTCGATTACCACGTGGGCAGGGGGCCCGGCGTGTGCGCGGGGATGATCGACCGCGACGATTATGCGCGCAACGTGCGCCGCGTGGAGCGCTTCCTCTCGGGCCAGCGTCGTGAACTCGTCGATGAGCTCAAGGCCGATATGGCCGAGGCTGCCGCCGACCTTGATTTCGAGCGCGCCGGGCGCATCAAGCGCCGCCTGGAGGTGGTGGACGGCCTGGATGACCGCCAGCAGGTCGTGTTCCCCACGAGCGTGGACCTGGACCTGATCGGGTTTTATCGCGAGGAGACGATCGCGGGCGCGTGCGTGTTCGTGGTTCGCGAGGGGCGCGTGCAGCGCACGTGTGAGTTCATCCTCGACAAGGGCCTCGATGTCGACGAGGTCGAGCTCGTCGAGGGGTTCGTCAAGCGGTATTACGACGAGACGTCGGACATTCCCGCCGAGGTCGACGTGGCGTGCGAGCTGCCCGACGCCGAGGTCCTGGGCACATGGCTCGCGTCCAAGCGCGGCCGGGCGTGCCGGCTGCACCGGCCGCAACGCGGCGAGAAGCACCGGCTCCTGCAGATGGCCGAGAAGAACGCCCGGCACGCGCTCATGCGCTACATGATGCGCACGGGGTATTCCGACGACCGGACCAATCAGGCGCTGCTGCAGCTCGAGAGCGCGCTGGCGCTCGATGCGCCTCCCATGCGCATCGAGTGCTTCGACATCTCCACGCTGCACGGCGCGTTCACCGTCGCGTCCATGGTCGTGTTCACCAACGGGCGGCCCGACAAGAACCAGTATCGCCGCTTCAAGATTCGCGCAGAGCTCGACGAGGCGAACGACTTCATCTCGATGTCCGAGGTCCTGGGCAGGCGCTACGCCCCGGAGCGGATGGCCGACGAGCGCTTTGGGAGCCGCCCGGACCTGCTGGTGGTCGACGGAGGCCGCCCCCAGCTCACCGCGGCCATGCGCCAGCTCGAGGAGCTTGGGCTGGACATCCCGGTGTGCGGTCTGGCGAAGGCGGACGAGGAGGTGTTCGTCCCTTGGGACGACACGCCCATCGTTCTGCCCAGCGGATCGGCCTCGCTGTATCTGATCAAGCAGGTGCGTGACGAGAGCCACCGGTTCGCCATCACGTTCCACCGCGAGCTGCGAGGCAAGGCCATGACCGCCTCCGTGCTGGATGAGGTGCCCGGCGTGGGCCCCACGCGCAAGAAGGCCATCATGCGGCACTTCGGCTCGATGAAGAGGCTCCGGGCTGCATCCGTCGAGGAGATCGAGTCGGTCAAGGGGGTTCCCGCGGACGTCGCCCGCGCCGTGCACGAATCGCTCCGCGCGCTGGATGCGGATCGCGTCGCCGGCGTCCAGGAATAGGCCATGCGGGTGCGCGGCGCGCTGCGGCCGGCGAATCTCTCTTGCGCTCGGGGCTGCGGCGCGAGGGCAATTCTGACTGGCATGCATTCTGCTCTGAAAACGACAGTTTTATAGCGAGTTTTGATACCAGTTCAATACAGCGCTGACCTGCAGACTCTATTATAATAAAGCGGATTATTGACCAACTGGTATGCTTGCTAGTACCAATAACAAGAAATGTCAACAATCTCGTGAACGGTTGATTTGCCGCTTGGGCGGAAGTCAGGCCGTTCATCGATGGGGTTGTCGATAATCCATGGGGCGCCGTTAGTCTTAAGTTGTCTGTAATATGCGCCGCGCTTGCGGCGTGTGAGCGCTTGATTGGAGTACCCATGCGCGATCTTATGAACAAGGGCCTGTCCCGCCGCACCTTCCTCGGTCTCGCCGGTGGCACCGCCGCCGTCGCCGGCCTCGGTCTTGCCGGCTGCGGTGGCGGCAAGGACGAGCCCGCAGGCTCCGCTCCCGCCGAGGGCGGTAACAAGGGCGGTGGCGTGATCACCGCCGGCTCCGCGTACACCACCACCAACTTCGATCCCTCCAGCACCTCCTCCGCTCTCGCCTGCGGCACCAACTGGCATGTCGTCGAGGGCCTTTATGGTCTCGACTTCCATGACTACAGCGTCTTCAACGAGCTCGCCGCCGGCGATCCCGAGCAGGTCGACGACACCACCTTCGATATCGCCATCCGCAAGGACGCCAAGTTCTCCGACGGTACTCCCGTCACCGCCGACGACGTCGTGGAGTCCTTCAAGCGCGCCAACGCCGAGGGCAACATCTACGTCCCGATGCTCGCTCCCATCGCCGACGTGGTGAAGAAGGACGACGCCACCGTCACCGTCACCACCACCGTCCCGAACTTCTCCCTCCTCAAGGAGCGTCTCGCCATCGTCCGCGTGGTCCCCGCTTCCTCCACCAAGGAGGACATGACCGCAAAGCCCCTCGGCTCCGGCCCCTGGATGTATGAGACCATCAATGACTCCATCGTCGAAATGGTCCCGAACCCCGAGTACAACGGCGATCACCCGGCGCTCGACGAGAAGCTTCACTACGACATCCTTGTCGACCCGACCGCCCGCGTTCAGGCCCAGCAGGAGGGCACCACGCTCGTCATGGAGATGGTCACCGCTGACGCCGTCGAGCAGCTCGAGGCTGCCGGCTGCCAGATGGACACCGTCGACGGCTTCGGCACCCGCTTTATGCTCTTCAACACCCAAAAGGCTCCGTGGAACGACGCCAAGGCCCGCCAGGCCGTCATGTACGCCCTCGATTACGACAAGATGATCGAGAACGCCTTCGCCGGTCTCGCCACCGCCCCCACCTGCTACCTGCCCAAGTCCTACACCAACTACAACGAGGCCTCCGTCGTTTACAAGCACGACGTCGACAAGGCCAAGAAGCTCCTGGAGGAGGCCGGCGTGACCGGTGGCTCCATCAAGCTCCTCACCACTGACAACGAGCAGGTCAAGAGCATGTCCGTCCAGGTTCAGCAGGACCTCAAGGAGCTCGGCTTCGATGCTGAGATCGTGACCCGCACCACCGCCGACACCTACGCCGACATCGACGGCGGCGGCGACTTCGACCTCCTGCTCGCCCCTGGCGATCCTTCCTGCTTCGGCGCCGATCCCGACCTCCTCATGAACTGGTGGTACGGCGACAATGCCTGGATGAAGGTCCGCGCCCGCTGGAGCGAGTCCGCTGAGTGGAAGGAGCTCACCGCTCTCATGGCCTCTGCTCTCGAGCAGACCGGCGACGAGCAGCAGAAGACCTGGAACAAGTGCTTCGATATGATCGCCGAGCAGGCTGTCCTGTACCCGGTGCTTCAGGTCAAGACCGTCACCGCCTCCTGGCGCGACACGCCGAACGGCGACGGCGTCCGCATCGACGGCTTCAAGGGCATCGGCACCACCGGCATGTCTTTCATCGACTGCGCCACGGTCTCCGAGTAATCAGGTGACCGCATCGCGCCCGCCCACTCAGGGCGGGCGCGAAACATGAACGTGGGGGGCTCGGGTGACGTGGTCTGCTCGAGCCCCCCACAACCTATTTGCAAGAGAAGAGGGGGAAGAAGTGAATAACCTTTTGCGCCTCATCGGCCGACGTCTGGTCGCGCTGCCCATCATGGCGCTCGGCGTCACGCTGCTGGTGTTCGGCCTCATGTCGTTCACCGACCCGAGTATTCCCGCGCGCAACGCCCTCGGCGAGGGCGCCTCGCAGGAGGCCATCGAGCAGTACATGGAGGATCAGGGCCTGAATGACCCGCTCCCTGAGCGCTACGTCAACTACATCGGCGGTCTGCTCCACGGCGACCTGGGCACGTACGGCGCCGGTCGCACGCCCGTTGTCGACCGCATCGCGTCCGCGCTGCCCGTCACGATGCAGCTCACGTTCATCGGATTGATCATCGGCGCGGTCGTCTCGTTCGTGCTCGGCGTCATTGCGGCGCTGTATCGCGACAAGTGGCCCGATCAGCTCATCCGCGTGCTCTCGATCGCGGGCATCGCGACGCCGTCCTTCTGGTTCGCCGTCCTTTTGATCCTGCTGTTCTCGTCTTACATGCACCTGCTGCCCGCCTCTGGCCCGCTGCCGCATTTCACCTCCAACCCCGGTGGCTACCTGGCTCGCATGCTCATGCCCGCCATCGCGCTTGCATTCCCGCTCACTGGCCAGATGACCCGTATCGTGCGTACGGCCATGGTCGAGGAGCTCGATAAGGACTACGTCCGCACGGCCCGCGGCGGCGGCCTGCCCGAGTTCGTGGTCATCGCCCGCAACGTGCTGCGCAACGCGCTCATCACGCCGGTCACCACGCTCGGCCTCAAGATCGGCTACCTCATGGGCGGCGCCGTCGTCATCGAGGTCATCTTCAACCTGCCCGGCATGGGCACGGCCATCCTCGCCGGCATCACGGGCGGCGAGACCATGCTCGTCCAGGGCGTCGTCATCGTCGTGGCTCTGGCCTTCGTCATCATCAACATCGTGGTTGACATGCTTTACCTGCTCATCAACCCGCGCATTAGGACGGTGTAGGCCATGGTTAAGATTCGCGAAGAGCAAACTGAGAAGCTCGAGGAGGCCGCTTCCAAGGGCATGAAATTCGGCGGCTTCAAGAACATGAAGCTCAGCAGCAAGATCTCCCTGGTCCTGCTCGTGCTCGTGGCGCTCACCGCCATCTTGGCGCCCGTGATCGCCCCGCACGACCCGCTCGAGATTTTCACCGCTCGCCAGGCCCCTGGCGACGGCTTCCTGTTCGGCACCGACGACAAGGGTCGCGACATCTTGTCCCGTATGCTCTACGGTGGTCGTTACTCGCTTGTCATCGGTTTCGGCGCGACGCTGTTCGCCTTGTTCTTCGGTTCGATCATCGGCGCTATCGCCGCTGTCGCCCGTAAGAGCATCTCCGAGGTCATCATGCGCCTCCTGGACATCATCATGTCCGTTCCCGGCATCGCCCTCGCCGCCGTCCTCGTGCTGATCTTGGGCAATTCCGTCCCGGCCATCATCTTCTCGATCGGCTTCATGTACACCCCCCAGATCGCGCGCATCGTGCGAGCGAACATCGTGTCCGAGTACGGCGAGGACTACGTCCGCGCGGTCATCGTCTCCGGCGCCCAGGCACCGTGGATCTTGATCAAGCACGTGCTTCGCAACTGCATCGCCCCCATCATGGTCTTCACCGTGACCCTCGTGGCCGACGCCATCATCTTCGAGGCGTCCCTCACCTTCATCGGCGCCGGCATCACCGAGCCCACCGCGACGTGGGGCAACATCCTCGCCGATGCCCGCGGCGGCGTTCTGGCCGGCCGCTGGTGGCAGGCCCTCTTCCCGGGCATCGCCATCATGGTCACCTGCCTTGCCCTGAACATCCTGTCCGAGGGTCTCACCGACGCCATGGCCGCCAAGCCCGGCGCGATGGTCGCCACCGATGACGAGGACGCCGAGTCCCGTCGCGCCGACGACATCCTGGCATCCGACCCCGTTCGCGCGTACGCCGAGCAGGCCGAGAGCCTCAATCGCCGTCTCGCGGCCCTGCGCGAGGTCGAACTCAAGCGTACCGACCGCCATGTCCCCGACATGAGCGTCCCGCCGCTGCTGCAGGTCAAGAACCTCTCGATCAACTTCGATCACCACGGCGACGTCAATGTGGTCGACAACGTCTCCTTCGACGTACGCCCTGGCCAGTGCATGGCGCTCGTGGGCGAGTCCGGCTGCGGCAAGTCCATCACCACCAAGGTGATCATGAGCCTCACCGATGCGGACGAGCACATGACCGGCGAGGTCCTCTTCGACGGCCAGGACCTGCTCAAGCTCACCAAGGAGGAGCACCGTCAGCTCCTGGGTCACGAGATCGCTATGGTCTATCAGGACGCTCTGTCCTCGCTCAACCCCTCTATGCTTATCTCCACCCAGATGAAGCAGCTCACGAGCCGTGGCGGGACCCGCAGCGCCGAGGAGCTCCTCGAGCTCGTCGGCCTCGACCCCAAGCGCACGCTCGAGAGCTATCCGCACGAGCTCTCCGGCGGTCAGCGTCAGCGTGTTCTCATCGCCATGGCGCTCACCCGCGACCCCAAGCTCGTCATCTGCGACGAGCCCACCACCGCGTTGGACGTCACCGTTCAGAAGCAGGTCATCAAGCTCCTGAACGACCTGCAGTCCAGGCTTGGTTTCGCGATGATCTTCGTGTCGCACGACCTTGCCCTCGTGGCCGAGGTCGCCAGCGAGATCACGGTCATGTATGCCGGTCAGGTCATCGAGCAGGCGCCCACCAAGGAGCTGCTCACCAACCCGATCCACGAGTACACCCGCGGTCTGCTCGGCTCCGTTCTTTCCATCGAGGAGGGCGCCAAGGACGGCACCCGCCTGCATCAGGTTCCGGGTTCCGTTCCGTCGCCGCAGGACTTCCCCAAGGGCGACCGCTTCGCCCCGCGCTCGAGCCATCCCACGCTCGGCCTGGACGTCCATCCCGTCATGAAGCAGCTCCCCGGCAGGGACCATGTGTTCTCCGAGCTGCCCGATGAGTACCTCAAGGAGAACGGGCTCACGCCGTACCTCGAGAAGATTGCCACCGCGACCGCACAGGAGGTGATGTAGATGAGCGCCGCCGCTGAGAAGGAGCCGATCATCTTCCTCGACGATATCTCCGTCACGTTCAAGACGCGCACCGGCTCCCTGCTGCACCCCAACCTGGTGCACGCCGTCAATCACGTCACCATCAAGCTCATGCCCGGCGAGACGATCGGCATCGTCGGCGAGTCCGGCTGCGGCAAGTCCACCACGGCGAACGTCATGTGCGGCCTGCAGAGCCCCACATCCGGCAAGGTGTACTTCAAGGGCCAGGACGTTACCAAGCGGACCGCGGACCTGCGCAAGCAGATGGGCCGCGTCGTGTCGGTCGTCTTCCAGGACCCCGCAACCGCCCTCAACCCGCGCATGATCGTTCACGACCAGCTGCTCGATCCGCTGCTGGTCCATCAGGTGGGAAGCACCGCCGAGCAGGAGAAGCGCATCAAGGAGCTCGTCGAGCTCGTGGGCCTGCCCAAGAGCGCCCTGCGCGCCATGCCCGGCCAGCTCTCCGGCGGTCAGCGCCAGCGCGTTGCCATCGCCCGCGCCATGTCGCTCAACCCGTCCGCCATCATCGCCGACGAGCCCACCTCGGCCCTCGACGTGTCGGTTCGCGCGCAGATTCTCAACCTGCTCACCGACCTCAAGAAGGACCTCGGGCTGTCCATGATGTTCATCTCGCATGACATCCAGACGGTTCGCTACATCTCCGATAAGATCGTGGTCATGAACCATGGCCAGATTATGGAGGAGGGCCCTGCAAAACAGGTCTTCGAGAACCCACAGGACCCCTACACCAAGATGCTGCTCGGCGCGGCTCCCTCGCTGCTCCATCCGAACCTCGGGAAGTAGGCGGCTTTTGGTCGCGGCGCGCACGAGATACGTGCGCGCCGCGTTTGCTCGCACGGGCTCGCGTTGCGGCCCGATCCCGTGCAAAGCAGCGTTGAACGCCCGGCACCCGCCGGGAACACAGATAAGGAGTGAACATCCATGGCCAACAAGCTTTATCGCGGCGTCATCCCGCCGGTCGTCGTCCCTGACACCGAGGACCGCGAGCTCGACGTCGTCTCATTCGAGCGCAACATCAACCGCATGATCGATGCCGGCGTGGACGGCCTGTTCTTCCTGGGCTCCTCAGGCGAGGTCGTCTTCTCCACCGACGAGCGCCGCGACCAGATCGTCCGGGAGGCCGTCCGCATCGTCGACCACCGCGTCCCCGTGTTCGTGGGCATCATCGACACCGAGACCGAGCGCGTGCTCGAGCACGGCCGTCGCGCCCAGGAGCTCGGCGCCGACGTCCTCGTCGCAACCTGCCCGTTCTACGCCCTCGGTGGCCTCGCCGAGGTGGAGGAGCACTTCCGCATCCTGCACGAGGAGCTCGACCTGCCCATCTTCGCGTACGATATCCCGGTTTGCGTCCACACCAAGCTCCCCTGGAAGCTCCTTGCCAAGCTCGGCGCCGAGGGCGTGCTCGCCGGCGTCAAGGATTCCTCCGGCGATGACATCTCCTTCCGCTACCTGTGCCAGGAGAACGAGAAGCTCGGCCATCCGCTGAGCCTGCTCACCGGTCATGAGATCGTGGTCGACGGCGCGTACCTCTCCGGCGCCGATGGCTCCGTGCCGGGACTGGGCAACGTCGACCCTGAGGGTTATGTCCGCATGTGGAAGGCTGCCGAGGCCGGCGATTGGGCCACGGTCAAGCTCGAGCAGGACAAGCTCAACGAGCTTTCGCATATCTTCGACTGCACCGACGGCGTGCAGGGCTACGGTGCCGGCGTGGGCGCCTTCAAGACCGCCCTCAAGCTCATGGGCGTGTTCGAGACCAACCAGATGCTCCGCCCTGTGAAGGCCCTCACCGGCGACAACGTCGACGCCATCGCCAAGGTCCTCACCGATTGCGGCATGCTCTAATTGGAGGGGACAATGGCTGATACGCGTTACGTGTGCTCCGTCGACATCGGCGGGACCAAGATCGCCAGCGCCATCATGGAGTACCCTGCGGACGGTTCACGGCCGCATGCCGTATACGAGGACGAGATTCCCACGAACGCACCCGAGGGGGGCGAGGCGGTGTACGCCCGCATCGAGGGCGCCATCCGCAAAGCCCTCGCGAGCGACCCCGAGCGCGAGGTGCTCGGCGTGGGCGTGGCAGCCGCCGGCGTGGTGGACCCCAAGACTGGCTCGATCGCCTATGCCAACGAGATCATGCCGGGCTGGAGCGGCATCGAGCTCGGGCCGCGTCTGCGCGAGTCGCTCGGCATGCCCGTCGCGGTGGTGGGCGATGTCCAGGCTCATGGCCTTGGCGAGGCCCACTGGGGCATCGGCCGGGGACGGTATTCGGTGCTGTGCCTGGGCATCGGAACCGGAATCGGCGGCGCCTATGTGGAGGATGGCCGTGTGATGCGCGGCTTCCACGGCGCGGCCGGGCATATGGGTCATATCGAGTGCACGACGGCGAAGGGCATCCCGTGCGCCTGCGGCCGTTCCGGCCATCTCGAGTCCGTCGCCTCCGGCACCTCGATCGGCCGCATGTTCGACGAGCGCTTCGGCCGCGTCGATGAGAGCAGGCCATCGGTCGGCCGCGACGTCAACGACCTGTGCCGCGCGGGTGACGAGCGCGCCGTCTCCGTCATCCATGACGCCGGCTTCGCGCTCGGGGCGAGCCTGGGCTCCCTCGCCAACATTCTCGACCCCGAGGTCATCGTGCTGTCCGGCGGTGTCATCCACCAGGGTCCGGATTGGCGCAGCGAGACCTGGAAGACGAGCGTTGCGGAGGGCTATGCCAGCCAGGCCCTCGAACCCCTTCTCGAGACGCCGATCCTGATCGGCGAGCTCGAGGGCGACGCGCCCCTCATCGGCGCGGCCGAGCACCTGCTCGCGTCCCTGTAAGTCTGGACGGGCCCCCTCACCAAAGCTGGAGAGGGGGCTCTCCTGCAATTGGTTGCAAGATACACACGAAAGGGGAGCACATGCATCCCATCATCGAATCCCTCAAGGGCAAGCTCGTCGTGAGCGTCCAGGCGTATCCGGGCGAGCCCCTGCGCACCCCCGAGCACATGGCCGCGATGTCCCGCGCATGCGAGCTCGGCGGCGCGGCTGCCATCCGCTGCCAGGGCCTCTCCGACATCGCCGCCATCAAGGGCCGTGTGGACATCCCCGTCATCGGCCTGTGGAAGGACGGCCATGAGGGCGTCTACATCACGCCCACGCTCCGCCATGCCCGCGCGTGCGTCGCCGCGGGAGCGGACATCGTGGCGATCGACGCCACCGACCGGCCGCGTCCGGATGGCAAGAGCCTGGAAGACACCGTTCGCCCCCTGCAGGAGGAGGGCGTCCTGCTCATGGCCGATTGCATGACCATCGAGGACATCCGTCATGCCGTGGAGCTCGGGTTCGACCTCGTCTCCACCACGCTCTCCCATAACAAACCGGCCATCGAGACCACGCTCGATGAGGGCCCGGACCTGCCTCTGCTGCGTCAGGCGACAGCCGAGTTCCCCGACCTGCCCATCATCTGCGAGGGGCATGTTCATACCCCCGCGGAGGGCCGCGCCGCGATCGATGCGGGCGCATGGGCCGTCGTGGTGGGCACGGCCATCACGCATCCCACGAGCCTCACCAGCTGGTTCAAGGCGGCGCTCGAGGAGTAGCCGTCGGCACCGGGACCCATGAGCTCGGTGCGCCAACATGGATCTGCGCGGGGGCGCCCGGTTTGAGCCGTTGGCCGAATCGGGCGCCCCCGCCGTTTGCAGGTATACTTGGGTGCGTGAATCATCCGGTTTGGAGGCACCATGTCAGACTCAGGCAGCATCACCTCGGCTGAGCTTGCCGATCGCGTTCCCGATATCGTCATCATCACCGGGATGTCCGGCTCGGGACGCACCCAGGCGATGCACGTCTTCGAGGACATGGGGTATTACTGCATCGACAACCTCCCCCCGAGTCTCATCTTGCAGCTTGCGGAGATTGTCGGCATTAACTCCGGCATCGGCCGTCATCTGTGCGTCACGAGCGACCTGCGCAGCCAGGGGCTGTTCGATGAGCTGCTCGACACCATCGAGTCCCTTCGCGAGCACGAGATGACCTGCAAGGTGGTGTTCCTCGAGGCATCGGATGAGGTCCTCATCCGCCGCTACAGCGAGAACCGCCGCAGGCACCCGCTCTCGAAGCGCGGCGACACTACCGCCGATGCCATCCAGCGCGAGCGCATGGCGCTCGCGAGCATCCGCGACCGTGCGGACATGGTGATCGACACGAGTCGCATGCGCACGGCGACCCTGCGCAAGCGTCTCCAGACCGCTTTCTCAGAGCTGACCGACCAGCAGCTTATGGATGTCCATGTTTTCTCCTTCGGGTTCAAGCACGGCATGCCCGTCGAGGCGGATCTCATGATCGACGTGCGGTTTCTTCCCAATCCGTTCTACGACCCCGAGATGCGCGAGCTTACCGGGCTCGACGCCAAGGTCTCAGAATTCGTCATCGACCACCCCAAGACCGGGGAGTTCCTCGAGGCTTGGTACCGATTGCTCGATGCCGTCATGCCCGGGTACATAGCCGAGGGCAAGCCGCAGCTCTCGATTGCGGTCGGCTGCACGGGAGGCCAGCACCGCAGCGTCGCGATCGCCGAGGTGACGGGTCGCTATCTGGAGCGCCAGCATTACCATGTGAGCATCTCGCACCGAGACCTCGCCAAGGCGAACCTCAGGGGCTGAGGGGATGCCAGGTAGAAGGTTGCGCGCGGTTTCGATGGGCGGGGGCACGGGCCAGCCCCGGCTCATCGCAGCCCTGCGCCTGATGGGCGCGCAGATAGACTCCGTGGTCGCCATGGCGGATGACGGAGGGTCCACGGGCCTGCTTCGCGAGCGGGAGCACGTCGTTCCCCCGGGGGACGTGCGCAAGTGCCTCTCGGCCCTCGCCGCTGACCCGGATGCGCCCCTCGCCCGGGCATTCGCGCATCGTTTTCCCTCCATCGAGGACCACGCCCTCGGAAACCTCCTTCTCGTGGCGCTCGCCAAGGAGACCGGCTCGTTCGCGGATGCCATCGAGACCTGCGAGGCCTTGCTCGGGTGTATCGGGCATGTGCATCCCTCCACGCTCGATCTGGTGGGGCTTGCCGGCATGACGCGCGAGGGGGATGTCGTGCGGGGCCAGGCGCGGATATCATATGGCGCCCGCGCATATTCGAGGGTGTGGCTCGAGCCCGGCGACGCGCGCGCGAACGAGCGGGCGGTGCAGGCGATCCTCGAAGCCGACCTCGTGGTCTTGGGGCCCGGCTCGCTGTTCACCTCGATCGTCCCGAACCTCCTGGTTGATGGGATCAGGGAGGCGCTGCGCGACACGCGGGCGGTTCGCGTGTTCGTGTGCCCCAAGATCGATTCGCTGGGCGAGACCAGCGGGATGAGTGTGGCTGAGCACGTCGAGGCGCTCGTCGCGTGCGGGCTCGAGGGGGCCATCGACGTGGTGCTCGTGCATCGTGCCGAGGGACCGGAATTCGTGTATCCCTACGAGAAGCGCGCATGGGAGCGCGTCGTGGAGAGGGCCGCAGCGGCGGAACGCGCCGCGACGGGGGAGGGGGCGGTCTCGTCTGCCGCCATATCGGCCGCGAAGGAGGCGCCGTTCGGCCCCATCAGGGCGACAGATGAGGACCTCGCCCGTATACGGGAGCTCGCCGGCGACGTTCTCGTGCGGGATTTCACCGGGGACCAATCTCCGGCGGTCCACGACATAGGTCGACTTGCCGCGGCCCTTGCTGAGGTGGTGGGATAGATGTCGTTCACAGCGGAGGTTCGAGACGAGCTGGCGCGCTGCGCGCCCGAGTGCGCGTATTGCGACGTCTCGACGTTGGCTGCGCTCGTGCGCGTGTGCGGGACCCTGTCGATTACCGGCAAGGGCGGCTACCAGCTGCAGGTCGCGACGGAGACGGGCGCCGTGGCGCGCACGATGATCGAGCTCACGCATAAGATTCTCAAGCTCAAGACCGACCTCACGGTGAGGCGCTCCATTTTGCACAAGGTGCGCAACTACCTGATCGTCCTGCCTGAGCAGCCGGACCTGGAAAAGGCCCTGGTCCTTTTGGGGATCTTGGATCGGTCGGGCGGCCTGGTCCAGGGGGTGCCCAGGCACGTCGCGAACCGCGCGTGCTGTCGGAGGGCGTTCGTGCGGGGCAGCCTGATCGCCGGCGGCTTCGTGGCGGACCCCCGAGGGGATTTCCACCTTGAGATCGCGGTCCAAGGCGAGCGGTTCGCCCGGGACTTGGCCGACCTCATAGCCGGCATGGGGGTGCGCGCCCGGGTGAACCCGCGACGCGGCGCCTACGCCGTCTATATAAAGAGCGCCGAGGACATCAAGCGCCTGCTGTCGAAGCTCGGCGCGCAGCGGGCGGTGGCCGAAATCGAGGAGGCCCGTGCCGTCAAGTCGGTCAAAAACGAGGTGAACAGAAGGGTTAACGCAGAGCTGGCGAACCAAACGCGCTCCGCCGGCGCAGCGCAACGCCAACTGGAGCTCATTGAAGCGCTTGAGAGGCTCGGCTTGAGACGGGGACTCCCCGAGGGGCTCGAGACGTTCTGCGCCCTGCGCGAGTCTAATCCGGACCTGTCTCTCAGAGACTTGGGGCAATTGGCCGACCCACCTCTATCTAAATCGGCGCTGTACCACAGGGTGCTTCGGCTTGAGAAGATGGTTCAGGAGGCCGAGCGCGATGCGTGACGGTACCGACACCCCGGTTGCGGTCGATTTCAAGTAGACGGACCTCGCGTTTTGCTGGTGAAACGCTTCAAGCGGGGAGTTTTATCCGAAAGTTGACAATCCCGCGATTGAGCAAGCGGAAAACGGTTATATTTGGTGAGTGGTTAGTTTTCGGACTTCAACGGCGGGCAGGGAGCCCGCGGGGGTCCAATGAAAGGAGACACACATGGCAGTTAAGGTTGCTATCAACGGCTTCGGTCGTATCGGCCGTCTGGCCTTCCGCCAGATGTTCGGTCACGAGGGTTCCGAGATCGTTGCCATCAACGACCTCACCTCTCCCGACATGCTCGCTCACCTGCTGAAGTACGACTCCACGCAGGGCAACTACTCCCGTGATCACAAGGTCGAGGCCACCGAGGATTCCATCATCGTCGATGGCAAGGAGATCAAGATCTACAAGGAGGCCGACGCCAACAACCTGCCTTGGGGCGACCTCGACGTCGACGTCGTGCTCGAGTGCACCGGCTTCTACACCTCCAAGGCCAAGGCCCAGGCTCACATCAACGCTGGCGCCAAGAAGGTCGTCATCTCCGCTCCCGCCGGCAACGACCTGCCCACCATCGTCTACAACGTGAACCACGAGGAGCTCACGGCTGAGGACGACATCATCTCCGCCGCTTCCTGCACCACCAACTGCCTCGCCCCGATGGCCAAGGGTCTCAACGACTTCGCCCCCATCGTCTCCGGCATCATGACCACCATCCACGCCTGGACCGGCGATCAGATGGCTCTCGACGGCCCGCAGCGCAAGGGTGACAAGCGTCGCTCCCGCGCCTGCGCCGTCAACATCGTCCCCAACAGCACCGGCGCCGCCAAGGCCATCGGCCTGGTTCTCCCGGAGCTCAACGGCAAGCTCATCGGTGCCGCCCAGCGCGTTCCTACGCCCACCGGCTCCCTCACCAACCTCTACGCCGTCGTTGACAAGCAGGTCACCGTGGACGAGGTCAACGCCGCTATGAAGGCCTACGCCGAGACCATCCCCGAGACCTTCGGTTACAACACCGACGAGATCGTCTCCACCGACATCATCGGCGAGACCCACGGCTCCATCTTCGACGCCACCCAGACCATGTGCTCCGACCTCGGCAACGGCCAGACCCTGGTCCAGGTCGTCTCCTGGTACGACAACGAGAACTCCTACACTTCTCAGATGGTCCGCACCATCAAGTACTTCGAGAAGTTCGTCGCTTAAGTTGAGCGGTAGTTCTCGCATTTAGACCAAGCGTCTATAGGAGGGCGCGGCCTCACGGCGTATGCCCGGGGTCGCGCCCTTTTTACCTGCGGGGGGCAGGTCGCCCTTCGCTCGTCATATGAAAGGATTGGACATGGCTTTCACCAAGAAGACCGTCCGCGACATCGATGTCGACGGCAAGCGCGTCCTCGTCCGCGTCGACTTCAACGTGCCGATCAAGGACGGCGTCGTTGGCGACACCACCCGCATCAACGCCGCGCTGCCCACCATCAAGTACCTGGTGGACCATAACGCCCGCGTCATCCTCATGAGCCACCTCGGCCGCCCGGACGGCACCGGCTTCCAGCCCGAGTTCTCCCTCGAGCCCGTCGCCGCCAAGCTCGCCGAGCTCTCCGGCCTCGATGTGACCTTCGTGGACGACACCTACGGCGAGAAGGCCGCCGCTGCCGTCGAGGCTCTCGAGCCTGGCAAGGTCCTCGTCCTCGAGAACGTCCGCTTCGACAAGCGCGAGAAGAAGAACGACCCCGAGATCGCCAAGACGCTCGCCTCTTACGGTGACGTCTTCGTGCTCGACGCCTTCGGCACCGCCCACCGCTCCCAGGGCTCCGTGGTCGGCCCCGCCGAGTACCTGCCCGCCGTCGCCGGCTTCCTGCTCGAGAAGGAGGTCGACACCCTCACCGGCATCTTCGCCAACCCCGAGCGCCCGCTCGTCGCCATCGTCGGCGGCTCCAAGGTCTCGTCCAAGATCGGCGTTCTCGATCACCTCATCGACTCCGCTGACACCCTCATCATCGGTGGCGGCATGGCCTACACCTTCTTCCTCGCCCAGGGCATGACCGTCGGTCAGTCCCTCAAAGAGGAGGACTGGGTCGAGCGCGCCGGCGAGATGCTGAAGAAGGCCGAGGAGAAGGGCGTCAAGATCCTGCTCCCCGTCGACAACCGCGTCGCCGACCACTTCGGCGAGGACGCCGTGCCGGAGGTCGTCGCCTCCGACGCCATCCCGGATGACCGCGAGGGCATGGACATCGGTCCCAAGACCGAGGAGCTCTACGCCGAGGCCATCAAGGGCGCCAAGACCGTCTTCTGGAACGGCCCCATGGGCGTCTTCGAGTTCGACAACTTCGCCCACGGTACCCAGGCGATCGCCGAGGCCGTCGCCGAGGCCGACTGCACCTCCATCATCGGCGGCGGCGACTCCGTCGCGGCCGTCAACAAGTTCAACCTGGCCGACAAGATGAGCTGGATCTCCACCGGCGGTGGCGCTTCCATGGAGCTCGTCGAGGGTAAGGCCCTTCCTGGAGTGGAGGCTCTGAACGATGCCGAATAATCGCACCACCCTTATCGCGGGCAACTGGAAGATGAACAACGACCGCAAGGCCGCCAAGGCTCTCGCCGCCGAGCTCGTCGAGGCCCTGCCCGAGGTCCCCGCCGGCGTCGAGGTCCTCGTGTGCCCGCCCACCATAGACCTGTGCTGCGTCGCCCACAAGCTCGAGGGTTCCGCCATCGCCCTGGGCGCGCAGAACTGCTATTGGGAGCCTGCCGGCGCCTACACCGGCGAGACCTCCGTCCCGATGCTCAAGTCCGCTGGCTGCACCTACTGCATCATCGGCCACTCCGAGCGCCGCGACTACTTCCACGAGTCCGATGAGGACCAGAACAAGAAGGCCCGCGCGCTCGTCGCCGGCGGCATCGTTCCCGTCTTCTGCTGCGGCGAGCCTCTCGAGGTTCGTGAGGCCGGCACCTATGTCGAGCACGTCGTCGCCCAGGTGAAGGCCGGTCTCGCCGGTCTCGAGCTCGCCTCCGCCGACCAGCTCGTCGTCGCTTACGAGCCCATCTGGGCCATCGGCACCGGCATGACCGCCACCGCCGATGACGCCCAGGAGGTCTGCCACGCCGTGCGCGAGGCGCTCGTCGAGCTCTTCGGTGCCGAGATGGCCGAGGGCATCCGCGTGCTCTACGGCGGCTCCGCCAAGCCCGGCAACATCGCCGAGCTCGTGGCCAAGCCCGACGTCGACGGCGCCCTCGTCGGCGGCGCGTCCCTCAAGGCCGCGGACTTCTCCGAGATGGTCGTGAAGGCCGCGGAGTAACACCCGTCTTGTAACCGGGCCGCGGCGCCATGCGCTGCGGCCCATTCTTTTTACCAAGGGAGAATTCACCATGGCTAACCGCCACCTTCCTGCACTGCTCGTCATCATGGACGGTTTCGGTCTGGCGCCCGAGGGCGCGGACAACGCCGTGAGCGCGGCCAATACGCCCTTCATCGACGGCCTGTACGCGAACTATCCGCACACCACCCTCGGCGCTTCCGGTGAGGACGTCGGCCTGCCCGACGGCCAGATGGGCAACTCCGAGGTCGGCCACCTCAACATCGGCGCCGGCCGCATCATCTTCCAGGAGCTGTCGCGCATCAACAACGCCATCAAGGACGGCTCCCTCAAGGAGAACGAGGTCTTCGTCAAGGCCATGGACGATTGCGCCGCCAACGATAAGACCCTGCACCTCATGGGTCTCATGAGCCCTGGCGGCGTGCATTCCATGCAGAGCCACTGCGAGGCCCTTGTCTCCATGGCCGCTGAGCGCGGCGTCAAGTCCGTCCGCATCCACTGCTTCATGGACGGCCGCGACGTCGACCCGCAGTCCGGTGCCGGCTATGTGTCCGAGCTCGTCGCCTTCCTCGCCGATGTCTCCGAGAAGACCGGCTGCGACGCCCGCATTGCCACCGTTTCCGGCCGCTATTGGGCAATGGACCGCGACAACCGCTGGGAGCGCATCAAGAGCGCGTACGATGTGCTCGTCAACGCTTCCGATGCCGAGGCCGATCCGGTCGCCGGGATCAAGGCCTTCTATGAGAAGGACCCGCGTGGCGACGAGTTCGTCGACCCCTTCGCCTGCCACAACGAGGGCATCCACGCCGGTGACGCCGTCATCTTCTTCAACTTCCGTCCGGACCGCGCCCGCCAGATGACCCGCGCTTTCACCGATGCCGAGTTCGACGGCTTCGAGCGTGAGAAGATCGAGCTGTCCCACTTCGTGACGATGACCGAGTACGACCCGTCCTTCGACGTCGAGGTCGCTTTCCCCAAGACGTTTCCCGAGAACGTGCTCGCGGATGTCATCGCCGCCAACGGCCTCAGGCAGCTGCACACTGCCGAGACCGAGAAGTACGCACATGTCACGTTCTTCATGAACGGCGGCATCGAGGAGCCCAAGGTCGGCGAGGAGCGCGTGCTCGTTGCCAGCCCCAAGGTCGCCACGTACGACCTCAAGCCCGAGATGAGCGCGCCTACGGTCACCGAGAAGCTCGTGGAGGCCATCAACGAGGATCGCGCTGATTTCTACATCGTGAACTTCGCCAACTGCGACATGGTCGGCCACACCGGCGTGTTCGACGCCGCGGTCAAGGCCGTCGAGGCCGTCGATGAGGCGCTCTCCAAGGTCATCCCGGCCATCCAGGCCAAGGGCGGCTTTGCGCTGATCACCGCCGACCACGGCAATGCCGACCACATGTTTGATGAGGTCGATGGCGAGAAGAAGCCCTTCACCGCCCACACCACCAACCGTGTGCCGTTCATCATCGTGAGCGATACGGCAAAGCTCGTCGGCATCGAGGACGGTCGCCTGTCCGACATCGCCCCGACCATGCTCACCATGGCGGGCCTCAAGCCCAGCGCCGAGATGACGGGCCGTGCCCTTGCTGTTGAGGAGTAGCGCCTCGCGCATGTAGCGCATGCACATCGCATGGCAGGCCGCCGTCCGACTCGGGCGGCGGCCTTTTGCGTGTGGCGCGTCAACGCCCGTTCAGCAGGTGAAGGCGAGTGAAATTTCGCGGGAGGGCGGGGGAGTGTGCTACTATTGCACGCTGTACGTGTATTCTCATAAAGGAGCTTTTCGTGGGTCCGTTCCAGATTGTTCTCTTCGCCGTGTGGGCTTTGTCCACGCTTTTGCTCATCGCGCTCGTCCTCATGCACTCCGGCAAGGGCACCGGCGTCTCCGATATGATCGCGAGCTCCCTGTACAACGCGAGCACCGCCACGGGTGTCATGGAGAAGAACCTCGACAAGCTCACCGTTATCGTGGCCTGCATCTTCGCCGCATGCGTCGTGCTCGCCATGTTCTTCTTCCCGCAGGGTATCGTGGGCCTCTAACAGGCCGCATCCTCTCACTTGAAACCCCTTTCGGTTATGCCGGGAGGGGTTTTCTTGTGGCCGGGGAAGGTCTGGCTCAGGCCTCGGCATGTGTTACAAAGTTGAAACATAGGGTCGTGATTTCAGCCCTCATATAGGGCTCTCTTATGTAATAAAGCGCTGTTAGACGAGTAAATACTGTGACAAACTAAAGAAAAAGTGCGTGGTTTGCAGGATTCCTCGTACTCTATCGTGCAAAAGTACGCTAAGGTATTGACCACATCGCGCGCGGATCGAACAGCCTTGCGTCCGACGCGTTCGAAAAGCGGAGTGGCACGTGTTCGCACCTCCGGTCGCACCAAAGGGGTGCGCACCCGGCGACCGCTTCGCAGCACCTGCATTATAAGGAGGATGGCATGGCTGATACTAAGTTTTCCCAGCCCGTGATGGGTCGTCGCGCATTCGTTGGCGGCGCCATCGCTACGAGCGCCCTCGCCGCTCTCGCCGGCTGCGGCGGCGGTGGCGGCAAGGACGGCGGCAACACCGCTGCCGCTGGCGACAAGGTCATGAGCTTCTACCTCTCCGAGCCCGCGTACATCGACCCGTACAACGCTCAGGAGAACCAGGGCACCGCTATCGCCCGTGCCATGTTCGACGGTCTCATGACCTGGGATTGGGACAAGAATGTCGCCGTGCCCGTCTGCGCTGCCGAGGAGCCCGCTGTCTCCGAGGACGGCCTGGTGTACACCTTCAAGCTCAAGAAGGACATGAAGTTCCACAACGGCGATGCCGTTGACGCCGAGTCCTTCGTCCGCGGCTGGAAGCGCGTCGCCTCTCCCGACATGGAGACTCCCTCCGACATCTGCTACCACCTCGCTCCCGTTGCCGGCTACGCCGAGTTCCACGAGGGCACCACTGACGAGTTCACCGGCCTGAAGGCCGTCGACGACCTGACCTTCGAGGTCACGCTCGCCGCTCCCATGGCTGACTTCCCGGCCGTCTGCTGCCACCCCGGCCTGGTGCCCGTGCCGCAGGCCGCTCTCGACGACCCCAAGTCGTTCCTCGAGCAGCCGATCGGCAACGGCCCCTTCTACATGGACGAGCCCTGGAAGCACAACCAGTACATCAACCTCATCAAGTTCGAGGACTACCACGGTGAGGCCCCCAAGCTTGACGGCGTGTACTGCTCCATCCAGAAGGACCCGGACACCGCTTACAACGAGTTCAAGGCCGGCACCATCGATTTCGCCCAGATCCCGACGGGCCAGATCAAGGACAACATCGAGAAGTACGGCGAGTCCGAGGATGGCTACACCTCCACCCCCGGCAAGCAGTGCCTGCTCGGCACCGAGCTCTCCACCTACTACTTGATCCTCAACTCCGATGATCCGGTGCTCGCCGACGTCAACGTCCGTCGCGCCATTGGCCTGGCCATCAACCGCCAGAACATCGTGGACACCCTGTACGAGGGTTCCCGCGAGCCCGCCACCTCCATCATGCCCGCCGCCATCGATGATTCCGAGGAAAACATCTGGAAGTACTGCAAGTACGACCCGGAGCAGGCCAAGAAGATCCTGGACGAGGCCGGCTACGCTGCCGACGCCAGCGGCAAGCGCGGTCTTGAGGTCGCCCTCAACTACAACGGCGACGGTGGCCACGAGGACCTGATGTCCGCTGTTCAGCTCGATCTCGAGGCCGTCGGCTTCACGGTCGTCCATGACACCACCGAGTGGGCGACCTACCTCCAGAAGCTGTCCGATGGCACTTTCTCCATCGCGCGCCTTGGCTGGACCGCCGACTACCCGACCATGGACAACTTCCTGTACCCGAACTTCTACACGGGCGCTGACAACAACTACGAGAAGTACAGCAACCCCGAGGCCGACAAGCTCATGGAAGAGGCCCGTCAGATCCAGGACGAGGAGGAGCGCAAGGCCGCGTGCCGCAAGATCTGCGCCATGATCGGCGATGACATGCCGGTCGTGCCGATCATGTACTACGCTCACAACTACCTCGCGTCCGATCGCATGAAGAGCTTCAATTACGACGCGCAGACCATCCCGCACTTCGAGACGGCTGAGCTCGCGTAGGTTCCACCGGACGAAAGTTCGATAGCGCCATGAACTGCAGGACATCGCGCACGCGGTGTCCTGCTTGCGTTATGTGGGGATATGGGAGTTCGCGTGCATATCTACGCATAATCCCCGCAGTATTCCTTAACAGGTGACGTATAATTACAATTTACGCTGCGTAGTACTGCAGCAAAGTGTAGTGTCCATGAGACTAGGGAGGGTATCGCTGTGCTCAGGTACATCCTCAAGCGAATCCTGCAGTTCATCCCGGTCTTCCTCGGCGTCACGCTCATTCTGTTCATCATGCAGAATGTCGTGCCCGGCGATCCCATCAAGCTGATCGCCGGCGAGAAGAAGCTCGATCCGGTTACCGAGATGAACATCCGCGCCGCTCACGGCTTGATCGTGACGGACGAGAACGGTGACATCGTGTTCGACGAGAACGGTGAAACCATCGAGACCCCCATGTGGGACCGTTACTTCAACTACCTGGGCGGTCTGCTCCATGGCGACCTCGGTCGTTCCTACCAGCGCGGTACGGACGTTTCGACCATGATCCTTGACGCCTACCCCTTCACGGTGCAGATCGCCATCGTCGCGATCGTCATCGAGGCGATAGTGGGCATCGGCGCCGGCATCATCTCGGCGATCAAGCGCTACTCCTTCTGGGACATCCTCGTGACCCTCACCACGTCGCTTCTCGTGGCCATGCCAGCCTTCTGGCTCGGTCTGCTGCTGCAGCTGATCTTCGGCATCTGGCTCAAGGATGTGACGGGCGGCGCCGTCGCGCTCCCGGTCTCCGGCGTTCCGGGCCCCCGCCCGATGTTCCCTGGTTGGATGTACTACATCCTTCCCGCGATCACCCTCGCCGCCGTGTCGACCGCCTACACCGCGCGCATCATGCGCTCGCAGCTGATCGAGGTCATGAATCAGGATTACATCCGCACGGCCAAGGCCAAGGGCCTCTCCAAGCGCTCCATCATCTTCCACCATGCGCTCAAGAACGCCCTCATCCCGGTCGTCACGTATGTGGGCATGGACTTCGGCGCGATGCTCGCGGGTGCCATCTTGACTGAGACCGTCTTCAACTGGCCCGGTATCGGCCAGATGACCTATCAGGCCATCACGCGCCGCGACTGGCCCATCGTCATGGGCTCCGTCACGGTCATCGTCATCGTGGTCATGGTCATCAACCTCATCGTCGACGTGAGCTACGCGTTCCTCGATCCGCGTATCCGCCTTGGCAACAAGAGTGAGAAGTAGGAGGCAGAGACGTGCAGTACCCTATGAATAAGATGGGCGAGCAGGTCCGCGCCGTCGCGGCCGAGTCTCATGTCGTCGCCGATGGCTCTGACAAGCCCACGCGCACCCTTTGGGGCGATGCCCTCAAGCGCCTTAAGAAGAACAAGCTTGCGATGTTCGCGATTATCTGGATTCTCTTCGTCGTCGTCATCGCGGTCTCCGCGGACCTCTGGGTCCCGCAGGTCCTCGGCGACCCGAACGCCTCCGACACCGCGACCATGGCCATGAACTCCCGTCTGGCCCCGTCCCTTGAGCATCCCTTCGGCACCGATACGCTCGGCCGCGACGTTCTCTCGCGCGTTATTTACGGCGCGCGCATCTCGCTGACCGTCGGTATCGTCGCCACGGGCATCTCCACGGTCATCGGTTTGGTGATGGGCGCCCTCGCCGCGTACTACGGCGGCATCTGGGACACGATCATCATGCGTCTCGCCGACATCTTCCTGGCGTTCCCGTACACCCTGTTCGTCATCGCCATGATCGCGGTCATCGGCAACGGCATCCAGAACGTGTTCATCGCCATCGGCATCCTCGGCTGGCCCTCGATCGCCCGCGTCTTCCGCTCCGCCATCCTCTCCGTCAAGGAGAGCGACTACGTCGACGCGGCTCGCTCCATGGGTGCATCTGACGCGCGCATCATCGCCCGTCACATCTTCCCGAACTCCGTCGCCTCCATCGTGGTCTACGCCACTATGAACATCGGCGGCGCCATCCTGACTGAGTCCGCCCTGTCCTTCCTCGGCCTGGGTGTCGTCCCGCCCAACCCGTCTTGGGGCACGCTCATCCAGGAGGGTCAGAAGTTCCTGCAGACCGAGCCGTGGCTCATGATCATGCCCGGTATCGCCATTCTTACCACCGTGCTTGCGTTCACGCTTCTGGGCGACGGCCTGCGTGACGCTCTCGACGTGAAGATGAAGGACGCGTAAACCATGGCTAAGAAGAAGAACGACAATCTCGTTGACCTCAAGACGCAGCCGATCCCCGAGGGTCAGCACCTGCTCGAGGTCGATGACCTCAAGATGTACTTCCACACCGAGGACGGCGTCGTGCACGCGGTCGACGGCGTCTCCTACACGCTCGATCGCGGCGAGACCCTCGGCGTGGTCGGTGAGTCCGGTTCCGGTAAGTCCGTGACCGCCATGACCATCATGGGCCTTATCTCCATGCCCCCGGGCAAGATCGAGGGAGGTTCCGTCACGTATCGCGGTCATGACCTGCTCAACATGTCCGAAGAGGAGATGCAGCACGTTCGCGGCAACGACATCGCCATGATCTTCCAGGACCCCATGACTTCCTTGAACCCGGTCTACAAGATCGGCCGTCAGGTGGGCGAGGGACTTCGCCTGCATCGCGGTTACTCCAAGGCCGAGGCTCTCGCCCGCGCCACGGAGCTTCTCGACCTCGTGGGCATCCCCGAGCCCGAGAAGCGCGTCAACGAGTATCCGCACCAGTTCTCGGGCGGCATGCGCCAGCGCGTCATGATCGCCATGGCTCTCGCCTGCGACCCCGATATCCTGATCGCCGACGAGCCAACCACGGCGCTCGACGTCACCATTCAGGCCCAGATCATCGAGCTCATGCAGGAGATGCAGGAGAAGAACGGCAACGCCATCATCATGATCACCCACGACCTGGGCGTCGTCGCCGATATGGCTGACAAGATCATGGTCATGTATGCCGGCCACCCGGTCGAGTTCGGCACCGCCGATGAGATCTTCTACGAGAGCCGTCATCCCTACACGTGGGGCCTCATCCGCTCCATCCCGGAGCAGGCGACTGACGAGAAGAAGCCCCTTACGCCGATCCACGGCAACCCGCCGTCGCTCGTGAACCTTCCCAAGGGCTGCGCGTTCGCGCCCCGTTGCCCGTATGCGACGGAGCTTTGCCACAAGGAGCGCCCGAAGAAGTACGTCATGGATAACGGTCACTATTCCGAGTGCCATTACGCCGATGACGATGCGTTCGTGAAGCAGTTCGCCCCGGACACCTCTCGTTCTCGCGGCACCATCCCGACCGTCATCCCCGACGATGAGAACGTCGCCGCCACGAAGGGAGGCGAGGCCTAAATGGCAGAGAACAACGTTCCGCTGCTCAAGGTCGAGCACCTGCACAAGGAGTTCCCCACCGGTTCCGGTTTCCTGGGTGGTAAGTTCTCCAAGAAGGTCGTTTCCGCTGTGAATGACCTCTCGTTCGAGATTCACGCTGGTGAGACCTTCGGTCTCGTCGGTGAGTCCGGTTGCGGCAAGTCCACCACCGGCCGCGCCATCATGCACCTCGACCCGCCGACTTCCGGCAAGGTGTATTTCGAGGGCAAGGACATCTCGAAGATGAGCAAGAAGGAGCTCAAGGCCATGCGCCGCGAGATGCAGTTCATCTTCCAGGATCCCTACGCCTCGCTCAATCCTCGTATGACCATCGGCGAGATCGTCTCCGAGCCCATGGTCATCCACGGGATCGGCACCCCGGAGGAGCGCATCGAGCGCGTCCGCGAGCTGCTCGAAGTGGTCGGACTCAATCCCGAACACATCAACCGCTACCCGCATGAGTTCTCCGGCGGTCAGCGCCAGCGCGTCGGCATCGCCCGTTCCTTCATCCTTCGCCCCAAGCTCATTATCTGCGATGAGCCCGTGTCCGCGCTCGACGTGTCCATTCAGGCCCAGGTTCTGAACCTCCTGAAGGACCTTCAGAAGAAGTACGGCACCGCCTATCTCTTCATCGCGCACGACCTGTCCGTCGTCCAGCACATCTCTGACCGCGTCGCCGTCATGTACCTCGGCAAGATGGTCGAGCTGTCCGATTGGAAGAGCCTGTACGCCGAGCCCAACCACCCGTACACGCAGGCGCTGCTTTCCGCTGTTCCGATTCCCGATCCGGATGTTCAGAAGAACCGCAAGCGCATCATTCTCGCTGGTGACCCGCCGAGCCCGATCGATCCCCCGAGCGGTTGCCGTTTCCATACGCGCTGCCCGATCGCCCAGGCCAAGTGCTCCGAGGAGTCCCCTGAGTTCCGTGAGATCGGCGACGGCCACTTCTGCGCGTGCCATTACGCCACCCCGTTCCCCATCAAGGAATCACACATCGACCTGTAAGGTCCCTTCGCCCGCACATCGCGCAGATGCGATGTGCGGGTTTTCTTTTTCGGCGTGTATGGGTCGGTGCCCGCGTCAGGCTGGATAGTAGGTGGATTGCGGGCCGGTGCGCACCCATATGCATTAGAGTGATGTGCATGAGTGACATCGTTCCTAGATTTGGAGGGGCGCGAGATGATCGATAGACGCACGCTACTTGGGAGTGCGGCATGCCTTGCCGCGGGCATGGGTCTTTCCGGCTGCGGCCGAGTCGATGACGGGCCGACAAAGGGTGCCGAGTTGGTGCCGACGTCTTGGGCCGCCGTCCGTATTTCCGAGCCATCCGCAATCGACCCTCTAAGTGCGTCAGACCGGGCCGGCATGCAGGTCCTTCGCGCTTTGTACAGCCCCCTCACGCGCGTTGTCGACGGCGGGGCCGTCCCTTATGCCGCTCGAGGCTTCGAGGTCTCGGAAGACGCGCTCTCGGTCAGCTTCAAGCTGCTCGACGGCGCCGTGTTCCACAACGGCGAGGCCGTGACCGCCTCTTCGTTCAAACGGGCCTGGGAGCGCCTTGTGCGCCCGATTGAGGCCGCTGTGGATGGCTCCGTTACATCCGATGATGCAGCGCCCCGACATGGCCGATGGTGCGCCCTGCTCTCCTCCATCGAGGGCTATGAAGCACTGTACGAGGGGAGGGCCTCCGAGCTCGTGGGGCTGCGATGCCCGGACGATCTTACTCTGGAGGTCTCGTTCACAAGGCAAAACGCTTCGTTTCCGACGCTCGCGTCTCATCCCGCCCTCGGTCCCGTGCCCTCGTCAGCGGATGTCGACCCCGAGGGATATGCGTCCAAGCCCGTGGGCAACGGCCCATTTAAGCTCAAGCGAGCCTGGAGTCAGGGCGACGCCGACATCCGCCTCGCCCGATTTGATGGCTGTTCCACCACCCCAGCCCTCGCAGAGGGCCTGCTATTTTCGATACAAGGCGATGTTGCGTCGGCGTACAACCAGTTCCTCGCGGGCAATCTGGATATATGCGATGTGCCCGTAGATCAGCTCAGAGATGCGGAGAAGGCGGCTGGCCCCTCGACAGATCCCGCCGCCATGAAGCCGGGGGAGCGCCTCGCGCACGGCGCGGAGTCCGGCTTGACGTACCTGGTGTGTAACACACGCGCCGTCCCCTTCAGCCTGCCCGAGTTCAGGCGGGCCGTCTCGCTCGCCATCGATCGAGAGGCGCTTTGCCGCAAGGCTCTCGCATTCAGCGCGGAACCTGCCCAGGGCCCTGTTTCGGCGTGTGCGGGCGGCGCGTCCCCGTGGGAGGCGTGCTTCTACGACGCGGAGAGGGCGGCCGAGGTTGTCGAGTCGCTCCGAGAGCGCGCTCAGGACGGGAAGGAGCCTTCGACCGAGCTTGGGTCGGCTGAATCGCCCGCGGCCGTTCAGGCGGAGCCGCTGGAGCCCTTGGTGCTCGACTTCACGCTGCTGTATCGCAAAGGTGGGACGCAGGCGCGCATGGCCGCCCAGATCGCCGCGGATCTTCATCAGCTGGGCGTCAACGTGAAGACTTCCGCCCTGGATGCAGAGGACCTGCTCGAGCGTTACGGGTCCGGGGAGTTCACGTGCGGCTTGGCGACCCTCGATCCCGCCGTGGCGACCGCCGAGGCGGTTGCCGACGCGCTGTTCGGCCCGGATTCACCCCGAGCGGGCTGGACGGGTTGGGAAGATGCGGATCTTTCCGCCGCCCTCGAGGGGGCGGCCACGCTGGCC
Source organism: uncultured Collinsella sp. (assembly GCA_902470815.1). Classification (GTDB taxonomy): domain Bacteria; phylum Actinomycetota; class Coriobacteriia; order Coriobacteriales; family Coriobacteriaceae; genus Collinsella. Next base: position 49,928 of record CABRHS010000006.1, read on the forward strand.
GATGCGCCCGCGCGCGCCGTGCGCGTCGATGAGGCACTCGCGTTGGCCGGTGCGGACCTGCCGGTCATTCCCTTGGTGCATCCCGCGTACACCAAGATTGCGGATGACCGCGTGAGCACCGCGAAGGTGTGCCCCGACGGCACGGTCGACCCCCAGTCGATCGAGTTGGCATAGGCTTCGATCGCGTTTCACGGAGCGCGAAAAACTTTTTCAAAAAAAGTCTTGCGCGAATGGATGAAGTCGAGGTATTATCTTCCTCGTTGCGAACGCGGAAACGCGAACGCGGTAAACGTCGGAGTGGCGGAATTGGCAGACGCGCTAGCTTGAGGTGCTAGTGACCATTTCTCGGTCATGCGGGTTCAAGTCCCGCCTCCGACACCACGCATGAGATACGCGAGCCCGCAAGGGTTCGCGTTTTTGCTATATATCGCACGCGGCCGTGCGATGCCCGGCGCAGGGTCCGGGACGAACGGAGCCATCTCGCGCCCGCGTCGATCGCATATGGCGGAGGTGGCGCATGGAGCACATGCACAACGATGAATTGAGCGATGTCGCCCGTCTTGTGGAGGTGACGAGCGATGCCGTCGCCATCTGCGACGTCGATGGCGCGGTTCGCCATGTGAACAGGCAGTTCCTCGCGCTGCGGCAAGCTGGTCGCGAGCAGGTGATCGGGGCCGACATAAAGGACCTGCTGTACAGCACCGGATTCGAGCGCGCCCAAGGCCACAGGGTTCCCTTTACGGCCGATGGCGAGGAGAACACGCTGATGCTCAAGCTGCGCGACGGGTCGTTCATCCCGGTCCACGTGCGCGCCATCGAGTTGTCGCAGGAGCAGGAGGGCGGCGGCACCGGGCATCGCTACGTGGTCGCCATTCGCAGCCTTGAGGAGCAGTACGCGCACGATAGGAAGACCCAGCGGCTTCTGTCGGAGCTTCAGGCCGCCAACAAGCGCCTCTCGGGCACGCTGTCGGTCATCATGTCCACCGTGGGCTCGAGCAACATGTCGACGCTTCTCGACACGGTCCTCAACCGCATGACCGAGACGCTCGACGCTGCCGGTGCGACCATGTACTTCGCGGAGGGCGGCGGCTTCAAGCTCCGAGGCGTCAGCGAGGGGCTTCTGCGCACGTACGTCCCCGATTTCATCCCCTATGGCGCGGGCATCCCCACGCATGTTCTGCGCGAGCAGCGCGCGTGCCGCCTCTCCCTGGTGCCCGGCGCCGCGGGCGACCCCACGTCGCCCGGTTCGTTCTACGACCTTGACGCGCGCGTTCGCCATAACCTGCGCCTGCAGGACATGCCGCCGTTCAAGACCATGATCGCGGTGCCCGTCTACTTCGGCACGCAGGTGCTGGGCGTGGTCGAGCTCGGCTGGTCGCGACCCTGCAGCCCGCGCGTCTACGATGTGCGCGTTCTCGAGGTGATCTGCGATTACCTGTCCATCGAGCTCGTCGGCGTGGTAAGCAGCCTGCGCGCGGCCCGGGCGTCGGGGCTCACCCGGTCCCTCAGCCGGATCCGCGAGTTGCTGTACGCCAACGGGAAGGACCCCGTCGCCGCGTGGACCGAGATGACCGATGAGGTGCGCGGCCAGCTCTCCTGCCGCCTGCTGCCCGTCCTGCACGACCTGGAGCGAGGTGCGTACGTGATCGCTCGGGAGGGGGGCGGCAAGATCGACCTGCCCCGTGACGTCGAGGAGATGTTCTTCTCGATTACCGCGCCGGCGGCCCGCGTCGGGGCGCCCGCGTCCGCCGACCTCTTGAGCGAGGAGTCGGGCCCACTTGCCGTGCCCGAAAAGCCCAAGCAGATCCGCCTTGCCCGCGTCGACCGCATCACCTGGGTGGGCGAGTGGCTCGAGCGTCATGGCTTGCCGTGCCAGGGCGTCTTCGTGGACATGGGGCATGATTCGGGTGAAGGCGCCTTCGTTGAGGACGACGGGCCGTTCGCCACCGTGCTGCCCCCGAGGCGCTTCCTGTTGCTGCGCGACGGATCGCAGGAGCCCGTGGATGACATGGAGTTCGATTACCTGACGCACCTCGCCCACGACTTCGAGCTCATCATGGACGGCGCGCTCCAGAGCAAGAGCGAGCGTCGCATAGCCCAGACGCTGCAGGCGGGCATGCGCAACGACCTGGGATCGGTTCCGGGGCTCACGGCGGATTCGCTGTATTCCTCAGCCACGCGGCAGGCGCTCGTGGGCGGTGACTTCTACACCCTCATCCGCCTGCCGGACGACCGCGCCGTCATGATCTTGGGCGACGTCTCGGGCAAGGGCGTCGAGGCCGCCTCGATGTCCGCCCTGGTCAAGACGGCCCTGACCGCCTACGCGTGGGAGGGCGCCAGCCCCGCCCGCATGGCGCGCTCGCTCAATCGCATGCTCATGAGCTTCTCGCGCGTGGAGACCTTCGTCACCGTGTTCATCGCGAAGCTCGACTTGCGACACGGGCGCGCGACCTATTGCTCCGCGGGCCATCCGCCCACCGTGGTGCTCCGCACGGATGCCTCCGGTGGGGTCGAGGCGGAGCTGCTGAGCGTGCAGTCGGGCGTGGTGGGCGCCTTCTCGTCCATGGTGTACGAGAACGGCGCGTTCTCGTTCTCGCCCGGCGACATCATCTTCATGTACACCGACGGTGCCATCGAGGCCCGCGACGCGCAGGGGGAGTTCTTCGGGGAGGCCCGTCTGCGCGAGGTCCTGCTGCGGGGGGCCTCCGAGGGGGTCGAGGGGCTGTGCGGGCACGTGCTCGATGAGCTCGACGCCTTCACGGGATCGGCTCTCGACGATGACATCGCCCTGGTCGCGCTGCGCGTCGATTGACCGTGGGCGCCGGGTGCGCGTCGCGTCGGTATCGAGTGCGGGTGAATGGGGAACCATAGCTTCATGAACGAATGGAACGACATAGCGGTGATCGCCCCGGTGCGCGATATCGATATCGCCACCGTCCCGCACCTGCGCGAGCAGGTGGACTCTCTCATAGACGGGGGAGTCCGTCGCATACTGGTCAACTGCCAGAACGTTGAGTTCATCGACTCGACCGGCTTGGCGTTCCTGCTGTCGCGCGCCCGCGTGCTTCTCGCGCGGGAGGGGCTCCTGTCGCTGGTCAACACGTCGAGGCAGGTGACGCGGTTTCTGCAGATCGCCCGTCTGCTCGACGTGCTGCACGTGTCGACGGCGGAGAAACCGCCCATTCCGGTCCTCGCCCCCGATGCGCCCCCCTTGTGGAGCAAGGCGTTCACGATCCGCGCCGGTGTGGAGAACCTGGGGGCCTACCGCCATCGCGTGGCCGAGCTGCTGGGCACGCTGCCCCTTTCGCGCGATGACTGCTTCGACACCGCCCTCGCGGCGGGCGAGGCCCTTTCGAACGCGTACGACCACGCCTGCGGCGGGGAGGGAAGTACCATGTCGGTGATCGCCTATGCGGATCGCGTGGTCATCGAGGTCCGCGACTGCGGATGTGGTTTCGAGATAGGGGACGACGAGGAGCCCGTCGAGAGCCGCGAGCGCGGTCGCGGCATACGGTTGATGCGCATGCTGGTCAACAGCGTGGAGGTGCGCCGCAGAACGGATGCTCCGGGTACGGAGGTCCGCCTGATCAAGTTGATCTCGTAAAGGGGGGCGTCTCACCGCGGGGCCCATGGGACGAAAACGAACGGACGCCCCGAGGGGCGCCCGAAAGACGATCGCATGGAGGCGGCTCCCGGATTCGAACCGGGGGTAAAGGCTTTGCAGGCCTCTGCCTTACCACTTGGCCACTTCGCCTTATATGCAAAGGGCCGATCAGAATCGGCCCTGGCGCATACAATGGAGCGGACAACGGGGCTCGAACCCGCGACCCCAACCTTGGCAAGGTTGTGCTCTACCAACTGAGCCATGTCCGCTTGCGAGGAAGTACTATACGCAATCTTGCGACAATATGCAAGAAGGTATTTTCGAATTTGTCATAGCAGGCACGTTGGGGTGCGGGCCGGATGGCTTTTGGTAGTTCGCCGGCGATCGTCTGACTTCGATTTAGGGCCCATGTTGCCCGCGCCAAGGGGGATGCAATGGCGGGAATCTAACCTCCGTGTCATCATAATTGCAGGTCAAACGCCATATCGTACATGTGCTCCAAATTTTTTCAAAAAAGTTGTTGCAACAGATTTTGAGCTCGGCTATAGTTAATCCCGCGCTGAAGCGCACACCTGAGACGGGCGATTAGCTCAGGGGGAGAGCACTTCCCTGACACGGAAGGGGTCACAAGTTCAAATCTTGTATCGCCCACCACAAGCGGACATGGCTCAGTTGGTAGAGCACAACCTTGCCAAGGTTGGGGTCGCGGGTTCGAGCCCCGTTGTCCGCTCCATTGTATGCGCCAGGGCCGATTCTGATCGGCCCTTTGCATATAAGGCGAAGTGGCCAAGTGGTAAGGCAGAGGCCTGCAAAGCCTTTACCCCCGGTTCGAATCCGGGCTTCGCCTCCATCAATCGCAAAGGGCGTCCCGAAAGGGGCGCCTTTTTCTGTGCTCCGTCCCGCCGGCGCCTCATGGGGCGAGCCGCCCTCCTCAACCATCGGCATGGGCGCCATCACAACATGTAGGCATCCTGCGGTTCCGTTCGGGCGCTCCGGCTTTCGATCTGGCGGCAAGCGGAGAAGTTGTGGACGGGCGAGAGGCGGCCCCTCGGATGGCGCGCGAGATATCCGCAGGTGGGGGCGATGTGTCAATTCGACCGCATTTTGTCAAGCCCGCCCAGCGGGAATCGGCGGGAAAATAAGCACATTGCTCTGACCTGCATAAACACAATATGTAGTGGTGGCACTCGTAAGTCATACCAGATATAGATGGGAAAATGGCGTATCATACCTGTACAGGCATTGATGAGCCTCGGCTTGGACGCGTTGGACGGACGTGTCCGGTCGGGGCTTTACTATCCAAGCGCGGAAGCGCTCATGCACGTCGGGTCCACGGAGGAGAGCAATGAAGATCATCAAGCGCAGCGGTTCAGAGGTCACCTTCGACCTTCAGAAGATCATCAACGCCATCAACGGCGCCAACAGCGAGGTCAAGAACGGCGAGCGCCTCACCGAGCGCCAGGTGGTCTATGCCGCCCAGAACGTCGCCGACCGCTGCGAGGCCGCGGGCCATACCGTCTCCGTTGAGGAGATCCAGGACATGGTCGAGGATGAGATCATGGCCCTCGACCGCTTCGAGGTCGCGCGGCGCTACATCATCTACCGGTACGTTCAGGGCCTCAAGCGTCAGAAGAACACCACGGACGACAAGATCCTGTCCTTGATCGAGTGCAACAACGAAGAGGTCAAGCAGGAGAACTCCAACAAGAACCCCACCGTCAACTCCGTGCAGCGCGACTACATGGCCGGCGAGGTCTCCAAGGACCTCACCCAGCGCGTCCTGCTTCCGGCCGAGATCGTGGAGGCCCACAACGAGGGCATCATTCACTTCCACGACTCCGATTATTTCGCCCAGCACATGCACAACTGCGACCTCGTGAACCTCGAGGACATGCTTCAGAACGGCACGGTCATCTCCGGCACGCTCATCGAGCGCCCCCACAGCTTCAGCACGGCATGCAACATCGCCACGCAGATCATCGCCCAGGTCGCTTCCTGCCAGTACGGCGGGCAGTCCATCTCGCTCACGCACCTCGCCCCGTTCGTCGAGGTGAGCCGTCAGAAGATCCGCCGCCAGGTCGACGCCGAGCTCAAGGAGCTCGGGGTCGAGGCGCCCGAGGAGAAGGTCTCCGAGGTCGTGGAAACCCGCCTGCGCGATGAGATCCGCCGCGGCGTCCAGACCATCCAGTATCAGGTCGTCACCCTCATGACCACCAACGGCCAGGCTCCGTTCGTGACCGTGTTCATGTACCTGAACGAGGCCCGTACCGCGGCCGAGAAGCGCGACCTCGCCATGATCATCGAGGAGACCCTGCGTCAGCGCTACGAGGGCGTGAAGAACGAGGCGGGGGTGTGGATCACGCCCGCGTTCCCCAAGCTCATCTACGTGCTCGAGGAGGACAACGTTCGCGAGGGCTCGGAATACTTCTACCTGACCCAGCTCGCCGCCAAGTGCACCGCCAAGCGCATGGTGCCCGACTACATCTCCGAGAAGAAGATGCGCGAGTTCAAGCTCTCCAAGGGCGAGACCGAGGGCAACGGCGATTGCTACACCTGCATGGGCTGCCGCAGCTTCCTCACGCCCGATCGCTCAGGTAACGGCTACGACAACATCGCCCGCGCCAAAAACTACGAGCCCGGCAAGCCCAAGTATTACGGCCGCTTCAACCAGGGCGTTGTGACCATCAACCTGCCCGATGTCGCGCTCTCCTCGCAGGGGGACATGGATAAGTTCTGGGAGATCTTCGACGAGCGCCTGGAGCTGTGCCATCGCGCCCTGCGGTGCCGTCATGAGCGCCTGTTGGGCACCCTGTCCGACGCCGCGCCCATCCTGTGGCAGTACGGCGCCCTCGCCCGCCTGGACAAGGGCGAGAAGATCGACAAGCTGCTCTTCGGCGGTTACTCGACCATCAGCCTGGGATACGCCGGCCTGTACGAGTGCGTGAAGTTCATGACGGGCGCGAGCCACACCGATGAGAAGGGCACGCCGTTCGCGATGGCGGTCATGCAGCGCATGAACGACAAGTGCAACGAGTGGAAGGCAGCCGAGGACATCGACTACTCCATTTACGGTACCCCGCTGGAGTCCACCACCTACAAGTTCTCCAAGTGCCTGCAGCGCCGCTTCGGCATCATTCCGGGGGTCACGGACAAGGGCTACATCACCAACAGCTACCACGTCCACGTGAGCGAGGAGATCGACGCGTTCGACAAGCTCAAGTTCGAGAGCCAGTTCCAGCGCCTGTCGCCCGGTGGCGCCATCTCCTACGTCGAGGTGCCCAACATGCAGGACAACCTCAAGGCCGTCATCCGGGTCATGCAGTACATCTACGACAACATCATGTACGCGGAGCTGAACACCAAGAGCGACTACTGCCAGGAGTGCGGATACGACGGCGAGATCAAGATCGTGGAGGACGACGGCAAGCTGGTGTGGGAGTGCCCGCATTGCGGCAACCGCAACCAGGAGACGCTGAACGTCGCCCGCCGCACCTGCGGTTACATCGGGACGCAGTTCTGGAATCAGGGGCGCACCGAGGAGATTCGCGATCGCGTGCTGCATCTGTAGGGGGTTGAATCCCGATGGGCCGGAGGCGGCAAGCGACCTCCGGCCCTCGGACAGTCCTGCTCGCACGAAGGCCCCACAGGGGCCTTCGGCTCGTGCGGAACTCGCGGCGGAGGTTACCTGCCGCCTTCGGCCCTGCTCCTACCCTGCAGTTGCTATGGTGAAGTTGATTTGTGTCGCCACGGCTTCGCGCTGACGCATGGGCGGCTCTTGAGGAGGGATCGGGCTTATGAATTACGCTGAGATCAAGCACTTCGACATCGCCAACGGCGAGGGGGTCCGCACCACGTTGTTCGTGAGCGGGTGCCGCCGGGGCTGCAAGAACTGCTTCAACGAAGTGGCGTGGAACTTCGCCGCGGGCAAGCCGTTCACGCGCGAGGTGGAGGACGAGATCATCGATAGTCTCCGCCCTGATTATGTCGACGGCCTGACGCTGCTGGGCGGCGAGCCCATGGAGCCCGAGAACCAAGCCGGCCTGGTCGAGTTCGTCGAGCGCGTACGCGCCGAGTTCCCGCGTGGCCGCGGCAAGACCATCTGGTGCTTCACGGGGGACACCTGGGACGTGGAGCTCGTGGCCGGCGGCCGCCATCACACCGAATGCACCGATAGGCTTTTGGGGTGCCTGGACGTGCTCGTTGACGGGCCGTTCATTCAAGACCTGCACGACATCACGTTGCGTTTCCGCGGATCGTCCAACCAGCGGATTATAGACATGCCGGCCACGCTCGCCGCGCTCGCCCGCGGCGCGCGGCCCGTCGACGCCGTGCGCATGTGGGGGGACGAGCGCGTGTACGCCACCCACACGATGGAATAAGCGCGGGTATCGCGCCGTGGTACCATGTCTATCGAGGATGATTCGTGTTCGCGCGCCTGCGCGACGGGGAGCGAGTGGATATGGTCGATCAGGATAAGGCGCGCGATGCGGTGAGGATGCTGCTCGAGGCGATCGGGGAGGATCCGTCCCGCGAGGGGCTTGTCGAGACGCCCGATCGCGTGGCGCGCATGTACGCGGAGCTGTGCTCCGGTATGGGACGGGATGCCTCCGAGCATCTCGCCAAGACGTTCAGCGTCTCCGAGAATGACATGGTCATCGAGAGCGATATCACGTTTTACTCGCTTTGCGAACATCATATGCTGCCGTTTTACGGCAAGGTGGCGATCGGGTACATCCCGGATGGTCGCGTGGCCGGCCTATCCAAGCTTGCGCGCACGGTCGAGGTGTATGCCCGGCGCCTGCAGCTTCAGGAGCAGCTCACGGCGCAGGTTGCCGACGCCCTCATGGAGGAGCTCGGCTGCAAGGGCGCGATCGTCCTGGTGGAGGCAGAGCATATGTGCATGACAATGCGCGGTGTTCAGAAGCCAGGGGCGCAGACGGTCACCTTGGCCCGCCGCGGCGCCTTCGCACGGGACCTCGAGCTCGAGGCGCGGTTCTTCCGCATGCTCGGCAGATAGGCGCGGAGGGGATGGCCATGAGCGAGGACTTGCCGATCATCGAGGTGGTCGACGAGGTCGGTTCGACGAATGCCGAGATGAAGTCGCGCGGGCGCGCGGGCGCCCCGCATGGATCGGCGCTGAGGGCGTGCGTGCAGACGAGCGGCCGCGGCCAGCGCTCCCATGTGTGGGAGTCGCCGCGAGGGGGGCTGTACCTTTCGGTTCTCATTCGCCCGGATGTGTGCGGCGAGGCGATGCCGGCGCTTCCCGTCGCGTGTGCCTTGGGCGCTCTCGGCGCCTTGCGTGATTTAGGTTGCACGCGCGTGCGCCTCAAGTGGCCCAACGACATAGTCGTGGGCGGTCGCAAGCTCGCGGGCATGCTCACGGAACTTGCGGCGTCGCATGACGGCGTGTTCGCCGTGTGCGGGATCGGCGTGAATATGGAGGAGCCGGTCATGCCTCTTGAGGGCAGCTCCGCTGCATTGCGTCCCGTGGGCCTTGTCGACGAGCTGGCCCCCGGTGTTCAACCGCCGACGCTCTGTGAGCTCTCCGAGGCGCTGCGCCGGGGCATTTTGGAGGCCGTTGAGGGATGGTCCGCCGCGGATCGATGGAATAGGGCCCATCCGAGCTCGCCCGCACAGGCGATGCAGACATCCAGCGCCGATATGAGGCACTGGATTAAAGACCCTGTGCGCGGGGGCGCCGAGGGGCCGCTGGCGCCCCTCCTGGCGCCCTACAACGCCTCTCTGGCGTTCGTGGGCAAGAGGGTGCGCATCATCGCGCTGGACGGCGACGAACGCGCTCGTGGGCTCTTCTTGGGCGTGGACGGCTACGGCCATGCGCTCGTGGCCCATGAGGACGGCGCCGTGGATACATACGATTCGGCCGATGTGTCCATCCGGCCGGTCGACCATTCGTAGGGGCGCGGCTTCGTCTCCCGTTCGCGGTTCTCCAGTCCGGGCGCCTTGCGTGCGCCGTGACGCACGACATGCTTGAAACGAGGGGGACGCCCGCGCAGCGCGGGCGCCCCCCCTTCGTCCGATAACCTGGCCCGAACGGGATCAGGCAACGTCGATGCTGACGTTGACCTCCTGGACGGGGACGTCGTAGAACGGGTCCTCACGGCGGCCGAGGAAGTCGCGCGCCTGCTCGGGGAACAGGGCGTAGGAGAGCACGTCCTCCTCGGAGCGCGCGTACTGCGCGATCTCCTCGCGCAGGCGGGGCATCTGCGGCTCGATCAGGTCGGCCGGACGGCAGGTAATGACCTCGTCGTCGCCGATGATCTGGTGCCGGACCTTCTCGGAGATCGTCACGGGCGGACGGCCGTACTGGCCGCGCACGTAGTCCTTGATCTCGGCGGGCACGACCTTGTAGCGCTCGCCGGAGATGACGTTCATGAGGGCCTGGGAGCCGACCATCTGGGACAGCGGGGTCACGAGCGGCGGGTAGCCCAGGTCGGCTCGGACGCGCGGGACCTCGGCGAGGACCTCGGCGTACTTGTCCTCCACGTGCATGTCCTTCAAGTTCGCGAGCAGGTTGGAGAGCATGCCGCCGGGGACCTTGTACAGCAGCGCCTTGGGCTCGACGGCCATGACCTTGGGGTTGAGGCCGCCCTCTTCCAAAAAGCGGTTGCGGATGGGCAGGAAATGCGCCGCCACCGCCTCGAGCTTGTCGATGTCCAGGCCGGTCTTGTAGCCGAGGGCCTCCAGGGCGATCGCCATGGACTCGGTGGCCGGCTGGCTCGTGCCCTCGGCGAAGGGGGAGGAGCAGGTGTCGATGATGTCGGCGCCCGCCTCCACGGCCTTGAGGTAGGTCATCTGGGCGATGCCCGCGGTGCCGTGCGTGTGCACCTGCAGGGGCAGGTCGCAGGAGGCCTTGATCTCGCTCACGAGCTCAAAGGCGACGTCGGGGGTGAGCACGCCCGCCATGTCCTTGATGCAGATGGAGTCCGCGCCGGCGCGCGCCATCTCGTTTGCCAGGCTCACAAAGTAGCGCACCGTGTGCACGTCGCTCGTGGTGTAGGAGATGGCGGTCTGCACCTCGCCGCCGGCCTCCTTGGCCGCGCGGATGGAGGTCTGCAGGTTGCGGGTGTCGTTGAGCGCGTCGAAGATGCGGATGACGTCGATGCCGTTCTCCACGGACTTCTTGACGAGGGCCTCGACCACGTCGTCGGCGTAATTGCGGTAGCCGAGCAGGTTCTGGCCGCGCAGCAGCATCTGCAGCTTGGTGTTCTTGACGTGCGCGCGGATGGTGCGCAGGCGCTCCCAAGGGTCCTCGTTGAGGTAGCGCAGGCAGCTGTCGAACGTGGCGCCGCCCCACACCTCGAGCGCCTCGAAGCCGCAGGCGTCGAGCGTCTCCAAAATGGGCAGCATGTCCTCGATGGGCATGCGCGTGGCGATCTGGCTCTGCTGACCGTCGCGCAGGACGGTCTCCATAAAACGGATGGTGCGGGTCATGGCTTAGGCCTCCTTCGACGGCGGGAAGAGCCGCGCGAGCGCGAGGGAGATCAGGTAGATGACGAGCATGACGATGAAGATGCCGCCCCAGCCTGTGACGAGTATCTGCAGGGCCATGCCCATGCCCTCGGGCATGGTGGCGAAAAACTGGGTCATGATGCCCCTCCCTTCTTAGAGCAGCAGGCCGAGCACGAGGCCGCCGGCGACGACCGATGCGATCTGGCCGGCGACGTTGGCGCCCGCGGCCTGCATGAGGATGAAGTTCTGCGGGTCGGCCTCGGTGGCCATCTTCTGGACAACGCGGGAGCTCATGGGGAATGCGGAGATGCCCGCGGCGCCCACCATGGGGTTGATCTTCTCCTTGCGGAAGAGGTTGAGCAGCTTGACGAACATCACGCCGCCCACGGAGTCCATGATGAAGCCTACGAGGCCCAGGCCCATGACGAGCAAGGTGTCGAACTGCAGGAAGTCGTGGTATTCCATCTTCACGGAGACGCAGAGGCCAAGCAGGATGGACACGAGGTTCACGAGCTCGTTCTGCGCCGAGACGGACAGGCGGTCGAGAACGCCGCACTCGCGCAGCAGGTTGCCGAACATGAGGAAGCCCACGAGCGGCAGGGAGACCGGGGCGATGAGGCCGGCGACGATGCAGATGATCACGGGGAAGAGGATCTTGGCCGTCTTGGAGACCTCGCCGGGGCGGTAGGTCATGCGGATCTGGCGTTCCTTCTTGGTGGTGCAGGCCTTGATCGCGATGGGCTGGATGATGGGCACGAGCGCCATGTAGGAGTAGGCGGCGACCATGATGGCGCCCATGTACTTGGAGCCCAGGGCGTTTGCGACGAAGATCGAGGTCGGGCCGTCCGCCGCCGCGATGATGCCGATGGAGGCGCTGTCGGCGATGTCGAAGCCGAGGAGCGTCGCCATGATGATGACGAAGAAGATGCCGAACTGAGCGGCGGCGCCGAACAGCAGCAGGAACGGGTTGGCGAGCAGCGGGCCGAAGTCGATCATGGCGCCGATGCCGATGAACAGCAGCAGCGGGAAGAGCTCGGTCTCGATGCCGGCGTCGAACAGGATCTGGAAAGGGCCGGGCTCGGCGCCGGTCATGAGAACGCCCGACATGGGGATGTTCACCAGGATGGTACCCAGTCCCATGGGCACGAGCAGGGTGGGCTCGTACTCCTTCTTGATGCCCAGGTACATGAGGACGCAGCCGATGAGGATCATCGCGATGCGTCCCGGCTCGGCGATGAGCGCCTGCACGCCGTCGAGTAGGATTTCCATAGTGCCTCGTTTCTGGATGAAAACGCCGCCTCGTCGGCGGCGGGGTGATCAGGTGCTCCTACGCGATGGAGAAGAGCGCGTCGCCCGGGTTGACCATGGCGCCCTTGGCGACGTCGATGGAGGCGATCACGCCGTCCTTGTCGGCGACAACCTCGTTCTCCATCTTCATGGCCTCGAGGACCATGACGGGCTGGTTGGCGGTGACGGGGTCGCCGACCTTCACGTGGATGTCGAGGATGGTGCCGGGCATGGGCGCGGACTGCACATGCGCGCCGGCGGGAGCGGGGGCGGGCATGGGCGCCGCGGCAGGGGCCGGCGCGGGCGCGGGAGCGGCGACGGGCGTCGGAGCGGGAGCGGCGACGGGCGCGGCGTCGGCAGGGGTCGGGGTCGGCGCGCCGACCTCCTCCATCTCAACCAGGTACTGGGTCCCGTCGATCGAGATCTTGAATTTACGCAGCATGGCTGCCCTCCTCTTTCATCTTGTAGATGTTCTTGACGGTGAATGAGCTCTCGGGGAGCGCGCCGGCGGCGAGCGCCGTGGCGATGACGGAGACCGTGCGGTGCTCGGGGTTTGCGACGAGCACGCGGCGCACTCGGAACTCGCTGGCGGGGTGATCGCCCGCGGCGATTGCCGATGCGATGACGCATGCGTGCGCATGCTCGCGCGGGTCGACGGGCAGGTACGCGGGGAGCGCCTCCCACGCCTCATCGGGCGAGGGGGCGTTTGGCGCCTCGCCGGGCGCCGGCGTGGCGCTCGCGTGCGGCTCGGGGCCGTGCTCGGGGTTCTTGAGCACGTCACCCGAGTTCCCGACATGTTTTTGGATCCAAGAACGTAGTCCCATGACCCTTCCTTTCCCGTGGGTGCATGCCAAAAAATACTGCCGAGGCAAAACCCCACGAAGGCCCATGCTAGCTAGATTTGTAGGAATTGTGGCGCTCGGCTGGGGCATCTTCGGCGACTGGTAGGAAACGGGCGGGGAGGTGGTATTTCGTTTTACCGCAGGCGATATCGCGCAACGCTCAAGTGATTATTAAGGCGTCGCGCGATCCGTCGGGTGAGCGGATTGGGTACAACAAGAAAACGGATGTCGGCGTCTGGAGGTAGGGTGAAACGAGTTGCCGCAATAGGGGGGAGCGAGGTGTTCCTCCGCCACCTCGCGAGCATCGAGGCCGCGGAATCAGACCGGGCCTTCTGCTGCCATGGGATGCCCCATCTGCTCGACGTCGCCCGTATCGCGTGGATCATCGACCTCGAGCGCGATCTTGAGCTGGACAAGGACGTGGTGTATGCGGCCGCGCTCCTGCACGACCTGGGGCGCTCGGCCCAATACGCCACCGGCGAGCCCCATGATGAGGCCGGTGTCCGCATCGCCGGTGAGATTTTGGACGGGCTGCCCGAAGGGTCCCGGTTCGATCCCCTGGAGCGCGGCGCCATACTCGCCGCGGTGAGCGGGCATCGCGGCGAGTATCCCGAGGGGATGGAGCGCCCCGGCACCTCCGAGGCCCCCATGCGCGAGGTCCTCTCGCGCCTCATCAAGGAGGCGGATGGCCGTTCCCGCGCCTGCTACGCTTGCGGCGCCCGTGCCGAGTGCTACTGGCCGGACGAGCGCAAGAACCTATCGATCGATGTATAACAGCGCGTCCCGGATGAGGGGCGCACGTCAAAGGAGCGCATCATGGATACGAAGCATCTGCCTGAGAACATCGTGGACGACCGCGGCACGCTTGCTTGCCGCGATGCCGGCCTTCCCGTCACGCGCCGGCAGCTCGCGCATGTGGAGCCCGAGCACCTTCGGGCCCTCGACCGCATTTCGATTGAGGGCCTTGAGGTGTTCGCCAATCACGGCGTGTTCCCGGAGGAGAATGCACTGGGCCAGAAGTTCGTGGTGAGCGTGACGTTCTACACCGACACGCGCCGAGCTGGTGAGACCGACGACTTGTCGGCCTCGATTCATTATGGTGAGGCGGCCCATGCCATCGACGAGTTCATGCGCGCGCATACGTTCAAGCTTATCGAGGCGGCCGCCGAGGGTGTGGCCGATATGCTGCTCGGGCGCTATCCGAGTGCGTACGGCGTGCGCGTCAAGCTTGAGAAGCCTTGGGCGCCCGTGGGGCTGCCGCTGAGCTCGGTCTCCGTCGAGATCGAGCGCACGCGCGCGTTGTTCTCCGGCCGTATGAGGACGATGGACGAGGAGGTCTCCATGGACAACGCGACGACCGGCTCCCGCGTGTGGGGCACATGTAAATGGCTGCTCGCGATGGTGGGGGTTTTCGGCGCGTACATGCTGATCCAGGTCATGACGATGGGCCTCGGTAGCGTTGTGGTCGGCGTCGCGGCGGCGCTCTCGACGGGCGACTACGAGTCGTTCGTCGAGTCCCCGGCGTTCTCGAATATGGTTTTGGGCCTTTCCGTCGTGGCGCAGCTGGTCATCATTGCGGTGTTTTGGCCGCGATGGCGGCGCATGCGTCCCGCCTCATTCGTCTCCCGGCGCGAAGCGGTTGCGACCAGTGGCGTCTCGTTTGCCAAATCGCTCGCCCTGCTGCTGGTGATCGGCGTCGCGGCGCAGTTTTTCGTGGGCGGCGTCCTGGGGGTCGTCGAACTGTTTTTCCCTGAGGCCATGGCAGAGTACGCCGAGCTCATGGAGGATACGAGCGTCGGGGTCTTCGCCATCGTCTCTGCGCTGTCGATCGCGGTGCTCGCGCCCATCAACGAGGAGATCGTATGTCGCGGCGTCATGCTCGAGTACGCCATGCGGGCGATGAGCCCCGGCTGGAATGTTGCCGACGGTGCGCGTTACCGCGCCGTTTCCGCACGGGCGTTTTGGATTGCCAACACGCTGCAGGCGCTCGCGTTCGGCGTGCTGCACATGAATCTCATCCAGGGAAGCTACGCGTTCGCTCTCGGAGTTTTGGAGGGCTGGGTCTTTTGGCGCACGGGCAAGCTTCGCTACCCGATCATCCTGCACTTCGCGCTGAACATATCGTCGTATTTGGTCGAGCCTCTGTACCCCGTGCTGAGCGTCGTGCCGACGGGGCTCGTCATCGTGCTCGCCGTCGTGATGTGCGCAGCGGGAATAAGGGGGTTCGGTCGGCTCTGGAGCTCGTTCGATGCGCTGGATGCCATTGAAAGGCCGCAGGATGTAGCGGCGGTACAGGGCATTCTGCCCATGGAGGGCGGGGTCGGGGAACGTCCGACCCCGCCCGACGGATATCTTGGATAGCCCGCGCTTCCTCGCCGCTAATGCCGGTTCGCGCCCTGCCGCCCCTGCGCTGCGCGATTGCGCGCATGCGGGTTCGTGCCCGCGGCGCTCTTGCCCGTCGCGCGCCCATCGGGTTTGCCGTGTGAGGGGCGGGCGGCTTGCTTTGCGCCCATCCGGCCGTTCGACGGGGTCGCCCCCTTTTTGCCGGAGCGCGCGGCGGCTCGGCGCTCGGCGCGATTCTGGGGGCACGATGCCGCGCCCGTGTCGCTCTTGGTCCTCTCCGCCGCGCTCGCCGCCTTGGCGCCGGCCTTCCTGCCGCCCGCGTCCGCCTTGGGCGGCACGGGGCGGATCAGGCACTTTGCGCCGTAGCCGATGAGGTCCTCGCGCCCGGCCTTTCGCAGTGCTTCCTTCACCAGCTTGTAGTTCTCCGGTTTGCGGTACTGGATGAGCGCGCGCTGCATCGCCTTTTCGTGCGGGTCGCGCGGGATGTAGACCGGCTTCATGGTGCGCGGGTCCACACCCGTGTAAAACATGCATGTGCTCATGGTTGAGGGCGTGGGATAGAAATCCTGCACCTGTTCGGGCATGTAGCCCATGTCGCGCACGGCCTCCGCGAGCTCCACGGCCTCCTTCATGGTCGAGCCCGGATGGCTCGAGATGAGGTAGGGCACCACGTACTGCCTGAGGCCGTATTCGGCCGACAGCCGTTCGAAGCGCTCGACGAACGCGTCGTAGACCTCGCGACGCGGCTTGCCCATCACCGAGAGCACCGCGTCGCTCACGTGCTCGGGCGCCAGACGCAGCTGGCCGCTCACATGGTGCTGCAGCAGCTCCACCAGGAACTTGTCGCTCGCGTCGGCCATGGTGTAGTCGAAGCGGATGCCGCTGCGCACGAAGACCTTCTTCACGCCGGGAATCTGCCGCAGGTCGCGTAACAGATCGGCATAGGCGTCCTCGTTCGTGTCCATGTTGCGGCAGACGTCCGGCCACAGGCAGCGGCGGTTCTTGCAGACGCCGTGCGTGAGCTGCTTTTTGCACGCGGGCTTGAAGAAGTTTGCCGTAGGGCCGCCCACATCGTTGATATAGCCCTTGAACTCGGGGTCGTGCGTGAGGGCCTCGGCTTCGCGCACGATGCTCTCGCGGCTGCGCACCTGCACCATGCGCCCCTGATGGAAAGCCAGTGCGCAGAAGGAGCACTCGCCGAAGCAACCGCGGTTGCTGGAGATGGAGAAGCGGATCTCATCGAACGCTGGTATGCCGCCGGCCGCGTCGTAGTCGGGGTGCCAGTGGCGCGCGTAGGGCAGTTCGGCCACCTCGTCCATCTCGCGCTCGGTGAGGGGCGCCGCGGGCGGATTCTGCACCACGTAGACGCCGTTGGGGTAGGGCTCCACCAGGCGCCCTCCCGTGATGGGATCCATGTTTTGCTGCTGGATGTTGAAGGAGCGCGCGTAGGCGAGGCGGTCGGCTTCGAGCTCGTCCCATGAGGGGAGCAGCTCGTAGTCGAAGACGTCGTCCAGCGCTCCCGCACCGCTCGTGCGGTAGGCCGAGCCGTTCACGAAGGTGATCTGATTCACGGGCAGCCCGCCGTCGAGCGCGTCCGCCACCTCGACGATCGAGTGCTCGCCCATGCCGTAGAGCAGGATGTCGGCGCCGGAGTCGAGCAGCACCGAGCGCTTGAGCTTGTCCTGCCAGTAGTCGTAGTGCGCGAGGCGACGCAAGCTCGCCTCGATGCCGCCGATGATGATGGGCTTGTCCTTGTATGTGCGGCGGATGAGGTTGCCGTAGACCGTGACGGCGCGGTTGGGGCGCCGGCCCGCCTCGCCACCGGGGGTGTAGGCGTCCTCGTGGCGCGGCTTCTTGTTGACGGTGTAGTGGTTCACCATCGAATCCATGTTGCCGGCGGAGATGAGGAAACCCAGGCGCGGCTTGCCGAGTGCGGAGATGCTCGCCGGATCGGTCCAATCGGGTTGGCAAATGATGCCCACACGGTAGCCCGCATGCTCGAGCACGCGGGAGATGATCGCCATGCCGAAGCTCGGGTGGTCTACATAGGCGTCACCGCAGATGTAGACGAAGTCGCACTGGTCCCAGCCCCGCGCCTCCATGTCTGCGCGGGAGACGGGGAGGAAGGCCTCGCGGCCGGGCCGCCCCTTGGTGCCCGGGCAGCGGATGGGCGCCGTGTGCGCGGACTGCCTGCCGGTTGCCGTTTTTGGCGCCGCCCGATGTTCGCTTTTCGCGGTGCGGCGCCCCTTGTTGGGTGTGGGCGTCTTTCCCCCCGGAGTTCCGGTATCGCCATCTGGCTTGATGCGTTTGGCACGGGCGGGGTAGTGATTCTTGTGCGGCTGCTTGGGCATGGTGCTCGCTTTCGTTGCAATCGATTGCGTTCAAGCATACGCCAAGGCCCCTGGCTTCCCTGACGCTAAAACTGGGCTCCCCTCGAGAAACATTCGAGTAAGCGTTGATATGAGGGGTCAGTAATTACGATGTGTGGGGTTTGTTTGCAATCAGCTCGGCGGTCGCGCTTGGCAGATGGGAAACTCCCAGGTTTTTGCGCCCGTGATGTGTCCTCGTAAGAGCTGAACTCGGAGAAACCCCACACATCGTGATTAGCAACCCCCCCCATTGGGTTGCGAACAGATGCCATACGTCGCGTTGGAAGGGGCTCATCGCATGCGCGCATCACGCGCCTCCCGGTGTTGCCTACAGGTTGCTCGCTTTGCATGCATTCAATTGCTCGAGCGCGACGGGAAATTCGAGTAGGCTGGGGAGCACTGCGGAACACAGCGCTCGTATGTCGCTTGTGGGCTCGTTGTAGTCGGGGACCATGATCACGTGCGTGCCCGCGGCGGCGCCGGCGCGAACGCCGTTGAAGGAGTCCTCGACGGCGATACAGCGCACGGGCTCGACCCCCAGATGATCGGCGGCGACGAGGTAGACGTCGGGGGCGGGTTTATGATGCTCGATATCCTCATCGAAGACCGCAGCGTCGAATAGTTCCATGAGTCCGAATCGCTCCATGCTGATGACGGCTCGATCGCGCACGCTGGAGGTGGCGAGCGCCACGGCGAGCCCGCGGTCGCGCGCTGCCGTAATGGCCTCGGCGGCGCCGGGCTTGAGTTCGAGCTCGTCTTCCCAGGTGGCATCGAAGATCTCGTGTCGGCGATTGAAGAGGCACTCGGTGAATGCGGGGTCGCCGAACTCATCGTCGACCATCTTCATGGCGCTGGGGATGCTGCAACCCACGAAGGAGTGCAGAATGCGATCCGGAATCTCGATGCCAAAGTCCCGCGCCGCGCGCCGCCAGGATGCCTGGCTCACGCGTTCGGTATCGATAAGGGTGCCGTCCATATCGAAAATGACTGCCTGCATATGGGTGATCCTTCCATGTGGGTGTCCGAGTCAGCATGGTAGCAGGTGCGGCCTGGCTCGTTGGGCATTGGGGGAAGCGAAGGTTCTGCGGGGTGGTCAAAATACCCAAGTTGGGCGGCGAAGCGAGTCCGGCGCACATGATGTATAAGCTTGCTGCCAATGGAATCCTGCGGTTTTGCCAGATGGGGAGCCCGGGTACCCACGCTGCTTGGTTTCTCGGCTCGGGGGCGGGGTGGGAATCCTGCGGTTTTGCCGCGTGGGGCCGCCGCACTCAACGCCCAACTTGGGTAAATTGACCATCTGGACGAACCCATGTCAGCTCGCGTCGATTTTGCAAAAATCTAATGCATGCCACGTGCCGTATGAGGCAGTTTTATTCATTCAGCTCCTGGGCAAGGTGCTTGTGTGGGAGCATGTGACGCACTTAGAGCAGCTCTCCGTGGGCGCGCACGTAGAGCGCCTTGGCAATGCTCGTGAGCAGCAGGTACCCGACCATCATGGCCGCGAGCACGCCGAAGAACGCCCCCGGCAGCGGCACCAGGTCGAGTGCCGCGTTCACGCCCGGGACATAGGGCATGACGGTCACGACCCCGACGCCCAGCACCGTGAGGGCGGTGAGCGATGCGGCGGGCTTGCTCTGCAGATATGGCAGCCGCTCGGTGCGCAGCAGGTGGATGACGAGGGTTTGCGTCCACATGGACTCGACGAACCAGCCGGTCTGGAACACGAGCGCGAACAGTGCGCGCTGGCCAGGATCGGTGAGATCGCCCCAGGGGGCGCCCACCACGAGCGGGCATATGACCCAGAACATGGCGGCGAAGGTCAGGATATCGAAGATCGAGCTCACAGGGCCGATCTTGACCATGAAGCTCACGATGCCCCGCGCGTCCCAAGTGCGCGGGCGCGACAGGAACGAGTCGTCCACGCGATCCCAGGGCAGCGCCGCGCAGCTCACCGTATAGGCCATGCCGAGCAGGAGCAGCTGTAGCGCGCTCATGGGCAAGAAGGGCAGGAACGCGGCTGCGACCAGCACGGACAGGACGTTGCCGAAGTTCGAGCTCGCGGTGGTCTTGATGTACTTGATGGTGTTGCCGTAGGTGCGGCGTCCCTCGACGATGCCGTGGGCGAGTACGGTGAGGTCCTTCTTGAGCAGGATGATGTCGGCGGACTCCTTGGCGACGTCGACGGCGGTGTCGACGGAGATGCCGCAGTCGCTGGCGCGCATGGCGGCGGCGTCGTTTATGCCGTCGCCCATGAACCCCACCGTGTGACCGCCGCGCTCGCGCAGCACGCGCACGATGCGGGCCTTCTGCAGGGGCGAGAGCTTGGCGAACAGCCCCGTGCGTTCGGCGCGCGCCGCGAGTTCGTCATCGGAGAGCAGGTCGATGTCCGCGCCCGTGAGCATGTCTCGGGCGTCGATGCCGACCTGCTCGCACACGGTGGCGGCGACGGCGCCGTTGTCGCCGGTGAGGACCTTCACGGCGACGCCCAGGCCGTCGAGCTCGCATATGGCGGCCTTGGCGCTCGCCTTGGGCGGATCGAGGAAGGCCAGGTACCCGATGAGCACCATGTCGCGCTCGTCGTCGGAGGTGAGGTCGCGTGCGGGTACGCTGTTCCTCTGGGCCACGCCCACCACGCGCATGCCGCGCTCGTTGAGCCCGCGAACGCGGTCGAGCACGTCGACGGCGCGCGCCTCCGTGAGGGGCAGGACCTCTCCCGCAATCTCGATCTGCGTGCACACCCCGAGCATCTCCTCGACGGCGCCCTTGGTGATGAGCTGGCGCTTGCCGGAGTCGTCCGCCACGACCACGCTCATGCGGCGACGGTCGAAGTCGAAGGGGATCTCGTCTACCAGGTGCCACTGCCCACGCGCCGCGGCGATGGCGCCCGCCTCGGGGGAGGTCCCCCCGCCCATGCCGTCGGCGCGCGTGTCCATGCTGCGCCCGCCGCCGGCCAGGGCCTCGGCGCGCTCGATGATAGCCTCGTCCATGAGGTTGCGCAGCCCCGTCTGGAACACGCTGTTGAGGTAGGCGTGGCGCAGCACGCGGTCGCTCGCCCTGCCCATCACGTCGAGATGGCGCTCGAGCACGATCTTGTCGCGAGTGAGCGTGCCGGTCTTGTCGCAGCACAAGACATCCATGGCGCCCAGGTTCTGGATGGAGGAGATGTCCTTGACCACGACGTCCTGCGCGCGCATGGCCTCGGCGCCGCGGGCCAGGCAGGTGGTCACGATCACGGGGAGCATTTGCGGCGTGATGCCCACGGCAACGGAGATCGAGAACAGCAGCGCGTCGAGCCAGTCGCCCTTGGTGACTCCCGAGAGCACGAACACGATGGGGCACATGACGAGCATGAATCCCACGAGCACGCGCGAGACGGACGCGACGCCGGCATCGAAACTCGTGGTGGAGGGCCGCGCATCGAGGGCGCTGGCGATGCCGCCCAGATAGGTGCGCTCACCGGTGGTCACGACGACGCCTGCGCCCGAGCCGCTCTGCACGGTGGTGCCGGCGAAGGCGAAGTTCGCGCAATCATCGATAGCAAGTGCGCGGTCGGCGGGGACCTCGATGGCATCGGGGCGCTTCTCCACGGGGTCGGACTCGCCTGTGAGGGCGGCCTGGGTGAGGAACAGGTCTTTTGCCGAGACGATGCGCAGGTCTGCGGGGATGATGTCGCCCGCGGCGAGCTCGATGAGGTCGCCGGGGACCACGTCGGCCAGCGGGATCTCTGCGGCGCCCGTGTCCTCGCGCACGCAGCGGCAAGTGATGGAGACCAGGCCCTTCAGCGCGTCTGCGGCGGCCGCGCCGCGCGTGTCCTGCCAAAACGAGATACCGCCCGAGATGAGCACCATCACGCCGATGATGATGGCGGTGGAGGGGTCCGCCTCGCCGGGTGCGGCCAGGTAGACGTTGGTGTAGAGGGAGATTGCCGCGAGGGCGAGCAGGATGAGGGTGAACGGCGTGAGGAACGCGCGGGAGAGGCGGGCTGAGAGCGGATCGTGGTGCTCGGGTGCGATGATGTTGGCCCCGTGCACGGAGCGGATGCGGTCCGCCTGCTGCTCGGTGAGGCCGCGCGGCCCGCATCCGAGCAGGTCCATGGCGTCAGCGGGGTCGAGTGCGCCGATGTGCGCGATCTCGGGGTCGAGGCCCGCGTTGCGCGTCGCCTCCGCCGCCGCGCCGACGTTGTGGCGGACGTGCGAGCTCGCGCTGCCCAGCACGCGGCGGATACCGCGGCGAGCGGGGGCCTTGATGGGCTCGGTCGCGTCTGCGAGGTCGACCGCGCGGCGAGCGGCGCTGCTGGTTGCGATGGTGTCGATGTGCTTCATCTTGGTCATGAGGCACCTCCTTGACGTCGTCCCGGCATCGCCGGGTGTGGTCGTACAGGGGGAGATGCCCATGCAGGCACGGGTCGATCGCGGATCCCTCCGCGATGGTGTCGATTCGGTTGCGTCGCGATGGTGGACGTCGCCCGTGCGCTCCGTGGTGCCTGGGGGACTTATCGTCCGGTCAGGGAACGGCAAAGCGGGCCGCGGGCGCCGTCATGGCGCAATCGGGGCTTGCTGGCCTGCTGGGCACAGATACTGGCAGGATGGTCCATGAGGCACCTCCTCTTGGGTCGCGGCCGAGGCCTCATACGAGATTCGCACGCTAGTGTAGACCGCCCGTTGAGGCTGTCAAGCGCTATCTCAGTCTAATTCATAAATTAGGTAGGTTTGTAAAGGAGGCGTTAAGGTCTCGGCCCGATCGCGCGGGGACCTTCGATGCGGGGGGGTCCCCGATCGTGGGCGATGCGGTTAAAACTCGATCGAATCTTCGCCAATCCCCATCGCTTGGCATATGCTGTAGGAGATCATATCGACATGAAGAGAGGGGACAGGCGGCGTGAGGCGCGCAAAGCAGGTGTCCGAGTCGATCGAGCTCGGGATCATCCTCGCCATCGTGGGCGGGTTCATGGACGTCTATTCCTACATGGGCCGCGACGGCGTGTTCGCGAACGCGCAGACGGGTAACATCCTGCTCGTGGGCGTGCACCTCTCGGCGGGCGATTTCCCCCTCGCCCTGCGCTATCTCCTGCCCGTCCTGTGCTTCTCCGTTGGCATCATGCTGAGCGACCTGGTTCACGAGCGGTTCTCGAGCGCCATGCATTGGCGTCAGCTCACGGTTCTCGTCGAGGCGGTCATCTTGCTCGGCGTGGCCCTTTTGCCCGCCGAATGCAACATGCTCGCCAACGGGCTCACCTCGCTCGCTTGCGGCATGCAGGTGGAGAGCTTCCGCAAGATCCACGGACGCGGTGTTGCCACCACCATGTGCATCGGAAACCTCCGCAGCGCCCTGCAGAACGTTGACGACTACATCATCACGCACGAGCGCGGCTTTCTCGTGAACGGGTTGCTGTATTTCGGCGTCATCGCCGTGTTCGTGTTCGGCGCGGTGCTCGGTAACTGGTGCCTCGAGCGTTTTGGCCTTTCCGCCATCGGCGCCTGCTCCGTGCTGCTACTCGCGGCGTTTTTCCTGATGTTCTCCGATCGCGAGGCCATTGACGACCGGGGGACGGTGGGGGAATAGGGGCCTGCACGCGCGCTGCCTACTTGAGGGCGCGCGTCACGGTGCCGCCTCCGAGCACGATGCCGCCGGCGTAGACCGCAGCATTCTTCACCCCGGGGGTGCAATCTCAAGTGGTGAATCCGAGGAAATGTTTTTATAAGATAAAGCACAGAAGGATGCATGGCGAGGGGAGGGTTGCACGTGGACCGCGCAAGTGAGCTGCTTTTGTCACTTGAGCACGGTGGTTCCTGGATGACCGCCGCGCGCCTTTCGTCCGAGCTCGGGTGTTCCGTGCGCACCGTCAAGACTATCGTCCGGCAACTTAACCAGGATTACCCCGGCATTCTGGAATCCAGCTCCAAGGGTTATCGCATCGGTGACCCCACGGCGGTTGAGAGTGCCTTGGCCCCCCTCTCCTCTTCATGCGATACCACTGCGGTTCCCCAAACGGCGACGGAGCGCCGGACGCGAATCTTGTGCCAGCTTCTCATGCGTCGACACGAGGTCTCTGTCGATGAGCTCGCCCGGGACCTGTGCATATCTCCCACCACGCTCGACCACGAGATTCAGGCAATCAACACCGACTTGGCCGATGGCGGCGTGTCGCTTCGCATTCAGGCGGGCAAGCTGTCCGCCGAGGGCGACGAGGCCGATAAGAGGAGAGCGGCGATCGATCTGCTGTTTTGCGAGACGCACGATTTTTTCAACCAGCTCGAGTTAGTGAGCGGGTATTTCCCCGATATCGACATCAAGGGCCTTCGCACCCTCATCGACGACAGTCTTCATCGCGCCGGCTTCTACATCAATGGGTTCTCCCTGTCGAATCTCATCTTGCACCTGGCCATCGCGCTCGAGAGGTGCGTCAACGGGTTTGCCGGCGCTGCTTCCGCGCGCACGGATAGTCCGGATATAACCGAAGAGGTTCGCTCGGTCACAGAGGACATCTTCTCCAGTATCGAGGCCCAGTATGGGGTTGCCCTCTCGAGCCCGGACCGACACTCGTTCGCACTCCTCTTGTCTACCGGTTTGTGCGATTCGGACCGCCTGGCTTCCGGGCTGATTTCGAACGAGGGAACGCGTCGTCTTATCGAGCACGTCAAAGCCCGCGTGATGGCGGAGTATTCGATCGATTTGAACGACGGGGAGTTTGCCGTTCGCTTCGCCTTGCACGTGGAAAATCTCATCGCCCGAAGCGAGCAGGGCGTCGTGTTGCGCAATCCCCAGCTTGGAACGATCAAGAACGCGTATCCGTACGTGTACGAGATAGCGGTATTCATCGCCGAGGTCATCCATTCCGAGACGTCCGTGCAGGTCAGTGAGGATGAAATCGCGCTGATCGCCCTGCATGTCGGGTGCTTTATCGAGGAGCAGGCGGCACGTGGGAAACGCCTGAGGGCGTTCGTGGTAAGTCCCCGATACAACGCGCTCGGGCAGTCGCTCGTCGAACGGCTCGAGACCTCTTTTGCCGATGACTTGTTGATCGAGGGAGCGATTGAGGAGCCTGACGACTTGAGGACGTGCGGTCAGGTGGACCTCATCATCACGACCCAAGAGCTCATGGGCCGCTTCGGTGCCCCCGTTGTTCGAATCTCGCCGTACATCGGTGAGATTGATCGCGCCCTGATACGCGAGCGGATTGATTCCATTCGAACGATGGCGCGCAAAAGGGCGATGGAGCGCAACCTCTACGCATTTTTCAGGAGCGACCTGTTCTACATCGACACCGGTTTTACCTGCGAGCGGGACGTCATCGAGTTCATGGGACCGGCGCTCGAGCGCGGCGGGTTCGCATTTCCCGGGTTCACCGAGAGCCTGTTCGCGCGGGAGAGGGTCAGCTCGAGCGCGTACAGGGACATCGCGTTGCCCCATCCCATCGACATGGATGCCGCTCGCACCGCCGTGGCGGTCTCCTTGCATCCCCGGGCGATCATGTGGAACGGGTCTCCCGTTCATGCGGTGTTCATGTTGGCGGTCGCGAAGAAGGACCGGCTTTTTTATCGGGAGGTCTTCGAGTTCGTCGCCCATGTGCTCAACGAGCCGGACGGTGTGATCGCGGTGAGTCGCGCCCGCACTTTTGAGGAGTTCGTCGAGACGCTTCTGAGCTATTACCGATGACGTCTTGCTCGTACGGGCGGTTTGGATAGCGGGGTTTCGAAGTGCTGTTGAAGGGAAACGATATGACTACATGTGATGGTTGCGACCTGCTCGAGCGTCTATCGAACGCCGATGCCGTCGCCGGCCGCGAACGCGAGGTGCGTTCCATGCTCGAGGAGGAGCTCGAGGGCTGCTATGACCGCCTTGTGCACGATGGGCTGGGAAGTGCCTTGTTCATGAGCGCGGGAACGGAGCCCAACCCGGTGCGCGTCATGTTCGCCGCGCATATGGACGAGGTTGGGTTCATGGTACGCCACATTTCGGACATCGGCATGCTGCACCTCACGGTGCTCGGGGGCGTCCTCGATGCAAGCAAGCGAATGCAGCGCGTGAGGGTGACGCGCTCGGACGGAGGCAAGGTTTTCGGCATCTTGAACGCGAAAGTCGCCGCGGACGGTTCGGTCGAGGACGTGTACGTGGACTTGGGGTGCGAGACGCGTGAGGAGGTCGAGGCGCTCGGCGTCGGCATAGGCGATATGGTCACCTTCGCCAGCGAGGCGATGTCACTCGCCGGCGACAAGGTCGCGGGGAAAGCGTTGGACGACCGTGCGGGGCTGTATGTCTTGTCGAGGGCTCTCGAGCGGTTGCACGCGCAGGGTCACCCCGCCGAGGTTTGGATGGCCGCGACCTCGAGCGAGGAGGTGGGGACGCGTGGCGGGAAGACCGCAACGGCTTTCGTGCAGCCCGACATTTTCGTGGCCGTCGACGTGGCAAGCGGCTCGGACCTCTCCCGAGATTTCACCAATCACCGCAAACTCGGCGAAGGCTGCATGGTAATCCATTACGACAAGACGATGGTGCCTCATGAGGGGCTGCTCGCGCATGTGCGCTCTCTTGCCCGCGAACAGGGCATTCCCATCCAGCTCGACATGTTGGGCGGTGGGGGGACCGACGCGGGGACGGCGCATCTCGAGGGTTCGGGCCGCGCCGCGCTCGTCATCGGGATACCATTGCGCGGCTGTCATGGCGCCTGGTCGCAGGCTAGCCGCTCTGATATTCAGTCCGCAATCGACCTGGTGTGTGCCATCGCCACGTCGTTTGATAGGAAAACATTCGAGTCCGTCATCGAGTTCTAAAGAAGGGAGGAACGATGGACAAGACTTGCGAACAGGTGGTGATGAGCATCATCTCCTCCGCCGGAGAGAGCAAGGCCCGTGCTTTCGATGCGCTCAAGCGCGTCAAAGAAGGGGACTACGAAGGCGCTCGAGCTGCGCTCAAGGAGTCTCGCGAGCTCGATCTTGAGGCCCATGAGGCCCAGACGGCGCTCATCACCGCCGAGCTTGCCGGCGGCGACGATCGTCCCGAGCTGAGCCTGCTGCTCGTGCATGCTCAGGATCATTACATGTGCGCCGCCTTGGCGCGCGATTTGATCGAGGCGATCACGGAGGTATTCGAGTCAAAGGAGGAGCGGTAATGAAAATCGTCCTGTGCTGCCAAGGTGGCTTCTCGACCACCATGCTCATGGACAGCATGAAGCGCACGGTGCGCGACAGCCAGAAGCTCAACGAGGCGGACTTTACGTTCAAGGCGATTCCCGCCGATCAGCTGCCCGCCGAGGTGGACGACACCGATGTGGTCATCCTCGGTCCGCAGGTCGCCCATCGTGTCGATTCCATCAAGGAGGTTCTCGACCCCCATGCGATTCCCTACACGGTGGTCGACAAGGACACCTACGGCAAGATGGACGGTGCGACGGTGCTCAAGATGGCTCTGGTCGCCCGAAAGAAAGCCGATCTCGCTGCTGGAAAGTAGCATGCGACCCCGCAGACGCGCCACCACGCGTTGGCCCGCTTAAGGGGCGCGCCTGCAAGGTACCACTTACGATTTTAGAAAGATGAGGACCCGTTATGGGAGCGTTGGAACATTTCCTCAACAAATACCTTGGTCCCATTGCGGAATGGATGGATAAGAACGCGTACCTGAGCGCGATCAAGAAGGCCATGGTCGCCATGACCCCGCTGCTCATCATCGGTTCGTTCTGCCTCATTCCGGATGCAATCCCCAACTACATCGGCGTCGACAACCCCGTCTCCGTGTGGATCCAGGCGAACAGCTCGCTCATCACCATGCCCAACACGGTCGGCATGGGAATGATGTCTCTGTACGTCACGGCGATCATCGCCTACCACCTGTCGCAGCACTACAAGCTCGATGTTCCCGGCACGGTCAGCATGGCGCTCATCGCCTACCTGCTCATGGCGGTCGATTTCGATGAGAACGGTGGGCTCGTCACCACGTTCCTGGGTGCTAAGGGCCTGTTCGTGGCCATGGTCTCCTCCATTCTCGCAGTCGAGATCTACCGTTGGTGCAAGAAGCGCAACTTCACCATCAAGATGCCCGAGTCCGTTCCGGACTTCGTGTCGTCGTCCTTCGCGATGATCCCGCTGTCGATCATCACCGTCGGATTCTTCCTGGTCGTTCGCATCCTGTGCGTGAACGTGCTCGGCATCATGCCGCCGCTCATCTTCACCAACCTGCTCGCTCCGCTCGTGGGCTCCATGGACAACCCGCTTGCCGTCACCTTCCTGCAGATGCTTCGCTGCCTGCTGTTCTTCTTCGGCATTCACCCGTCCGTGCTGTCGCCCATCACGAGCCCGATTTCCACGCAGTTCCTTGCCGAGAACATCGCCGCCGTCCAGGCTGGCGGCGTCGCGACGCACTTCTTCACGCCCGGTCCTGAGTCCGCGTTCGGTAACTTCACGGGCACCGGCGTGACGTTCGGCCTGGTCTTCTGGTGCATGTTCTCCAAGTCCAGTGCCCAGAAGAAGATCGGTCGCCTCGCTCTCGTTCCCGCCCTCTTCGGCATCAACGAGCCCATCCTGTTCGGTGCCCCGATCGTGCTGAACCCGGTCTTCTTCATTCCCTACGTTATCTTCGGCGGTATCCTCGGCACCATCCCGTATTGGATGATGTACTTCGGTATCCTTGACTGCTCCATCTTCACCCCGCCCTACGTCGGCGTGTTCCTCGAGGGCTTCCTCACGAACCTCGACTACATGTCCATCGTGGCCAACGCCATCCAGATGGTGCTTTCCATCCTGATTTGGTTCCCGTTCTTCAAGATCTACGAGAAGTCCGAGCTCGCCAAGGAAGCCGAGTTCGAGGCCAAGAAGGCCGCGGGCGTCGATGGTCCCTCGGGTGGCTCTGTGACCATCTCCGAAGACGACATGAAGCTTCTGGATGACATGGACCTGGATTTCTAAGTCCGGGCTTCGAATTCGATCCAGCTTATCGAGAGCGCCGGCGCGAGCATCCGCTTTGACCGGCGCTCTCATTTCGAAAGGGGATGTCGATGGCTGACGTGTGCCATATCGAGCGCGTTCGCAAACAGCTCGCAGCAAGCGGCGTCGACGCTATGCTCATAAAGAGCGCCACGATGAAGAAGTACCTCCGGACGCTCACGGGGAGCGGCTGCAAGGTGCTCGTGACGAGAGATCGCGCGTATCTCATCTTGGACGGACGCTATCTGATTGAAGCCCGTGAACGTGAGCATGACTTGGAGCTTGTCGAGCATGCGCAGGGCGCCGATTATCTCTCGGTTGTCAAGAAGCTCCTTAACGATGTCGGCGCCACGGCGCTTGGTGTCGAGGCGGATCAAATGTCGGTCGGGGAGTATCTCCACGCCCGTGAGCTTGGTATCAATCTCACGTTGCTCGACGACGAGATTCCGCTCATTCGCATCGTCAAAGATGACGAGGAGATCGCGGCGGTCGAGCGCGCCTGCCGCATCACGGACGAGATATACGAGGACGTCCTTGCCGACTTGCATCTGGGTATGACGGAATGCGAGATCAGCGCGTTGCTGCATTACCATGCGCTCAGGCGCGGGGCGCAGCGAATGTCGTTCGATGTGATCGTCGGATCCGGCCCTCGCAGCGCGCTTCCCCATGGGCGGCCCACCATGCGCGTCGTCGCCGAGCATGATGCCGTGCTCATGGACTTCGGCATTCAGTATGAGAACTACCAGTCCGACATGACGCGCGTCGTGTTCATGGGGGAACCGGATTCCGAGATGCGCCGTATCTACGATGTTGTTCTCAGGGCGCACCTGGCGGGTATCGAGGCGATGCGCCCCGGCGCGATTGCGGAGGATGTCGACGCCGCCGCCCGTGCCGTGATCGCGGATGCCGGCTACGGCGACTGCTTTACGCACGGGTTGGGTCACGGCATCGGAATCGGCGATGGAAATGAGTGGCCGCTGTTGCGACCGGGGAGCAAGACCGTGCTCGAAGAGGGGATGATCATGTCCTGCGAGCCCGGCGTGTACGTCGAGGGGCTCGGAGGCGTGCGTATAGAGGACGACGTGCTCGTCGAGCATGATGGCCCCCGACCTCTCAACGCCACCCCGAAGGCCCTGCGCATCATCGACGTCAAGAAAGGGCGGTGAGGAGATGACCTACGATTTCGACGCGGTGCACGACCGCCGCGGGACGTACTGCACCCAATGGGATTACATCCAGGACCGGTTCGGCGAGGCGGGCATTTTGCCCTTTTCGATCTCCGACCATGACTTCCGTGTGCCCGAGTCTATCGTGGAACGGCTTCACAAGGTGGTCGACCACGGGATTTACGGATACACCCGGTGGAATCACGATGACTTCAAGCGGGCGGTGACCGGTTTCATCGCTCGCCGTCATGGCGTGGAGCTCCCGGACGAGTGGGTGGTGTACAGCCCGAGCGTCATGTACACGCTCGCTCGCCTCATGTGCTTTTTCACCGAGGTGGGCGATGGGGTCGCCGCGTTCGATCCCATGTACGATTCGTTCATCAAGATTGTCGAGGGAAACGGGCGGAGGCTCGAGCCCGTACCACTCGTCGATGTCGAGGGCCATTACGAGATAGACTTCGAGGCGCTCGATGCCGCGCTCTCGACCTCGCGCGTCCTGCTCCTGTGCTCGCCACATAATCCGACCGGCCGCGTGTGGACATCCGATGAGCTTGGCCGCATCGTGGCGCTTTGCCGAGATCATGGGGCCAAGATCATATCCGACGAGATCCATATGGACCTGACGCTCGGCGACTCGGAGCATATTCCGGCCCTTGCCCTATGGTCCGAGTATCCCGAGATTTATCTTGCCTCATCGTGCTCCAAGACACTCAATACCGCGGGTCTCGGCGGCTCATACGCCCTGATTCCCAGCGAAGGCGTGCGCGATCAGTTCCTCTTCCAGACGCGCAACCGCGACCTTTTGAACTCCGCGAGCGTCATGGGCATGCATGCGCACATGGTGGGCTACACGGAGTGCGACGACTACATCGACCAGCTTCGCGAGTACCTGCGCGGCAATCACGAGCTCGTCTGCTCGTTTATCGAGGAGCAGATGCCCGAGTTCTCGTTCGAGATCCCTGAGTCAACGTGCCTCTCGTGGATCGACGCCCGACGAGTGCAATTCTCATCCGGGCAGATCCAAGACGCTCTCGTTCGTGTTGGGCGCGTCGGTATCATGCCCGGGGAGACGTATGGGCAAGGGGGCGCTGGATACCTGCGCATGTGCATAGGATGCCCCCGCTCAAAGGTCGAGGAGGGCCTGCGCCGCTTCAAGCTCGGCATGGATTCCCTCCACGAAGGCGTCGCGATATGCGGGAAAGGAACGGAGTAAGTGGGCAAGAAGTCGAAAAAGCGCCGGCGTTCCGAGGCGGGCGCCCTGCCCGAGGGGGCGGCCCGTGAGAAGGCGTCACGCTCGGCAGGGGCGCCCGCAACCGTCGATGTCCCGGTCCTCAAGCGTTTCGGTGCATATGCGGTCGATTGGGCGCTGGGTGGCATCGTGACCGGTGTTCCCGCAGTACTTCTGTATGCGGCGGTGACGCGGAGGACGGACTTTTTCTCCGATCTGTACGTATTCGAGGCCTTGGGCTATCCGATGTGGTGGGGTGTGCTTGCCGGTGCCTTGTGCATTCTTGCCGGGTTGTTGTACTTCGTGTACGTGCCCGCGAGGATCTCGCCCGGGCAGACTCCGGGCAAGCGGTTGCTCGGGCTGGAGATTCGCCGCCTGGATGGATCGCTGCCCTCGTTTGGGGACCTGTTCGTTCGCTACGGCCTCATCGGTTTTCTCCTTGAGGGCTCCGCATTCGTGGCGGGCCGCTTCGTCCGCGAGCTCGTGACGTTGACCGTTCGGGTCGATGTCGCGACCCCCTGGTCCATCGCATGCCTGGCAATAACCACGGTGTCCGCCCTGTTTGCGTTGTACCGGCCGAAGCATCGCGCCCTGCACGATGCCGTCGCCGGAACGCATGTGGTCATGCGGGAAAAATAGAACACGAGAAGAAAGGTCTGCCATGTATTCCAAGACAACCGTCGTTTCGAATCCTTCGGGCCTCCACGCCCGTCCCGCCGCGGTGTTCGCCAAGCAGGCATCAGCCTATGAGTCGAAGGTGACGATCGCGAACGTCACCAAGGGCGGGGCTGCCGGTGACGCGAAGTCCATGCTCGCGATCATGATGCTCGCGGCGAAGCCAGGCGATGAGGTCGAGATTTCCGCCGAGGGCGCCGACGAGGTTGCGGCCGTCGATGAGCTTGTCGGGCTCATCGAGATCGGCTGCGGAGAGTAACCTCGAGAAGCCAGGGGCGAGCCGCTACTTGATCGCCCTCACAACGGTGCCGCCGCCGAGCACGATGCCGCCGGCGTAGACCACGACGGCCTGCCCCGGCGCGATGCCGCGCTCGGGCTCGTCGAAGGCGAGCTCCAGGGTCCCCGCTGCGCCAGCCGCCCTCCTCAGTCGCGCGGGCCGCGCGGGATGGCGGTAGCGGATCTTGGCGCTTACGGGCAGACCCGCTTTACCGGCTTCGTCCAGCAGTCCCTCCATGATGTCCGCCGGCGCGCTCCAGATCCAATCGTCCGCGACGAGGCCGTGTGCCATGAGGTCCTCGACCTCGCCCAGGATGACGGTGTTTTTCGCGGCGTCGACGCCCGTCACGTAGACGGGATGCGCGCATGCCACGCCAAGGCCCTTGCGCTGACCGATCGTGTACCGGATGGCCCCGTGGTGGCGACCCAGCACCTTGCCGGTCGTGTCCACGATGTCGCCCTCCGGCAGCGGCGCGCCGTTGCGTCGCTCTATGTAGCTGGCGAAGTCGTTGCCCGGCACGAAGCAGATTCCCTGGCTGTCGCGTTTGCCCGCGTTCTCAAAGCCCTGCTCGCGGGCGATGCGGCGCACGTCGAGCTCCTTGAACAGACCGCCGAGCGGCAGCAGGGTATGCGCCAGGCGCTCTTGTGTGAGCGAGTACAGCACGTAGCTCTGGTCCTTCGAGGGGTCGATCGCGTACCCGAGGGTGCGGACCTCACCCGCCCGCCCGGCTATCAGCGCGAGCAGTTCTGTTTGGTCGTTTATCGTGCTGGAGGCAGTCATATCGATATTCATCAATTCTTCTGCCGACTCAGCGACGCGTGCGCGTCCGTCCGGTGCGGGCCCCTTGCGCCCGAGTGCACGGTCGAGTGTGCCGACCCGCGCGTAGTGTCCCGTGGCGATGAACTCGCACCCGCGTTCGCGGGCATGGGCGAGCAGCGCGTCGAACTTGAGATATCGATTGCAATCGATACACGGGTTGGGCGTCCGGCCCTCCTCGTAGGTGCGCACGAACTTGTCCACCACGTGCTGCTCGAAGGTCGAGCGCATGTCGATGACCTCGTGCGCAAAGCCCAGGCGCGCGGCGACCGCCGCCGCGTCGTCGGCATCGGACCCGCCGCCGCACGCGCCCGGGGCGGCGTCGCCGTGCAGCAGCATGGTGGCGCCCAGGCAGTCATAGCCCTGCTGCTGGAGCAGGAAGGCGGTGACGCTGGAATCGACGCCGCCGCTCATGGCGACGAGCACGCGCTTTCGGGTCATGGGTCTCCTTGATGGCTCAGGCGAACAGGGCGGTGGAGAGGTAGCGCTCGCCGGTGTCGGGGAGCAGGGCGACGATGGTCTTGCCTGCGTGCTCGGGGCGCTTGGCGAGTTCGAGTGCGGCCCATGCCGCCGCGCCCGAGGAGATGCCGGCGAGCACACCGGCCTTGCGCGCGAGCATCCGCCCGCAGGCGAGGGCGTCGTCGTCCTCCACGCGCACGACCTCGTCATACACATCGGTGTCGAGCACCTCCGGCACAAAGCCGGCGCCGATGCCTTGGATGGCGTGGGGAGCGGGGGTGCCTCCGGAGAGCACGGGGGAGCTCGCCGGCTCGACCGCGACTACGCGCACCGCGGCGTTTCGGCCCTTGAGGTAGCGCCCGACACCGGTGATGGTCCCCCCGGTGCCCACGCCCGCCACGAAGACGTCGACCTGGCCGTCGGTATCCTCCCAGATCTCCGGCCCGGTCGTGGCCTCGTGGGCCGCAGGGTTCGACGGGTTGGTGAATTGCCCGGCTATCCAGCTCTTGGGCGTGGCTGCTGCGATCTCCTCCGCTCGGGCGATGGCGCCCTTCATCCCCTCGCCGCCCGGGGTGAGGACGAGCTCCGCCCCGTAGGCCGCGAGCAGCGCCCGGCGTTCGGCGCTCATGGTCTCGGGCATGGCGATCACGAGCCGGTACCCGCGCGCGGCGGCGAGCGCGGCGAGCCCCACGCCCGTATTGCCGCTTGTGGGCTCGACGATGGTGTAACCCGAATGCGGTTTGATGACGCCGGCGGCCTCCGCCTCGTCGAGCATGCCGAGGGCGACTCGGTCCTTGACGGACCCGGCCGGGTTTTGGCGCTCGAGTTTGACGAGCACGCGCGCGCCCAGGCCGAGCTCGCGCTCGATGGATGAGAGCTCGAGCAGGGGCGTCGCGCCCACGAGTTGATCGATCGATGTGTAGATGGAGCCCATGGTGCCTTCCTTGTGTGGATGGGTTGGGATGGTCGTTCAGTCCATGATACCCGCACTGTCCATTCGAGTGCCGCGGTAATACATACCGGACATATAGGAATAATTCTCATGCCGTGCGCCGCTCGAGCGGATACACGACCAGGCGCGGATGCGCTCGCGCCGGCTTAACGTTAAAAGACCGACCTGCCTACTGGAAACAGGGGGTTGTCTGCTATGCTTCGGGGTATCGAACCAATATGAAAGGAGCACGGCATCATGTTGGTCTCAACGAAGGGAAGGTACGCCCTGCGCGTCATGGTCGATCTTGCGGAGCATTCCCAGGAGGGGAGGACCCCGCTCAGGCAGATCGCGCGCCGTCAGGGAATCTCTGAGAAGTACCTCGAGAACATCCTCTCGACGCTCGTGCGCCATGGGCTGCTCTCCGGCCTGCGCGGAAAGGGAGGGGGCTATTGCCTCACCCGCGAACCCGATCAATTCAGCGTCGGCGAGGTCCTGCGCCTCACGGAGGGCTCCCTGTCTCCGGTCTCCTGCCTCAACGGCGCGCACAATGTCTGCGAGCGCGCGGAGACGTGCCGGACGATCAGGTTGTGGACGGAGCTCGACAAGATGATCGAGGATTATCTCGACGGCATCACGATCGCCGACCTGATGTGCTCCGCCGCCGAGGAGGGATGCGGCCTTTGCGAGGGGACCGACCGGGCTTAGTCGTTGGTGGCGACCCCCAAGATCGTGCACACGATGCTCACGATGACGCTGCCAAGCAGGGCGGCGCCGAAGCCGCTGATGGAGATGCCCGAGCCGAGCAGGTTGACGGAGAGCCAGCTGGCCAGCTCGAGCATGAAGCTGTTCACCACGAGCTGGAAGAGTCCCACGGTGAGACAGGTGAGCGGCAGCGAGATGACGGTGATGAGGGGTTTGACCAGAGAGTTGACAAAGCCCAGGAACAGGCCGACGAAGGCGAAGCTGAGCCAGGGGTCCGCCATCCCGAACGGCTGGATCCCGGGGACGATGAACGTGGCGACGGCGATGGCGATGGATGTCAGGAGCCAGTTGAGGAAAAAGCGCATGGCGTGCCTTTCGGGTCGCGGGTCCCGCCGCGCGGCCGGGGGCGGCCGGGATGCGGTCTTCCCGTTAAGATGATGTGACGCGGCCGCGGCGGTGCCCGGCCGTCTTGGTCATTCTACCCAAAGGCCGGCCATCCCGGCGGCAGTGCGAGGAGCGGTATGCAGCGGTACACATACGGGCGCATAGAGGATGCGGAGCCGTACTCCGCCGAAGACGGGTCGCGCGTCATCTCGTTCTTCGTCTTCAACACCGACGTGCACTTCCACGTGTATCCCGCGGGGGGAGGGGGCATGCCGGTCCGAGAGCTCGACGATGCCCTGCTCGCCTGCCGCGACAGGTGCCTCCATTTCGAG
Source organism: uncultured Collinsella sp. (assembly GCA_902470815.1). Taxonomy (GTDB): domain Bacteria; phylum Actinomycetota; class Coriobacteriia; order Coriobacteriales; family Coriobacteriaceae; genus Collinsella. Next base: position 85,732 of record CABRHS010000006.1, read on the forward strand.
GGCCGCCTGTCGCGCACGCGGGCCGATTCGGACCTCGCGCGCGCACACGCCGCCTCGCCCCGCCCGGTCGACGTTGCCCCCGAGACCGCAGAGCTGGTGGCCCTGGCCCGCTCCTACTGCGACCGGAGCCGCGGCTGCTTCGACATCACGATGGGCACGGTGACGCGCCTTTGGGATTTCCACGAGGGCGTGGTGCCGAGCTCGCTCGAGCTGGCGCGCGTCCTGCCCCATGTGGGCGTGGACAAGGTGCGCGTCGACCTTTCGGGTCCGGTGCCCCGCCTCTCCATCGAGGACCGGGACTGCGTCTTGGACCTGGGCGGCGTCGCGAAGGGCTACATCGCGGATGACCTGGCGGGGCTGCTCGAGCGCCGGGGCGTGGGGCGGTTCGTCATCAACCTGGGCGGCAACGTGGTGGTGCGCGGCGGACGGCCCGGCGACGAGGGGTCGCGCCCGCCCGTGCATGCGGGTGACCCCTGGAAGATCGGAGTGGTGAACCCGCGAGACCCTGGGCATTACCGGGCGATCGTGGACTTGGCCGACGGGTCGGTCGTCACGAGCGGCCTGCATGAGCGCAGATTCACCAAGGGCGGTCGGACCTACCACCATATATTGAGTCCCATCGACGGGATGCCGGCGCGCACCGACGTGGCGAGCGCGACCATCGTCGCCGGCCGCTCCCTCGATTGCGACGGCTACTCCACCACGGTCCTCATGCTCGGCATGGATGAGGGGCTGGCGTTCGCCGAGGGCCTGGAAGGCGTCGAGGCGGTGCTCATAGGCGAGTCCGACGAGGTGCGCTGGACGTCCGGGATCGCCGACAGGCTCTCGTTGGTGCCCACGCTGCCCCGATGGTGACCGCCGCCGCGGGCGGGTGCTGGGCTCAGATTCAGATGCTTTAGCGCGCTAGTGTGCTAAACTGTGGCATGGCGGCGCACCTGCCGCCCATCGAAACGACGATGCTCGCGAGACCACGCCGGTCTCTTTCTTTTGCGAGTCTAGGATGTCTGGTGATCACCATGAATATTGAGAAGATGTTCGAGCGGCCCGATGTCGAGCAGCTCGTCGAGGCGTTCCAGCTCGTGGATGGAGCGGATGAGATCCGCGCGTTCCTCACCGACCTGTGCACCCCGCGCGAGATATGCGATTTCGCCCAACGCCTGCAGGTGGCGCGCTATCTGGATGAGGGCGAGCCGTACGTGGAGGTCCAGGCTCGCACCGGCGCCTCGTCCACCACGGTGAGCCGCGTGTCAAAGGCCCTCAACGGCGAGTACGGCGGGTATCGCAGCATCCTCGTCAAGCTGGGCGACCAATAACGCGTAACGGGGCTGCCGATTGGCTCCGCCCCCCGCGGTCACAAGGCCGCGGGGGGCGGTTTCTTTTGCGCGCCGTGAGGGCTCCCTCCGCGCATCGTCGCGAATGTGTCCGCATGGGCGTGTAGGATGGAATCACGCAACTTCTACCACTGAGGATGGGGAGCATGGGACTGAAGGTCTACACGACGCGATCCGCATCGGAGCTCACGGGCGCCGAGGTGTCGCTGCTCGCGGGGGCGGTGCGCGAGCACGGCAGGGCCACGCTGCTGGTGCCGACGCTCTCCGAGCGCGACCTGTGCCGCCGCGCGCTGGCGGACGCGGGCGCCGGAACGGGCATCGATGTGGCGACGCCCTCATCGTGGATCGCGGGGATGTGGGAGCTGCTCGGCGATGGGCGGCGCATCGCGACGTCCATCGAGCGCCGCATGCTGGTGGCGGATCTCATGGCGGGGCGCGACGCGGACTCGATCGCCCCGTTGCGCGCCAATCCGGGCACGGCGGCCCTCATCGCGCAGGCCGCCGAGGCCCTGCTGCCCGAGATCGCGGCGCCTGCGGCGCTGGGAGGGGAGCTCTCGGAGCTCGACGGCGCTTCCGAGCGGTCCGTCTTCTCCTTGGTGCGCGCCTATGCGGACATGCTCTCGGCGCGCGGGCTCGTCGAGGCATCGGAGGCCGCATCCCTCCTGGCGCGGCTCGTCAGCGAGTGCGCGCCCGCCTGCGCGCGCTTCGTCGCCGTGCGCGACGCCTTCCATCTACCCGCCCACATGATGCGCCTTTTGGAATCGGTGGCCGGGGTCGGCGAGGCGGTCGTGCTGCTCAACCCCGACCAGCGCCCGCTCGCCCTCGGTCTGCCCTCGGCCGCCGAGGCGCCCTTGCCGGGCGACGTCGCCGCGCCGCGCTTCTCCCGAGATCCGGAGTTTCTCGAGGTCGCGGGTCCGCATGCGCGAGGCGCCGCCTACGCTCGCGCCATCGAGGAGCTCGTGGGGGAGGGCCGTGAGGTGGTGGTCGCCTGCGCTCGGCCCTCGGAGGTGTTCGATGAAGTCTCGCCTCGTCTGGCCGCCCGCGGGGTCTCGTCTGAGTGCTCGTTCGTGGCCCGGTTCGGCCAGACCGCGGTCGGGCGCCAGTTCGGCTCGCTGTCCGATGTGGTGGCCCGCATGAAGGAGGCGGGCGAGGACCTGGAGCGCGCCGCGGCATGGTGGCCCGCGCCGGAGCTCACCGACTGGATGTACTCGCCGCTTTCCGGCATGGATTCCAACTCCGCCCGGAAGTTCGACAAGAAGATGCGGTCCAACCGGTCGCTGACGCCCGAGGCGGTCCTGCGCACCCTGCAGAGCTATCAGAGCCAGACGGCGACCATGCGCAAGCGGGCCGACCAATCCAAGCCCTATGCCCGGGTTCCCGCCGTATGCGCGAGCGTCGTCTCCTATCTATGGCAGGGCCGCCCGGTCTCGGCCCTCAAGGCCATGTGCACCGTCGCCGCGGCCCTGCCCTCAAGCGCCCTCGGTTGGAGGGACGGTTCGGTCCGCTCCCGCACCGAGTCGGCCATGGCCGCCAAGGCCGTCGAGTTGCTGGCCGAGACTGCCCGCGAGCTCGATGTCCCGCAGTCGGCGGCCGTCGCGGTGCTGGATTCCCTGACCGTCTCCGACATCCGCCGGGCCGAATCCACCGATTTCGCCCACGCGGGCGACGACGACTCGAAGGCGCCCTGCGTGCGGTTCATGACGCTCGCCGATGCCGCGCTGCTGCCCGCGGGATCCGTCGACGCGCTCTTCATCGCCGACGTCGATGCCGACAGCTTCCCGCTCTCCCGCGAGGAGGGTGCGCTCGCGACCCTCTCCGCCGAGCTCGGCGCCGTCCCCGTCGAACTGGAGCCCGCCGCGCGCCTGCGGGACCTGTTCCACCGCGCGATGGCCGCCGCCCGCACGCATGTCGTCCTGGCTCGCGTGACGCACGACCGCCAGGCTAAGAACCGCTATCCCGCCGCGATGTGGACGGAGCTCATGGCGCTCATCCGCGCCGAAGGTCGAGATGCGCGCGTCGCCTCCGCGGGCGAGGGCGATATCGTGGGCGATCTGGACACCGCGGCCGGTGCTGGCCTCGCCCGGCGCCGGGTCGCATGCCTGCCTCCGCAGGAGCTGGGGGAGGGCGATATCCGTCACCTGGTGCTCTACCAGCGCGACCCGGACGACCCGTCTCGTCTCGTGCCGCGGCAGCTGTCCGCCTCCCAGATCGAGGGGTACGCGACCTGTCCGCTGTGCTGGTTCATGTCGTCGCGCATCCGCCCGCAGTCGCTCGATGCGGGGTTCGGCAACATGGAGAAGGGCAATTTCGTCCACGACGTCATGTACCGCCTGCACGCCGAGCTGATTGAGGCGGGCGTCCCCCGCGTCACGTCCTCGAATCTCGACTTCTGCCTGGGCAGGCTCCGCGACGTGTTCGACCGCGTGCGCGCGGAGCACGCGCGCAACAAGACCTCGAGCTCCGGCGCGCTCGTGGCGCATTCGGCGCTCGAGCGCGTGCAGGTGGATGAGATCTTGCCGCAGCTCGAGGCCGTGGTCAGGTACGAGGCCGGCGCGCTCGCGCCCTTTGCCCCCGCGTATCTCGAGTACTCCTTCAACGGGCTTGGGGTCGAGTACGCCGGTCGCCCGCTCGGCGGGCGAATCGACCGCGTGGACGTCGACGCCGAGGGTCGTGCGATGGTCATCGACTACAAGCACCGCATGGACGTCAACGCTTTCAAGCTGGCCGACCCAACCGTCGCCAAGCGCGACGGCACCGTTCCCGCAGACGACCCCGATTGGCTGCCCGAGCACACGCAATCGCTCATCTACGCCCAGGCGCTGCGCCACTCCGAGCTCGCGCTCGATACCCGGGGCGCCCTCTACTTTTCCACCAAGGGCGGCGCCCCCGCCATGCGCGGGGCGGTTGCCGAGGAATTCGCGGAGGTCGAGCCCGGCGACGGCCGCGTGCCGGGCCTGCGGTCGGGGTTCCCGGATGCCGGCCACGGCGGCGGCATGGGGTTTGACGAGTTGCTCGATCGCGTCGAAGAGACCATCGCGCGCAAGCTCGACGCCCTCGAGGCGGGTGACATCGCGGCGGCGGAAAAGCCAGGCGCCCGGTGCGCCTTCAGCCATGACCTTGGATTTGAGCGGAGGGACGCGTAACCCATGGACCTTTCCACCCTCATGCCGCAGCAACGCGACATCGTGACCACCCTCGACCGGCCGCTCTTCGTCTCGGCGGGGGCGGGCTCGGGCAAGACCTTCACGCTCACCCGAAGGATCTTGTGGGCTCTCTCGCCCGAATCCGGCCCCTTCATTCAAAATCTCGACCAGGTGCTCGCCATCACCTTCACCAAGGACGCGGCTGCCGAGATCCGCGAGCGCGTGCGCGGCGCCCTCATCGAGGAGGGCATGGACGACGTCGCCTTGCAGGTCGACGACGCCTGGATCTCCACCATCCACGGCATGTGCTCTCGCATCTTGCGCGCCCACGCGCTCGAGCTCGGCCTCGACCCCGAGTTCACGGTCCTGGACGAGTCGGTCTCGGGCCCGCTCATGGACCGTGCGGTCGATGCCGTGATCGCGCGCGAGCGCGACGGCCTGCGCAGGGTCCAGGAGTGGTTCGCGCTCTCCGGTGAGCTCGATCCCAACGGCCTCGAGGCGGGGACGAGCGTCAAGCGCCTGGTTCGCACCCTGCTCGAGCGGGCGAGCGCCTCGCGTCGCGGCTTCGACGACATCGACCTCATCCGCGGCTCCGTGGATTTCTCCGGCCTCATGGACGCTTATCGCCAGTGCCTCGGCGCGAGCGCGAAGGCCGCCGAGACCGCTCGCACGGCCCTGGACGCGATCGAGTCCTACCTCGCCGGCCCCCGCACCCGCGGGGACCTCGCGGCGTGCATGCTCGCCTGCGGCATGCCGCGCGCGAGCAAGGCCTTCCCCAAGGAGCAGGTCGCCCTGCTCAAGGCGGAGGCGGCCGATGCCTTCGTCAACGCCTATATCGCCACGGGGGGCGCCGCCCTCGACGAGCTCCTCGGACTCGCGCGCTCCGTGGGCGACGAGTACGCGGCGCTCAAGGCGGCGCGATCCGCGCTCGACAACAACGACCTGCTCCGCCTCGCCTACGAGGCGCTGCGCGACCACCCCCGCATCCGCGCCGCGTATGCGGGCAAGTTCGCCATGGTCATGATCGACGAGTTCCAAGACACCGACCAGCAGCAGGTGGACCTCATCAACTTCCTCACGGGCGAGGGCGGCCGCGCGCTGTGCACCGTGGGCGACGCCCAGCAGTCGATCTACCGGTTCCGCGGAGCCGAGGTCGAGGTGTTCCGCCGCGCGCAGCGCCGCATCGAGCAGGATGCCGCTGCGGGCGCCGGGGGATCGGTGGTCAAGCTCGTCAAGAACTTCCGCAGCCATGCCGAGGTGCTCGAGTACGTCGCGCGCATCTTCGATGACGGGCGGGGTGGCGTGATGCCCGGCTTCCTCAACCTGCTTCCCCATGATGGGCGGGATGACGGCCTGCGGGCCGCGGGCGCCTCGCGCAGGCAGGCGCTGCTCGTCGCGGGCGGCACCACGGAGGAGCGCACGGCGGCGAAGGCGGAGGCCATCGCCCGCCGTTTCCGCGCCCTCGCCGATGCCGGTCAGCCCGTGGGCGGCATGGTGCTGCTGCTGGGCGGCATGCCCCGTGCGGGCGTCTATGCGGATGCGATCCGCGCGCAGGGCCTCGATTGCGTGATCAGCGGCGGCTCGGTGTTCTCCTCCACGGTCGAGGCGAAGACCGTGCGCGCCCTCGTGCACATGCTCGGCAACCTCTCCGATACCGCCCAGGGCCTGGCGCCCGTGCTCGCCTCCCCGCTGTTCGCCTTGGGCGCACAGGAGTTTTTGGCGTTGGCCACGGCATGGGACGAGCAGACCGGCGAGACGCGCCGGCGCAACATCGAGCTCGGCATCGTACTCGACGACGACGCACCGGGTTTCGGCGACCTGCCTCTGCTCGCCCGCGCCCGCACGGTCCTGCGTCGCGCCCTGTCCCGCTTGGGGAAGGACCCCCTCGCCGCGATCGTGCGCGATGTGGTCAACGAATCCGGCTGGATGGTCCGTCTCGCCGATCGCGGGGCGGAGGGCCGCGCCCAGGCCGCGAACGTCCTCAAGGCGATCGACGCCGTGGCGGAGGCCGAGGCCGAGTTGGGCAACGCGCCGCGCCAAGTCGCACTCGCCTTCGACCGCTTCCTGTCCGGCAAGCAGGCGCCCGGGGCCCTCAACGAGGACGACGGCAACGCGGTGCGCATCATGACGGTGCATGCGTCAAAGGGCCTCGAGTTCCCCGTGGTGGCCGTGTCCGAGTGCTTCGGCATCCGTCCCAACTCCGATCGCATGCAGTCCGCCCGCCGCGACGACGGGACGCTCGCCCTCGCCATCCTGCCCAGCCGTTTCCCGAGCTGCCGGGATTCGTCCGGCTCCTTCGTCGATGGCGCCGAGGTGGAGAAGCAGTTCAAGAAGTACCTGAACGGGTCGGGGGCCACGGGGCCCTGGCTCGACCCGAGCCTGGTCGACGACGTCTGCGCGACCGGTTCGGCCGCCGAGGCGTGGCTGTCCATGCGCGCCGAGGAGGACCGCCTCTCGCTCGAGGAGCGCGCCCGCCTGTTGTACGTGGCCATGACGCGCGCGAGGGAGGTGTGCCTGCTCGCGATGGACGCGCCCGCCGGCCGCGGGAAGGACGCGGCGCTCACCCTCAAGCCGGAGTCGGACCTTACGCCCGCGGTGCTCGAGCGCATCCTGCCCAACGAGGGCGCCTCGCTCGCCTGCGACCGGCTCGTGTTCGACAATGCGCAGGTGGGCGATTTCGAGTTGATCGCGCTCAGGGACTTCTCGTATGACGGCATCGCGTACGAGGCGAATGCCGAGCCGATCCTCGGGGCGGACGCAGCGGATGGCCCGTCGGCCGGGGGGATGGATTCCTTCACGCTCGTCGAGCCGGCAAGCGTGTACATGCGCGTGGTGCCCGCTGAGCGCCCCCCGCGCGATTCCTACAGCTACTCGTCGATCTCGGCGGAGCTGCACGAGGAGGCAGAGGACCATTCCGACCCTGCGGGGGCCCTCGCTGCGGAAGCGGCGGACGGGTTCGCGGCGTCGGATGAGGCTGACGGCTCCTGCGAGGAGCGCGACGAGCGGACGCCATTGCATCGCGAAGGCGACCCGACGGCGCTCGGCAGCGCCTTCCACGCGGCATGCCAGTGGCTGATCGAGCTCGATCGCGCCGACCTGCCCGTCGAGCGTGCCGACGTCCTGTGCCGCTACTGGGGCTGCACCCCCGCCCAGCGCGAGCGTTTTGACGAGGCGGTTGCACGCTGGCTTTCCAGCGACGTGCGCGCCGAGGCCCTGGCCTGGCCGTGCGTCCGCGCCGAGGTGCCGTTTTACTCCCTCGGCATGGACGGACTCGTTGAGCGATTCGGCGCATATGCTGAGGGCGCCATCGACCTGCTGTGCACCGACCCCGCCGATTCGAGCCGCGCCCTGCTGATCGACTACAAGACCGGTGGGAGCCCACTCGAGACGCCCGAGCAGCTGCAGGAGAAGCACGCCCTTCAGGCGAGCGTCTACGCCGACGTCCTGCATAAAGCCGGCTACGGGCGGGTGACGCTCAAGTTCGTCCGCGTCGAGGTCCCCGACCCCGCCGACCCCACGCAACCCCAGGTCGTCACCTACGAGCTGTAGCTTGTCGTCCCGCAGCCCCGCGCCCGGGCGTGTTGTCCGCCGCGAGTTCCGCACGAGCCGGAGGCCACTTGATGTGGCCTCCGTGCGAGCAGGAATGCCCGAGCGCCGGACAACACGCCCGGGCGCGGGGGCGCGGGAGTCCAACCGAACACGCTGTGTGCCTTCAGCGAGCCGGGGGCGCACATGCGTTCTGTCCCCGCGCTCGGTTAGAATCGATACCGTTCGAAATGGGGCCGGAGGGCTTTCCGAGGAGATTCTCAGCACATCAGTTAGGAGCCGCATCGCATGGCATTCGTTCATCTGCACAACCACACCGTCTACTCCATGTTGGACGGCGCGACCCGCATCAAGGACATGGTGTCGCGCGCCGTCGAACTCGGCATGCCTGCCGTGGCCATTACCGACCACGGCTACATGTACGGCGTCCCCGAGCTCGGTCTGGCCTGCGATGCCGTGAACCATGGCACGCCCGAGTACAAGGTCTGGAGCCACGACAAGTCCTTCTTGGAGAAGGGTCGCCGCGACGAGCTCGAGTGCCCCGATCAAGCGTCCGATCCGCGCGGTTACGAGCAGCATATGAAGGACCTCGCGATGTGGGATGCCAAGGGCAACATCGACGAGCTCAAGCCCCCGCTGGTCATCAAACCGATCTTCGGGTGCGAGGTGTATTTCACCCCCGACGAGACCCTCGCGCGCGACCGCAAGCCCGAGCTGTACCACATGGTCCTCTTCGCCCAGAACGAGAAGGGCTACGTCAACCTCATGCAGACGGTCTCCGAGGCCGCCGTCCAGGGTTTCTACTACAAACCGCGCGTGACGCTGGACAACCTGCGCCGTCATCGCGAGGGCCTCATCGCCAGTTCCGCGTGCATCGCCGGCATCATTCCCAAGTGCATCGACCGCGGTGAGATGGACAAGGCCATCGAGTGGGCCGAGACGTTCCGCGATACGTTCGAGCCGGGCAACTTCTACATCGAGATCCAGGAGCACGGCATCACGACCGACTCCGGCATCACCGACGAGGAGCTATCCAAGACCCTCATCCAGATCGCCGAGCAGGTGGGCGTCAAGGTCATCGCCACCAACGACTTTCACTACCTCACGCGCGACGACGCCCCCGTGCAGGACGTGGTCATGTGCATCGGCACGAACTCCAAGATCGACGACCCCAACCGCATCCGCATGGAGGGGTCAGAGTTCTACATGAAGACCGAGGAGGAGATGCGCGCGCTGTTCCCGTACTGCCCCGAGGCGTGTGACAACACGCTTGAGATCGCCGAGAAGTGCGACGTCGAGCTCGACTGGGACAGCATCATCCTGCCCAACTACCCGCTGCTCGACCCCGGCGAGACGCATGAGAGCCAATTCCGCCGCGAGTGCGAGGAGGGCCTCGCCAAGCGCTACGGTGACGATTGGGACGGCAGGTCCATCAACGGCGTGGACATCCGCGAGCGCTTCGAGTTTGAGTATAAGGTTATCTGCGACAAGGGCTTCGCCGCCTACTTCCTCATCGTGGCCGAGTATGTGCGCTGGGCCAAGCAAAATGGCATCGGCGTCGGCCCGGGCCGCGGCTCGGCCGCGGGCGCCCTGGTCGCCTACGCCATGGACATCACCACCTTCGACCCGCTATCGAACGGCCTCATGTTCGAGAGGTTCCTCTCTCCCGAGCGCACCGAGATGCCCGATATCGATATGGACTTCGACGATGAGCGAAGGCTCGAGGTAATCGAGCACGTCCGCCAGCTCTATGGTCCCGAGAAGGTCACCCACGTCATCACGTACTCGACCATCAAGGCCAAACAGGCCATCAACGACGCCGCGCGCGTGCTGGACTACCCCGTCTACATGGGCCAGCGCCTGTCCAAGATGGTCTCGGCCGACCCCGGCGTGAAGCTCAAGCAGGTGCTCGAGAAGCAGCCGGGCAAGGAGGACCTGTACAACCCGGATTTTGTCGAGGCGTATCAAAAGGACGAGGATGCCCGCCGCATCATCGACACGGCGCTGTCCATCGAGGGCCTCACGCGCGGCGAGGGCGTACACGCCTGCGCCGTCCTGATCTGCCGCGATGCGGTCAACGAGCATGTGCCCACCAAGCTCGACACCAAGGGCGGCGTCGAGATCACCCAGTACGAAGGCCATACGGTCGCCGACATGGGCCTGCTCAAGATGGACTTCCTGGGCCTGCGCACCCTCACGGTCATCTCCAAGGCCAAGGCCAACATCAAGAAGAGCTTCGGCATCGACATCGATGTGGACGCGATCCCCTTCGACGACCCCAAGATCTTCGAGCTCATGAGCTCTGGTCGAACCGCCGGCGTGTTCCAGGTCGAGTCCGCCGGCATGACGGCGACGATCAAGAACATGAAGCCCACCGAGTACAAGCACGTCGTCGCTCTTATCGCCCTGTACCGCCCGGGCCCCCTGGGCGCCGGCATGGTCACGAGCTACATCAACCGCATGAACGGCAAGGAGCCCGCGGTCTCCTACGATCCGCGCCTCGACGGCATCCTGGGCGAGACCTACGGCACCATGGTCTACCAGGAGCAGGTCATGCTCATCTCGGTCGAGATGTGCGGCTTCTCCAAGGGAGAGTCCGACTCCCGCATCCGCAAACCCGTGGCCAAAAAGAAGATCAAGATGCTCACCGACCAGGTCTTCAAGTGGTCGGACGGCGAGGACGAGACCATCTACGACCATTGGATGAACGGAGCCGAGAAGAACGGCTACAAGCGCGAGGTCGCCCAGAAGATCTGGGACGACGTCTTGGAGTTCGCGTCCTACGCGTTCAACAAGTCGCACTCCGCCGGCTACGCCATCTTGGTCATGCAGACCGCCTGGCTCAAGGCTCATTACCCCAACGAGTATATGGCGGCCGTGCTCACCTCCTACACGGGCAAGACCGACAAGATCGTGCACTACGTCTCGGCGTGTCGTCACGACGGCATCGCGGTCCTGCCCCCTGACATCAACGAGTCCGGCACCGAGTTCACGGCGACCCCTGAGGGCGTGCGCTTCGGTCTCGCCGGCATCCGCGGTGTGGGCGAGGGCGTGACCCAGACGATCATCGAGGAGCGCGAGAAGGGCGGCCCGTTCAAGAACCTGCACGACTTCGTCGAGCGCGTGGATTCTAGCCAGGCCAACCGCCGCGTGATCGAGGCGCTCATCAAGGGCGGGGCCTTCGACTCGACCGGGTACCCGCGCCGTCAGCTCATGCATTTCGTCGATCGCGAGAACCCCGAGAACATCATCGACGCCGCGGTGAAGCGCCAGAAGGACCGCGCCGCGGGTCAGACCTCGCTGTTCGATGTGTTCGGCGACGTCGAGGGCTCCGGCTTCGAGGTCATCGTTCCCGAGCCCGATGGGCAGGAGTGGGACCGTCACATGAAGCTCTCCTTCGAGAAGGAGGTGCTGGGCATCTACGTCTCCGATCACCCTCTGCGCCCGTACGAGTATGCGCTCGCCAAGGCGCGCGAGTTCACGCTCTCGCAGATCGACACCGGCTTTGAGACCATGGGCCCCACCGGAAACGCTGTGAACCAGGAGATTCCCGAGGGCAAGCCGTATTGGTGGGCCGGCATGGTGTCGGGCGTGAGCAAGCGGGTCACCAAGAACGGCGACCCCATGGCGATCGTCCAGCTCGAGGACATGGAGGGCGAGGCCACGGTCGTGGTGTTCCCCAAGACGTACAAGCAGTGCGAGGGCTATCTCTACGGCGAGATCGATCCCGAGACGGGCGTGCAGCTCTCGGACGCCTTCATCCGCGTGAAGGGCAAGCTCGAGCGTTCGGACCGAGGCGACCAGATCATCGCCCAGGAGGTCGAGCCGCTCGTGCTCAACGAGGAGAGCAATCGCCCCAAGGTGTTCGAGATCATGATCCCGAGCGCCCGGTTCTCGCAGTCCAACATGGCGCGCCTCGCCACAGTGCTCAACACGAACCCTGGCGGTGACCGTGTGGAGCTCTTCATAGAGCAGGCCGACGGGCAGACCATGCGCGCCGAGATACCCACGCGCGTGAATGCCCGCTCGATTCCGTTGATCGCCGAGGTCAAGGGCATCGTGGGAAACAAGGGACGCGTGACCGTGATCTAGCCGCCAGACGGCCCGCCCCTCCGATGCATATCATCCGTGCTCAAACAGTCCCGACTCGCGCGGACCGTCCACTGGACGGTCCGGCTCGTGCGGAAACCGCGCGCGGGCGATATACATCGGAGGGGCCCCGCGAAGCCGGTATTCGCTGCCTGTTAGTTTGTTCCGTGGCGGAACGTCTCGTGTAAGACGCACGTGCATTTGGGCATACTAGTGCGTAGTTGTATCTGCAACTTTGTCTGAAAGGATTGATTTATATGGCAACGTTTTTCAAGAATGACGAGACGGCTAAGTTCCTGGCCGCCGTCGACGCCGACATGGTGGCTCCCGCCGGCTACACCGAGGTTGCCGCGAACTCCGTGGACGCCGCGACCGAGAAGCACGTTCCCGTGATCGACCTCCAGCGCGACGGTCACGTCCTCAACGTTACCGTGGGCGAGGTCGAGCACCCCATGGAGGCGGAGCACTACATCGAGTGGATTGCGCTCGAGGCCGCCGGTCGCCTTGAGATCCATTATCTCAAGCCCGGCCAGTCTCCCACCACCTTCTTTGCCGGCGGCGCCAAGACCGGTATCGCCTACGCGTACTGCAACCTTCACGGCCTGTGGAAGGCCGAGTTCTAATCGCGCCTCGCCCGTTCGCACGGGCGGCGTGATGCATCTTCCAATGTGCATCTTGGCCGGACGGCCGGGCTTTGGTCCCGCGCCGTCCGGTTTTTTCTACGCTTCGCGTGCTCTGCCGCACTGACGGCCCCACGTCCTCGTCCGACGGTGCCGGCGCACGCCAAGCGGGTATACTCGAATGAGGTAATCCGACGTGATCGACGTCGGCTCGGGTCCCCGCGCCGACACATGGACGTGCGACCGCCGATCGGGAGCGGGCCGCCGGCGCGACCGAGAAAGCTGGAATTCACCGATGAAATTAGCCCTCGCCCAGATAAACGCCCGCCTAGGCGACCTTGACGGCATTTGCTCGCGCATCGAGCGGCAGTTGGGCATAGCCCGGGACGCCGGCGCTGACCTGCTGTGCCTTCCCGCACCGTTGATGTGCGGGGTGATCCCGGGCTCCCTCGTGGAATCCGGGGATTTCGAGCACGATATGCTCAAGGGGCTGGGGCGCGTCGCCCAGACGGCTGGCGACCTGGGAATCGCGTGCCTGGTCCCGGCCGTGCTCGCGTTGGAGTCGGGTCAGCTGTTCGAGGTGTTCTTGCTCAGGAAGGGCCGGGTCATCCCCCTCAGGCTCACGATGGTCCGCCATTCCGAATCCCTCCCGGTGTCTCCGTGGAGCCCGCCGGTGTTCGAGGTGGCGGGGACGCGCATCGCCGTCACATTCGACGCGGCGCGTGACATGGGCGCCGTTCCGCCTGGTTGCGACCTCGTCATCTACTTCCCCGTGAACGGATTCGACATGACCGACCCCCGCACCGCGGCGGTCGCCTCGGTGCGAGACGGGGGATATGGCGACGAGGTGTCACGCGCGGGCGTATGGTTTGCCTGCATGGAGCCGGTGGGAGGGTATGACGAGGCAGTGTACCCGGGTGGTTCGTTCGTGATGGACGATGGCGGCCGCGTGGTGGCTCAGGCGCCCTGTTTCGAGGAGGCCCTTCTTGTTCAGGACGTCAGGCGCGGGATGATGGTCGATGCGATTGAGATGCACGAGTTGCCGGCATATCGTCGGGAGCAGTGGCTGTGGGAGGCGCTCGGGATGCACCTGCGCGACGCCGTGGAGGCCCATGGCGGCGGCCGCGTGGTGGTGCCCTTGAGGGGCGACTTGCCGAGCAGCCTCCTTGCGGTGCTCGCTGTGGACGCCCTGGGACCCCGAAACGTGTTCGGCTTGTTGGTGGGTCATGAAGACGCGTCGACGAGCGCCGCGGAGGCGGCCGAGGCCGAGCGCGCCTCTCTTGCCAGGCAGGTCGCCGGTGTCCTTCATGTGAGGCTTCTCGAGCGAACGGCGCCGAGCGCGCTGCTCCTCGGCGATCGCGACGCCCCTGTGCGGGATGCGAGTCCCGCGAGGTTTGCCGCCGAGTGCCTGATACTCGACGACACCGCCCGCGACGTGCGGGCGATGCCGCTCGCGCCGCTTACCAAAACCGACTACGCCCTTCGCGCCAACGCGCTCGCGGGCCTGCAGCCCGGGGTCCTCGCGCCTTTCGGGGATGTGTACCTGTCGGCGCTCGAGTGGCTCGCAAAGGGACATGCGCACGCCTCCGCCGCGTTGCCAGCGGCTCTTTTAGGACTCGCGGCAGTCGAGCGGGCGGGGGAGGAGGTCATCCGCGACGCGGTCTCCGCGCTGCGGGTTGAGGACGAGCTCGCGGATCGGGCGAAGGGCGTTCTGGGCGCCGTGGGGACGGCGCAGCTGGATGCGGCGCTCGAGGCGCATGTCGACCGCAACGCGGGCGTCGACGACCTGCCCATCTACGCCGCCTCTCCCGAGGCGGCCGCCCTTCTGGTCATGCTCGTGCGCCAAAACGAGCTGGGCAGGCGCATGCTTCCCCCGGCGCCGATCGTCTCGGCTCGGGGCTTCGCCGAGCGCGCTTGGCCCATGCAGCTCGCCTGGTCCGACATGGGACTGCGCGGAGAGGGTCGCCTGACCGCCGCAGACCTGGCGGAGGCCGAGTTCGAGCGGATGGAGCGCAGGGGCTCCAAGCGCAGCGAGCGGGCGCGCGACGAGCTTATGGGCATGCTCGGCGAGATGCTGGGACTCGCGCCCGAGCAGCAGGCCGAGCTGTTTGGAGATGAGGCACGCGCCCGCATGGGTGAGGAGCTGCGCGATGCCTCCGGTGAGCTCGCGGAGCTGCTCCGGCACATGGCCGAGGCGAGCCGCCGGGATTCAGAGGGGGGTCCTGCGGTTCCGGGCGCCGGACCGGGCTTCAGTTTCTTCTCCCTCAATTAGCCTCGCGTTGGCACGCGAGCCGACATCGCGGCAGATTCGCGTGCAGTTGCATGTCCTCCCATGCTATAGTAGAACAAACGTTCGAATTTAGTTTGGAGGCGCATGGTCATCTTGGGGATAGACCCCGGCTTGGCGAACACCGGCTGGGGCATTGTCGAGGAGCGGCGGGGCGATGTTCGCTGCCGGGCCTACGGTTGCATCGAGACGTCGGCCGGCTCCGACCTGGCGGCGCGCCTGCGACGCATCGCCGACGAGCTCACCGCCGTCGTCGACCGCTACCATCCCCAGGAGGCGGCAGTCGAGGGCATCTACTTCGGGGCAAACGTTCGCTCCGCCATCCCGACGGCGCATGCGCGCGGAGCGGCGCTCGTGGCGTGCTCTCTGTGCGGTGTCGAGGTGGGGGAGTACACGCCCATGCAGATCAAGCAGGCGGTCGTGGGCACCGGGTCCGCCGATAAGGGCCAGGTCACCTACATGGTCCGCACCTTGCTGCGCCTCGATCACGACCCCAAGCCCGACCACGCGGCGGACGCCCTCGCCTGCGCGGTGTGTCATGCGCATCTTCGGCGTACGCAGGCGCTCACGAACGGAGCGTTCGCTCAAGAGAAGGGAAACCCGTACGCATGATCTCTCAAGTTCGCGGAACCGTCCTGGAGGCCACGCCGAGCACGGTGGTCCTCGATGTCAACGGATTGGGATTCGAGCTCGGTGTGTCGTCCCAGACGGCGGCTTCGCTGCCTCAGGTGGGTGAGGGTGCCCGGCTGTACACGCGCATGGTGGTCCGCGAGGATTCCTGCACGTTGTACGGCTTCTCGACCAAGGACGAGCGGACCATGTTCGACAGGCTCGTGGCGGTGAGCGGCGTGGGCGCGAAGCTCGCGCTTGCCATACTGTCCACCTTCAGCGTGCCTCAACTATACGCCGTCGTGATGGCGGAGGACGATAAGGGCATGGCGAAGGTCCCCGGGGTGGGCAAAAAGACCGCCCAGCGCCTGATCCTCGAGCTCAAGGGAGTCTTTTCCAAGGACCGGAGCCTTGCGGGCCCCATCGCGCCCGATTCCGTTCCGCTTCCCATCAACGTCGCGGGGCCCAGCGCCCCCTCCGCCATGGATGACGCCACCGCGGCGCTGCTGTCCATGGGCTTTACCCCCGCGGAGGCATCGCTCGCCTTGGGCGGGTATGATGGCAGCGACATGCGCGTCGAGGACCTGTTGGCCGCTGCGCTCAAACGCTTGGGAATGGATGCATGATGTGGGAAGTAGATGAATCGACCGATCTGTGGTCGGATGCCCCCGTCCGGCGCGACGGAGACGCCGAGCGCCTGGTCACAGGCGAGCTCACCGCCGATGACCTGGATGTCGAGCGGAGTCTGAGGCCCCAGCGCCTGGACGACTACTGCGGCCAGGACCATATCAAGCAGAGTCTCAAGATCCTGATCGAGGCCGCGCAGAGCCGCGGGGAGAGTCTCGACCATGTTATTTTCTCCGGGCCTCCGGGCCTTGGAAAGACGACGCTCGCCGCAGTGGTGGCCAACGAGATGGGTGCGCAGATCAAGACGACTTCCGGCCCCGCGATCGCGCGCACGGGCGACCTCGCCGCCATCCTCACTAATCTTCAGCCGGGTGACGTCCTGTTCATCGATGAGATTCATCGCCTCAACCGCCAGGTCGAGGAGATCCTGTACCCTGCGATGGAGGATTTCTCCCTCGATATCGTGATCGGCAAGGGGCCCGCCGCCCGCTCGATCCGCCTGGATATCCCTCGCTTCACGCTTGTGGGCGCTACCACGCGCTCCGGTATGCTCACGGGTCCGCTGCGCGATCGTTTCGGCATCTCGTATCGTTTGGATTACTACGGCATCGAGGACCTGGCCGATATCGTCTGTCGCTCTTCGAGCATCCTCGGCGTGTCGATCGACCGAGAATCCGCAAAGGAGATCGCCTCGCGTTCCCGCGGTACGCCTCGCCTTGCGAATCGCCTGCTCAAGCGCGTGCGTGATTACGCCCAGGTCCGCGGCGAGGGGTCCATCGAGCTTGGTATCGCTCAAGAGGCGATGCGCTTCTTCGAAATCGACGAGCTCGGCCTCGACTGGATGGACATCCGCATCCTCGAGACGCTGTGCAAGACGTTCCGCGGCCGTGCCGTTGGCCTGTCCACCCTGGCGAGCGCAACGGGTGAGGATGCCAACACGCTCGAGGATGTCTATGAGCCCTATCTGCTGCAGTGCGGCCTCATCGTGCGCACGCCCCAGGGGCGCATGGCGACCCCGGTCGCCTTCGAGCACCTGGGGCTCGAGCTGCCATCTCGGTAGATGCCGTGCAAGGGCATGGTCCGTGATATTCTGGGGTCATTGTCATCGCGTTAGAAGGGACCTCTCATCATGCCTTCCGATATCGAGATCGCGCATTCCGTCGAACCGTGGCCGATCCAGCAGGTGGCAGAGGCCGCCGGCGTGGACGCCAAGCACCTGATCCCCTACGGCTTCGACAAGGCGAAGGTCGACTACTCGCTGCTCAACGAGCCTTCCGATCACGAGGCCAAGCTCGTGCTCGTCACCGCCATCAACCCCACGCCCGCGGGCGAGGGCAAGACCACCACGACCATCGGCCTCGCCGACGCGCTTCGCCGTCGCGGGGTCAAGAGCGCCGTCGCCCTGCGCGAGCCCTCGCTCGGTCCCGTCTTCGGCGTCAAGGGCGGCGCCGCGGGCGGCGGATACGCCCAGGTCATCCCCATGGAGGACATCAACCTGCACTTCACGGGTGATTTCCATGCCATCGGAGCGGCCAACAACCTGCTCGCGGCAATGCTCGACAACCACATCCAGCAGGGCAACGAGCTCGGGATCGACGTCAAGCGCATCACCTGGAAGCGCGCCGTCGACATGAACGACCGCCAGCTCCGCCACATCATCGACGGCATCGGCGGCAAGGCCCAGGGCGTTCCGCGTGAGGACGGCTTCGACATCACCGTCGCCTCCGAGGTCATGGCCATCTTGTGCCTGTCCACTTCGATCTCCGACCTCAAGCAGCGCTTGGGCGAGATCGTGGTCGGGTACACCTATGCGGGCGAGCCCGTCCGCGCCAGCCAGCTCAAGGCCCAGGGTGCCATGGCGGCCCTGCTCAAAGACGCCCTCAAGCCCAACCTGGTCCAGACGCTCGAGCACACCCCCGCGTTCGTGCACGGCGGCCCGTTCGCCAACATCGCCCACGGATGCAACTCCGTCATGGCGACCCGCATGGCCATGCGCTTCGGCGACATCGCCATCACCGAGGCCGGGTTCGGCGCCGACCTGGGCGCCGAGAAGTTCCTCGACATCAAGTGCCGCATGACCGGCATCCGTCCGAGCGCCGTCGTGGTCGTCGCCACCGCACGCGCACTCAAGTACAACGGCGGCGTGGCGAAAGCCGACCTCAACGCCGAGAACCTCGATGCCCTCAAGGCCGGCATGCCCAACCTGCTGCGCCACGTGGAGAACATCCAGACGGTCTTCGGCCTGCCCTGCGTGGTCGCCATCAACCGCTTCCCGACCGACACTGAGGCCGAGCTCGAGCTCATCGCCTCCGAATGCGAGAAGGTGGGCGTCAACGTCCGCCTTTCCGAGGTGTGGGCAAAGGGCGGAGCGGGCGCGCTCGAGCTCGCCGACGAGGTGCTCCGCCTCGTCGAGGAGCCGCATGAGTTCAAGTTCGCCTATGAGGACGGCTCCGATGTCGCCGATGCCCTCGAGGCCATCGCCACCAAGGTCTATCGCGCGGATGGGGTTGACTTCACCCCTGCGGCCAAGCGGCAGCTCGCGGAACTGCGCGCCAACGGCTTCGGTAACCTGCCGGTGTGCGTCGCCAAGACCCAGTACTCCTTCTCCGATCAGGCGAGCGCGCTTGGCGCCCCCGAGAATTTCCGCATCACGGTGCGCGAGCTCAAGGTGAGTGCCGGCGCGCATTTCGTGGTGGCGCTCACGGGCAACGTTCTCACCATGCCGGGTCTGCCCAAGGTGCCCGCCGCCGAGAACATCGACGTTGATGACGACGGCGTCATCACCGGCCTGTTCTAGGGAGCCGCATGGCTACGATCATCGATGGCAAGAGCCTGGCCGCCGAGGTGCGCGAGCGCGCGTCTGCGAATGTGGCGGATCTCGCGAAGAGAGGGGTCCCTTGCGGCTTGGCCGTGGTCCTCGTGGGTGATGACCAGGGGTCCGCGACGTATGTCCGCGCGAAGCTTCGCGATTGCGAGGAGTGTGGCATCCCATCGCGGGACTACAAGCTCCCCGCATCAACCACGCAGGCAGATCTGATGGAGCTCGTGGCGAGTTTGAACGCCGACCCGGACATCGCAGGCATCCTGGTGCAGATGCCGCTTCCCGGCCACCTGGACGCGGAGGCGGTTGTCACCGCGATCGATCCGCTCAAGGATGTCGACGGCTTCCATCCCGAGAACCTCGGTCGCCTCGTGCGCGGCCTGCCCGGTCTTCGCCCATGCACCCCCGCGGGCATCATGGAGATGCTCGATGCGTACGGCATCGACCCATCCGGCAAGAACGCCGTTATCGTGGGCAGGTCGTCAATCGTGGGCAAGCCCATGTCGCTCATGCTCCTGGCGCGAAACGCCACCATCTCGGTTGCGCACTCGCATACGGATCCGCGTGAGCTCGCGCGGATCTGCCAGAGCGCGGACATCCTCGTCGCCGCATGCGGGATCCCCAAGATGATCAAGGGACCCTGGGTCAAGCCGGGCGCCGCGGTCATCGATGTGGGCATGGACCGCGATGAGCGCGGCGCGCTTTGCGGGGACGTTGATTTCGATTCCGCCGAGCTCGTCGCGGGAGCCATCACGCCCGTCCCCGGCGGTGTGGGCCCCATGACGCGAGCGATGCTCATGAGCAATGTGGTGCTGGCGGCCAAGCTTCAGCATGGCTTGGCGTAGCGCCGACGCCATCTTTTGCAAGACAAAGCGCCCCGCGGCCTGTGAGCTGCGGGGCGCTTCTTGCTGTTACGACGATTCCCCGGCCTAGTTTGCGAGGGGGATTATCGCTGTGGGATTCGACGGACGGCGCCTGAGGCGCCCTTGCGTCTCCGTCGGGGGTGCGTGGCGATACGCCTGCGCTTTAGCGGATCTTGACGACGTTTATCGCCTGGGTCTCGCCGGGTTTCTTACCGGGACCGACCTCGAATTCGACGCGATCGCCCTCATCGAGAGATTTGAAGCCGTCCATCTGGATGGCGCTGAAGTGCACGAAGACATCATCTGACGAACCGTTGATCGGCTCGTCGGGAGTGATGAAGCCATAGCCCTTCTCGCGGAAGAATGATTTTTTAAGCGTACCAGTTGCCATGCTGAACCTTCCTGTACATAGCGCGAACATATCGCATGCGTGACCGCAATCGCGAGCGCTTGTGTAATATTACTCCCGTGCTAGCAGATTATCGGCCAAAAATTGTAAATCCTTCCTCAAGTTTTCGTCTAGCGGACCGATGGGTATTCGAACGTCCCATATTGATAAGAACGCGACTCCCATCCGTTCGGCTGGGTACACTTGAACAAGATGAAAACATCGACCTCGAGGAGGACACATGGCCTGCACCACGATTCTGGTCGGCAAGAACGCGAGCTATGACGGCTCAACCATCGTCGCCCGCAATGAGGATTCGCCGAACGGCCAGTTCGAGCCAAAGAAGATGAAGGTTGTCCATCCCGAAGAGCAGCCCAGGACGTACACGACCGCCCTCTCGCACCTGACGCTTGAGCTCCCCGGGGACCCCATGCGCTATTCGAGCGTGCCCGATGCGCTTCCCGGTCACGGCATCTGGGCCGCCGCCGGCTTCAACACGGCTAACGTCGGCATGAGCGCCACCGAGACCATCACGAGCAACGAGCGCGTCCTCGGCGCGGACCCGCTCGTGGAATATGTCCCCGCCAAGGGGGTGGAGGGCGAGGAGGGCTACACGCCCGCCGTGCCCGGCGGCCTGGGCGAGGAGGACTTCGTCACGGTCGTCCTGCCCTATGTGCGCACGGCGCGCGAGGGCGTGCAGCGCCTGGGCTCCCTGCTCGAGCAGTACGGCACCTATGAGATGAACGGCATCGCCTTCTCCGATGAGGACGAGATCTGGTGGCTCGAGACCATCGGAGGCCATCATTGGATCGCGAAGCGCGTTCCCGATGACGCGTACGTGACCATGCCCAATCAGCTCGGCATCGATTACTTCGACCTTCTGGACGCCGAGGGCGAGCAGGTGGAGCACATGGCAAGCCCCGACCTGCGTCAGTGGATGGCGGAGAACCACCTCAACCTCACGAACACGAATCGCCTGGAGCCCGAGGACATCCTCGATGAGGAGTTCTTCGACATCGACTTGGATGACGCGACGGATGAGGAGGCCGACGCCTACGAGGAGTACGTGGCCGATCTCATGGACCTCATCGCTGACGTGCGCGAGGGCATGCTGTCGGGCGAGATCTTCAACCCGCGCGAGGCTTTCGGTTCCCACTCCGATTCCGATCACGTGTACAACACCCCGCGCGCATGGTACATGCAGCGCTGCCTGAACCCCCACGACGGGTGGGACGGCCCCGACGCGCCCTTCACGCCCGAGTCCGACGACATTCCCTGGAGCCGCGTGCCCGAGCGCAAGGTGACCATCGAGGACGTCAAGTACGTGCTGTCCGCCCACTATCAGGGCACCGAGTACGATTGCTACGGCACCAAGGGCACGCCCGCCAGCCGCAACGCCTACCGACCGATCGGAATCAACCGCAACAGCCAGCTCGCCGTGCTGCAGATTCGCCCGTATGTGGACGAGCCGCTGCGCTGCATCCAGTGGATGGCGTTCGGCTCCAACGTGTTCAACGCATTGGTCGCCCTCTATGCGAACGTCGAGGAGATGCCCGAGTACCTCTCCAACACCACCGAGCGAGTGACCACGGAGAACTTCTATTGGGCTAATCGACTGATCGGCGCCCTTGCCGACGCCCGCTTCCATGAGACGGGTGCCAAGGTCGAGTCCTATCAGGAGAAGATCGGCTCCCTGGGGCACAAGATGCTGCGCGAGACCGACCGGGCCGCCGCCGGCATGGACGCCGCGCAGGTTCCCGCCGTGCTCACCAAGGCGAACGCGGGCCTGTGCGACGAGCTCAAGGCGGAGACCGACAAGCTGCTCGCGAACGTGCTGTACACCACGAGCTGCGCCATGAAGAACGGGTTCGCCATGTCGGATAACGAGCGGTAGGTTCCGGGGCGGATGCGGGGATCATCGGGGAGGACGGGGACACGGATGACCGTTCACCCGTTCTCCGCGCGCTTGCGCCCCGCATGGGTACAAGAGGTTCATCGAGAGGCACCCGTGCGCGGGAGAGGACATGAGGAGGCTCATATGGCCACGAAATTTGAAGAGCTCGTCAACGGTATGGTGAACGTCGGCTTTGGCGCCGCCGCCGTGACGGCGGAGCGCGGGAAGGTGATCCTGGACGGCCTGAACGCCCGGGGTGAGGAGGTCCTGCGCGACCTGAACTCCCGCGGGGAGCAGGTGCGCCATGACCGCCAGACCCCCGACTTCGCGCGTTCCATGTCGGATATCTTCGAGGAGGCGGGCGGAGCGTTCTCCGAGGTCACCGAGCGTCTGGGGGAGCAGGGCGCGACTGCCGCCGAGCGCATCCTCGACGAGCTGATCTTGGCCCGCGTGCGCCTGCTTACCAAGTCCGAGCGCGTGGCCTTCATGGCGCACGTCCGCGACCTGGTCGACTCCGTGGATGACGACACGGTGACGGTCGAGGTCGAGGATGCGGTCGTGGTCGACGCGGCCCCCGAGTCCGAAGAGGCCCAGGGCGAGTAAGAGGGCGTGCGAGACGATATGGCGAACGAGGCGGAACAGGTAAAGGCCGCGCGCGGGACGACTCCCGCCGGGGCGGGGGCCAAATCGCTGAGCCCCGAGGACACGGTCAATCTCGAGGGCGTCGAGGAGGCGCTCCGCACCTCATGGCGCACCCCGCGTGCCGTCGACCTGTTCCCCGAGGAGCCGGAGGCGATGGCCCCGTCGGAGGAGTTCAAGCTCACCTCGGAGGGCCGCCGCAAGCGCATAGGGGAGATATTCCAGATCGTCCGCAAGTACGAGGCGTGGCATGACATCACGCCGCGTCGTCTTCGCTGTATGCTGGAGGACCTGGGCCCCATGTTCGTGAAGATGGGGCAGATTCTTGCCAACCGCTCGGAGATCCTGCCGCAGGAGTATTGCGACGAGCTGCGGCGGCTTCGCAGGGATGTGGAGCCGGTGCCCTTCGCGGTGGTGAACGAGTGCCTGGTCGCCGAGTACGGCCGCCCTCTCAACGAGATCTTCTCCCATATCGACCGCAAGCCCCTCGGCAGCGCCTCCCTGGCGCAGGTGCATCGCGCCACCCTGGTGTCGGGGGAAGACGTTGCAATCAAGGTCCAGCGACCCGGTGCCCAGCAGGTCATGGCCCAGGACATCGACATCATGCGGTCGATCGTGCGGCATGCGTCGCGCTTTGTGAAAACTGACCAGTTCGTCGATCTCAAGGGCGTGGTCGAGGAGTTGTGGCAGTCGTTTCGCGAGGAGACGAACTTCCTCATGGAAGCGCGCAACCTCGATGATTTCCATCGCTTCCACGAGGGCTCTTCGGCCATATCGTGCCCCAAGTCATACCTGCCGTACTGCACCGAGCACATCGTGGTCATGGACTACGTGGACGGCATCTCCATAGCCGATCCGGCCGCCCTTGAGGAGGCGGGCTACGACCTCAAGAAGGTCGGCGCCTCCATCGTGGACGATTATGCCACCCAGGTGCTGGACGACGGATTTTTCCACGCCGACCCGCACGCCGGCAACATCATCGTCAAGAAGGGGGTCGTGTACTTCATCGACCTCGGAATGGTCGGGCGCATGTCCGGCCATGACCGGGGCATCGTGAAGGACATGATCTACGCCGTCGCCTCCGGGGACGTTCCCAAGCTCAAGGACTCGCTCATGCGCTTCGCGGTGACGCGCGGCGACTCCTCCGAGCTCGACCACTCGGCGTTTCTCACGGACCTCGACTTCATCATCGCCGACTTCGCCGGTCTCGATTTGCGGGACCTCGATATCGGCGAGTTCCTCACCTCGCTCATCAGCCTGGCGCGCAAGAACGACGTGGAGCTGCCGGCCGTGGTGACGATGTTCGCACGCGGCATGGTCACGCTCGAGGGGCTGCTCACCGAGTACATGCCCGACGTGAACATGATCGACATCATCACCGAGCACATCAGGCATGAGAAGAGCAGCTACGCGCGTGCTCGCGAGGCCGCCGAGGACCTCACGCACGCTTCCTACCGCGCCCTCAAGGGCCATCTGGAGATGGCCGAGCAACTGGGGCTGGCGTCGCGCATGCTCACGCGCGGCCAACTCAAGATGAACATGCAGGTGCTCGGCAGCGAGCAGGTGCTCCGCCATGTGGGTGGCATCGTGGACAGGCTCTCCATGGCGATCGTCATCGCCGGCCTGTTCATCGGGTCCTCGGTGGTGTATTACGCCAAGATCGAGCCGGTCATCTTCGGCATCCCGGTCATCGGGTTCCTGGGGTACGCGAGCGCCCTGTTCTTGGCGCTCGGGCTGGGGCGCGAGATCTGGCGCAACGGCCATTCGAGGTAACCCCGTCCCTTATCGACGGGCGATTACCTCGGGCGCGCGCAGATGACCTCGGCATCGACGGTTATGCTCCTCAGAGAGCCAAGGTCGAGGACGTGCTCCTCGACGCCGAAGGAGACGGGGCTCATGCGCACCAGGTCGAGCGCATCCCCCGGGAATACGGTGGAGGTCGTGGACACGCGCGTGCGGCTTGTGACGCACATGTGGCGCATGAGGTGCTTGGCGACCCCGTGATCGGAGAACTCGGCATCCAAAAGGTGATTACCTGCGAGCTCGCGCAGCTCGCGCATGTGCTGAGGGGCGGGAATGACCTTGACGAGTAGCCCGTCCGGCTTGAGGAGGCGTTTGAACTCGTCGTAATTGGCGGGGGTGAACACATTGAGAATGACATCTGCCGTGGAGTCGGCAAGGGGCGTGTTCGCCAGGTCGGCCACGAGCCATCGCGTCGGCCCCCCGCCGCGAGCGGCGACGCGAATCGCGTCCTTGGAGATGTCGAGGCCCAGGATCGTCGCATGCGGAAGCGCTTGCGCGGCGTCCTTGGCGTAGGACCCCTCGCCGCATCCGGCATCGACGACGGTGGACGCGGCCCCGAGATCTTCAAGGCGGCGCGTGACGGCCGCGCGGACCGCATCATAGTACCCGTGCTCCATGATGCGCTGACGACTCGCGAAGAAGGCCTCGTCGTATCCTTTGAGGGGCTTTTGATGCGGGATGAGGTTCAAGAAGCCCTTCGCCGATATTGCAAAATCATGGCCGCCGGAGCAGGCGACGGATGATTCGAGCGCGTGCATGCGGGCTCCGCACAGGGGGCAGCGAAGGAGCTCGGCGATCTCAAGGTGCTTTTGAACGCCTGGGCGCGCCATGGGCTAGAGCACCTTCTCGAATGCGATGCGCAGCGGGTCGACCTCGTCCTCGTAGGGGAGCGCTATGGTCCCGCAGCGGGTGTACCCGAGCTTCTCCACAAGGCCGCGCACGCGGATGTTGCGCTCGTGCGTATCGACGCGCACGCTCTCCATGCCGTGCTCGCGCGCGACGTCCTCGCCCATGAGAAACATCTTGGTCATGATGCCCTGTCGTGCCGCGCTGGCGCCGATCGCGCAGCGGTGGATCACGGCGTAGCGCGGGTCGCGCGAATCGGACGTCGTCAACCAGGACCCATCGATCGCATCGTAGGTGTCTTCTCCCGAGAAGGAGAGCGCCATGACGGCGAGCACGGTGCCGTCCTTGCCGACCGCGACGTACGATGCACCCTCGGCCATGTCGGCCTCGATGTCGACGCGATTGGGGTATTCCCCCATCCACTGCGGGATGCTGAGCTCGGCCAAGGCGGCCTTGCCGTCGTTGAGCACGAGTTCGGCGGCGGCGACGTCGCCGGGAAGCGTCTGGCGGATTTCGAGTGACATGCGAGGCCTTTCGGACAGGGGGGCGAGACGGTCGGCGATCCGTCAATCGATCAGTACTGGCTCGGGTGCTTCGCGAAGAAATCGAAGCGCGGCGGCAGCTCCTTGACGGCGTGCGCGCCGGGCTGCTCTCCCAGCTCGATGACGAGCTCGTCGTTCGTCTTGAAGATGTTCTCCCACGAGAAGAAGGCGACGGGGTCGATGGCGAAGTGCTCGCAGATCAGCTCGCAGCCGGTGGGCACGATGCCGTGCATGAGGACGGTGGCCGCGCGCAGCTCGTGGAAGGCGTCCACGAGCGCCTGCTGCATGAGGGCGTCATCGCCGGAGTTTTTGGCGGCCTTGGAGGCGTCGCTCCAGCGCTTGTTGGCGGCGCGCAGGAACTCGTCGCACACGCCGAGGGCGTGGTGCAGCTCGAAGGCGTGCATGGCCTGCTCAAATGCGATGGCCGCCTGCTCGGCTGCGTCGCGCGCGGCCTTGGAAGGCTCGCCCGCGGGAATGCACCCGGTGCGGTAGGCGGCCTCGTCGCCCTCCTTGACGGCCACGCCGTAGAAGGCCGAGCGGGCCAAGCGGTTGAAGACGCCTGTGAGCAGCGCGCCCTCCTTGAGGGCGGGGTCGATCACGCGCTTGTCGTCGCGGGCGAGGATGGGGTTGCCGTCCTTGTCCTTACCGGTCTCACGCAGGTCGAAGGCCTTCGGGGAGAAGCTGACGGGCTTCTCGCCCAGGCCGAGCGACAGCCAGTGCGCGCGCAGCTGCTCGGGGGTGTAGTGCTCGAGCATCTCATGCGCCAGCGGCGGGGGAGTCTGGGAACTGGAGCTCGCCTTCTTGCCCATGTACAGGATGTGGTAGTTGGCGGCAACGCAGGACTGCCGCATGTTCCAGTCGAGCGCCTCCCACATGCCGGACTGCGCGATGCAGTAGAAGTAGATGTTGTCCTGGCCGATGAACTGATAGGCGCGCGCGTCATCGCTGGCCCACCAGTCGCGCCAGTCCAGGCTGGCGTGCGTGTACGCGGGCTCGTCCATGATCATGGCCGGTGTCTCGCCCACGAGCTCGGCGTCGGCGACGGCGCATTCGGCGAGGTCGGAGGGGTCCACGCCCGCGGCCTCGAGTTTTGCGGCGTCGCGGGCGAGCACGGCGCGGGTGAAGCTGATGGGCGCCCACAGGCTCTCGGGCCAGACCCAGGCCGTGAGGTCGCGGCAGCCCTCGACCTCGGGCAGGGGCACGCCCCACTCGACGTTGCCCGAGATGCGGAACGGCACGAGTGCCTTGCCGGAGCGGAAGCGCACGCCGGCGCGGTTGAGGACCTCGTGGGCTTCGTCGCGCTCGCGCCAGGTGGGGAAGGTCACCGTGAAGGAGCCCTTGTTGCCCTCGGCCTCGATGACCTCGTGGGTGGGCAGCTCACCGCGCACGGCCTCGAACTCGTCGCGGAACTTGACCTGGATGAATAGGCGCGGGGCGTCGAGCCACTCCTGCATGGTCTTGGACACCACGGATCGCACGGTGGGATCTGCGGCCAGGCGCTCGGTGTGCTCGCGCATGTACTCGGTGTAGGAGGGCAGGTCGAAGTACAGGTTGTCAACCGGCACGAGCTCGGGCGTCTCGCCGGTGAGCGCGCTCTTGGGGGCGATGAGCTCCTCGGGCTCGAACTGATGGCCCAGGTCGCACTCGTCGGCGTAGGCCTTCTCGGACTTGCAACCCTGGATGGGGCAGCGGCCGAGAACCTGGCGGCCGTTCAGGAACTGGCCCGCGGACGGATCGTAGAACTGCTTGGTGGTGAGCTTGGTGAGCCTGCCCTGCTCGTGCAGGCGCTCGACGATCTGGGCGGTCATGCGCTCATGGATGTGCACGGCGGGCTCGAGCGCGCTGCCGGCGTACAGGTCGCAGGACACGCCGAAGCTCGCGAGGTCGCTCTCCTGGCTGTCGTGGTTCTCGCGCACGTAGTCGGAGATGTGCTTGGCGTAGCCGTCCGCCTCGCGGCGCTTGCGGTACCCCTCCATGATGGGGGAGCCGTAGCAGTCGGTGCCGGAGACGAAGATCACGTTCTCGCGGCCCAGGCGGTCGCGCAGGAAGCGCGCGTAGAAGTCGGCAGGGACGAAGACGCCGCCCACGTGACCGAAGTGCAGGCCCTTGTTGCCGTAGGGCATGCCGGCGGTGACGACGGCGCGGCGGGGCCAGCTGGGGCGGTCGGCACGGGTGAGCTGAGCTGTCATGGCGTATCCTTCTTTCGGCTGGTTCCAGTCGGTGGTGCTTGTGCGTGGTCGGGACGGTGCGCATCGCGTCTCGCATGGCCCATTGCCCGAATGTAACCTCACATTATCGCACAGGTGTCCGCCCGAGGCGCTACACTTGGGTACATGAGAAAAATAGGGGACATACACGTGTTTGAGGACGAGGCCTTCCTGCGCTTCATGCGCAGGGCCTCGGCTGCCGTCGCGCTCGCGGGCCTTGGCGCCGCGGCGCTCTGGGGGCTCGCCATGGTCGCGTTGCGTGACGTCCTCGGGGCGCCCGTCGTGCCGTTCGAGCTCGGTGCCGTGCTCGGCTCGCTGGGCAACCGCATCATGGGCTCCGAAGGGGGCCAGGGGTTCAAGATATGGTGGTGGATCCTGCTCGCGGTGGTCCCGATCGCCTCGCTCGGCGCGCATGAGCTTGTGCACGCCTTCTTCTTCAAGCAGTACGCTCCCCCGGGGACGCGCGTGTCGTTCGGCTCGAACGCGGGTATGGGAATGCTCTACGCGAGCGCGGAGGGCGTGCTGTACACGCGCGGCCAGTACCTGGTCATCGCTCTCGCGCCGAGCATCGTGGTGTCGCTGCTGATCATCGCGTTGGGCATGGGCCTCAGGTGGCCCCTGTGGACGTTCATCGTGGCGACCGCGCATCTCGTGGGGTGCACGGGGGACTGGGGCTACGTCCGCGCGATTGTGGCGGATCCGGCCATCGCGTGGTGCGAGGACACATCGTACGGCGTGGCCTTCTTCGGGGAGGACCGCCCCGGGGGTTTCACCGTCGTCGAGGGAGGGCGCCGTTCATGACCGGGTTGTTGCTGCATGCGTGTTGCGCGCCGTGCTCGCTCGAGCCGGTGCGCCTGCTCGTCGAGGAGGGCTTTGAGCCCACGATCTGCTGGACGAACCCGAACATTCAGCCACTGGTCGAGCATGACACGCGGCTCGATGAGCTTCGCCGCTGGACCGCGGAGAACGGCATCCCGCTCATCGAGGCCGGTGACGACCGTGCCCGTTGGGACGCCTCCGTCGCCCGCTTTGCCGCCGATCGCGCGCGTCGCTGCCGCGCGTGCTACGCCCTGCGCCTCGCGGAGGCATGTCGGGTGGCCGAGCGCGAAGGCTTCTCGCATATTGCCACCACGCTCGCCGTCTCACCCTATCAGCTGTTCGACACATGCAACGATGTGCTGGAAAAGCTTGCCGCGGCACACGGCCTCACCCCGGTGATCCGCGATTTCCGCCCCTGGTACCCCCAGGCCACGCGGCGCTCCCGCGAATTGGGTATGTACAGGCAGAACTATTGCGGTTGCCGCTTCTCGGCCGCCGAGGCCGCCCTCGATCGCGCCCGCCTGCGCGATGAGCGAAAAGCGCAGAAGGCGCGCCGCGCTGCATCCCAGGGATAGGGCCCGCTGAGCTGCGTTATCATGGACGGCTGTTCGACAACTCGACTGCTCGGCTTTGGCCACGCGGCGCTCATATGAAAGGCGACTCCATGCGCACCGATGATTTCGATTACAACCTTCCCGACGAGCTGATCGCCCAGGCCCCCGCCGAGCCGCGCGACTCCTGCCGTCTGTTGGTGCTCAACCGCGAGCTCGAGGGCGGCGCGCCCCGCGCGGGCGATGCCGTGGCGCTCGAGCACGGCGGCTCCGTGGAGCATCGCCACTTCTACGACATCCTCGATTACCTGGAGCCCGGGGACCTGCTGGTGGCCAACCAGACGCGCGTCATGCCCGCGCGCCTGATCGGCAAGAAGCCCACGGGCGGTGTGGCCGAGACGCTGCTGCTTCGTCGCCGCGAGGACATCGATCCGCTCGGCCATGTGTGGGAGTGCCTGGTGAACCCCGGCAAGCGCCTCAAGCCGGGCAACGTGGTGGAGTACCGCGCCGGTGGCCTGCTCGCCCCCGAGGGCTCACCCGTGGTGCTCAAAGCCGAGATCATCGATTTCGTGGATGACTCCAAGGGCGGGCGCCTGGTGCGATTCGAGCCCGTGGGCGTGAACGAGCAGGGGGTTGAGCGCACGCTGGATGAGGCGATTCACGCCGCGGGCCACGTGCCGCTGCCGCCCTACATCACCAGCTATGAGGGCGATCCCGAGAAGTACCAGACCGTGTACGCCATGAGCGAGGAGCACTCCGCTGCCGCGCCCACTGCGGGCCTGCATTTCACGCAGGAGCTCATCCAGCGCATCAAAGACAAGGGCTGCCGCTGGGCGGCCGTCGAGCTCGAGGTGGGCATCGACACGTTCCGCCTTGTGGAGGAGGACGATCCCACCGAGCACGTCATGCACACCGAGCGCTACCATGTGCCCGCCGAGGTCGTGGAGGCCGTGCACGCCACCAAGGCCGCCGGTCACCGCGTGATCGCTGTGGGCACCACCGCGGTGCGCTCGCTCGAGAGCGCGTGGGACGCCGCGGCGCCCGCGAGCGCCCCCGCCGTCACGGCGCGCGGCTTCGAGGGCCGCGCGGACGGCGCCGACGTGTGCGGCACCGGCGACATCACGGTGCGCGAGGACGCCACCACCAATCTGTACCTCATGCCGGGCTCGACGTTCCACGTGGTGGATGCGCTCATCACGAACTTCCACGTGCCACGCTCCACGCTCATGATGCTCGTCTCGGCCCTTGCCACGCGCGATCAGGTCATCGATGCTTACGAGGAGGCCGTGCGCGAGAAGTATCGCTTCTTCAGCTTTGGCGATGCGATGCTCATCGAGTAGCGTTACGCCTTGCGCTCCCGCTTTGGCGTCACATACCATTCGAGCAAGATTTCCATGGCGATCCATGCCGCGAGGTACCCGATGGTTCCCCAAGGGGAATCACTGATGTTGCAGACGAAGTCGAGGGCGAACCAGAACAGCACGCCGAGCACGATGGTCATGGCGAAGTAGTGGCGCATGAGGAACGCCTTGAGGGTTCCCTCCGGCGCGCGGTCCGCCGATCCCTTCTTGATCGTTCCCGACATGTATGCGCCGATTTCCTGGTCGTTGCCCAGGTGATGCTTGTGGGTGAGCATGCCGATCCGAATTATGATCGCGAGGGTGACGATACCGAAGGCGAGGTAGGTCAGGAGCCGCCAGTGGCCCGAAGTCTCTGTGCTCTGCAGGATCTGCTCGACGGGCAGAAACAGGATCGCGACCGCAGCCACGCCCGCCCAGAGCATCTGCAGCTCCTTGCGGTCCGCCGATACGCGACGTGTGGCGGTCAGCTTCTCATCGGGATCGGCCAGGTCCTCGAGCGCGATGTCGAAGATGCTCGCGAGGGACGCAAGCGATTGGATGTCCGGAAGGGTCTTGCCGTTTTCCCATGAGGAGATGGTCTGTCGCGATACGAAGCATGCGCGCGCAAGTTCTTCCTGTGACATGGAGAGTGCCTCGCGGTGGGCGCGGATGCGCGGGCCGACCCCTGTGCTCTCGTTCATGATGCCTCCTTGTCGTCGATCTCTTCGATCGTATCCTCATGATAGGCAAGGGGCTCCACGGTGTCCGTCAAAAGTGCTTTACATGGCGATCGAGGTTGGGTTCAGGCGGTGGCATGGCCGGGGGGGCGTGTCTGCCTGGACGCCGTTCACGGCATGGATCTGGCCGTCTGCCGGTGATTGGCATGTGAAATGCAAGACCACCGGATATCGGGGCATAAGCGGGATGTACCAAAGGAGTCGCAACGTCACCGCGACCGAGGCAGGAGGTGTATCCGATGGGTTTTGAAGATATAGCAGCATTCGAGCCCGCCGCCTGCGATACCGAGATCGGGTAAACGCAAGAAGCGAGCGCACGCGCCGTTCTTTAGTTCCACCGGTTGGTTGGCAAGACGATCGATGAGGGAACGCGTCGGCGGGCTCGATAAATCGGATAGCCCCATCCCAACGGTAAGAGATAGCGGGTGAGTCCACCGTAGGATTTGTAGAGGCGGCGGCATCGCGAGGAGCGGTGTCGCCGCCTTTTGTTGTGTCAGAAGACGATGAGCGCGATAGGCCGGCATCGAATTTGGGTAGGTACGGGGTAGAGATTAATACGAGTGCTCTTGTGTCATTTTCTGAGCGCTCCCTTTGATTGGAGCCCCATGAACGAGCCCCTCATGACGAACCTGCGAAATTCCGACCCCACCATCGCCCAGGCCCTGGCGGGAGAGCTCGCGCGTCAGCGCGGCACCATCGAGCTGATCGCGTCTGAGAACTTCACGAGCCCCGCCGTGCTCGAGGCCGTGGGCAGCGTGCTCACCAACAAATATGCCGAGGGCTATCCGGCGCATCGCTACTACGGCGGGTGTGAGCAGGGCGACGTGGTCGAGGATCTCGCCCGTGAACGCGCCTGTGCCCTGTTCGGCTGCAAATTTGCCAACGTGCAGCCCCATTGCGGCGCCAACGCGAATCTCGCCGCATACGCCGCCCTCGTCGAGCCGGGCGACACGATTCTAGGCATGAGCCTCGACCAGGGCGGGCACCTCACACACGGCAGCCCGGTCAACTTCTCGGGCAAGCTGTACAACTTCGTGCCGTACGGCCTGGACCTTAAGACGGAGACCATCGATTACGAGGAGCTGGAGCGCTTGGCCGAGCGCGAGCGCCCCGCGCTCATCGTCGCGGGCGCCTCGGCGTATCCGCGCGTGATCGATTTCGAGCGCATGGCCGCGATCGCCCATGGCGTGGGCGCGCGCCTCATGGTGGACATGGCCCATATCGCCGGCCTGGTGGCGACCGGCGCCCATCCCTCGCCGTTCCCGCATGCGGACGTCGTGACCTCCACGAGCCACAAGACCCTGCGCGGTCCGCGCGGCGGGTTCATCCTCACCAACGACGAGGAGCTCGCCCGCGCCATCGACAAGGCGGTGTTCCCCGGTACGCAGGGAGGCCCGCTCATGCACGTCATCGCGGGAAAGGCCGTGGCGTTTGGCGAGGCGCTACGCCCTGAGTTCTCAGCCTACATCGATCATGTGGTGGAGAACGCCGCCGCGCTGGGCGAGGGCATGGTCGACGGCGGCCTGCGCCTCGTGTCCGGAGGAACCGACAACCATCTGTGCCTGGTTGACCTCATGCCTGCGGGCATCTCGGGCAAGGAGGCCGAGACGCTGCTCGATGCGGTCGGCCTCACGGTGAACAAGAACTCGATCCCGGGGGAGACGCGCTCGCCGTTCGTGACGAGCGGAATTCGCGTGGGCTCCGCCGCCGCAACCACCCGCGGCTTCACGGCCGAGGAGTTTCGCGAGATCGGCGGCCTGGTCGCGCGCGTGGTGTTCTCCCCGCAGGATGCGCGCGAGCGCATGTGCGTGCGTAAGCGCGTTGAGACCCTGCTGGAGGTGCACCCGCTGTATCCGGGAATGGCGTAGCGCGAGTATGACGATTCTCGTCTGTCAAGGAAAAATCTGTTGACGTTGTCATTTTGCCGGCTGTATGGTTGATTGCATGTTCAATCACTGCCGACATATCTTCTGGCTCGTCGTTCGCCGCGACCTCCACGCGTTCAGTGGGGAGCGGACGTTGGCGGGTGCCAGCCGCACTATGAGGTCGTGCTCGCTGATCTGATGGGCGCGCCGGTGATTCCGGCTGGCGGGGGCCCGGAGCCCCGTCGCAGGGAGGGCGCATCGCCCTCCCGATCTCTATAGCTTTACTGCAATCGAATACCGGCATCGACCCCGTTTCCAGCATGTATGGCACGGGTGCGATGCCATGTGTCCCGCATGCACATGCGGGGGAGAGGAGTGCGCGCATATGTCACATGCCGCATCCAAGCCGCGCGTCGATAAAGACGCTGTTGTCATCGTCGGGGTCATCACGCTCGGCGCGTTCGTCTCGCTGTTCAACCAGACCGTCATGGCGCCCGCGCTGCCGGCGCTCATGCGCGAGTTCGGGGTGACCGCCGGTGCCGCCCAGTGGGTCACGACCATCTACATGCTCGTCTCGGGCATCATGGTGCCGATCTCGGGCTACTTCATGGACAAGTACCCCACCCGCAAGCTCTTCTTCCTCTCGATGGGGCTGTTCGTGGCGGGCACGGTGATGTGCGCCCTGTGTCCCAGCTACCTGCTGCTCATCGCCGGCCGCGTCCTGCAGGCCGCCGGCGCCGGCATCCTCATGCCGCTCGTGGGCACCGTGCCCCTGCTCGTGTTCCCCGTCGAGCTGCGCGGCACCGCCATGGGTGTCGCCGGCATCGTGATGGCGGCCGGTCCGGCCGTGGGTCCGGTGCTGGGAGGCCTGGTCATCGACGCCTGGGGCTGGAGGCCCATGTTCCTCATCATCGCCGCGCTCGCCGGCGCGATCTTGCTGCTCGGCATCCCGCTCATGAGGAACGTCGGCACCCTCAAGAACCCGCGCCTCGACATCGCCTCCGTCGTGATGTCCACGATCGCCTTCGGCGGCCTGCTCTTCGGCTTCTCCAGCGCCTCCGATGCCGGCTGGATGAGCCCCATGGTGATCGTTCCCGCCGCCATCGGCCTGATCGCCCTCGTCCTGTTCATTCGCAGGCAGCTGTCCCTCGAGGTGCCCATGCTCGAGCTGCGCTGCCTCAAGACGCGCAATTTCCTCGTCGCCGCGCTCATGGTCACGCTCATCAACGCCGCGGTCGCCGGCACCAACGTGATCTTGCCGCTGCTTGTCCAAAACGGCATGGGCGCCTCCGCGACCACGACGGGCATGGTCATGCTTCCCGCCTCGATCGCGGGCATCATCCTGTCGCCCATCTCGGGCATGCTGTTCGACCGCATGGGGCCGCGCCTGGTCACGGTGGGCGGCATGGCGGTCATCGTCGGGTCCCTGCTCGGGTTCGGCGTGATGGGCACCGGCCTGACGGTCGTCATGGCCGCCACCCTGTGCGCCCTGCAGGCGTGTGGTCAGGGCCTCGCCAACATGCCGGTGAACACCTGGGGCGTCAACGCGCTGCCCGATGAGCTCATCGCGCACGGCAACGCCATCGCCAACACGGGGCGCCAGGTCTTCGGCGCGATCTCGACCGCGCTGCTGGTCACCGTGATGTCGTCTGTCCAGGCCAATGCCCTGGCTGGTGGCGCGAGCACAGCGGCGGCGACGGTCGCCGGCGCGGGCGCGGCGTACTTCGGCTGCGCGGCGATCGCCCTCGTGGGCCTGGTCATAGCCGTGCTCTTCGTGCGCGAGAATAAGCGCGGGACCGCTGCCCCGGCGCGCGTGAACAAGGTCAAGTAGGGCTGAATCGGCCAGGCTTGTCGCAAAGAATAAGGGCCCGTTCCTGTGAACTGCCTCCCAAATCTTGGACGGGTCAATAGATACGGTCTAAGCCGCTAGGGACTGACCCC
>CABRHS010000007.1 GCA_902470815.1 uncultured Collinsella sp.
AGCCTCCCATCTCTCGGACTTCTATTTCCTTGTCCAAGAAATGGGAGGCAGTTCATTGTCGCCGGGGCCGTTTAGCTTATGCGCTTACCTTGTGAGCTTGGAGGATTGATTAACCCATGTAGTCGACGACGTCGATCCAGCTCATGAGGAACTCATCGTTGACATCGGTGCGCTTGCGGGAGAGCTCGGCGGCGGCGACGATGGACATCCACTGGCGGACGACCTGCATGGGGACGTCGGCACGGTCGCAGTAGAGCTCGAGGTAGGCGTCGGCCTGCTGCTTGTCGTTGAGCGCGAACAGCAGATAGGTCATGGCGGCGTCAGCGGCAGGGGAGCCCTGGGTGGCGTGAGCCCAGTCGCAGACGTAGAGCTGGCCGTCCTCGGCCACGATCACGTTACTGGGGTTGAAGTCGCCGTGGCAGATCTGGAACTCCTTCTTCATGCCGTCAAGGCGCTCCATGAGGTTGTAGCGCGTCGTGGCGTTGATGTGGGGGAGGCAGTTGATCATGCGGGCGTACTTGTCACGCTGGCGATTGAGCAGGGGAGAGCGGTTGGAGTGGATCTCGACCTGCAGGTCGACGAACATCTCCAGGTACTCGTAGAACTTGGAGGGCTCGGCGGCCATCTTCTCGGCGAGCGTGACGCCGGGGACCTTCTCGGTGAGAAGCGCCCAGCCCTCGCCCTCGACCTCAGAGACCTCGAGGGGCTTGGGGGTGCGGATGCCGGACTCGGAGACGCGCGCGAGGTTCAGGGCCTCGTTGAACACGTCAGAAGCGGGCTTGTTCGCGTTGAACACCTTGGCGATCTTGTCGCCGAGGTCATAGACCTTCTTGTTGGAGTGCTCGACCAGCACGGTCTTAGAATCGGGAAGAAGCATGGTTCTACCGTCCTTTCTCAATGGTTCTTGCACCATCGTAGGGCGTCCGAACGCGCCGCCTTTCCGCAAATGGGCGAGCGGCGCGATTCGGACGGGAAGTGGGAGCGCTTACAGGACGGCGTAGTCCTGGGGCTCGCGGCCGTAGTAGGCGTCGAGGTAGAGCTCCTTGATCTCGCTCATGAGCGGGTAGCGCGGGTTGGCGCCGGTGCACTGGTCGTTGAACGCTTGCTCGACCATCTCGTCGAGGGTCTCGAGGAAGTAGGCCTCGTCCACGCCGTAATCGGCGATGGTCTCCTTGATGCCGATGGTGGCCTTGAGCTCCTCGAGCTTGGCGCAGAAGTTCTCGAAGACCTCGGCGTCGTCCTTACCCTCAACGCCGCAGTAGCGGGCCATCTCGGCGTAGGCGGCCAGAGCGTTGGGGTAGGGGTACTGGGAGAAGGTGCCCATCTTGACCGGGGCCTCGGCGGCGTTGTAGCGCATAACGCGGGTCAGGATGACGGCGTTGGCGATGCCGTGGGGCAGGTGGTGGAAGGCGCCGAGCTTGTGGGCCATGGAGTGGTTGAGGCCCAGGAAGGCGTTGGCGAAGGCCATGCCGGCCATGCAGGAGGCGTTGTGCATCTCCTCGCGGGCGTGCGGGTCGTTCGCGCCGTTCTCGTAGGAGGACGGCAGGTTGTCGAAGACCAGTTTGGCGGCCTTCATGGACAGGCCCTTGGTGTAGTCGGACGCCATGATGGAGACATAGGACTCGATGGCGTGGGTCATGACGTCGATGCCGGAGGCGGAGGTCAGGCCCTTAGGCGCGGTCATGGCGTTGTCGACGTCGACGATGGCCATGTTGGGCAGCAGCGCGTAGTCGGCGAGCGGCCACTTGATGCCGGTGTCCTTGTCGGTGATGATCGCGAACGGGGTAACCTCGGAGCCGGTGCCGGAAGAGGTGGGGACGGCCACGAAGTAGGCCTTCTTGCCCATCTCGGGGAAGGTGAAGATACGCTTGCGGATGTCCATGAAGTCCATGGCCATATCCTCGAAGTTGCACTCCGGGTGCTCGTACATCATCCACATGATCTTGCCGGCGTCCATGGCCGAGCCGCCGCCGACGGCGATGATGACGTCAGGCTCGAAGAGGGCCATCTGGGCGGCACCGCGGCGAGCGCACTGCAGGGACGGGTCGGGCTCGACGTCGTAGAAGCAGTCGTGCGCGATGCCCATGGAGTCGAGCTTGGCCTCGATGGAGCGGGTGTTGCCGTTCTTGAAGAGGAACTGGTCGGTGACGATGAAGGCGCGCTTCTTGCCCATCACGGTGCCCAGCTCGTCGAGGGCGACCGGCGTGGAGCCCTTCTTGAAGTAGACCTTCTCGGGAGCGCGGAACCACAGCATGTTCTCGCGGCGCTCAGCCACGGTCTTGACGTTGATCAAGTGCTTCACCCCAACATTCTCGGAAACGGAGTTGCCACCCCAGGAGCCGCAGCCCAGCGTGAGGGACGGCTTCATGCCGAAGTTGTACAGGTCACCGATGCCGCCCTGGGAGGACGGGGTGTTGATGACGATGCGGCAGGCCTTCATGGTGTGCTCGAACAGGGCGATCTTCTCGGCCTGGGCGGGGTGCACGTAGAGGGAGGCGGTGTGACCGGGGCCACCGGCGAGCACCAGGTGCTCGGCCATGTCCACGGCGGTCTGGAAATCCTTGGCCTTGTACATGGCGAGGACGGGGGAGAGCTTCTCGTGGGCGAACTCCTCCTTCTCCAGGTCGACGGAGGTGACCTCGGTGATCAGAATCTTGGTCTTGGCGGGCACCTCGATGCCGGCGAGCTCGGCGATCTTGGCGGCGGGCATGCCGGGGATGCGGTGGTCGAGAGCGCCGTTCTTGAACATGGCGGCACGCAGGGCCTCCATCTCGGCGCCCTTCTTGACGAAGTAGCAACCGCGGCGGGCGAACTCGTCCTTGACCTCCTTGTAGACGGACTCGAGGACGGTCACGGACTGCTCAGAGGCGCAGATCATGCCGTTGTCGAACGTCTTGGAGTGAATGATGGAGTTGACGGAGAGCTTGATGTCGGCGGTGTCGTCGATGATGACGGGCGTGTTGCCGGCGCCGACGCCCAGGGCGGGCTTGCCGGAGGAGTACGCCGCCTTGACCATGCCGGGGCCGCCGGTAGCCAGGATGATGTCGACGTCGGCCATCACCTTGTTGGTGAGGTCGATGGAGGGCACGTCGACCCAGCCGATGATGCCCTCGGGGGCGCCGGCCTTCACCGCGGCGTCGAGCACGAGCTTGGCGGCGGCGATGGTGCACTTGGCGGCAGCCGGGTGCGGGGAGATGATGATGGCGTTGCGGGTCTTCAGGGAGATGAGGCACTTGAAGATCGCGGTGGAGGTGGGGTTGGTGGTCGGGATGACCGCGCCGACGATGCCGATGGGCTCGGCGATCTTGGTGATGCCGTACGCGTCGTCGCGCTCAATCACGCCGCAGGTCTTGGTGTCCTTATAGGCGTTGTAGATGTACTCGGCGGCGTAGTGGTTCTTGATGACCTTGTCCTCGAGCACGCCGCGGCCGGTCTCCTCGATGGCCATCTTTGCCAGGGGGATACGGGCCTTGTTGGCGGCCATAGCTGCCTCGTAGAAAATCTTGTCCACCTGCTCCTGGGAGTAGGTAGCAAAAATCCCCTGGGCCTCGCGCATGTGCTCGAGTTTGGCCTCAAGGGATTCGATGGAATCTACGACTTCGGGGGCGGCGGCAACAGTAGGTTTCTTCGCCATTCTGC
Source organism: uncultured Collinsella sp. (assembly GCA_902470815.1). Classification (GTDB taxonomy): domain Bacteria; phylum Actinomycetota; class Coriobacteriia; order Coriobacteriales; family Coriobacteriaceae; genus Collinsella. Next base: position 3,640 of record CABRHS010000007.1, read on the forward strand.
TCTCTCCTTTACGAGAAGCGGGTTTTCCCAACGAGGCAACTGTATCAAAGTGAAGCGATTCAATCACGTGAATGGTAGAAATTGAGCCGTAAACGGTCGTATGGAGCGCTTCAATTGCGGCGAGTCCATTCATTTGTGGCGAGAACGTGGGTGGATTGTGATGTATGAAGCGCTTCAGAAGTGCTACTCGATATGCATAAGCTGATACCTTGCGCACTTGTGGGTTGGAGGGAATCGTATCTATGGAGGCAAGATCGACCACCGAAAACAAAAGACGCCCCGCTTTTGGCGGGGCGTCTCATGCTTGCAAGCAAACGTTTGTCCAAAGAGGGGAGTGCTTAGGAGCGAGCCACCTTCTGGGCCTTGAGGCAGCTGGTGCACACGTTCATCTTGCGACGCACGCCGTTAACGACAACGTACACGCGCTGGATGTTCGGACGGAACTTACGGTTGGAGACGCGGTGGGAGTGGCTGATGGAGCGACCAGCAACGGGGTGCTTACCGCAGATTTCGCAAACTTTGGACATGTCAGTGACCCTTCTTAGGCGGCCGGATTCAAGGCCGCGTGAACAAACAGCAATGAACTATACCATAGACGCCGACCTATGTGGGAAATCTTCACATTGGACGGCAAAAACGCATCACGGCGTGGGATGTGGCGCGTAACGTCGAACCATTATATATAGTCCGTCTTCATGCGCAAGGGCGAAGAGCTGCTCTAGTGTTCAGATCTCATATTATTGAGGTACCTTAAGTGTTGAGCTTTTATGAAGTTCCGCGACGCATGTCTCATAAACGCCCCGGTGGCAAAAATATCACCCGGAATAACAGGGTTGGGGGTTCGATGAGGACATTCGCATTTTTACGTCGTCACAAGGCCAACGTGCTCATAGCTCTTGTTTTGCTCATGCTGCAGGCTTACAGCGAGCTCACGTTGCCCTCGATTATGAGCGGAATCGTGGACACCGGAATCAGCCGAGGGGGAATACAGAGCGTCGTTCCCGACAAGGTGACCGAGGGCGACCTTTCCGATGTGGAGCTCTTTCTCTCTCCTGATGAAATCGAACTCGTCGAGGGGTCGTATTCGAAGCCCGATTTCAGGGGCGTCCGCACATTCGATGGGACCGAGGGCGACCGAGGTGAAATCGAGGGCTATTTGGGCGAGGCCGAGATGATTGTCTACCAACTTCGCGAGGGCGGCGTGAAGGGCGAGCTTCCCACCCTGGCGTCGCAGGCGGGTTCAGAATCGACGGCGATTTCTCCGGCTGACGTGCGCGCCAAGGTCGTGGAGAAGCTCGGAGACGAGGGGGAGGCCACGATCGCTTCCCAGGCTATCGCGTTCGTCAAGCTCGCGTATGCTAACGCGGGAGTAGATTTGGGGGCCCTGCAGACCGATTACCTTATCCGCGAGGGAGCGACCATGTTGGGTTACGCCCTCGCCGCCGCACTCTGCGCGATAGCCGCGGCCTACAACGCGTCGCGAACGGCGGCGAAAGTAGCCCGCGACTTGCGTCACGACGTGTACGAACGGGTGCTCTCCTTTTCGCCCGCCGAGATGGGCGAGTTCTCCGAGGCATCCCTCATCACGCGCGCGACCAACGATATACAGCAGATCCAGATGGTGCTCGTCATGTGCCTGCGCATGGTGCTGTTCGCACCCTGCATGGGCGTGGGCGCCGTGACGAAGGTCATCGGGTTCGGCTCGACCGGCCTGCAGTGGATTATCGTCGCGGGGCTCGTTGCGATCTCGGTGGTCATCGGGGCGCTCATGGCGTTCACCATGCCCAAGTTCCGCCGCATGCAGGATCTGGTCGATCGGAACAACCTTGTGGCTCGCGAGATCGTGACAGGCGTCATGTCCATCCGTGCCTTCGGGCGCTCGAAGAGCGAGGAGGCCAGGTACGACGAGGCGAATCGCGAGCTCACCGCCACGTACATCTTCACGAACCGCGCCATGAGCTTCATGATGCCCATCATGATGATGATTATGAACCTCATCTCCGTCGCAATCGTGTGGTTCGGGGGCCAGGGCGTCGATGCGGGCACGATGCAGGTCGGCGACCTCATGGCGTACATGAATTACACGATGCAGGTCATCATGTCCTTTATGATCATAACCATGGTCGCGGTCATGCTGCCCCGCGCGGATATCGCATCGGAGCGCGTGCAGGCGGTCCTGAATACGAAGTCAAGCATCAAGGACCCCGCCAAGACCCTGGAAGGGGCCCGGCGTCATATGACCGCCGACGGCTGCGAGGTCCCTTGGACGGGCGTCCTCTCGTTCAACGACGTCTCCTTCACGTACCCCGGCGCCTCGTCGCCAACCATCGAGCACGTCTCGTTCACGGTGCGGCCGGGGCAGACACTCGGCATCATCGGCTCGACCGGAGTGGGCAAGTCGACGCTCGTGCAGCTCATCCCGCGTCTGTACGATGCCACTGGTGGATCGGTGACGGTTGACGGCGTGGATGTTAAGCACATGGGGCTGGAGGAGCTTCGCGGGCTAATCGGGTACGTGCCCCAGAAGGGCGTGCTCTTCTCCGGTGACATCGCGGGCAATATCGCATATGTCGACCCCGAGATGCCTTTAGAGCGCGTGGAGCGGGCCGCGCGAATCGCTCAGGCGGACGAGTTCATCGAGGCGAAGCCCGATGGCTACGGCAGTCCGATATCTCAGGGCGGCGCAAACGTCTCGGGTGGTCAGCGGCAGCGTCTCGCCATCGCCCGGGCTTTGGCCGTCGATCCCAAGATTCTCGTGTTCGACGACAGCTTTTCGGCGCTGGACTATAAGACCGACGCGGAGTTGCGTTCCGCCTTGGCTCGCGAGGCGCGGGGTAGCGCTGTGGTGATCGTCGCGCAGCGCATCGCGACCATCATGCACGCGGATCAGATCTTGGTGCTCGACGACGGCCGCGTGGTGGGGCAGGGGACCCACGAAGAGCTTCTGCGGACGTGCGATGCCTATCGAGAGATCGCCGTGAGCCAGCTCAGTTCCAAGGAGCTTGGCATTGAGGAAGGGGAGGTGCGCTAGCATGCCCGGACATATGGGACACGGCCGCGGTCACGCGACCGAGAAGGCCAAGGACTTCAGGGGGGCCCTGCTCAAGCTCATCACCTATCTTGCACGCGACTGGCCGATGGTTCTCGTCGCGCTGCTGGCCGCGGTCGGTTCGGTCGCGTTTAACGTGGCGGGCCCACGCGTGCTCGGCGGGGCCACCACGGCCCTTTTTGAGGGCATCGCGGCGAAGGTGGGCGGCACGGGCGGCGTCGATTTCGGCCTCGTGGGCCGCATCCTCGCCACGGCCCTGTGCATCTACCTCACGTCAGCCGCCCTCAACCTCGTGCAGGGATGGCTGATGACGGGAATCACGCAGCGCGTGTGCTACCGCCTGCGCAGGGACATCATCGAGAAAATCGACCGGATGCCGCTCTCGTATTTCGAGCGGGTGAGCACGGGCGACGTGATGAGCCGTGTCACCAACGACGTCGACACGCTGGGGCAGTCGCTTAACCAGAGCGTGACGCAGCTTGTGACATCCCTTGCCCAGCTTGTCGGCGTGAGTGTCCAGATGCTTTCACTGTCCGTGGCTCTCGCCGGCGTCACGTTCCTGACCGTCCCCCTGTCGCTTCTGGGCGTGGTGCTCGTCGTGCGCGCCTCGCAACGCCATTTCCGCCGCCAGCAGGCCTTCCTGGGACAGGCGAACGGCATTGTGGAGGAGAGCTTCTCCGGGCAGACGATCATCCAGGCCTTCAACCGGGCGCCTCGGGCGGTTGCCGAGTTCGACCAGGTGAACGACAAGTTGTGCGAATCCGGGTGGCGCGCGCAGTTTCTCTCGGGCATCATGCAGCCCATCATGGGCTTCGTGGGCAACTTGGGGTATGTCGCCGTCGTGGTGGTCGGTGCATTCCTGGCGATCGGCGGGTCGATCACCATCGGCGACGTCCAGGCGTTCATGCAATACGTCCGCAACTTCACCCAGCCCATCACGCAGCTCTCCCAGGTCTCAAACATGTTGCAGATGCTCGCCGCGGCGGCAGAGCGCATCTTCGAGTTCCTCGATGAGGCCGAGGAGGAGGACGTGGACGAGGCGCCGGCGGCAAGGAGCGGCCGGGGCGCGGTGTCCTTCGAGCACGTGAGGTTCGGCTATGTGCCCGAGAAGACCGTCATCAACGATTTCTCCTGCGATGTGGAGCCCGGACAGACCATCGCCATCGTGGGACCCACCGGTGCGGGGAAGACCACCCTCATGAAGCTTCTCATGCGCTTCTACGACGTGAGCGATGGGTCGATCCGAGTTGACGGCGTCGACGTGCGTGATTATCCCCGCGGCGACCTCCGCTCCAATTTCGCCATGGTCCTGCAGGACACATGGCTGTTCAAGGGGTCTGTGCGCGAGAACATCCGGTACGGCAACGTCGAGGCCGACGACGCCATGGTCGAGGCGGCGGCGCGCGCGGCCCTCGCCGACCATTTCATCCGCACCCTGCCGGGCGGGTACGACTTCGAGCTGAACGAGGACGCCTCGAATGTGAGCCAGGGACAAAAGCAGCTGATCACCATCGCACGCGCACTCCTCGCCGACCGCCCGATCCTCATCCTCGATGAGGCGACCTCCAACGTCGACACCAGAACCGAGGAGCGCATCCAGCGCGCCATGGACATCCTCATGCAGGGCCGTACGAGCTTCGTGATCGCCCACAGGCTTTCCACCATCAAGTTCGCCGACCGGATACTCGTGCTGCGCGACGGCGATATCGTGGAGTCGGGAACCCATGAGGAGCTGCTCGCGCAAGGCGGTTTCTACGCCGACTTGTATAACAGCCAATTTGATACGGGCGAGTAGCGACGGGGCCCGTCGGCGACCTGCTCGGGCCGCCGACGGGCCTCCTGTCGAATCGCCGAATGTGTCTATAGGTGTGTAAACGCCGATTGCCGCGTGTCTCGTCATTTTCGAGTAGTACCATTATCGGGATTATCCCCATTGTGCGTGCCGTTGCTGCCGCATTGCGGAAGGAGATATATGCTTGGAAATATCGCCGGGACCCTCAATGTCTCGAACGAGGTAATTGCCGATATCGCCGGTTATGCCGCCATGTCCTGCTATGGCGTGGTCGGGATGGCCGAGCAGCTGCAGGGCGCCGAGAGCGTCCGCCTGCTTCCGGGCCAGCGCCTACGCAAGGGCGTTTTGGTGACGACGCGCGAGGACGGCCTGACCGTCGACCTCCACGTGGTCATCGAGTCGGGAGTCAACATGCGCTCGGTGAGCGAGAACCTCGCCAGCTCTGTCGCGTTCACCCTGTCCGAGATCGCTCAGATCGATCCCGCGCAGCTCAAGATCGCCATCCACATTGACGGGATGAAGTCCCGCTTCTAAAGGTGCGCATTGTTCGCACAGACCCGCATTCACGAGACGAAAGTGCCAGTACAGATGATTGCAAAGACTATTCGCACCTGCTTCCCCATCGCGGTTGCGGCCGTGGCCGACAAGGCCGAGGAGATCAACAAGCTCAACGTGTTCCCCGTGCCTGACGGCGATACGGGCACCAACATGTCCCTCACGCTCCAGTCCGTCGTCAAGGAGCTCGCGGCCCTTCCCGTCGACGCCGACATGGACGGCATCGCCGGCGCCATCACGCATGGCTCGCTCATGGGCGCGCGCGGCAACTCCGGCGTCATCACCTCGCAGATCCTGCGCGGTGTGGCAGAGGGACTTCGCGATGCCGGCGACCCCGTCGACTCCGCCGACATAGCCGCAGCGTTCCGCCGCGCCGTCAAGGTGGCCTTCCAGGCCGTGCGCAAGCCCATCGAGGGAACGATCCTCACCGTCCTGCGCGACGTCTCCACCAAGGCGGACGAGTGCGAGAAGAAGCACCTCTCGGTCGAGGAGACCCTCGACGCCCTCGTTGTCGAGGCGTATCAGTCCGTCGCCCGCACCCCCGACCTGCTTCCCGTCCTCAAGGAGAACGGCGTGGTCGACTCGGGCGCCTTTGGCTTTGCGATCTTCCTCGAGAACTTCGTGGCCGCCGCGCTCGGCCGCACCTCTAAAATCGAGGACTTCTCCGCCACCTTCGATGCCGGTTCCGCCAAGGCGGGGGCTCTCGATCGCGTCAAGATCGAGGCGAATGATGACTGGGAGGGCTCCGAGTTCCGTTATTGCAACGAGTTCCTCTTCAAGGCCGAGCATCGTTTCGACGAGGACGAGGCGCTCAAGTTCCTGGGTTCCATGGGCGACTGCGAGCTGCTGGTGGGCGCTTATCCCGATTACAAGGTCCACGTCCATTCCAACACCCCGAACCTCGTGCTCGAGCACATGCTTCAGTTCGGCCAGGTCTACGAGGTCTTCATCCATAACATGGACCTCGAGGTCGCCGAGCGCACCGCGAAGATTCATGCCGACCAGGAGGCCGCGGCAGAGCCCGCCAAGCCCCTGGGCTTCGTGGCAGTCGCCGCCGGTTCCGGCGAGGCCGAGATCCTCGAGTCCCTTGGCGTTGATGTGGTCGTGTCGGGTGGTCAGACCATGAACCCCTCGACCGCCGACCTCCTCGAGGCCGTCGGGCACGTGAACGCCGAGGCCGTTGTCATCCTGCCCAACAACGGCAACATCCGCATGGCCGCCGAGGCCGCGGCCAACGCATGCGAGGACAAGCGGGTCTTTGTCGTGCCCACCAAGACGGTCCCGCAGGCCTTCTCCGCCCTGTTCGCCAATATGCCCGACATGCCCGTCGAGGATGTCGTCGAGGCCATGACGGAGGCCAAGTCCGAGGTTCGCGACGGCGAGGTCACCCGTGCGGTCCGCGACAGCCAGGCTTCCGACGGCACCCCCATCCACGACGGCGACGTCATGGGCATCATCTGCGACTCCATCGACATCGTGGGATCCGACGTCAAGCAGGTCACCCTCGACTGCATTAATCGCATGATGGAAGAGGAGGAGGGCGACTCGCTGACCATTCTCGCCGGCGAGGAGCTCGACGACGAGGCCTTCCAGGAGATCATCGACGCCATCGAGGAGGCCCAGCCCGACCTTGAGATCGATGCGCATCGCGGTGAGCAGCCGCTCTATCCCGTCATCTTCTCCATCGAGTAGGCGCTGCGCCAGATGACGGACGCATGCATCGCCCCGCGCGCCGCTGCACGACTCGCGCGGACCTGCTCGCTGTCCGAGGACATCTCGCGGCTCAAATATGTTTCCGGATCAAGGGAGGAGGCCCTCCACAGGCTCGGCATCGAGCGTGTGGGGGACCTCCTTCTCCATGCCCCGTTTCGTTATCTGGACTTCGCCCATGCGCGATCTGTGGAGTCCGCGCCCTTGGGCGAGGTTTCCACTATCGTGGGGACCGTCGACGCCGTCTCCAATAGGCCCACGTCCAAGCGCGGCATGACGGTTACCGAGGTATTTCTTCTTGATGAGTCCGGCGTGCTCAAGGTCGCCTTCTTCAAGCAGCCCTGGATCGTCCGAGAGTTCCACCGTGGGGACCGTGTCGCTGTCATCGGCAAGGTGGAGTTCGCCTATGGGTTCAAACAGATGGCCTCCCCTCATTACGAGAAGCTTGAGGCCGACTGCCCGTTCGGCGCGATCCTGCCCGTCCATGCGGTCCGCGAGGGGGTGAGCCAGGCGTGGATGCGAAGGCTCGCATCCGTCGCCCTCGAGGGCGCTGGTTCCTTTTGCGATCCCGTGCCCGCCCCCTTGCGGGCGCGCCGCGGCCTGATGAGCTTGTCCCGGGCGGTGAGGGCCGTGCATTTCCCCCGTCTTATGGGCGAGGTCGGTCTGGCGCGGCGCCGGCTTGCGTACGATGAGTTGCTGTACCTCCAGCTCGGGCTTCGACTACGCAACGACGCCAACCTTTTGGGCGTGGGCGCGTTGCGTCACACGCCCGGCGCGCGAGTGGAGGCCATGCGGGCTGCGCTGCCGTTCTCGCTCTCCGATGAGCAGCAGATCGCCGTTCGCGAGATCCTGGATGACATGTCCCGTCCCGACCGGGTCATGAACCGCCTGCTGCTGGGCGATGTCGGTACGGGAAAAACCGCCGTGGCGTGCATGGCCCTCGCCGCTGTGGCCGATTCCGGCACCCAGGCGTGCGTCATGGCCCCCACCGGGGTGCTCGCCCGCCAGTACGCCGTCAAGTCCGGCCCCCTGCTGGACCGGGCGGGGATCCCCTGGGCCCTCCTTACCGGTTCGACCCCGCCCGGCGAGCGGCTCGACCTGCTCGGCCGGCTGGCACGCGGCGAGGTGACCGTCCTATTCGGGACGCATGCCGTTTTGAGCGATGAGGTCCAGTTCAAGCGCCTCAGCCTCGTCGTGATCGACGAGCAGCATCGATTCGGTGTGGGCCAGCGCAATGCGCTTAGGGCCAAGGGGCCCGGGGCGGACCTGCTCGTCATGACCGCGACGCCCATCCCGCGGACGCTCGCGCTCTCCGTGTACGGAGATCTGGATACGAGCGTCATCCGACACCGGCCCGTTGCGGGTGCCGGCGTCGACACACAGTTGCTGGAGAGCCCGAACCGCGACATCGCGTACGGGGCCCTGCGTGAAGCGCTCGCCCAGGGCAGACAGGCGTATGTCATATGCCCCATGGTCTCACCCCAAGAAGGGGCCGAGGAGCTTGAGGACGTGCCCGGTCTCGATGTGGATGAAAATGGCCGCGCGCGCCAGGCGGTGACCCTTCACGACGTGGAGACCGAGTTGCGCCGCATTCGCCGGCTCCTGCCCGACTCGCGCGTCGAGATGCTGCACGGCAAGATGCCCGCCCGCACGAAGGACGAGGTGATCGACGCGTTCAGGACGGGCGAGATCGACGTGCTCGTGTCGACAACCGTTGTCGAGGTGGGCGTGGACGTGCCGAACGCCACCGTCATGATCATCGAGAACGGGGAGCGCTTCGGGCTCGCGACCTTGCATCAGCTCCGAGGCCGCGTGGGCCGCGGCTCGCTGCCGGGCACCTGCATGGTCGTCACCGAGGTCAGATCCCGCCGCGGCGTGCGGAGCCCCGCCCTCGATCGACTGCGCGCGTTGGCGGGGACATCCGACGGGTTCGAGCTCGCCGAGATGGACCTTCGCCTTCGCCATGAGGGCGAGATACTCGGCCTGAGGCAGCATGGCGGCGTCACGTTGCGCTTCGTGGACCTCGGTGCGGATGCGGAACTTGTCGAATCCGCGCACGAGGACGCGCAAGAGCTGTTACGCTACTCGCGTGACTTGACCGCCGTGGCGACCATGCCGCTTCGTCACGAGGTGGTCGAGCGTTATGGTGATGTTCTCAAGGAGGTCAGCGGAGGATGAGGATCGTAGGAGGGGAGTGGCGGGGGCGCCCCGTCGAGCCGCCGCGAGGTCGTGATGTGAGTCGGCCCACGACGGACCGCGTCCGCGAGGCGATCGCCTCCATGCTCGAGAGCGCGCTCCAAGATGGCATCGCGGGGTCTCGCGTACTCGATGCGTTCGCCGGGTCGGGTGCGCTCGGCATGGAGATGCTCTCGCGGGGCTCCGCGCACGCGACGTTCTTCGATCTCGACCGAGGCGCGTCTTCGCTGGTGAAGCGCAACTTGGCCAAGTTGGGCTGCGCCTCCTCCCGCTTCGATGCGGTGTGCGCGGACGTCTTGCTCGCGGCCCGTTGCGGTCGGGTGCCGGGCGGTCCGTTCGATGCTGTCTTGATCGACCCGCCTTACGCCCTCGGCGTGCAGCCCGCCGTCGAGCTCGTGCGGGACCTTGCATGTCACGGCCTGCTCGCCGACGGCGCCATCGTGATGTTCGAGCGCACATCCTCCACGCCCGCTCTCGAGCTCGAGGGGTTCGACCGCGTGAAGGAGAAGCGCTATGGCCAGACGTGCGTCGATTTGCTGAGGCTCGGGTGAGGTTGACATGGTTGAGCGGATAAGCCACGTTCTAGTTCCCGGAACGTTCGACCCCATCACCTTCGGTCACATCGACGTCGTGCGCCGCGCTTTGAGGATATGCCCCAAGGTGACGGTCGCCGTGGCCGAGAGCCTGGGAAAGAACGGCGTGGGGACCACCTTCACCTTGGATGAGCGCGTTGCGTTGGCCCGCCGCGCCCTCGAGGGCCTTGAGGGCGTCGACGTCCTGCCCTTCACGGGCCTTCTCGTCGACTTCGCCGCCCAGGTTGGCGCGGGAGCCGTGGTCAAGGGGCTGCGGGCCATGACCGATTTCGAGTACGAGCTGCAGCAGGCCGACCTCAACTACCGGCTCGACGCGGGGCTGGAGTCGATCTTTGTCATGAGCTCGCCTGAATACGGCTACCTGTCCAGTTCCGTGGTTCGTCAGATCGCGTCGTTCGGCGGGAACGTGGAGGATTTCGTCCCTCCCTGCGTGGCCGAGGCGCTAAAGGGTCGTTTTGCGTAGGCTACCTGCCGCAATCGGCCCAAGATACGGTTGTGGTACCATAATCCGTTAGAGTGAAACAGCAGAAAGGAGTCCCTCATGCCGGTCGAGAACCTCCCGGGTGAGCGCATCGAGAGCCTTGTCGATGAGCTCGAGGGCATCATCGAGGAGGCGCGCCCCCCGTTCGGCAAGGGTGCGCAGCAGAAGATCATCGAGACCGATGTCTTCTTCAACATCCTCGACGAGATTCGCATGAGCTATCCCGAGGAGTGGCAGAAGTCGCGCCGCATCCTCAAGGAGCGCGAGGAGCTTTTGGCGAGTGCCGCCGCCCAGGCGGACTCGATCATCGCCGATGCGCAGCAGCAGGCGCTCACCATCGCCTCTGAGCAGGAGATCGTTCGTCTGGCACAGCAGCAGGCCGATGACATCCGGGACCGCGCCAACCAGTACGAGCGCGAGACCCGCTACGCCGCCGAGGATTACGCCGAGCAGGTCTTCACGCACCTGGAGGAGAACCTCAAGTCGCTCACCGGCACCGTCTCCCGTTGCCGCCAGCAGCTGAACGACAGCGCGGTTCAGAACCAGAACCAGGGCTGGTAAGATGAGCTGCCTTGGTTCCGTCGTCGTGGACCTCTCGGATAAGCTCGAGAACCCCGGCGACTCCCTTCCGCTTTCGGGCCGCATCGACGCGGATGGCTACTCCGTCGGGGACAAGGCGCTCCGCCTGCCGGAGGGCGCCTCGTATGACGTGGTGCTTACCAACGCCGGCGATGGGATTCTCGCCACCGGCATCGTCCGCGCCCTGGTGCAGGGGGAGTGCGATCGCTGCCTCGATGACGCCTCGTTCGAGGTCTCCGGTGAGATCGAGGAGTACTTCCTCTTCGAGGAGCCCGAGGATCCGGAGAGCTATGAGGATGGCTTCGAGCTCGTCGGTTCCGACCGCGTCGTCGACCTGGGCCCCGCCATCTCCGACGCCGTCGTCATGGACACGCCGTTCGTCGTGCTGTGCCGCCCTGACTGCCAGGGTCTGTGCCCCGTGTGCGGCGCCAATCTCAACGAGGGCGATTGCGGCTGCGCAAGCGCCGCGGAGAAGGCGTGGGTCGAGTCGGATGAGAATCCCTTCGCCGCGCTCAGGGACCTCAAACTCGATTGATTCCTTGGTTTTGTTTTTTGATGTTTTGTGTATGCCGATAAGTTCTGTTATTATCGGTGCTTGCGCGTAATCGCCGCCAGTTATGAGTTGTAAGGAAGGTCAACATGCCAGTACCTAAGCAAAAAAAGGGTCGCGCTAAGACGCACTCTCGTCGTTCGACGAACATGAAGATCAACGCTGCTTCCCAGTCCACCTGCCCTCGCTGCGGTGCCGTGAAGCTCCCGCATCACGTGTGCGGTAACTGCGGTTTCTACAAGGACCGCGAGGTCATCGTCGTCGAGTAAACTCGACTGGCGGTTACGTTGAGTTGATTATGGCCGGCTCGTTGAGTCGGCCATTTCTCTATCGAGGGAGTGCAGATGGATAAGGTTCGCGTGTGCGTCGACGCCGTCGGCGGGGATGAGCCGTCCGAGGTCGTGTTGGCCGGCATCGAGGCGGCGCTGGCCGCCGACCCCGACCTCGAGGTCCTCGTGGCAGGGCCCGAGGACGTCGTTCTCGGATTTTGCTCTGAACACGATCGCGCCGAGGCCCTGGTCGCTCCCGACGTCATCGGCATGGAGGACGATCCCATAACGGCCGTCATGACGCGCCGCAAGTCCTCGATCGTCCTGGGATGCCGTGCCGTCAAGAAGGGGCAGGCCGCCGGCTTTTTCTCCGCCGGGTCCACGGGCGCCGTCACGGCCGCCGGCACCGCTTACGTCACTCCGTTCAAGGTTGAGCTCGACGGCAGGCGAACGGCCATCCGCCCCTGCCTCACCAACGCCCTTCCCAATCGCAAAGGCGGCCTCACCGTCTTGTGCGACATGGGGGCCAACCCGGATGTCGAGCCCATGGACATCGTGCGCTTCGCGCAGATGGGTTCCGCTTATGCCCGTTGCGTCCTGGGCATCGAGCGTCCGCGCGTCGGCCTGCTTTCCAACGGCACCGAGGAGCACAAGGGCAGCGCGTTCACGCAATCCTGCCTTCCCTTCATGGCCGAGCACGTCGAGGGCTTTGCGGGCAACTGCGAGGGCACCGATCTCACCAGCGGCGATTTCGACGTGGTGGTGTGCGACGGGTTCGCCGGCAATATCGCGCTCAAGTCGATCGAGGGCGCTGCCAAGTTCATGATGGAGGAGCTCAAGGGCGGACTCATGTCCTCGTTCAAGGGCAAGGTCGCGGCCGTGCTCATGAAGCCCGTCCTACGGTCCCTCAAGCACAAGCTGAGCGGCGATGCCAAAGGCGGTGCCGTCCTTCTCGGCCTGCGCGGCGTCGTCATGATCGGCCATGGCGCCACGAGCGTCGAGGCCGTCAAGAACGGCACCCTGGCATGTGCCGAGGCGGCGCGACAGGGCCTTGTGGAGAGGGTCGCCTCGTCCATGGGGCTCGAGGCTTAGCGCCCCTCCTCATCGGTGCGTTTTGCTCGACCCGGCCCTTAACTAAACGTCCATTCGGCCCCGCGGCCGTACGGCCCGCCCGTGCGCTCGCGGGGCCGGGCGTTGTACGCGATGTGTGCTCGAACGCCGCTTGGGGTAAAATCATCAACGTGTGTGAATGGCCGTCATATGGCATGTCGGCCCAATTGAAGGGAGCAGCCTCATGGCACTCGACCGCACTGAGATCTTCGACAAGGTTTGCGATATCGCCGCTGACGTGCTCGGCGTCGAGGCAGACGAGCTTTCCGAGGCGACCACCTTCGACGACCTGGACGCCAACTCCCTCGACCGCCTGCAGCTGGTTACCGCCATGGAGGACGAGTTCGACATCGAGATCGACGACGACAAGCTCATGGCCATCAACTCCGTCGCCCAGGCGATCGACGCCATCGAGCAGACCCTGGAGGCTTAAGACCTTGTCCATTCGCGAGAAGCTCGATCGCGCGCAGGAGATCTGCGGCCATTCGTTCAACGACATCGACCTTTTGCGGAGCGCCATAACGCACCCCTCCGCCGTGGAGGGGGAGCCCGTCTCGGCCTCCTACGAGCGTCTGGAATTCCTGGGTGATTCCATCCTGGGGTCCGTCGTCGCGCTCGCGCTGTTCAAGACGTACGGAGAGTTCGACGAGGGCAAGCTCACTCGGCTCAAGGTCTCCCTCGTCTCGGGCGCGACTCTGTCCGAGGTGGGGCGCGAGCTCGGCATCGACCAGGTCATCATCCTCGGCGCTTCCGAGCAGGGCACCGGAGCCCGCGGCATGCACTCCGCGCTCGAGAACGTCTATGAGGCACTCGTGGGGGCGCTCTACCTGGACGGCGGATGGGAGGCCGCGGAGGCGTTCATCATGCGCACGCTCAAGCCGCATCTCGCCATCGAGCGCGCCGAGCACCCGTCCAACCCCAAGAGCTATCTGCAGGAGTGCGTCCAGTCCAATCGCATGAACCCGCCCGAGTACAAGGTGGTGGGCGAGGAGGGGCCCGCGCACCAGCCCACCTTCACCGCGGTGGCCCTGGTGGATGGCATCCGCCGCGGGCGCGGCACCGGTTCCTCGAAGAAGGAGGCCGAGGCGGCCGCCGCCCTCGATGCACTCGATCGCATGGGCTACACCACGAACGGCGTCATCCTCAAGAAGAAGCTCGGATAGCGAGGGCCCGTGTACCTTAAGTCGCTCACCCTCAAGGGGTTCAAATCGTTCGCCGACCGCGCGCATATGACATTCGAGCCCGGGCTCACGGTCATCGTGGGCCCCAACGGATCGGGCAAATCCAACGTCTCCGATGCCATCCTTTGGGTGCTCGGCGAGCAGAGCGCCAAGCAGCTCCGCGGCCAGGCCATGGAGGACGTCATCTTCTCGGGCTCCTCGGCCCGCAAGCCCGTGGGCGTCGCCGAGGTCACGCTCGTGCTCGACAACTCGGACCATATGCTTCCGGTCGATTTCGACGAGGTCGCCGTCACGCGTCGCATGTACCGTTCGGGCGAGAGCGAGTACCTCATCAACTCCAGCCCGTGCCGCCTTATGGACATCCAGGACATCCTGCACGATTCGGGCCTGGGCAAAGACACCCACTCCATCATCTCCCAGGGCAAGCTCGACGCGGTCCTGCAGAGCAGGCCCGAGGAGAGGCGCAGCCTGATCGAGGAGGCCGCCGGAATCTCCAAGCACAAGCGCCGCAAGGAGCGCGCCCTGCGCAAGATCAAAAGCATGGACGAGCACCTCACGCGCGCTCGCGACATCAATCGCGAGATCTCGCGCCAACTCAAGCCGCTTGAGCGACAGGTCGATCGCGCCCGCAAGTACAAGGACCTCTCGACGCGCGCCACCGAGCTCACCCGCATCCTCGCCGTCGACGAGCTCCGGCAGCTCCAAGCGCAATGGGCCGACCTGGAGTCCTCATCACGTGAGAGCTCCGCCGCGCTGGAGCTCGCCCGTTACCGACTGGGCGAGAAGGAGCGCGAGCTGGAGAAGCTGCAGGTCATGCTCGAGGAGAAGGGCCTGTTCGTCGGCGACCTGGGCGAGCAGCGCCGCCATATGCAGGACGTGGTCGGCCGAATCGGGTCGGACATGCGACTGCTAGAGGAGAAGGGCCGCAACATGGTGGCCCGTCTTTCCGAGATGCGCGGCACGCTCTCCGGCTCCGAGCATCAGCGCCGTCGCACGCTCGAGGAGCTCTCCGACATCAACCGTCAGCTCGACGAGGAGCGCGCCGCAGCCGAGGTCGCCTCGGGCGATGTCCGCGCTCTCGAGCCCGCGGCCGATGAGCTGCATGCACGCCGGGTCGAACTCGATGAGTCCATCACCGCTCTCACGCGCGAGCAGCGCGAGGTCCAGCGCGCCGCCGACAGCGCTTCCCTCGAGCTCGTCAAGGTGAAGGAGACCCTCTCCAACGCCGAAATCGAGGACGGCATGTACGCGCGCCGCCTGGAGCAGGTCGACGATGAGGTCGACGAGCTCCGCGCATCGCTCGAGCATCGTCGTGGCCGCGCCGACGAGCTTCTGGCGGAGCTCGATGAGGCGCGAAACGCCAGGGCGGAGGCCAAGGCGGCCGTGGATGTGGCCGTGCGCGCCCTGGCCGACCTGCGCGACAAGGAGGCCGAGGCGCGCGAGAAACTCGCCGATGTTCGCTCCGAGCTCTCCGGTCTTCGCAAGGTCGACGCGAGCCTGAGTGATTCCTCGCCCCTCGCCGCACGCGTGGTGAGCAACCATCCCGAGTCCATCGCCGCCCGCCTGGGTGACGTCATCGAGGCCCCCGTGGAGCTGGAGGGCCTGGTCGAGCAGTTGCTCTCGACGGACCTCGAGGCGCTGGTCTGCATGGGCCGCGACTCCCTTTCCCGAGCGGCCTCGTTCGCCCTTGGGATGGATGACGCCTCCGGTCAGGCTCTGCTGCTCGACCGCGATGTGGCGGCGCCTGTTCCCGCCGTCGGCGCGGCGGGGTACCGTCTGGTGGAGCGCCTCCAGGTTCGCGAGGGGTACACCGGCGTGCTCGCCGCGGTTTTGGGCCATGTGCACGTTGTCGACAGCCTTGACGCCGCCCTTGCGGCCCCCGTCGTTCCGGGCGTGCTGTATGTGACCCCCGATGGCGCCCGCGTCCGTGACGGGGGCGTGGTGCGCGTAGGCGCGGCCGGCGGGGGAGCCGCCGGGTCCCTTGAGCGCAAGCGCCGCATCCGTGAGCTCGAGAGGGTCGAGCCCGACCTCGCCGCCATCTTCGACCGCGCCGTGGAGCGCGTGTCCGATGCGACGAGCGCCATCGAGGAGGCCAGGTCCGTCGAGGGCGAGGCCGCGGGCGCCATCTCGCGCCTCGAGGGCGAGCACGCCTCGCTGCTGTCTGAGATAGGGCGCATGGAGCATTCTCTTTCCGTCAAGCTTGGTGAACGTTCGAATCTCGCCCATCGTCGGGAGGAAGCGGCCGCCGCCGTACGTGCGGCGCAGCCCCGCGTCGACGAGCTCACCGCGCTTCGCGACGAGTCCCGCGCCCGCGTGGACGAGCTCGCGTCGAAGGTCATGGAGGCCCAGGACGACCTCGAGCGTGTTCGTCGCGACGACGCGGAGGCGGGCTCGAAGCTCGCTGACGCCAAGGTGCGCCTGGCCCGCGCGAACGAGCGCGTCAAGAGCCTTTCCGCCCGCGCTCCCGAGCTCGAGAGGCGGTTGGAGTCGATCGAGCGCCGCATCCGCGGTACCGAGCAGTCAGCCCGCTCCCTCGAGGTGCTTCGCCTGCGCGTCGACCCGCTTCACGATCGCTACCAGGCGCTCTCCGAGCGCGCGATGGATTGGGCGGCCCGCCTGCGCGACCGCGCCTCGCTCGAGGAGGCCGACTCCGCGTCGCTCAAGCGCACCATCGAGGACGCCAAGACCGAGGTCGCGCGCGCCAAGGTCGAGGTCGACCTGGCTACGGCGGCGGTTAACGATTCCAAGGTGGCAAGGGGCAAACTCGAGGTGCAGGTCGAGGCGGCCGTTCGCGCCATCACCTCGGACGGGGGCATGGTCCTGGAGGAGGCGCTCCAGCTCCCCGCCCCCGCGGATCGCGCCGCGGCGGAGCGGGAGCTCAACGACCTCGCGCGCCAGATCAACAACCTGGGCCCCGTGAACCAGGTCGCCATGGAGGAGTACGAGACCCTCAAGGCCCGTGCGGACTATATCGCCGCGCAGCTGGAGGACCTCGAGTCCGCTCGCAAGGCGCTCACCAAGATCACCGCTGCCATCGACCGCAAGATGCGCACCAGCTTCCTCACTACCTTCGAGAAGGTGGACGAGAACTTCCGCGAGGTGTTCTCGATGCTCTTTCCGGGCGGGCAGGCGCATCTCGAGATGACCGATCCCGAGCATCCCGCCGAGACCGGCATCGAGGTGGTGGCCCAGCCAAAGGGCAAGCGCATCACCAAGATGATGCTCATGAGCGGCGGCGAGAAGTCCCTCACGGCGCTCGCCCTGCTGTTCGCCGTGTACCGCACGCGCACGGTGCCGTTCTACGTGCTCGATGAGGTCGAGGCGGCCTTGGACGACTCGAACCTCTCAAAGCTCATCGGCGCCATCGATTATCTTCGCAAGACCACGCAGCTGCTCGTCATCTCGCATCAGCGCCGGACGATGGAGGACGCCGATGTCCTGTACGGCGTGTCCATGCAGGCCGACGGCGTGAGCCGTGTGGTCAGTCAAAAACTCGATCGTGAAACCGGAAAGGTCGTGAATGCGTAATGGGTCTGTTCGATTCCCTCAAGCGCGGTCTGGAGCGCAGCCGCGAGGCCCTGAATGAGGTCTTCTATTTCGGCGGCGAGGTTGACGAGAGCTTCTGGGAGGAGCTCGAGGACACGCTCGTCATGGGCGACATGGGCGGCGAGATCGCCATGCGCGTGACCGACGACCTGCGCGAGACCGCGGCGCGGAAGAACCTCAAGACCGCCGATCAGCTGCGCGCCGCCCTCGCCGAGCGCCTTTGCGAGTTCTTCGTCGAGCCCGAGGGCGACATCTTCGACGGTACCCCGAGCTGCGTGCTGTTCGTCGGCATCAACGGCGCCGGCAAGACCACGACGGTCGGCAAGATCGCGAGCGCCGAGGCACACGCGGGCAAGAACGTGGTGATCGGCAGCGCAGACACCTTCCGCGCCGCCGCCATCGAGCAGCTGGACGTCTGGGGCCAGCGCGCCGGCGTTCCCGTGATCAAACGCGACCGCGGCTCCGACCCCGCGAGCGTGTGCTACGACGTGCTCGACGAGGCCGACAGGCTCGGCAGCGACCTGGTGCTCATCGACACGGCGGGGCGCCTGCACTCCAGCCCCGAGCTCATGCGCGAGCTCGCCAAGGTCGTGAAGGTCACACGCAAGCGCGCCGAGGCTTGCGCCGCCGGCCCCATGCCGGTGCACGTGGTGCTCGTCATCGACTCCGCCACCGGCCAGAACGGCCTGGCGCAGGCTCAGGAGTTCAACGACGCCCTCGGCCTTGACGGCATCATCATGACCAAGCTGGACGGCACGGCCAAAGGCGGCATTGCGCTCGCGGTGGCCGAGCAGCTCAAACTCCCCATCTACCGCATCGGCGTGGGCGAGCAGGTCGAGGACCTCCAGCGATTCGATGCCGGTGATTTCTGCCACGCCCTCGTTGGCCTAAACTAGCGTCCTCACGCCTCGGGTCGGGGACGCGCATCGACCCGGGGCCCGCTTTGCAATCCATATCGTCTCGCATTTGTGCCGTCGCGAATCCGGGGCGCACCCGAGTGTAGGGAGATCAAATGGCAGCCTTCGGCTCGCTTTCCGACCGCCTGAACGACACCTTCGACCGCCTGCGCGGCAAGGGTAAGCTCACCGAGGCGGACATCAACGTCGCCATGCGCGAGATCCGCATGGCCCTTCTCGAGGCGGACGTCAACTACCGCGTGGTGAAGGACTTCGTCACGCGTACCAAGGAGCGCTGCCTCACCGCAGAGGTCATGGACTCCCTCACGCCGGCGCAAAACGTCGTCAAGATCGTGCTCGACGAGCTCACCGAGCTGCTCGGCGGGACCGAGAGCAAACTCGTGCTCTCCAGCCGCATCCCCAACGTCATCATGCTCGTGGGCCTGCAGGGCTCCGGTAAGACGACCGCGGCCGTCAAGCTCGCCCACATGCTCAAGAAGCAGGGCAAGAGCCCGCTGCTCGCCGCGTGCGACGTGTATCGCCCGGCGGCCGCCGACCAGCTCGCCACGCTGGGCGGCGAGATCGGCGTTCCCGTGTTCCGCGGCGATAGCGCCCATCCGGTCGACATCGCCAAAGCGTCCATCCGCGAGGCCGTCGACACCATGCGCGACGTCGTCATCGTCGACACCGCGGGCCGTCTGCAGATCGACGAGCAGATGATGCAGGAGGCTGTCGACATCAAGAAGGCGGTCAAGCCCGACCAGGTCCTCATGGTGGTCGACGCCATGACCGGTCAGGACATCGTCAACGTGGTCTCCACCTTCGCCGAGCGCACCGACTTCGACGGCGTGATCATCTCCAAGCTTGACGGCGACGCCCGCGGCGGCGGCGCGCTCTCGGTGCGCGAGGTGACCGGCAAGCCCATCAAGTTCGTCTCGATGGGCGAGAAGCCCGATTCGCTCGAGGTGTTCAACCCCGAGCGCATGGCCAAGCGCA
This sequence comes from uncultured Collinsella sp., assembly GCA_902470815.1. GTDB lineage: Bacteria > Actinomycetota > Coriobacteriia > Coriobacteriales > Coriobacteriaceae > Collinsella. Next base: position 23,143 of record CABRHS010000007.1, read on the forward strand.
TCCTCGGCATGGGCGACGTCATCGGCATCATCGAGAAGGCCCAGGAGGCCGCCACGGCCGAGCAGATCGCCTCCGCCGAGCGCATGCTGCGCGATGGCTTCACCATGGACGACATGCTGGAGCAGATGAAGGCCGTCAAGAAGATGGGCGGCATGAAGGGCATCTTGGGCATGCTCCCGGGCGGCCAGCGAGCCCTCAACCAGATGGGCGGCAACCTCGACGAGAAGGTCTTCGACCGCAATGAGGCCATCATCCTGTCCATGACGGCCGAGGAGCGTCGCCGCCCCTCTATCATCAACGGCCAGCGCCGCGCCCGCATCGCCCGCGGCTGCGGCCTTACGCCCACCGACGTGAACGCTCTCATGAAGCAGTGGGGCGAGATGAACAAGATGATGGGCAAGATGCGCGCCATGGCCCAGCAGCAGGCCGGCGGCAAGAAGGGCAAAAAGGGGAAGAAGGGCAAGAAGATGCGCATGCCCGGCGTCCCCGGCATGGGCGGCATGAACATGAACCAGCTCATGAACCAGATGGGCGGCATGCCCGGCATGGGCGGCGGCATGTCCGATATGGACAAGCTCATGCAGATGAACGACCAGTTCAAGCGGAAGTAGGATCACGTGAGCAAGGCCGACAAGCTGTTCGTCTCCATGTGCCGGGACATCTTGGACCACGGCACCACGACGGAGGGGGAGAAGGTCCGCCCGGTTTGGGAGGACGGCACCCCCGCCTACACCATCAAGAATTTCGGTGTCACCAATCGCTACAACCTGCGCGAGGAGTTTCCCGCGCTCACCTTGCGCCGCACGGCGCTCAAGTCGGCGATGGATGAGATCTTGTGGATCTACCAGAAGAAGTCCAACAACATCAACGACCTGAAATCCCACATTTGGGACCAATGGGCTGATGACGAGGGCTCGATCGGCAAGGCGTACGGGTATCAGATCGCGCAGAAGTCGCACTACAGGGAGGGCGACTTCGACCAGATGGACCGCGTCTTGTATGACCTTGAGCACACGCCCTATTCGCGCCGCATCATGACGAACATGTACACCTTCTCCGACCTCTCGGAGATGCACTTGTACCCATGCGCCTACAGCGTCACCTACAACGTGACCGCCGATCCCGACTGCGACAGGCCCGTTCTCAACATGGTGCTCATGCAGCGCAGCCAGGACATCCTCGCGGCGAACAACTGGAACGTGTGTCAGTACGCCATCCTGCTCATGATGGTCGCGCGCCACTGCGGCATGATCGCCGGCGAGCTCCTGCACGTCATCGTCGACGCGCACATCTACGACCGCCACGTCGACATCGTCCGCGAGCTCATCGAGCGCCCTCAGTACCCGGCGCCCAAGGTGTCGCTCAACCCCGAGGTCACGAATTTCTACGACTTCACCACCGACGACCTGATCGTCGAGGGGTACGAGCACGGCCCTCAGGTCAAGAATATTCCCATCGCGGTGTAGGAGGCGGCATGGCATGTGAGCTCAAGGCGATCGTCGCGGTGTGCGACGACTGGGGAATCGGGCGCGGCGGCGACATGGTGGTCTCCAATCGAGCCGATATGCGCCATTTCGTGGCGTGCACCAAAGGGCATCCCGTGATCATGGGCCGCAAGACCCTCGATAGCTTTCCCGGCGGTCGTCCGCTCAAGGACCGTCGCAACATCGTGCTCACGCGCGATGCCGATTTCGCCCGCGAGGGCGTCGAGACCGTCCATTCCGTCGAGGCCGCGCTCGAGGCGGTCGCCGACGAGGATGTCGCCTGGGTCATCGGCGGCGGTGCGGTTTATGGCCAGCTCCTTCCATATTGCGTTGAGGCCGAGGTCACGCATAACCATGTGGTGCATGAGGCCGACGCGCATTTCCCCGACCTGTCCGCAGATCCCGCTTGGCGCGTCGTGCGTCGCTCCGACGCCCGGGTCGTCGAGGCCGGTCAGGGCGATGAGGGGCTCGAGTTCGAGTTCGTGACCTACCGGCGGGAGGACCGCTAGTGGCCGGCATCCAGATCATCCGCATCGACTCGCTCGATGACTCGCGCCTCGAGGCATACACGAGGCTCACCGAGCGGCAACTCCGGTGCGTCCTCGAGCCCGAGAAGGGCATCTTCATCGCCGAGAGCGGCAAGGTGATCGAGCGCGCCGTGGAGGCCGGTCTTGAGCCCGTGAGCTTCCTGTTGGGCGAGCGCTGGCTCGATCAGCTCTCACCGCTGCTCGATATCGTGGGGCGGGAGCATCCCGAGGTCGAGGTGCCCGTCTTTGTGGGTGACATGTCGCTGCTCGAGCGGTTGACGGGCTTTTCCGTCACGCGCGGGGCGCTCGCGGCGTTCCGCAGGCCCCCGCTTGCCGACCCTAATTCGTTCCTCGAGGGGCTTGTGGACCGCGCGGAGGGCCGTCCGGTCCGCGTCTGCGTGCTCGAGGGCATCGTCGACCACTCCAACGTCGGGGCGATCTTCCGTTCCGCCGCCGCGCTGAACGTCGACGGCATCCTGGTGAGCCCCACCTGCGTGGACCCGCTCTACCGCCGTTCGGCTCGCGTGTCCATGGGCACGGTCTTCCAGGTCCCGTGGACGCGGATCGGCAGCGAGGTCCGCGCGTGGCCGCATGACGGTCTCGAGGCGCTCAGGCGCTCAGGGTTCACTTGCTCCGCCATGGCGCTCTCTGACGATTCCGTCTCTCTGGACGACCCGTCGCTGCTCGATATCGACCGTCACGCGATCTTCATGGGGACGGAGGGCGCGGGGCTTCAGGCAAAAACCATCGCCGGTTGCGATAGGACCATCCGCATCCCCATGGCGCACGGAGTCGATTCCCTCAACGTCGCCGCGGCGAGTGCGGTCGCATTCTGGCAGCTTTGCCCCCATGTCGACAACGGGTACTCGTACCGTCCCGGCATGTTCGCCTAACCGGCTTCCGCGTCGCGCTCCCGGATCGCAAATGCCCTGCTTCCCATGGCAGTTCACCGATTATCGGCGGGGGGTTGCGGACCGTCGTGAGTTGCACTAGTCTCGTGGGGCCGCAAGCGTCGCGAGATGGGGGAGCACATGGCCAAACGCGCTGACAAGGGCTCGATCGACGTCACCCAGGGTGTCATCTGGCGCCAGCTCCTGGCGCTGTGCGTTCCCATTTTCTTCAGCTCGTTCTTTCAGCAGGCCTATGCGCTTATCAATACCTACATCGTCGGGCAGTTCGGCGGCAAGATAGCCCTGGGCGGCATCCAGTCGACCTTGAGCCTGTCCGAGCTCGCCATCGGGTTCTGCATCGGTTTGGGCGCCGGTTGCGCGGTCATCACCGGTCAGTTCTTCGGTCAGCGGGATGACGCCCGTCTCTCCAGGTCCATCCACACGGCCATGGCGCTCGCCATCGTCCTCGGCGCCTGCATCTCCGTCCTGGGCGTCATCTTCCTGCCCGCGATTCTAACGGCCATGGGGACGCCCGAGGAGCTCATGTGGGAGGCTGTCGCCTATTCGCGCTGCTACTTCGGGGCGATGGTATTCTCTCTCGTGCTCAACATGGGCACCGCCCTGTTGCGTGCCGTCGGTGACACGCGCGCGCCGGCCCTCATCATCGCCTCGGGCTGCGTCTTCAACGTGGTCTTCGACCTCATCTTCGTGGCCGCGCTCAAGATGGAGGCGTTGGGCTGCGGCATAGCAACCGCTCTCACCATCGCCATTAACGCGTCCATGGTGGTGCTGCGTCTCATGCGCGCCGACGGCCCCTGGCGTCTTGACCCCCGTAAGCTGGGTATCGATCGTGCCATCTGCCGCAGCATGATCTCAACGGGCCTGCCTTTGGGCATCCAGGCGTCCCTGTATTCCATCTCCAATATCATCGTGCAGTCCACCGTGAACTCCTTCGGCGCCGACGCCGTGACGGGATGGGGCCTCGCGGCGCGCCTGGACGGTATCGTGTGGATGGTCACCGAGGCGCTCGGCGTCGCCATGACCACGTTCTCCGCGCAGAATTTCGGGGCCCGCAACTACGAGCGCATGCGCAAGGGCTATCATACGTCTCTCGTCATCACGGTCACGGTCGTGGGTGGAATGGCGCTGTCCCTCATCACGTTCGTCGATCCCCTCGCGCGATTCTTCATTGACGACTCCGCGGTCGTGGGCTACACCTCGACCATGATTCACTTCATCGCGCCGTTCTACCTGTTCTACTCGATCGTGGACAACACGTCCGGCGCGATACGCGGCTCCGGCGAGAGCCTGCGGCCCATGCTTCTCACCGTGGCGGGCACGGTCGTCTTCCGCGTGATCTGGCTGCTTGCCGTCGTGCCCCTGCACCATACGCTCCAGACCATGCTCCTGGTCTACCCGGTCACGTGGATCCTCACGGCGTCGCTGTTCGTGGCCTATCATCACTTCGGGCACTGGCTCGCGCATGCCGAGAGACGCCGCGAGCGCCTCGAACTCGAGATTTAGCGCCTGAGCGGGTGGCGACCCCGCCCGGTCGGCGGTCTTCGCGCGGGGTGTCCGTGATTCGTACGTTTAGCGCGACCCACTCAAGGGTATCCTCTGAGCATTACTGAACGTACGGACGGAGTATTCCCCATGGAAATGGACGACCATAAGCGGCGGAGGAACCTGATTCTCTACGTGCTCATCGCCTTCGCTGTCTACTTGGTCCTCAGCAGCGTGCTGTTCCCCAATTTCAGGAACGGCGGGCTCGAGGTCCAAGACGTTACCTACTCTAAGCTCCTCAGCGACCTTGAGAAGAAGAAGGTCGAGGATATCAGCTACACCACGGATAACGCCGAGGCGCTCTACACGCTCAAGGGCGAGGAGGGCAAAGCCTACCGAACCACCACGATGCCCACCGACGTTGACCTCACCAATCGCATCGAGCAGGCTGGCGCCACGCTCAAGGTCACGATTCCCAAGCAGGATTCGGGCATGTGGACCTACCTGTTCATCACGGTCTTCGCGCCCATGCTCATCTTCTTCCTGCTGGGCTGGTGGCTCAACCGGCGCATGAAGAAGGCCATGGGTGACGACAACCCCTCCATGGATTTCTCCGGCGGCGGCTTTGGCGGTATCGGCGGGGGCAACCTTGGCAAGTCCGGCGCCCGTATCGTCGCCTCCAAGGACGTGGGCGTCACGTTCAAGGACGTGGCCGGCCAGGAGGAGGCCAAGGAGTCCCTCAAGGAGGTCGTCGACTTCCTCGAGAACCCCAAGCGCTACGAGGAGATCGGCGCCAAGCTGCCTCGCGGTGCCCTGCTCGTGGGCCCTCCCGGCACCGGTAAGACCCTTCTCGCAAAGGCTGTCGCCGGCGAGGCGGGCGTCCCGTTCTTCTCCATCTCCGGTTCCGAGTTCGTCGAGATGTTCGTCGGTCGCGGCGCCGCCAAGGTGCGCGACCTGTTCAAGCAGGCCAAGGAGAAAGCGCCCTGTATCGTGTTCATCGACGAGATCGACACTATCGGCAAGAAGCGCGATGGCGGCGGGTTCTCCGGCAACGACGAGCGCGAGCAGACGCTGAACCAGCTCCTCACGGAGATGGACGGCTTCGACAACCAGAAGGGCATCGTCGTCCTCGCGGCCACCAACCGGCCCGACTCGCTCGACGCGGCCCTGCTGCGCCCCGGTCGCTTCGACCGCCGTGTCCCCGTCGAGCTGCCCGATCTCGCGGGCCGCAAGGCGATCCTCGAGCTCCATTCCAAAGACGTCAAGACCGAGCCCGGTATCGACTTGACCGCGATCGCCCGCGCCACGCCCGGTGCATCTGGTGCCGACCTCGCCAACATCATCAACGAGGGAGCGCTTCGCGCCGTCCGCTTGGGCCGCAAGCGCGCAACCCAGGAGGACTTCGAGGAGAGCGTCGAGGTGGTCATCGCCGGTCAGCAGCGCAAGTCCACGGTCCTGTCCGACCATGAGAAGCAGGTCGTGGCCTACCACGAGATCGGTCACGCCATCGTCGCCGCCCGGCAGAAGGGCTCCGCCCCGGTCACCAAGATCACCATTGTGCCTCGCACGAGCGGCGCGCTCGGCTACACCATGCAGGTCGAGGAGGACGAGCGCTTCCTCACCACCAAGCAGGAGGTGCTGGACAAACTCGCCGTCTATTGCGGTGGCCGAGCCGCTGAGGAGCTGATCTTCGGGGAGATGACCACCGGCGCGGCGAACGACATCGAGCAGGCGACCAAGCTCGCCCGCAACATGATCACGCGCTTCGGCATGTCCGATGAGTTCGGCATGATGGCCCTCGGTACGGTCCAGAACGCCTACCTCAACCAGGACACCTCGCTCACCTGCGCCCCCGGCACCGCCGAGCGCGTCGACGCCGCGGTTCTCAAGCTGATCTCCGAGGCCCATGAGCGCGCGCTGCAGATGCTCAAGGAGAACAAGTTCAAGCTCCACGAGCTTGCGCATTACCTGTATAAGAAGGAGACGATCACGGGCGACGAGTTCATGAGCCTGCTCACGAGGGAGAACCCCCTCATGCCCAAGACCACACAGGATTAGCTCCCCGTGTGAGTGCGAAAGAGAATCGGCGGCCCCGCCAGCATGACCTGCTGCGGGGCCGCTGCGCACCGCCCCTCCCGGGGCCTTGAAAGGAAGTTATGGTAGAGACTACATCTGACCTGCGTTTCGCAGTGCTCATCGATGCCGATAACATCAGCGAGAAGTACATCAAGGTGATTCTTGATGAGATCTCGAACGCCGGCGTGGCCACATATAAGAGGATCTACGGCGATTGGACGAGCCCGCGGCTCGCGAGCTGGAAGAGCTGCCTTCTCGACAACTCGATCATTCCCATGCAGCAGTACAGCTACACGTACGGCAAGAACGCCACCGACTCCGCGATGATCATTGACGCGATGGACATCCTGTACTCCGGTACCGTGGACGGCTTCGCCATCGTCAGCTCCGACTCGGACTTCACGCGCCTCGTCGCGCGCCTGCGCGAGAGCGGAATGGTCGTATTGGGTATGGGCGAGCAGAAGACGCCCAAGCCGTTCATCTCCGCCTGCAATCAGTTCAAATATCTCGATCTTCTGTACGCTCAACGACAGGTCGAGGATTCCGAGGACGTCGCCCCCCAGGGCGATGAGGTCGATGCCGTTGCCGGGAAGTCGCCGTCCCGCCGACGCAGGAGGCGCCCCGGCGATGCAGGCGGGACGCCCGACGGGCCTTGCTGCTGTGATGACCCCGATGACGAGCTTGACGCCGAGGTCGCGTTCGGCGAGATGAGCCGCGCGGACAAGCGGAGGCATCTGCGGGCGATCCGGTGCGCAATCAACACCGTGATCGACTCGTTCGCAGATGAGGATGGTTGGGTCTCGCTGGGTCAGCTCGGCGACCAGCTGTCCAAGCGGCTCCCCGACTTCGACGTCCGCAACTATGGGTACAAGCGGCTCCGACCCTTCCTCAAATCTCTCGGCGTCTACGAGTTCAACGAGCCCGATGGGGAGCAGGGGAAGCGTCAGATCTACCTTCGGCAACGCGAGGGCTGATTTTTCCGTGATGTCGCCGCTTGGCCGCCTTGCGCGGCCTTTCGCGACCATCTTGCGTGACCGGCCTTCCGCTCTTGGATGCTCGGGTCGCTCATCACGTGGAGGACTTGCGGTTTTCCTTGGTGAATGGGCGTTTCTTGTGTATACTCTCAAACGTTTGTTCAACCTATGTGCCGGCGTACGCGTGCGGCACCTCTAGAAGAGTAAGGAATCTGTCATGGATTACATCCGCGCAATCGAGCGTCAGCAGATCCGCGAGGACATGCCTCGCATTCTCGTCGGCGACAACGTCAAGGTGCACTACCGCATCAAGGAGGGCGACCGCGAGCGCGTCCAGGTCTTCCAGGGCGACGTCATCCGTCTCCAGGGTGCCGGTTCCCGTGAGACCTTCACGGTTCGCAAGGTCTCCTACGGCGTGGGCGTCGAGCGCACCTTCCCGGTGCACTCCCCGAAGATCGCCAAGCTCGAGGTCGTGCGTCACGGTAAGGTCCGTCGCGCCAAGCTGTACTACCTGCGCGACAAGGTGGGCAAGGCCGCCCGCATCCCCGAGAAGCGCTAAGCTCCCCGAGGTTCACAGATCCGTACGGAAGGCGGGCCGCTCTTCGGGGCGGTCCGTTTTTCTGTGCTCCGCCGCCCCTCGGGCACGCGGTGAAATCCTGAAGGCGATATGTACGGGAGGACCGTATGGCGAACATGACCAGCTCCCAGTCGGCCGCGAAGGTCGCGGCGGAGCTTGCGAGCGCTGCGTACGATGAGGTGCCGGCGCTTGTCGACCGGTATGCCGATGACCCGCGTCTGCAAGTCCAGAAAGCCCGCGATCGCGCGATCCGCCGCCTTGAGAAGGAGCGTTGCGAGCACTTGAGGGTCGACGCGATGTACGAGGCCATGGTGGAGCTCGGCGGCGATGGTGTCGTCCTCGGCGTCGACGAGGTGGGCAGGGGTTCGGTGGCCGGTCCGTTGACCGTCTGCGCGGTATGCCTTCCCAGCGAGCCCCGCATTTGGGGTCTGAATGATTCCAAGCAGCTCACGCCGGCGAAGCGTGAGATGCTCGCCGTGCGCATCGCGGAGTGCGCCAGGGCCATCGGCATGTGCCATATCTCTCCCGCCCGCATCGACGAGGTCGGCATGGCCCGCGCCCTGCGCGAGGCCGTCGCGGGCGCCGTGAAAGACACGGGCCTGGAGCCGGACTGCGTTCTCATGGATGGCAACCCCTTGGGTGCCGTCCCGAATGAGCGTGATGTGGTGAAGGGCGACGCGAAGGTAGCATGCATCGCGGCCGCCTCGATTGTGGCCAAGGTGACGCGAGACGAGCTCATGGTGGAGCTCGACGCCGAATATCCCGGCTATCATCTCGCCCAGTCCAAAGGCTATGCATCCGCCGAGCACATCCAGGCGATCAAGGACCACGGGCTGAGTCCGGTTCACCGCGTGAGCTTTTGCGGAAACTTCCTGGAGACGGCGCGTCTCTTTTAACCTCGCATTTGATAGGGGCCCCACGGGGCCCCTTCTTCTTGCAGGGGTTCTTCGGTGCTTGTCGGGAAGGCGTCAGGGTCGTGCTCGGATATTGCCCGCGCCGCCCGGACGCTCGTCACACCCCTCGCTCCATACTCCCATCGTCATTTGGCGAAGGGAGCTGCAGTGGGAACCGACAGGAACAGGGATCGTGCGCGGGAGATCGTCGACAAATTGATGACTGGAGATGCAGGGGCCATATGCGGAGCGGCTGCGGGCGAGGTCTCCTGCAAGGTGCTCGGATCGGTGGGCGAGGAGCTCGCCTCGCGGTACCTTGAGTATCGGGGGTATCGGATTGTGGACCGAAATTACCGATGCCCCGAGGGAGAGGCAGACCTTGTCGCCCGCGATCCGGGCTCAGGCGAGGTCGTCCTCGTCGAGGTGAAGACCAGGAGGTCGCGCGCGGACGCCGTGTTTCCGGAGGAGGCCGTGACGCTCGCTAAGCAGAGACGCTATCGCAAGATCGCATGCCGGTATGCAGCGGACCACGCGCGCTGTCCCGCCATTCGTTTTGATGTCATCGCCGTTTCTCTCTCGTCATCGTGCATGGGTCAGATTCGCCATTTGCGCGGAGCTTTCGATTGGGAGGTGGACCTATGAGCGCCGCTTCCCGCACGTACGCGGTCCACGCCGCATGCATCAGGGGCGTCGAGGCGTTCGACGTCACGGTGGAGATCTCTGAATCGGGCTCCATCCCGGGCCTGACGATCGTGGGTATGGCGGACGCGGCAGTCATGGAAGCCCGAAGCAGGATCCGCTGCGCACTGCGCTCAAGCGGGTTCGAAGTTCCGCGGACGTCACTCACGGTGAGTCTCGCCCCTGGGGATATCAGGAAGACCGGCTCCGGACTCGACCTTCCCATCGCCGTGGCGATACTCGCCCTGTCGGGGCAGATTCCTCGAACGGGACTCGGAGAGTGCCTGTTTGCGGGCGAGCTCGCGCTGGACGGTTCCGTCGCGGCCGTGAGGGGTGAGGTCGCGTATCGGCTTCTCGCCCGCGATGAGGGCTTGAGGTATGTGGGCGGAGCCGGAGGCGACGGCGCCGCTCTGGTTGAAGAGGCCGCGTGGTATGTCGACAGGCTCGATCGGTTGCGCTTCGGGGTGAGGGCCGGTGCCTGCGAACGCGTTCCCGCCGACGTGCCGCGTGGATCGGGCGTGGCGTTGGATTATGGCGACGTGATGGGTCAGGAGGTCGCCAAGCGCGGCATCGTGGTCGCTGCCGCCGGAGGCCTCGGCATGATGATGGTTGGCGCCCCGGGCTCTGGAAAGACCATGCTCGCCAAGCGGATGCCGGGGATTCTTCCGCCCATAGATGAGCACGAGCTGCAAGAGGCGCTCTGCATCCATTCGGTCGCGGGGGAGCCGATAGAGGGCTTGCTGCGCGGAGAAAGGCCGTTCCGAGCGCCGCATCACAGCGTCTCCGCCGCTGGGCTCGTCGGCGGGGGGCGACCCGTCCGCCCGGGTGAGATCAGCCTGGCGCATGGCGGCATATTGTACTTGGACGAACTGGGGGAGTTCGCTGCGGGGACGCTCCAGCTCCTGCGTCAACCCTTGGAAGACGGAGTCGTGAGGCTGGTGAGGGTCGACGGGGCCTATGCGTTTCCCGCGCGCTTTCAGCTTATCGCCGCGAGCAACCCTTGCCCTTGTGGTTACTTGGGCGACCGGGAGGTCCCATGCCGTTGCTCGGATTCCGCCGTTGAGCGTTACCAGGCAAAGCTGGGTGGCCCGTTGGCCGATCGCATCGACATCGTCATGCACGTTTCCAGACCCGACCCCGATTTGATCGTGAAGGGCGCGGAGGGCCTCGCGACAGAGCAGATGAGGACCCAGGTGGAGCGCGGACGAGCATTCCGCGCTTGGCGGGAGTCCCGTTCCGGCTTTGTGACCGCTGGGCCGACCCATGCCTCCTTGGAATCGGCCGTGAGTGCATTCGGGCTCGACGAGGACGCGACGGCCGTGTTGCTTGACGCCTCACGGGTGCGTCGGCTTACGGGAAGGGGCATTGTCAGGTTGTGCCGCATCGCGCGGACCGTTGCCGATCTTGACGAATCCGAATATGTGGGGGCGCGGCACGTCCTCGAGGGTTCGCAGCTGCAGGGGAGGAGGGGCCTTGACTGAGCGCGAGGACCGCTTTGAGATTCGCTTGGGGGAGCGCGGGTACCCGGGCTCGGTAGCCGAACTGCCCGATGCGCCGCGCGTCTTGTATGTGCGCGGCGCCCCCGAGACCCTGGAGGACCGGTCGATCTCGATCATCGGCTCGCGTCGCGCGACGCCGTACGGGCTCGCCGTCTCGGAGCTGGCCGCAAGGCTCGCTGTCGAGTCGGGCATCACCGTCGTTTCCGGCGGGGCCCGGGGATGCGATCAGGCGGCGGGCCGGGCGGCGCTCGATGCGGGCGGGCGGCATGTCATCGTCTTGGGAACCGGTGCGGACGTCGTTTACCCCGCGAGCGCACGCCGACTCGTCGAGGACGCGCTCGATCGAGGGGGATGCGTGGTCTCGCTCGAGCCCTGGGGGACGCCTCCGCAGCGATGGGCATTCCCGAAGCGCAACAGGGTGATCGCCTCGCTATCGGATGCGACGTTCGTCGCCGAGGCGGGGATGCCGTCGGGGACCTTTTCCACGGCGGAGACCGCGAATGCTCTGGGCAGGGAGCTCATCGCGGTTCCCGGGTCGATCTTCGCCCCCGAATCGCGAGGTACCAACTACCTTATTGCGAACGGGGCCTGCTGCATCGGGGATGAGGAGGCTCTGGAGGTCGCGTTATCGCGCATCTACGGGACGCTGCGTTTCAATAGGGGCCACGCCGGTGGTGTCGGGGGCCTTGACCGTGACGGGCGCGCCGTCCTGGGCATGCTCGTGGCGTGCCCCATGCGCGCGGAGGATATAGCCGCGCGGATGCGCATCGACGGGGCGGCGTGCATGGCGCTGTTGAGCCGCCTGGAAATCGCCGGGGTCGTGTCTCGCATGCCCGACGGCAGGATATCACCGTCCAAGTCGGCCCTTCACGCGCTCACGAGCTTGGGGCACAATGGTTGAGTCAGTTCGAATGTGAGGAGACCTGCATGACCGATGAGCGAGTGACCGTTGTGGGCGGAGGGCTGGCGGGCTGCGAGTGCGCCTGCCAGCTCGCCGATCGAGGAGTGCGGGTTCTTCTGCGCGAGATGCGCCCCGAGGCGTCCTCGCCGGCGCACCGGACCTCCGGGCTCGCCGAGCTCGTCTGCTCGAACTCCCTCAAATCCACGCGCATCGACTCTGCCGCCGGCTTGCTCAAAGAGGAGCTCAGACGCATGGGATCGGTGCTGCTCGATTGCGCGGAGCGGGCCGCTGTCCCAGCCGGCGGCGCGTTGGCCGTCGATCGCGACCTGTTCTCACGCCATGTGGAGGAGGCGATTGCGTCTCGACCGGGTATCGAGGTGGTGCGCGGGGAGGTGACGTCCATCCCCGACGGCCCGTGTGTCATCGCGGCGGGACCCCTGTGTTCGCCGGCGCTTTCCCAGGCCGTCCTCGATCTCGTTGGTGGAGACTCCCTTTCGTTTTTCGACGCGGCGGCGCCCATCGTGGACGCATCCACCATCGACAGGTCCGTTGTCTTCTCCCAGTCGCGTTACGGAGAGGGGGACGAGGGCGATTACCTGAACGCCCCGTTCGATAAAGATGAGTACGACGCCTTCATCGAGGCGCTCGTCGGCGCCGATCGCGTCATCCTCAAGGATTTCGAGCGACGCGAGCTGTTCCAGGCGTGCCAACCTGCGGAGGAGGTCGCGCGCACCGGGCATGACGCGATCCGCTTCGGCGCCATGAAGCCGGTCGGACTCACCGACCCGCGGACGGGCAGGCGCCCGTGGGCGGCCGTCCAGCTTCGCGCGGAAAACGTCGACCGCACCGCGTACAATCTCGTGGGTTTTCAGACGAACCTCACGTTCGGCGAGCAGAAGCGCGTGTTTCGCATGATTCCCGGCCTTGAGTCGGCAGAGTTCTTCAGGTACGGCGTGATGCATCGCAACACGTTCGTCGATGCCCCGCACGTGCTCGATTCCACGTTCGCCGTCCCCGGCACGCGCGTGCGCCTGGCAGGTCAGATAACCGGCACGGAGGGTTATACCGAGGCCATTGCCTCCGGACTGCTCGCGGCGCTCAACACGTACGCCGATCTTTCGGGCGCTCCGAGCGTCTCGCTACCCGGAACCGGGGCGCTCGGGTCGCTCGTGGCGTACGCCACGGACCCGCGCTGCGCCGACTACCAGCCCATGCACGTCAACTTCGGCGTTGTCCCCCCGCTGGACGACGGCAAGCGGCGCAGCAAGCGCGACCGTTACGCCGCGTATGCGGAGCGCGCCCTGTCCGACCTCGACGTGTACCTGGCTCAGCGCGCCGACCTGTTTCCGGGTCGCGCCTAAGACGGCCGCGGCGGCCGTGTGTGCGTGAGGGATGTGATCGGCATATGGATGGCCCGGGCGAGGGCGCCCTTCTCGGCCTCATCGACGACTTCATCGACCACTTGGCGCGGTTCGAGGGCGCGAGCCCGGAGACCGTCCGGGCTTACAGACAGCATCTGGAGGCGTACGCGCGTTGGTGCGACAGGAGGGGGATCGACGGCTTTGCGCCCACCGCCCGCGACGTGAGGGCGTATCTCTCCGAGTTCCATTCCGGAGGCTACGCCGCGCGGACCGCAGCGGCCCATCTCTCGTCCTTGCGCTCCTTCTTCGGGTGGCTCTCCGAGCGCGGACTCGGCGGTTCAGATGTCGTGGCGGCGCTCTCGAGTCCCAAGCTCGACAAGCCGCTGCCCTATACGCTCACCGCGGATCAGCTTGAACGCCTCATGGCTGAGCCCGATCGTTCCACCCCCTCGGGATTGCGCGATGCCGCGATGCTCGAGCTGTTCATCGCGACGGGCGCTCGCATCTCCGAGCTGGCGACGGTTCGCCTGGGCGATATGGACCTGGTGTCCGGCTCCATCAGGCTATTCGGCAAGGGTTCCAAGGAGCGCGTGGTTCCCCTGTACGTACGGGCCTGCGATGCCTGTTCGGACTATCTGCAGCAGGGGAGGGGCGCGCTGGTGGCCCGCGGCGGCAAGGAGAGCGGGACGGACAGGTTTTTCATCTCCGACCGCGGGGTGCCCATGAACAGCTCTGCGCTCCGGTACCGCTTCGATGTGCTCAAGCGGCGCGCGGGGATGCCGTCGGACGTGACCCCGCATGCCATGCGCCACACGTTCGCAACGGAGTTGCTCGCCGGCGGGGCGGACCTGAGGAGCGTCCAGGAGCTGCTGGGCCACGCGAGCCTCTCCACCACGCAGATCTACACGCACCTCACGCCCGATCGGCTCAAGGCCGCCGTGCATCGCGCGCACCCTCGATCTTAGGTCCCCGCGCGTTTAGTTTGTGAAGTCTTGGCAACGGCCGCCCGACCTGCTACTATTCATCAGGTTGCGAAAACGCAACGTTCCATCACACACGCACGGCTACGCGCCGGCCGCGGTGCCCGGGCTCAGGTAGCTCACGCTCGGGTGGCAGGCGCGGACGACACCGTGCGGAGGCAAACCGGGAGGTAAACATGGCTACCAAGATCAATATCCGCACCCTGCTCGAGGCTGGCTGCCACTTCGGTCATCAGACCCGCCGCTGGAACCCCAAGATGAAGCCGTTCATCTTCGGCGAGCGCAACAACATCTACATCCTCGACCTCAAGCAGACCATCGTCGAGGCCGACAAGGCCTACACCTTCCTCAAGGAGACCGCTGCCAAGGGTGGCAAGGTTCTCTTCGTGGGCACCAAGAAGCAGGCTCAGGAGGCCGTCAAGGCCGCTGCCGAGCGCGCCAACATGCCCTACATCAACCAGCGCTGGCTCGGCGGTATGCTCACCAACTTCGTGACCATCCGCTCCCGCATCAACCGCCTCGAGGAGCTCGAGGGCATGGTGGCCGACGGCTCCATGGCCCTGCGTGGCAAGAAGGAGCAGGCCGTCCTGGGCAAGGAGCTCGCCAAGCTGCAGGCCAACCTCGGTGGCGCCCGTGAGCTCAAGAGCGCTCCCGCCGCTCTCTTCGTGATCGACACCAAGCGCGAGGAGAACGCCATCAAGGAGGCCAAGCGCCTCGGCATCCCGGTGGTCGCCCTCATCGACACCAACTCCGACCCCGACGTCATCGATTACGGCATCCCCTGCAACGATGACGCCATCTCCGCCATCCAGCTCATGTGCGAGCTCTTCGCCGACGCTTGCCTGGCCGGTTCCGGCAAGGAGCAGATCTCCGAGGCCGAGATGGCCGCCGAGGCTCCTGCGACCGAGGCCGCTGCCGAGTAACTCTTAGATCTTTCGGATTCGTCAGTTCCCTTTGAAAGGAATGAACATGGCTCAGATCACCGCCGCTATGGTCAAGCAGCTCCGCGAGATGACCGACTCCCCGATGATGGAGTGCAAGAAGGCCCTCGTCGAGGCTGACGGCGATATGGACGCCGCCGTCGACATCCTCCGCAAGAACGGTCTCGCCGCCGCCGCCAAGAAGGCCGGTCGCGACACCAACGAGGGTGCCGTCGCCGCATACATCTCCGAGGATGGCCGTATGGGCGCTCTCGCCGAGATCGCCTGTGAGACCGACTTCGTCGCCTCCAACCCCAAGTTCACCGGCTTTGCCGCCGACGTCGCCAAGGTCGTCTGCGACAACGAGCCCGCCGACGTCGAGGCCCTGCTCGCCTGCGACATGAACGGTGAGACCGTCGACGCCGCCCTCACCGAGATGATCCACGTCATCGGCGAGAACATGAAGGTCGCCCGCACGACCGTCCGCAAGCCCGCTGCCGGCGGCGTCGCCTCCTACATCCACATGGGCGGCAAGATCGGCGTGCTCGTCGAGTTCTCCTTCGAGAAGCCCGAGACCGCCACTGCCGATGCCTTCAAGGCCTTCGCCCACGACGTGGCCATGCAGGTTGCCGCCACCGCCCCCATCGCCGCTGTGCGTGAGGACGTGGCTCAGGACGTCATCGATCACGAGGTCGAGATCTACAAGGCCCAGGCTGCCGAGTCCGGTAAGCCCGAGGCCATCCAGGAGAAGATGGCCATCGGCCGTCTGGAGAAGTTCTTCAAGGGCATCGTCCTCAACGAGCAGGAGTTCATCAAGGATTCCAGCATGACCATCAAGGCTTACGCCGAGAAGGTCTCCAAGGAGCTCGGCGACACCATCAAGGTCGTCGCGTTCGATCGTCTGGTCTGCGGCGAGTAACTTGATTCTTTAAGTTGAGAGCAGGTCGTGAGTAGTGCTCACGGCCTGCTTTTTCATGGGTCGGGGTCACATGCATGCGCCATGCCCGCAACCCTGTTAAAATAGGTGAAATTGCGTTATAAGGAGGACTCCTTGTCTGAGTATCAGTACAAACGCGTTCTGCTCAAGATCTCCGGCGAGGCCCTGATGGGCAATGCGGAGTACGGGATCGACCCGGATGTCGTCGAGCGCATGGCCACTCAGGTCAAGCAGCTGCATGACGAGGGCATCGAGGTCGGCGTCGTTGTCGGCGGCGGCAACATCTTCCGCGGTGTGGCCGGCTCCGCAAAGGGAATGGAGCGCGCCCAGGCCGATTACATGGGCATGCTCGCCACGGTCATGAACGCCCTCGCCCTCCAGGATGCCATCGAGCGCATCGATTGCCCCTGCCGTGTCATGAGCGGCATCCAGATGAACGAGGTCTGCGAGCCCTACATCCGCCGTCGCGCCATGCGCAGCCTGGAGAAGGGCGACGTCGTCATCTTCGCCGCCGGCTCCGGCAACCCGTACTTCACTACCGATACCGCCGCCGCTCTGCGCGCCTGCGAGATCGGTGCCGATTGCCTGCTCAAGGCCACCAAGGTCGACGGCGTGTACGACATGGACCCCGTCAAGAACGAGGATGCCGTTCGCTTTGACAGCATCAGCTATCACGAGGTCCTCGTTCGCGGCCTCCAGGTCATGGACTCCACCGCCACCGCCCTGTGCCAGGACAACCACATGCCGATCATCGTCCTCAACATCGATGGGGACGACAACATCAAGCGCGCCCTTGCTGGCGAGCCCGTGGGCACCGTCGTTATGGAAGAGGAGTAAGACATGTCCGACATTCGCGAGAACATGGACAAGGCCCTTGAGAGCTTGAAGCACAACTTCTCCAAGGTTCGCACCGGCCGCGCCAACGCCAACATCCTGTCCGACATCACCGTCGACTATTACGGCGTTCCCACGCCCATCACGCAGGTTGCCGCCGTCAAGGTCCCTGAGGCCCATCTGCTTGTCATCGAGCCGTGGGATAAGGCGCTGGTCAACGCCATTGTAAAGGCCGTGACCGCCTCCGATCTGGGCATCACTCCCAACTCTGACGGCATCGTCGTGCGCCTGCCCTTCCCCGCACCCACCGAGGAGCGTCGCCGCGAGCTCGTCAAGGAGTGCCGCGAGCTGGCCGAGCATGCCAAGATCGCCATCCGCAACTCCCGTCGCGACGCGAACAACAAGCTCGAGCGCGATGAGGAGCTCACCGAGGACGAGGTCCGCCGCGAGCAGGCCAAGGTCCAGAAGGCAACCGACGAGTACGTCGCCAAGGTCGACGAGATGCTCAAGTCTAAAGAAGCAGAGGTCATGGAGATTTAACTGATGCAGTATGACATCGACAAGTTCAACGAGTATTTCGCTGATCACCCCGATGACATCTCTATAGACGACATCGATATGGTGCGCATTCCGCGCCATATCTCCTGCATCATGGACGGAAACGGACGTTGGGCGACCGCTCGCGGCTTGGGCAGGGGAGAGGGGCATAAGGCCGGTATCGTCTCCCTCCAGGAGGTCATCACCGCTTGCGTGCGCATGGGCGTTGATGTCTTGTCCGCCTACGCGTTCTCCACCGAGAACTGGAATCGACCGCAGGCCGAGGTCAATCTTCTCATGCACCTGTTCGCAAAAACGTTCGTGGATGAGCTTCCCCTGCTCAAGCGGGAGAACGTGCGCGTCGAGTTTCTGGGAGACATATACGCCCTTCCCAAGAAGACGCGCGATGTCTTCGAGTACGGCCTCGCTGAGACGCGCGATCACACCGGCATGACGCTCGCCCTCGCGGTCAACTACGGCGGCCGGGCCGAGATCACCCGTGCCGTCCGGCGAATCGCCGGCGACGTCGCCTCCGGTGAGATCTCCGCCGATCAGATCGATGACGCCATGGTCGCTCGCAACCTGTACACGGCGGACCTTCCCGACCCTGAGCTCGTCATCAGGACGTCTGGCGAGATGCGCGTCTCAAATTACCTGCTGTGGCAGATTGCATATTCAGAGTTCTACATCACCGACACCTATTGGCCAGATTTCGACCGCTGGGGGCTCGTGCGAGCAATCGCCGCCTATCAAGGTCGCGATCGTCGCTTTGGGGGTCTGACGAGCGCTTAGGCGTTCGTCTGCGCGAGGAGTGTTCACGTTGGATTCCCGGAAAACCACCACTACGGACAAGGCGACCGCTTCAGCCGACGGTCGCCTGCATTCGTTTGTCGTCCGCGCCGGCGCGGGCATCGTCTACGCCGTCGTCTTCATCGGCTCGCTCGTCTTGGGTGTCATCCCCACGGCGGTGTTCACGTCCGTCATGTCGTGGCTCTGCTGCTATGAGTTCTATCGGATGGCGCGTATCGACGGCAAGGTTCCCAACGAGTTCATCGGCCTCACCGCGGCGGTCCTTTTCCCGCTCTCTGTGCTGGTCGATCCCGTCTGGTTGACTGTGATCAATTTCCTGCTCGTGCTCTCGCTGGGGCTTTGGTACGTCCAGAACCCGCGTGCACGCATGGCGGATGTGGCGATCACGCTTTTCGGCCCCATCTACACGGGCTACATGCTTTCCGCCATCGTCTTGCTCCGCGAGGCTGTTCCCGGCTGGGAGGGCGCGTTGCTCGCCATCGGCGTCTGCGCATCGCTGTGGCTCTCCGATTCCTTCGCGTACATGGTGGGCAGCAGGTTCGGCAAGCATAAGATGGTGCCTAAGATCTCGCCCAAGAAAAGCTGGGAGGGCTTCTTTGGCGGGCTGCTCGGCTCCGTGGCCATTTGGCTGATCATGTGGGCCACCGGCCTGTACGACCTCAACTTCTGGTTCGCCATTCTGTGCGGCACCGTCGTTTCCGTCATGGGTGTCTTCGGTGATTTGATTGAGAGCCGCATCAAGCGCGGCGTGGGCGTCAAGGACTCCGGTGACCTGATTCCCGGTCACGGGGGCATGCTTGATCGCTCGGACTCGCTCATCATCGGCGTCATCACCGCGTACCTCATGTTGCATCTGGGAGGAGTCCTTTAGTGTCTGCAGGCGGAACTTCCCATCGCATTCGCGTCGCCATCCTTGGCTGCACCGGATCGATCGGCACCCAGGCCCTCGATGTGTGCCGTCAACATCCCGATAAGCTCCAGGTCGTCGCCATCTCCGCGCATAGCCGCACGCGCGATCTCGTGGCGTTTGCACGTGAATTCGACGTGCGCGCCGTAGGCGTGACCGATTCGCTCCATGCCGCGGATCCAATCCTTGGGGAGCTTCCCCAGGGCTGCGACCTGCTGACAGGCCCCTCGGCGGCGGTCGATCTCGCCCTGCGCGATGATTGCGACGTCGTGCTCGTTTCCATCGTGGGTGCCGCGGGTCTCGAGGCGAGCCATGCCGTGCTCACGAGCGGCAAGCGCCTCGCCCTCGCGAACAAGGAGTCTCTCGTCGTGGGCGGCGACCTGCTCATGCCCCTCGCATCCCCTGGGCAGCTGCTGCCAGTCGATTCCGAGCATGGCGCCATTTTCCAATGCCTGATGGGGGAGAACCCCCGTGAGGTCCACTGCATCTGGCTCACGTGCTCGGGCGGTCCGTTCTTCGGCCGCACCCTCGATGAGCTCGCGCACGTCACGCGCCATGACGCCCTTGCCCATCCCACGTGGAACATGGGGGCCAAGATCACCATCGATTCCGCCACGCTCATGAACAAGGGGCTCGAGCGCATCGAGGCCATGCACCTGTTCGGCATGGACCTTGATCGCATCAACGTCCTGATCCAGCGTGAGTCCAAGATCCACTCGATGGTCGAGTTCGTCGATGGGTCGGTCATCGCGCACCTGGGCGCTTCGGATATGCGCATACCCATCCAATACGCCTTCTCGTATCCCGAGCGCTGGGGTACCCCCGCCCCTCGCATCGATTTTCGCGAGCTCGGCGGGCTCTCGTTCGCGGCCCCCGATATGGACTCCTTCCGGTGCCTGAAGCTCGCTGAAATCGCCGGGCGCATCGGGGGTACGATGCCCTGTGTCCTGAACGCCGCCAACGAGGTCGCCGTCGACGCCTTCCTGCACGACCGCCTGGGCTTCAACGGAATCGCGGACGTCGTCGAATCGTGCATGGATGCCCATGATCGCACGGACGTGGCGTCGCTCGAGCAGCTCAAGGACATCGACTCGTGGGCCCGCGCTCAGGCGGCCCGGATTATCGAGACGCGTCTCGACGCGTCGTAGGATTGGAGCTTATGGACGCGATCATCGGTTTCATCGGTCCCGTGTTTTGGGGCTTGATTCTTCTTTCCGCCCTGGTGTTCGTTCACGAGGGCGGTCATTTTCTTGCGGCGCGGGCGTGCGGCGTCCGCGTTCTCGAGTTCTTCTTGGGCATGCCCTGCCGCTTCAACATCCATCACACCTCAAGGCGCATCGGCACCAAGTTCGGCGTGACCCCAATTCTCATCGGCGGTTATGCGGAAATCTGCGGTATGGACCCCACCGAGGTCGCATGTGCCCCGCAGGTTCTTGCCTGCATTCACCGCCATGGCACCGTGGAACTCGGCGAGGTCGCCCAAGAGCTTTGCCTGTCCCTTGATGAGGTCCAGGACGCCTGCTCGCTTTTGTATGGATGGGGTTCCATCGTTCCTCTGGAGGAGGACGGTGCCGAACAGGAGGAGGACTCCAAGCCATCTGATTTCCCCCGCGTCTTCGCCGCCGTCTCACGTGACGCGGCGGGCAACACGGTCTACGATGGCAAGGCGTTCGATCGCGCGCATGCGACCGGCGAGGGCGAACCATGGGCACCCCCCATGTCCGACGAAGAGTTCTTCGAGCTCGAGCGCTCCCATACCTATATTGGCAAGGGGTTTTGGAAGCGCGCCCTCATGCTCGTCGCCGGCATCGGCGTGAACATCCTCACGGGATTTCTCCTCGTGATCGCCGTGTATTCCGTTCTCGGCGTCTCCGCCCCGATGAACTACAGCGTTCTCGGCGACATCATCGCCGACTCTCCTGCGCAAGAAGCCGGTCTCCAAGAGGGCGATCGCGTGCTTACCGTTAACGGCGAGCAGGTCACCTCTTGGGTCGAAATGACGGACGCCCTTGACTCCACCGGCAGGAAAGAGCCGGTCGAGCTTGAGTTGTGGCGTCCCAACGATCAGCATGACGCCTTCGAATACCTGCCCTTCCAGGATTATGGCGGTTCTGATGCCTGGGCTCGCGAGCATGGCGAGTATATGAACGTCACGATTGAATTCGGCGAAGACGGCTTGTTGGGCATCAACGCGCCCATGGAGGTCATTCGCCTCGACCCGATCCAATCCTGCCAAATCGCCATCGACAACATCGTGACGACGGCGCAATCCGTCGCGAGTCTGCTCAACCCGCGTCACACGATGGAGGTCCTCGATAACTCCACCTCCGTCGTGGGCATCTCGGTGATGTCCGCGCAGGCGGCTGCTGAGGGTCCCGCGACGTTCCTCAACTTGGCCGCGCTCATCTCGTTCTCGCTCGGCTTTATGAACCTGCTTCCCATACCACCGCTCGATGGCGGTAAGCTCGTCATCGAGATCATCCAGGCGGTGACGCGACGCAAGGTGCCCATCAAGGTGCAGACCGTAATCTCGATGGTCGGCATCGGCTTGTTCGGCTTGCTGTTCGTCTACATGCTCGGATCGGACGTCATCCGCTTCTTCTAGCCATTATCGCGAAAGGGGAGACCATGCAAGTAATCGCTCGTGAGCTCACGCGCCGGGTCATGGTCGGCGACGTGCCCATCGGCGGCGGGGCCCCCGTGGTGGTGCAGTCCATGACATGCACGCCCACGACGGACGCGGACGCCACGCTCGCCCAGGTACGCGCGTTGGCGGAGGCCGGTTGCGACCTGGTTCGCGTCACGGTGCCGTCCAAAGAGGCGCTTGAGCCCTTCGCGCGCGTCTGCGACGAGTCGCCCGTGCCCATTGTCGCCGACATTCACTTCGATTACCGCCTGGCCATCGGGGCCGTGCGCGCCGGTGCGGCCAAATTGCGCATCAATCCCGGCAACATCGGAGATTGGGATCGCGTTGACGCCGTGATCGACGCAGCGGCGGAAGCCGGGGCCGCGATCCGCATCGGCGTCAACGCGGGTTCGCTCGACAAGGCGATCGCCGAGCGCGACGACCTATCGCAGCCGGAGAAGCTCGTCGTCTCCTCGCTTCAGTTCGTCGAGCACTTCGAGAAACGAGGCTTCACGGATATCGTGCTCTCCGCCAAGGCGCACAGCGTGCCCACCACGCTCGACACCTATCGTGCGCTCTCTCGCGAGATTCCTCATGTCCCGCTACATCTTGGCGTCACTGAGGCCGGCACCGTCCAGCAGGGCACCATCAAGAGCGCCGTGGGCCTGGGCATCTTGCTTTCCGAGGGCATCGGCGACACCATGCGCGTCTCGCTCACGGCGGACCCGGTGGAGGAGCCGCCGGTGTGCTGGGGCATCCTGCAGGCGCTGGGGCTTCGCCGTCGCGGCCCGGAGCTGGTGAGCTGTCCCACGTGCGGCCGCACGCAGGTTGACCTCATCGGTCTGGCCGAAGAGGTGGGGGAGAGGCTCAAGGGGTGTTCCAAGCCCATCTCCGTCGCCGTGATGGGTTGCGTGGTGAACGGGCCCGGCGAGGCGAGCGACGCCGACGTGGGCGTTGCCTGCGGTCGTGGGGTGGGCATGGTCTTCCGCCATGGCGAGGTCATCCGCAAGGTGCCCGAGGACCAGATCGTGGATGCGCTCATGGAGGAAATCGACATGCTCTGATCGTTTCCATCGTTCGGACCCGGGCATATTCCCTTCGGGCGTGGTTGCGCTTCGCTCCACAAAACGCCCTGCGGGAAAATGCCCGGGTCCGAACTTCGTTAACTCAATAGCTCGACGTGATTCCCCCGCGTTAGCTGGTATTATCGAAATGTTTGACTGAACTGGAATTTAGGAGGTCGCCGTGTCCAAGACCCGCGCCATGAAGATGTCCAATCTGTACGCCCCCACGCTTAAGGAGGACCCCGCGGAGGCCGAGCTCGCGAGCCATCGTCTCATGTTGCGTGCGGGCATGATCCGCAAGCAGGCGGCGGGTCTTTACAGCTATCTGCCGCTCGCTTGGCGCTCGCTGCGCAAGATCGAGGATATCGTCCGCGACGAGATGGACGCCGCCGGCGCCCAGGAGCTCCTCATGCCCATCATGGTCGATGCGCAGGTGTGGCGCGAGTCCGGTCGCTACAACGTGTACGGCCCCGAGCTCATGCGCATCTCCGACCGTCATGAGCGCGAGTTCGTTCTCGGCCCCACGCACGAGGAGACCGTCACCGACCTCATCAAGAACGAGCTCAAGAGCTATAAGCAGCTTCCTGTTAACCTGTATCAGATTCAGGACAAGTTCCGCGACGAGATGCGCCCGCGCTTCGGCCTCATGCGCGGTCGCGAGTTCATTATGAAGGACGGCTATTCCTTCAATGCCACGCAGGAGTCCCTGCAGGAGACCTACGACGACATGAAGCAGGCGTACGCGAACATCTGCGAGCGCTGCGGCCTCAAGGCCCTGCCGGTTGTGGCGGATTCCGGCCAGATCGGCGGCGACACCTCCGTCGAGTTCATGGCACTCGCCGATGCCGGCGAGGCGGCGCTCGTGTACTGCGACGCTTGCGGCTACGCTGCGGACGACGAGGCCGCTTCCACTCAGGTCGCCGTTACCGAGGGTCCCGGCGATGGTACCCTGCAGAAAGTCCATACCCCCGGCATGGGTACCATCGCCGCCGTGGCGAAGTTCTTCGGCTTCCCCGAGAACGGCACGCGCAAGTCGCTGGCCATCATCGACGCTGCGGGCAATCCCGTCGTCGCGATCGTCCCTGGCGACCACGAGCTCAACGACTGCAAGGCCGAGCATGCGTTTGGCGAGGGCTATCGCATGATGACCGACGAGGAGCTCGAGCGCTACGGCCTCTTCAAGGGCTTTATCGGGCCGGTGAACCTGCCCGAGGGCATCCGACTCGTCTGCGACGTCACGCTGAAGGATTCCAAGCAGTGGGCCTGCGGCGCCAACGAGGTCGACTACCACTTCACCGGCGCGTGCCCCGGGCGTGATTTTGAGGTCGATGCCTGGGAGGATCTCATCACGGTCGTTGCCGGAGACCCCTGCCCGCATTGCGGCGCTCCGCTCGCCGGTGCGCGTGGCATCGAGGTGTCCCAGGTCTTCCAGCTCGGCACCAAGTACTCCGAGGCCATGGGCGCCACCTTCGCCGATGAGAACGGCGAGGAGAAGCCCTTCCTCATGGGCTGCTACGGTGTCGGCGTGTCCCGCACGCTCGCCGCTTCCGTGGAGCAGCATCACGATGAGCACGGCATCATCTGGCCCGTCTCGATCGCGCCGTACGAGGTTTCCATCATGCCTCTGGATCCGACCATTCCCGAGTGCGCCGAGGTCTGCGATCGTCTGACCGACGAGCTCTGCGCCGCGGGCGTCGAGGTCATCGTCGACGACCGCGACATCCGTCCCGGTGTCAAGTTCGCCGACAACGACCTCATGGGTTTCCCGTTCCAGATCGTTCTCGGCAAGCGCGGCCTCAAGAACGGCACGGTCGAGCTCAAGGATCGCGCTACGGGCGAGCGTGAGGACGTCGCGATCGATGAGGTTGTCTCCAAGGTCGTCGATCTTGTGATCTCTCAGCGCCGTTAGAACCTGTCTTTCGTGGGCGCACGTGCTCAAAGCATCGTGCGCCCACGTTTTTGTGCAGCGTCCACCTGGGGAAACCTTCAATCTCAGACTTCTTTTCAAAAAAGTCTGAAAAAGTGCTTGCACAGCCTTCGAGGTTCCCGTATAGTACTTCTTCGTTGCAAGGGGGCGTAGCTCAGCTGGGAGAGCGCTTGACTGGCAGTCAAGAGGTCAGGGGTTCGATCCCCCTCGTCTCCACCACTTGCTTCTTTCTTTCTCTTCATGGGGGCGTAGCTCAGCTGGGAGAGCGCTTGACTGGCAGTCAAGAGGTCAGGGGTTCGATCCCCCTCGTCTCCACCATGAGATTTAAGGCCAGGGATTTATGCCCTGGCCTTTTTATTTTCGTATTTATTAGATTCTGTATATATCTTTCCGACTGGTATTCCGAATTTGATCATCAGCTGTAGTTGAATGACCACCGATCAATCAGCGCAGAAGCATGGCCGTCTACATTCGAATACGCTCGATGCATTCGAGCGGCCCAATCGGCTGAATTGTGCTGATAACGCAAATGCGCTAAAGAGGCTAAACCGATTGCCTACCGGCACCTCGAACCCACACGCGGTCGTAGTCGCGCATCATGAGGATCGCGAAGGTCACGCCGAGGACGAGCGGCGCCGTCTCCTGGTTTATCACCTCGATGCCGTACGCCACCCTGTTCAGCGCAGGGCGGACTCGGATGCGGGCGATCTCGCCTCCGCCCCTGGCGATTGAGAACTCGTCCCCCATGAGGTCGCCGTCGACGGCGACGCCCCCTCCCTCGAACCGGATGACGTCCCAGTAGCCGTTGTCGATGACGGTCTCGCGTCGGATCTGAACCCGCTCGAAACCGTCCATGCGGACCTGCAGGACTGGGTGCTGGAGGGCGTGCCTACGCGTGATGGAGCCGACCTTGTGGCCCCTCTCGTCCAGGACGTGGTAGAGGCCTTGGCTGAAGAGGCTTGAGATCCGGACCATCCGGTAGGCGAGCCCTTCCGCCCCGGTGACGTCCGCGTCGCCGAATACGGCGCGCGCCGGGGCGCCCGTGGATCGGAGCCCGAAGAGGCTCAGGGTCTGCCCGTCCGCCCCTCCCGCTATGAGGAGGTGGCTCCTGTCGCGCTCGAGAGCCTGCGCCATGACGTTCTCGTCGCCCTTGACCATCTCGTCGAGAGTTGCGCCGAACAGGGCGCTCATCAGCACGAGGCTTTGGACGTCCGGGGTCGTGTCGCCCCGCTCCCAGTTGCTCACGGTGTTCCTCGACACCCATATCGCGTCGGCGAGGTCCGACTGTGACATGCCGAGTCGCCTTCGTCCGGTCTTTATCTGCTCAGAGAGGATCATCTCCGCCCCTTTCGTCCGAACCGTTGCGTAATTCGCCTTTCTTGATTTCACATTAGTCTTTCTCTTCCTGACACGCTGCCAAAATCCTTGTGCAGGCACGCTTTGCATTGGTGCGACCGTGGTGTTCTGGGCATCGCGCCCCAGCCGTCGGCTCTTTGCTTAGCCTAGGGGCTGCCGCTCAGTTGAGAACATACTATGTAGAAACCGTGTGCGGGCGCTCATCGGGGGCGTCCGCTCCGTTATCTATGGCGAGAGGGGGTGGTGCGCGTGGCGCACGAATGCCGCGGGCTGGGGCCCGCCGGGGTCAGGCGGCTCGTCGAGGCCCATTACTCCGACGTCTACGCGTACTGCCGCAGACACACCGAGTCGGCCGACGAGGCGGAGGACGCTGCCCAGGAGGTGTTCCTCAGGTTCGTTGGGGCCTCCGGGCGCTATCGGGACGACGGCAGGCCGCTGGCCTACCTGCTCACGATCGCGCGCAACGTCTGCGCCGACTCGCGCCGTCGCGGCGCGATGCGCGCCGACGAGCTGCCCAGCGACGAGGTCCTCGCCGACCCGTCGCCTGGGCCCGGCGCGGCCGACGGGCTGTCCGCGGTGCGCCGCGCGGTCCGGGCCCTGCCCGACGATACCCGCGAGATCGTGGAGCTCAAGTTCGACCAGGGGCTCACCGCGGTGGAGATCGCGCGCGTCACGGGCCTCAGCCGTTTCGCGGTGGCGCGCCGGATCGGCTCCGCCCTATCGGATATCAGGGAGGCCCTGGCCTTCGAGGAAGGGGACGCATGATGGATCACATTCCTGACCGGTCGCTGGAGGGGGAGCTCGCCCGCCTGTTTCGGGAGGAGCGCGAGGGCTGGGACCGGGAGGCCGGCCGCGCCCGCCGCGTCGAGGCCTGCGTCGCCGCCTGTCAGGCCGAGGCTGCCGCCCGCGGGAGGGGCGAGGCGAGTGCGTCGCTCCCGGCGTTCCTGACCGCCCAGGCCCGCTTCACGCCGCCCGGCGCCTGGGTGGCCATCGCGGCCGTGGGCGTCCTGGCGGTCGCGGGCGCGTGGGCAGGGGCGGACGGCCCCGTCGCCTTTCAGGCGCTTTCCTGCGCCGGCGGGCTGCTTGCCCTGGTGTGCCTCGTCGGCGTGACGAGGTCCAAGACGTTCGGCATGGGCGAGCTCGAGTCTTCGTGCCCGTTCAACGCCGTGTCGGTGTCCTTCGCGCGCTTGCTGATCTTCGGGGCCCCCAGCGCACTCGTGCTCGCGCTCGGGTTGGCCTCGGCGGGGACCCAGGGTCTGGGCGCCTCTAGGGCCCTGGCCCTCATGGCAGCCCCTTACCTGACGGCCTGCGCCGGCGGCCTCATGTGCGCCAGGCGCGCCGCGGGGCCGGACGCCATGGGTGCGGCGGTCGCGTGGGCGTCCTCGGTCACCGCCGCGTCGGCGCTGTTGTTCTATGCCACCCCGGCCGCATATGCGGCGGCGAGCGCCTGGGCCTGGTATCTCGCGTGCCTGGCCTCCGGGTCCTGGTGCGCCTCGGAGGTCCGTGCGTGGCTGGGCGAGGGAGCCCGTGGCTTCGCGCCCCTGCGCGGGGACGGCCGGTCCCCGCTCAACATCTGATTTCGACAGAAAGGAGAATGCGATGGAACTCGAGCTCGACAGGCTCACTAAGCAGTACGGCCCGAAGATCGCGGTCGACCGGGTTAGCGCCCGGCTGGGGGCCGGCGTCTACGGGCTGCTCGGCGCCAACGGCGCGGGGAAGACGACGATCATGCGCATGATATGCGGCATCTTGCGCCCGACCTCGGGCGAGGTCCGCCTCGACGGGCGCCCGACCGCGGAGATGGGAGGCGAGTTCCGGGCGCGCCTCGGCTACCTCCCCCAGGACTTCGGGTACTACCCGGAGTTCACGGCGCTCGACTTCATGGAGTACATGGCCGCCCTGAAGGGCCTGGACTCCCGCGCGGCACGCACGCGCTCGCTCGAGCTGCTCGACCGGGTCGGGCTCGCCGGCGAGGAGCGCCGCCTCATCCGGACGTTTTCCGGTGGCATGAAGCAGCGCCTCGGTATCGCCCAGGCGGTGCTCAACGACCCGGACGTCCTCGTGCTCGACGAGCCCACCGCCGGCCTCGACCCGAAGGAGCGGGTGCGGTTCCGCAACCTCATCGCGAGCTTCGCCGCCGACAAAGTCGTCCTGCTGTCCACGCACATCGTCTCCGACGTCGAGTGCATAGCCGACAGCATCCTGATGATGCGGGCGGGGTCCTTGATAATGCGGGGCGCCCCGTCGGAGGTCGTGTCGCGTGTCGACGGCATGGTCTGGGAGGCCCGCGTCTCGGCTCGGGAGGCGGATGAGCTGTCGACCGCGTCGCGCGTGGTCAACGTCCACCATATGGGGGATGGAACGGCCCTCGTACGGTTCCTCTCCGGAGACGGCCCCTCCCGCGTGCCCGGCGCCGTCAGGGCCGAGCCCACGCTCGAGGACCTGTACCTGCACGTGTTCGACGAGAGCGGGGCGGAGGGCGGCCCCGCGCCGCTCGTCGGGCCCGCCGACGCCGATCGCCGCGTGCGCCGCGACGCCCATTTCGGAGGTGGCCGACATGCTTAGCCTTATCAAGTTCGAGCTCAAGAAGATGCTTACCCGCCGCGTGGCCGTCGCCGCGAACGCCGGCGCGATCGTCATGCTCGTCGCCGTCATGGCGCTCAACGTGATGCAAGCCAGGGCCGAGGGCAACGCCGGGGAGATCCTTTCGGGGCCCGAGGCCATCGCGCACCGCCGCGAGGTGGCCGAGGCCCGCGCGGGCGAGCTCACGCCCGAGCGCGTGGCCGCCGACATTGCCCATTATCAAGAGATCGCCTACGAGAGGCTCAACCCCGAGGAGCTCGCGGAGATGTCTGACGCAGCCGCGTACGAGGCCGTGGCGGAGGCGTACGACGAGGCGACGCGCCTGGAGCTCTACAATCCGTACTACATCACGCTGCTCAAGCCCTGGGCGGTCAGGGGCCTTGAGCCCTACCAGTACGCATTCCGCGTCACACCCGAGATGGCCCTCGACTTCTACGGCGCCCTGGCGGCCAACCTGCAGGACTCCCTCGACGAGGGCATGGGAGGGGAGTGGGTCTACTCGCCGGCCGAGCGCGCGTTCTGGACCGAGAAGGAGGCAGGCGTGGCCGAGCCCATCGGATACGGGTGGTCCGGCGGCTGGGACAACATCCTCGACTGCACGGCGTTCCTCGTCTTCGCCATCTTCGCCGCCTGCGTCACGGTGACGCCCCTGTTCGCCTCCGAGTACCGCGAGGGGACCGACGCGGTCCTCCTCTCGTCCCGAAACGGGCGCGGCAGGCTCGTGGCCGCGAAGCTCGCGGCGGCCGTACTCTACGCCACGGCCTTGTTCGCGGTTGGCGCCGCCATCGTCTGCGGCGTCTCCCTGGCCTTCTACGGCGCCGGAGGGGCGGACCTCGCCATCCAGAACTACGCCCTGGCATCGCCCTACGACCTCACGATGGCGCGGGCCGCGGCGCTGTACATCTGCATCTTCTACCTCGTCATGCTCGGGATGCTCGCCCTGACGCTCGCGCTCTCCGCGTCGACGCCCTCCACGCTCGCCATCATCGTGACCGACGTGGTCGTCCTGTTCGTGACCGGCCTCCTCCCGTCCGCCGGCGTCGGGGTGCTGCGCCACATCCTCACGCTGTTCCCCATGGGGCTGCAGTCGCCGTTCGACATGTTCGCCGCGCTGTTCTCCTATCCGGTGGGGCCGGTCGTGCTCGACCTCATCGGCATGGCGGCCCTCGTCTACGGCGCCCTCGTCGCGGTCGGCGTCCCCCTCGCCCTGGGCCGCTGGTGCCGGCATCAGGTCGCCTGATCGGCGCAGCGGCACCCATCCGCGGCCTTCCGCGCCCCCCCCGCCCGAGATCCTCGGGCGGGGGGCGCCTCCGCTTCGGCGGCTTCGCGCCGATTCCATGCGATTTGCGCCGAATCCCCGCGCCGGGGGGCGAACAGGATGCACGCGCGTCAGACGGCGGCCATCCCGCCCGGCCGTCCGTCCCCTTTTGCCGAACCGTCGATGTCGGGGTGCCCGGCATGTGCTAGATTCTGCTAAATCGTCTTCCCGGGGCCAGGGTGGCTCCGGCGAGGACGTTTCCCCAAAAAAATGGTGAGAAGGGATTGGGCCATGGGCGACCTGTCGACTCCGTTCTCCACGGCTGGAGGCGAGAAGTGATGGAATACGCCGTCTTCAGGCTCGCGATGCGGTCGCTGGCCTTCATCGTCGCGTTCGCGTTCTGCGTCTCGCACCTCGTGCGCAAGAGGGATTTCATCGACGCCGTCTTCCGGAGCCCCGACGAGGTGAGGAAGAGCTTCACCGGAAGGAACGACGTCCTGTTCCTGAGGGTCCTGAACATCGTCCCGAGCGAGCGCCGGGGCGTCTCGGTGCGCGACGACGAGACCGGCGAGGTCGTCGACCTCACGGTGTTCTCCGGCTACGTCGACGACGGCGAGAGGCTCGCGGTGGAGTACCTGCCGCACACGGGCTACGGCGCGATCGTCGAGCGGGGCTGACGGATATTTGATATGTTCGCTGACCGCATCGAGAGAGATGCTTGCGGAAGAAGCAGGCGGGCTTCTACTTGCTTGATGCCCGAATGCTCGTCGACCTCCTGTTGGCAGCGGCTCGCAAACCGGTCTCAGATGCTTAGATCATACCGTTCATCTAATTTAAAAGCGCAGGTGAGCCGCTCGATAAGTATTTTTACGGACGCTTTCCGGTCCATGTGCTATAACCATCTGCAACATCTCCGGGGATGCATGAAGCGAAGGAGGGGCAATGGAGGTCGGAAACCGGATTCGTCGTGAGCGGCAGCGGCTTGGGATTTCTCAAGAGGGACTTTCTCGCCGAGCATATGTATCGCGCCCGACGCTTTCGCATTGGGAAACGGGCAGGACGCTCCCCGACGCGCAATCCCTGCTGGTTCTTTCCGAGATATTCGGAACGAGCATTGATGAGCTCGTGAAAGGGGATGTTGCAGAAATGGAAGAGATTGTCGATCGCGAAGCGCGGGTGGCCATAGGTAGGACGCTCGCGCTTGCCTGCGTTGCCGTAGGTGCGGGAGTCTGTCTTGTCGCGGTCTCTTTTACCGCGCGCTATCTGGTGGGCTCCGTCGCATTTTACTCGATGACGCTTTTGAGCATGGTGATGGGCTTTACGGTGATGACACGGGCGGGCGAGAGGGCCGTATCCGCTGCATCAGCCGCCGGGGTGCTTGCCGAGTTGGCTGCGGGCAAGTGCGCCGCTGCGGAAAAGGTCGTGCTTCGTGAGCGATTGGCCCACGAGATTGCGCGCGATGGCGTGCGCGACCCATACGCTCGCCTTGTATTGAGCGCAGCGTGTGCGGTAGATATCGCATGCATGCTCGTGTGGTTTGCGACACTTATCCGGCCTGGTTTATTTGCGTGATGTCGCCGTTCCGACGCACGCGCTTGCCTTGCGCTTAATCGGGGTCGCTATGATGGGCCTGGTTTATTTCGGAGGTCATTGGGGACATCATCAATAGCCCCAGTCGACAACCTTCCATGGGGCGCCCTGCGAGGGCCTGGTGAGAACCCATTGCCAGCCCTCGTACCGGTCGTTCGGCGAGAAGCCCTCGTCTGCTGCCCGCCAGCCGGTCGTGAATTCGGATAGCACGACGATGAGGTCCCCTTTGCCTTTTTGCCGATGCTCGAGCATTTCGTCCAGGTGCCGGGTTTCGACTTCGCCGTCATAGCGGACCTCATCGAGCGCGCATCCCTCGAATTCCGACGCGAACTTCGTCTCGATGGCATTGAATGCGGCGAGGATATCGGCTTCGGTATAGCGGTCCGTGGATTGCGCGATGCGCTCGACCGATCTCACGTTTCCACCGGAGGGGCTGACGAGCGCCGCCAGGATGCCGAGAGCTGCGAGAGAGCCCGCTATCGCGATGAGAGCCGTTTTCCTGTTCATTGCGCCCCCTTGGGATCGCCGTGGCGAGTGCCCGAATCTGGATTCCTCAACGGTAGGTGACATCGATGCGAATTGCAACGAGGCGAGACCCGCCTCGTTCTGAATTCCGCAAGGTATAGCAAGCAGATTGTAGTGGGGTAAAACCCGCACGAACAACCGCTCCTACCAGGGCGGCTGTTCCCTTAACGTGAAAGGAAGCGCCGCAAGCACCGTGGCAAGTAGCCGCTACTCGTTCGGCCGGGCATTCTCCCTCCACCTGCGGAGCGTCGGCAGGATGGCACCCAGGAGCGACGCACACTCGTCCACGGACCAGTCCATGTTCTGAGCCATGCGCGGCGCGCAGTCCTCGATCATCTCTTCCATGGTTGTCTCGTTGGTATACGCGCCCTCGTCGTAGCACCAGCGGCAGAAATCGTCGGCCTCGGTTCCATCCGCCTCGTGTCCGTGCTGGTCGGGTCCAGTGAACATCATGCCGCAGCTCTGGCAGTAGTGCTCGGGCATGTCGAGCAGGCGCGTCACGGGGACGTCGAGCTCGCGCGCAATGAGCTTGATCATGTCGATGCCGGGCTCGGTCGCGCCGGTCTCCCAGCGGCTGACCGCCTGGCGCGTGATGAAGAGGCGCGCGGCGAGTTCTTCTTGGGTGAGGCCGCGTTCGCGTCGGGTTTGGGCCAGGGCGTCTTTAAGCAGGATCATAAACGGTTCCTCCGTTGTGTTCGATGGGTGGCGCCTTGCTTCATCGCGATTATCCCGCTCGATGCGCGTGCGGTCGAGCAACGGATGGTTGCGCGGCGACGTCTCAGGCGGTGCGCCGATGGAGCGGTCTCGCTGTGATGCGGGATCGCTTCGGCCTGGCGCGCACGAGACTGCTCGCAGATCCGCGGGCAGCTCCAGGCGGGATTCCGGCTGGTCGACTGCTGCGAGGATACCTACGGCGAGGGGCGTCTGCACGACCTGAACATCCCGACCTTCTGGGCGACGTACGCCGTGGAGGGCGACTGACGCCCCTGCCGCCCAGGCCGCCGTCTGACTGGATGACGGGAGGAGGGGCTTTATCTGTGCTAGATTCGAAGGAATGGAGTCGGCAGCAGGGAAGGACGATGGGTCATGGAGAAACCGCTCACATTCAGGGAAATAGCCATGCCGCATCCGAACCCGCGAAACGAATGCGTGACGTACGGTCGGAAGTTGCAACCCGAGACGAATTTCGAATCTGATGATTTGGAAAGGCTGTATCTCGGCCACCGAAAGGGCCTGATCGAGAGGACTATCGGGGAATGTGCGGAGTACTTGAGCGCGGATGACTGGATGGACGAGGATGTCTTCCCCTGCGTGAAGGATATGACGGGGGAGTGGTACCTGGCGTCTGTCGACGTACGGGACGAGGACGGTGAGGTCATGGCCCAGATCTACCTCCATTTTCTGGGCCGTTGCTCCGAGGGGCCCATGTCGGGGGAGAAAGATGACTACCTGGGTATTGAGGCGCTGTTCGTCTACGACCCCGACCGGGGGGATTTTTGCTTCGACGGCCTGAACACGGATGCGATCTAGCGGGTGCGCGCCGGTCCGCACGGGGCGACGGCTGCGTGGTACATCGCCGCAGCGTCATCAATAGCCCCAGTCGACAACCTTCCATGGGGCGCCTTGCGAGGGCCTGGTGAGAATCCATTGCCAACCTTCGTACCTGTCGTTCGGCGAGAAGCCCTCGTCGGTTGCCCGCCAGTCGGTCGTGAATTCGGATAGCACGACGATGAGGTCGCCTTCGCCTTTTTGCCCATGCTCGAGCATTTCGTCCATATGCCGGGATTCGACCTCGCCATCATAGCGGATCTCATCGAGCGTGCATCCCCCGAATTCCGCAAGGCGCTATGGCCAACTTGACAAGAACACATGTTCGATTATCATAGGGTCACGGTTGCTTGCGAAAGGGGATTACGATGGCGTTCGACTACAAGAAGGAATACAAAGAGTTCTATCTTCCGCCCAAGAATCCGATGTTTGTCGAAGTGCCTGCGATGACGTTTCTCGCAGTTCGTGGCCATGGAGATCCCAACGAGGAGGGCGGGGCGTATAAGGACGCGCTCGAGGCGCTCTATGGTGTGGCGTACACCGTCAAGATGTCCAAGACGGGCGATCATCGTATCGAGGGCTACTTCGACTTCGTCGTGCCGCCCCTGGAGGGCTTTTGGTGGCAGGACGGCGTTCTGGGCGTGGATTATGCTCATAAGGAGGATTTCAACTGGATTTCAGTTATCCGTGTGCCGGAGTTCGTGACGCACGAGGAATTTGAATGGGCCGTCGCGGAGGCGGCCGCCAAGAAGAAGCGGGACTTCTCCTGCGTGGAGTTTCTCACCATTGAGGAAGGCCTTTGCGTTCAGTGCCTGCATGTAGGGCCGTATGATGACGAGCCGGTTACCGTCGAGGCGATGCACGCGTTCGCCGTGGAGCAGGGCTATGTCGAGGATTTCTCCGACGAGCGCCTGCATCATGAGATCTACCTCAACGACGCCCGCCGCACCGCGCCCGAGAAGCTCAAGACGGTGATCAGGCACCCGGTTCGTAGGGCGTAGACGGACGGCGTCGCTGGCTGTCACCTTAAATTGAATTCTTATCTCTAACCGTAAAGCAATCCTAAAGCTTCGCCTTCTACCATGAGGTCGTGGAGATCTCCAATCCTGGCCGTGCGTCTTGGACGCTGTAAGTTTGGAGGGTGAAGATGAAGAATATGGGTAAGCTGGCGCTGGCGGCTGCGGGCTTGGCAGTGGCGGTGTTTGCGGCAATCGGCATGTTCTCGCCCGCATCTGCCGTTGCCGATGAAGAGACACCTGGCGCCCATGGCATCGTGATTGGTCTGGGCGAGTCGGCTCTGCGCTCCGATGGGAGCACGGAGTTCGACGTTGTTCGCTGGATTGAGGACGGCGCTGAGGTTACACCCGTTCCCGACGTGCGGATATTCGCCGACGTCGCGGAATAGGTGCGACGGACCGTTGCGGCGGCGCGGGTCGAGGTGGTTCGCGCCGCCCTTGCAAAGGGGCTTATATGAGGCATTTGCTTGTAGAGGATGCCCGGCTCATCCGGGATCCGCTCTCCCGGGCGCTCGAGCTCTCCGGGTGGGAAGTGGAGGCGGTGCCAGATGGTGAGGCGGCGCTCGCACGCCTTGCCGCGGCTCCTGTAGATGCCGTGGTGCTCGACATCATGCTGCCCGGCAAGGACGGCCTCTCCGTTCTATCGGAGCTGCGCGCACGTGGTGACACCACGCCCCTCATCCTGCTCACGGCCCGCGGCGACGTGCGCGACCGGGTGCGCGGCCTGGATCTTGGCGCTGACGACTATCTGGCTAAGCCCTTCCATGTCGAGGAGCTTCTAGCACGGCTGCGCGCCGTCCTTAGGCGTCGTGGCATCGCGGATCCGTCCACAGTGATTGAGGCGCTCGGCATGCTCTATGCGCCCGATTCCCGTGAGCTGAAATGTGGTGGCGGATCTTGCGTTCTTACGCCCAAGGAGGGTCTGGTGCTCGAAGCTCTGATGCGCTATGCGGGAACCCCGGTGCGTAGGGGGCGAATCGTGACGGTAGCGTGGGGCGCTGAGGGCGAGTCGAGCGCCGGCAAGCTCGAGACGCAGGTCTCGCTGCTGCGTTCCAAAATCGTCGCTCTCGTGGCCCCGGTTTCAATTCGCGCCATTCGCGGAATCGGTTACGTGTTGGAGGCCAAGCATGAAGATGCCTAGGGATCTTGTGATGTTCCGCCGGCGCATCGTCGTGGTTTCCGCCGTCCTCATCTCCCTGTGCACCGCTGCGTGCATGATGCTGCTCGCGGCACCACTCATCGATGCGGATATGGCAGCGCGCAGGCATATGCTCGAGGAGATCTCAAACCAGCCGTTCGACATTGAACGGGTCGACGCGGACATTGGGGCGGATAGGACTTCAGGATTGGTCGTTACCGGCCCCGACGTTTCATGGTGTCGGGTCGCTGTCGACGAGTCGGCCAAGATGGTTGCGGTGGAACGCGGGGGAGCGGTGGACGTCGATAGCCTCTCTGAGAGCGCCGCGACACAGCTTGTATGTCTTCGCGATGGAGTCGGGAATCGGCCTTTCTCTTTCGACGGGCGAAAGTGGATCGGTCTTTGGCAGCCGCTCGATGCCCAGGATGGTGCCGTGACGGTTTTGGACGGAAACGTTGCGGCGGTCGAGGCCGCCCCAACCGGGAAACGCCTCTACACGTTTCTCGATGTAACGCCCCATGGTGAATATGTTTCCTCAATCGTCTTCCGTTGCATCTCTTCCGGAGCACTCATCGTATTGTGCACGACGGTGGTAGCGGCTTTTGCGACAACGAGGGCGCTGCGGCCCGTTATGGATGCTCGCGAGCGTGAGTGGGGGTTCGTCACTTCCGCCTCCCACGAGCTTAAAACTCCTTTAATGGCGATCAAGAGTGCTTGTGATGTTCTTGAAGCGGAGGCGGGAATTCCCGCTGATGTGCCCGGGGATTCGTCGATCGGCGATGATTCGGGCGACGCCGATAGCTTTTCTCGTTGGGTCGGCGTCATCCGTGAGGCATCGGATGAGATGGCTCGGAGCATCTCCGATATGCTCAGGAGCTTGGACGGGGGCGCTTGATGATGCGGCGGGACGTGGCGGGCTGATGCAATCTGTCAGGGGCTACTCTTCGGTTCTAACAGAAATATGGTTGCGACTTATCCTTCTGATAGGACGGCTAAAAACGGCGCCAGGCTCGCGAGGCCCGGCGCCGCCCAGAAACCCGCAGGCGGCGTGCAGGGGCGCCGGAAAGCGGGTATGCTGGTAACGACTAGGAAGGCGTACGCCCTCCTGGATTTAGCTGGTGGGGTAAAACCCGCACGAACAGCCGCCCTGGCCGGAGCTGCTGTTCCCTTATGTGGCGAGTCTCACCCCTTGGCCGTTAGAGAACGGCAAGAACAAGTAGCATTCTGCTAAGACGGTGTCAGAGGCACCGTCATCATCGTTCGGAATCAAAGCAGAGCGCGTGACCCGTTGTTTTCAGGGGACCAAGATCGCCGCGGAGCTACAATAATGCCCATCGAAGATAAAAACACAGCGCCCGTCGGGTAGTCGGGCCGCGGGCGCCCGCCTGCCAGTAACCTTCCTCCTTGCTTGTCCCTTCTTCGCGTAGCCCTACATAGAAGGAGGTCGCGGCCATGCGAAAGAGTGAGGTCTCATCGACCCTGACCGTCTATCACGACGGTCAGTTCTGGGTGGGCGTGGTCGAGCATGTCGAAGACGGCATGCTCCGTGTTGCACGCGTGGTGTTCGGCGCGGAGCCGTCAAACGAGGAAATCTATACGTGGGTGCTCAGGCACTGGTCGACCTTGCGTCTGAGCGCAGCCACGGAGCCCGTCGGGGGCCGTGTCGGGCGGCTGCCCGGCAACCCGAAGCGCCGCGCCCGCGAAGCGGCGAAGGCGATGCGCTCTCACGGGTCGTCGACGGCCTCGCAGCTCGCGCTTGCCCGCGAGCGGGAGCGCCTGAAGGGTGATGCGCGGTCCGAACGCACGGCCAGACGCCAAGACGAGGCGCGCGCCCGTTGGGAGGAGAGGCGCGAGAAGCGGCGCCGTAAGCACCGCGGGAAATAGGGCCCTGGGCCCGCTAAGCCTTCTCTCTCCATCTGCGGAGTGTCAGCAGGACGGCGCCCAGGATCGACGCGCACTCATCCACGGACCGGTCCATGTTCTGGGCCATGCGCGGTGCGCGGTTCTTGATCATCTCCTCCATTGTAGGGGCACGCGGCGGGTTCTTCTTGGGTGAGGCCGCGTTCGCGTCGGGCTTGAGCCAGGGCGTCTTTGAGCAGGATCATGGCGAATCGCCTCCGAACGGGGCGGCGAGCTTGGTCTCGACGGATCATCTCGATTATCATGGCTTATCAGAGCATGGCACCGAGGATTGCCTCGTCCGCTCCCTCGGAGGGTTCCCACTCCCCATTCTCGTTCTTGGAGTACGTGAACGTGATGTCGCTCTCCTCAGCGGGGGTCTCGGCGATCGACGCCATCATCAGCTCGCCGCCCTTTGCGTACAGCTCCTCCTCGCTCGGGACTGCCGACGGGTCGATGGACATGATCCAAGCCTCGTAGTCCGCCGTGAAGTCGGCCATCGCGTCGGTGATGGATTTCATCTTGACTTTCACCCTGGCGCTCGCGGTGCCGGCCTTCTCTTCCACGGATATGTCGCCGATCTCGTACTCGAAGCCGTCGAAGTACCCCTTCGCGAAATCCTCCGCGCTGAGGTCGAGAATCTCGAGGGACCCGCCCGTGCTGTCTGTGAGGCTGTCGACGAACTCCTCGTTATCGGGCGAGATGCTGTCGAACGCCTCGGTCAGGTCGGTGCGGATCAGCTCCTCGATGGATGGTCCTCCGCACGCGCCTAGGAGGACGGTGCATGCGATCGCGGCGATCGCGAGCGGGGCGGCGAGGAGTCTTTTCTTCATGGTCGTCTCCGTTCGGTCGTACTTCGGCGGATTCATGCCTGACGGCCCGCCTTCCGATATGGGGCATATCTTATGACGCCTCGCGGACCTGCGGGCTGTGGCGATCGTGGTGGGCGGCGGGCGGCATTGGGAATCGGCGAACTGCGCGTCTGTGAGCCGGTTGGCATCTTCAGGCATTGGGGTTGGCTTTTTGTGGCGGGGCGGATGTATCGATAGGCGGTTCCTGCCTACGCCGATGCTCGTTAAAGACCCAAGTGATCAATCGATATAAAAACAGGCCGGATATCACATCCGGCCTGCGTAGTCTCTGGTGGGCCCTCCGGGATTCGAACCCAGAACCCAGGGATTATGAGTCCCCTGCGCTAACCGTTGCGCCAAGAGCCCGTATATGCTGAATTCAGCGGTTAAGATACTAGCATGCGCGTCGAGACAATTCAATTCTCCGATGTCGATTGGGCCTTAGGCCTAGAGGACGGGCGCCACTTGCTTTCGCTGAGTTTGACGATGGAGGCGAATTCGAAAAAACTTGTTGCGCCGCCTCAGGTTCTCGTGTTAGTATTCTCCTTGCTGAAAAGCACGGGCGATTGGCTCAGGGGTAGAGCATATCCTTCACACGGATGGGGTCACAAGTTCGAATCTTGTATCGCCCACCATCACACAGTAAAGGCTCCAGGTGACTGGGGCCTTTTTGCTATAGAGTCGATTATACCATGCGAGGCTTACATGATTCTCCTTGTGGACAAAATCGAGAAGTCCTTTGGGGCGCGCACGCTCTTCACGGGTGCCACGCTCCAAATCAACGCGGGCGAACGGTATGCGCTCGTGGGCCCCAACGGCGCCGGTAAGACCACGCTCCTCAAGATCATCATGGGTATCGACAGCCCCGATGCGGGCGCGGTGACGTTTGCCAAGGACGCGAACGTGGGCTACCTTGAGCAGGAGACCAAGCTCGCCTCCGGCACCTCCATCATTCAGGAGGTCATGGACGCCGCCATCGAGATAAAGACGATGGGCGAGCGCGCCGAGGAGCTTCAGCTCAAGATCGCAGAGGCCGGTGAGACCGGGGAGGTCCCGCAGGCGATGCTCGACGAGTACGGGCACGTGCAGGATCGTTTTGAGCGACTGGGCGGATACGAGCTGGAGAGCAACGCCCGCCAGATCCTCGCGGGCCTGGGGTTCAAACCCTCTGACTTCGACCAGCCCTGCTCCGAGTTCTCCGGTGGCTGGCAGATGCGCATCGCGCTCGCGAAGCTCTTCCTGCGCCATCCGGATGTCCTGCTGCTCGACGAGCCCACCAACCATCTGGACCTCGAGAGCGTCCAATGGTTGCGTGGGTTCATCTCGGCCTACGACGGCGCCGTCTTGATCGTCAGCCACGACCGCGCCTTCATGGACGCCTGCGTGGACCATGTCGCCGCGCTCGAGAACCGCCGCATCACCACGTACACCGGCAACTACAGCTCGTACCTCAAGCAGCGCGAGGACAACCTTGAGCAGATGCGCGCAAAGCGCGCGGCCCAAGAGCGCGAGATCGCCCACATGCAGGTGTTCGTCGACAAGTTCCGCTACAAGCCCACCAAGGCCGCTCAGGCGCAGGAGCGTATGCGCCGGATCGAGCAGATCAAGAGCGAGCTTGTGATCTTGCCAGAGGGTCACAAGCACGTGAATTTCAAGTTCCCCGACCCTCCGCGCTCGGGCGATATGGTCATCAAGCTCGGGGATTTCTCCAAACGCTACGGCGACAAGGTCCTCTACGAGAACGCCAACCTCACTCTGTACCGCGGTGACCGCGTCGCCCTGGTCGGCCCCAACGGCGCCGGCAAGTCCACGCTGCTCAAGATGCTCATCGGACAGGAGCTTCCCAGCGAGGGCACGCGTTCGCTGGGAACCCACGTGGGCGTTGCGTATTACGCGCAGCACCAGCTCGAGGGCCTCAAAGAGGGCAATACCGTCCTGCAGGAGATCGACTCCGTCGCGCCCACGTGGACCGTGCCCCAGCAGCGCAGCCTGCTCGGCGCGTTCCTGTTCGCCGGTGACGACGTGGAGAAGCGCGTGGGGGTGCTCTCCGGTGGCGAGCGCGCGCGTTTGGCGCTCGCCAAGATGCTCGTCGCCCCCGAGGCGCTCCTTTGCCTGGACGAGCCCACCAACCACCTCGATATCGACTCCGTGGACATGCTGGAGAACGCCCTCAAGAACTTCCCCGGAACAATCGTGCTGATCTCCCACGATGAGCACCTGGTGCGCGCCGTGGCCAACCGTGTGGTCGACATCCGCGACGGCAAGATGACGGTGTACGACGGCGATTACGAGTATTACCAGTTCAAGCGTGAAGACTTGGCCCAGCGCGCCGCCGCGGGGGCCGATACGGGGGCGACCGCCCGCATGGCCCGTCCCCAGGAAAAGCTCGTCGATGCAGGTCTCGAGCCCGTCCGCGAGGGCAAAAAGACTAAGGAGCAGAAGCGTGCCGAGGCCGCCGCTCGCGCCGAGCTCAACCGACGCCTCAAGGGCACCAAGGACCGCTTGAAGAAGGTGGAATCCGAGCTCGAGGTCAAGCGCGCCCGCTATGACGAGCTCATGGTGCTCATGGCCAGCGAGGAACTGTACGCCGATCAGGATAAGTTCAGCGCCGCCCTGGGCGAGTACAACGGCCTCAAGCAGGAGCTTCCCGCCCTCGAGGACGAGTGGCTCGAGCTGTCGACCATCATCGAGGAGGAGACCGCCCGTGGATGCGCGTAGGGTAGGGGCGATCGCCCTGACCGTGATGGGCTTCGCATGCCGCGTCATCGCGTTTGCGCTTTGCGCCCTGACCGTCGCGCTGTGCTTCAACGGGTTCGCCGCAAAGCTCAACATCGTCTCGCTCGTGGTTGACCTCACCCGTGCGCTGCCCGCCGTCATCGCGGGCTACGGGCTTGTGGCCACGCCGTTCGGCGGCGTGTTCCGCTTCGACTTCGCCTGCATGGCGGTCGCGTTCTTCCTCATCGACTACGCGTGCGCCCGCGTGGCCCGCTCGCTGCGTTAGGAGCCAAGCATGAACGTTCCGTACCTGATGAGCCTTCTCGCGAGCGCCCTCGCTCTCATACTCGGCATCGTCGTGCACGAGAGCGCCCATGCCCTTGCGGCGTATCTTCTGGGGGATCGCACGGCGCGTTCCCAGGGCCGGCTCTCGCTCAACCCGCTCAAGCATATCGACCCCTTTGGCACCGTGCTTTTGCCGCTTATCATGATCTTGGCCGGTGGCCCGGTGTTCGCGTTCGCCAAGCCCGTTCCCGTATACCTGAACAACCTTGGGCACCCGCGCCGCGACGAGGTCCTCGTGTCCCTCGCCGGGCCGGCGTCCAACATCGTGCTCGCGTGCTTGTCGGCGCTCGCGCTTAGGGCCGTCCCCTCCATCGCGCTCACGGAGCCCGTGGGCATCGATATCGTCAACGCCCTGGTGGACTTTGGGTTCACCTCTATCTCCGTGAACCTCTCGCTGGCGTTCTTCAACCTCATCCCCCTGCCGCCCCTCGACGGGTCCTCGATCATCCAGCCGTTCCTCAAGGGCCGCGCGCTGCAGGCGTACTACGACGTCCAACGGTACTCCATGCCCATCCTCATCGCGGTGCTGTACCTGCTTCCGACGGTCTTGCACATCGATTTGCTGGGCATGTACTTCTCCGTGACCGTCGATCCCATGTACCTCGCGCTCGCGCGATTCGCTCTGGGCATCTAGTGCGCTAAACTTAACAGCGTATGTGCATCGATGGGTAGAAGGGGGAGGTTGTGTCCTACCGCGTCTCAACGCAGGGGTACTCGGGCCCCTTCGACCTGCTTTTGCAGCTCGTGAGCCGTCAAAAGGTCGACATCGGGTCCATCTCCATCTCGGAGGTGGCCGAGCAGTACCTCGCCGAGGTTGAGCGCCTGGAGGCTCTCGACCTCGATGTTGCGAGCGACTTCCTGCTGGTTGCCGCCACCCTCCTCGACATCAAGGCCGCATCGCTCGTCCCGGACGAGGGCTCCGCCAAACGCCGTGACGATGAGGAGTTGGATGACGAGTTCGACGGGCTCGACGGAGACGCGCTCCGCGAGGTCCTGATCCAGCGCCTCATCGCGTACAAGCAGTTCAAGGGTGCGGCCGCCGCGCTCGGTGCGCGCATGGAGGCGGAAAGCCGCATGCATCCGCGCGTTGCCGGTCCCGACCCGGAGTTTCTCAACCTCATGCCCGATTACCTCGCCGGGATCACGCTGAGAGGCCTTGCCGTCATCTGCGCCGACCTCGATGGCCGTCGCGAGACGTTCCTGCTCGAGGCCGAGCACGTGGCGCCGCGTCGCGTACCCATCGAGCTCACCGTCGCGTCCGTTGACCGCGTGACCGCCGCGAGGCCGCACACCACGTTCAGGGAGCTCCTGGACGGCGATGCGACAACCGAGCAGGTTGTGGCGACGTTCCTGGCCATTCTCGAGCTCGCAAAGCGCGGTTCGCTCGTGCTCGAGCAGGACGAGAACTTCGGCACCATTCGCATTGACCGCGTTGAGGGGGCCCCGGAATACCGCCCGGGCGACGGTTCCCTGTTCGACGAGGAGGACTAGATGGATAATCTCGATAGCCTCGGTGCCGGCTCCCTCAAGGGCGCGCTCGAGGCGCTTTTGCTCGTCTCGAGCGACCCGGTGAGCGCGAGCCAGCTCGCGGCCGTGCTCGATACGACTCCCGGTGAGGTGGCATCGCTGCTCGCCGAGCT
The DNA here is from genome assembly GCA_902470815.1 of uncultured Collinsella sp. Classification (GTDB taxonomy): domain Bacteria; phylum Actinomycetota; class Coriobacteriia; order Coriobacteriales; family Coriobacteriaceae; genus Collinsella. The sequence goes on from CABRHS010000007.1 coordinate 66,512, forward strand.
CAAAGTTGAGTATGAGGAGGCGAATCGCGGCTTCCAGCTGCGCGAGGTGGCGGGGGGCTGGCGTCTGTTCACGCATCCCGCCTTCCATGAGCAGGTCGAGTCGTTCGTGCTTTCCTGGGACACGCAGCGCCTTTCCCAGGCAGCCCTCGAGACGCTCGCCGTCATCGCCTACCACCAGCCCGTCACGCGCGAGATGGTCAAGGGAATCCGCGGCGTCAACTCCGACGGCGTGATCTCCTCGCTCGTCGACAAGGGCCTGATCCGCGAGATGGGGCGCGATTCCGAGCGCGGGCAGGCGATCATCTACGGCACGACGAACGCCTTCCTTGAGAAATTCGGCTTGCGCAGCACGCGCGATCTGCCGGACCTTGAGCAGTTCGCGCCTGACGAGCAGGCGCGTCAATTCATTCGCGAGCGCCTGTCCGGCAGGTCCATCCAGTCGACCCTCGATGAGGTCGCCGAGGACCTCGAGGAGGAGCGCGAGCTGATAGATGAGGCCGATGAGCTTGACGACCTCGCGACGGCCGGCGATGCGGACGGCGAGGGCCATGATGCCTAGCGGGGTTCAAGGCCCGGCGCGCCATGCTCTCGTCCATCCCGATGACGAGAGGCTCGTGCCCATGCGGTTGCAGCGTTTCCTGGCGCGCGCGGGCGTAGCCAGCCGCCGGGGTTCGGAGGGCCTCATGACGGCCGGCCGCGTGCGCGTGAACGGGGAGGTTCGCACCGAGCTGGGCACCAAGGTCGATCCGGCTGTCGACGAGGTCACCGTGGACGGCGTTCCCGTGGTCCTGGGCGCCGGCGCTGTGTACGTCATGCTCAACAAGCCCGCCGGTTTCCTCACAACAATGAGTGACCCGCATGGCCGCCCCACAGTCGCCGAGCTCGTGCCGCGCCGCGCGTTCCCCGGACTCTTCCCGGTCGGTCGCCTTGACATGGACACGACCGGCCTTCTGCTGTTCACCACTGACGGTGACCTGGGCCAGCGCCTGCTGCACCCCTCGCATCATGTTTGGAAGACGTATCGCGCAGTCGTCGACGGTCGATGCTCGGATGGCGACTTGGAGCCGCTGCGGCGCGGCATCACGCTCGACGACGGGCCCTGTCAGCCCGCCCGCTGCCGAATCCTGGACATGCGGTCAGCGGGGATCCCCGGTCGCTCGGCATGCGGTCCGCATGAGACTGCGGTCGAGGTCGTCATCCGCGAGGGCCGCAAGAACCAGGTAAAGCGCATGCTCTCCAAGATCGGGCATCCGGTCATCGCCCTGCATCGCTGCCAGTTCGGCGAATTGAGCCTGGGCGATCTGCCCGAGGGCTCTTGGAGGGAGCTCACCAACGAAGAGGTCGCGTCGCTCAGATCCGCGCCGCGATCGGACGTATAGGAGGATTACATGATCATCGCCATCGACGGCCCCGCCGGCTCCGGCAAATCCACCATCGCTCGCGAGGTGGCCTCGAGGTTCGGCTTCTCTAAGCTCGACACGGGTGCCATGTACCGCTCCGTCGCCCTGACCGCCCTGCAGCGCGGCATCTCGCTTGAAGATGCGGAGGCGACCGCCCGGCTCGCGCGCGATATCCGCATCACCTTCGGGGCCGAGAGCCACGGCAACGTGTCCGTGTTCGTGGACGGGACCGACGTTTCGGGCGCGATCCGCACGCCCGATGTCGACCGTTGCGTCTCCGCGGCTGCCGCGAACCCCGGCGTCCGCGCGGCCATGCTGGAGCCGCAGCGCCGTTTCGCCGAGGGGCGCGACGTCGTGGCCGAGGGGCGCGACATCGGAACCGTCGTCTTTCCCGGTGCGGAGCTCAAGGTGTTCCTGACCGCCGACCCGCGCGAGCGCGCACGTCGCCGCGTCTTGCAGCGCCATGAGGGCCGCGAGATCGACCCGGCCGAGATAGAGGCAGAGGTCGAGCAGACCCTGGCCGACATCGAGCGTCGGGACGCCCTGGATTCCAAGCGCGAGGCCGCGCCGCTCACCTGCGCGGAGGATGCCGTCCGCATCGATTCCACGAGCCACACCATCGATGAGATCGTCTCGATGATCGAGCACCTCATCGACGAGAGGAGATAGCATGGCCGATCAGGTCGAGATCCCTCGCGACGCCGCGTCGCACTACGACTGCCCCATGTCCGCGTTCCCCCTGCACGAGCGCGTCATCTACTCGATCGTCATGGCGGTGCTCTGGGTGTTCTCCAAGCTCATGTGGCGCTGGACGCTCGAGGACGCCGAAAAGCTGCACGCGGGCACGGGCGCCGCGTCGGTCATCATCTGCAATCACACCTCCATGGCCGAGGTCCTGCCCATCGTGACGAGCGAGTGGGTCGCCGGTCGCCGGGTGCGTCCCATCTTCAAATCTGAGTTCAACAAGACAGGCATCGTCCGCTGGGCATTCGCCCTGGCGGGCGGCATCCCCGTCGATCGCGGTGAGGCCGACATGAGCGCCCTTCGCGCGGCCCAGCATGCGCTGCAGCGCGGCGAGGACGTCCTGATCTTCCCCGAGGGCACGCGCGTTCGTGCTGACGACCAGCCGGTCGAGGTCCATGGCGGCTTCGCCCTCATCGCGCAGATGGGCAAGGCCCCCGTGTCGCCTATGGCGGTGTGCGGCTTCCGCGACATCACCCCGGCGGGCAAGAAGCTCATGCGCCCCAAGAAGTGCTGGATGCGCGCCGGCGATTCCGTTTCTTTGTCCGACGCCCCCGAGGGCTTGAAGCGCCGCGAGCGGACGCAGTGGGTCGAGGACGAGTCCATCCGCCGGATGTACGAGCTCCGCGACGCCCTTCGCTCCGAGCACCCCGGGAGGTTTTAGATGGCGCACATCGAGATCGAGGTCGCCCGTCACGCGGGCGTCTGCTACGGCGTCGAGCGCGCGCTCGGCATGGCCGAGAAGGCGGCCCGTGAGGCGGCCAAGCCGGTCAACACGCTCGGCCCCCTCATCCACAACCCGCTCGTCGTGAGCGATCTCGAGCGCATCGGCGTCGGCACCGCCTCCAGCGTCGACGAGGTTGATGGCGGCACGGTCATCATCCGCGCGCACGGCGTCGTCCCGAGCGTCGTGGATGACGCCCGCGACCGCGGTCTCGACGTCCTCGATGCCACCTGCCCCTATGTCAAGAAAGTCCATAACGCCGCCGAGCGACTCGTGCGCGAGGGCTATCAGCTCATCGTGGTGGGGGAGAGCGGCCACCCGGAGGTCGAGGGCATCATGGGGCACGCCGGCGACGGCGCTCGCGTGGTCTCCTCACCAGAGGACCTCGACGGCATCGAGCTCGGCCGCAAGGTTGGCGTGGTCGTGCAGACCACCCAGACCCCCTCGGCGCTCGCCGCCATCGTCGGCGAGCTCTCCAAGCGAACCATGGACCTGCGCGTGGTCAACACCATCTGCTCCGCCACCCAAGAGCGTCAGGACAGCGCCGCCGAGCTCGCCCGTCGCGTCGACGCGATGGTCGTCATAGGCGGCAAGAACTCAGGCAACACCCGCAGGCTCGCCGAGATCTGCACCTCTGCCTGTCCGCGCACCCACCATATCGAGGACGCCGCCGAGCTTGATGCCGCATGGTTTGACGGCGCGTGCCGCATCGGTGTCACAGCCGGCGCGTCGACTCCCGCCTCGCATATCGAACGCGCCCTCGACCGCATGCGCTCGCTTTTGGAGGATTGATGGCCGAGCGCGATTCGAACATGCCCTCGGTTCCCTCGTATGCGGGCACCGTCGCGCCGTACGCCCTTTCCTCGGAGCCGTCCTCCGAGGGCGCGACCGTCATCTCGGTCACGCCCGATTCTCCCGCATACGACATCGGACTCGAACCCGGCATGCGCATCCTCGCCGTTAACGGCAAACCCCTCACCGACATGATCGTGTGGTTGTGGGAGACCGAGGACGTCGAGGCCGAGATCGAGGTTTTCGACCCGCGTGACAACACGGTCGCCTCGGCGGTCATCGAGCGCTTCCCGGGCGAGGAATGGGGCGTCGATTTCGACGGCGTCGTCTTCGACGGGATGCGCACCTGCGTGAACGCCTGCGTCTTCTGCTTCATGAACATGTTGCCCAAGGAGAGCCGCTCCACGCTCACCATCCGCGACGACGACTACCGCCTGAGTTTCCTTCAAGGCAACTTCGTCACGCTCACGAACATGAAGGGCCATGAGGTCGAGGACGCCATCGACAAGATGCTCTCTCCCATGAACGTCTCGCTCCACGCCATCTCGCCGGAATGCCGTCGCAAGCTCATCGGGCGCAACGCCCCGCGCGGCATCGAGGTGCTCGAGCGCTTTCTCGAGGCGGGCATCGAGATCCACGCGCAGATCGTGCTCTGCCCTGGCATCAACGACGGCGAAGAGCTTCTCGCCACCCTTGAGTACGTCGAGGCGCACCCCGGCATCACGAGCCTCGCGATCGTCCCCCTCGGCTTCACTAAACACCAGAAGCGCTTCACCTCGTCGTACTCCGACGATGTCGAGGCCTCGCGTGCCGTCGTGCACATGCTCGAGACGTTTCAGGCCCGCGCCCGCTCTGAGCGAGGCTGCTCCGTGTTCCAGCTCGCCGATGAGTTCTACATCGACGCGGACCTGCCAGTTCCGCCTGCCGAGACCTACGACGGATTCCCCCAGTTTTACGATGGCATCGGCATGCTCCGCAGTTTTCTGGATGAGGTCGAGTCCGTGAGAGCTGCCAGGCCCGATGACATCGGTCGCGTCGCCGCGCGCCTGGGTGCTTTGGGTCGCAGGGCGATCATCGTTTCCGGCGAGGCGGCCCGCGGCACCTTCGGCTCGTTCTGCAATCTGTTCGAAGCGGGCCGCATCGACGTATTCACCATCAAGAACGAATACTTCGGCGGCAACGTGAACGTCACCGGGCTCATCTGCGCCTGTGACCTTCTCGGTCAGCTTCCGGCAGACCTCTCGGGTGTCGAGCTCCTCATTCCCGACGTGATGTTCAACTACGACGGCCTCACCCTCGACGGACTCACCCGCGATGCGGTCACCTCTGAGCTCGAGGGGCGTGGCGCCGTCGTTCACTACGCCACTCCCGCGCCGAATCTCCTGCTCGACGCCTTGATGTAGCCCCCTGCCGCAGGACGGGCGTATTTTCGCAAGGAGTTTCGTGAGCGAAGCGAACCGCGCCTGAAGGAATTATGCCCGTGCGCGGCAGGGGGCAGAGGGTGCGTGCGGCATGCTAGAATTTCAGCAACTTTGACTTTCCAAGGAGAACCTATGTCTCGTCCTATCGTCGCGATCGTCGGCCGCCCCAATGTGGGTAAATCGACGCTCGTCAATCGCATCGCACAGACCTCGGACGCCATCGTCCATCAGAGCCGCGGCGTCACGCGCGACCGCAGCTACCATGTTGCCGACTGGAACGGCCATGAGTTCATGCTCGTCGACACGGGCGGCATCGAGCCCATGAAGAGCGACGACGTCTTCGCCACCTCCATTCGCGACCAGGCCCTCGCCGCGGCCGAGGAGGCCGCCGTCATCCTGTTCGTCGTCGACGGCTCGGTCGGCGTCACCGAGGAGGACGAGAGCGTGGCGCGCATGGTGCGCAAGCTCAAGAAGCCCACGTTCCTGCTCGTGAACAAGCTCGACAACCCCGCGCGCGAGAACGACAGCCTCTGGGAGTTCTATTCCCTGGGCGTGGGGGAGCCGGTGGCGGTCTCCGCCCTTCACGGCCATGGGACCGGCGACCTCCTCGACGAGGTCGTCGCCCTTCTGCCCGAGGATGCGGGCGATGAGGATGACGAGCCCGACACGCTGCGCGTGGCCATCATCGGCCGCCCGAACGCCGGCAAGTCCTCCCTCTTCAACAAGATGATCGGCAATGACCGCTCCATCGTGAGCAACATCGCCGGCACTACGCGCGATGCCATCGACACGGTCGTAGAGCGCAATGGCAAGCGCTACCGCATGGTGGACACCGCTGGCATCCGCAAGAAGAGCACCGTCTACGAGAACATCGAGTATTATTCCATGGTCCGCGGTCTGCGCGCCATCGATCGCGCCGACGTCGCGCTGCTCGTCGTCGACGCCTCCACGGGCGTGACCGAGCAGGACCAGAAGGTTGCCAATCTCGCCATCGAGCGCGGCTGCGCCCTGGTTGTTCTCCTCAATAAATGGGATCTTCTCAAGGATGACTACGAGCGCGAGGCCGTCATGGAGACGGTCGACCGTCGCCTGACCATGGCCCCTTGGGCGGAGTACCTGCGTATTTCCGCCATGACTGGTCGATCCGTCCATAAGATCTGGGACATGGTGGACGCCGCGGCAGAGCGCCGCGCGAGCCACATTACCACCTCGCAGCTCAACCGTCTGCTCACCGATATGCGCGAATTCGGCCACACCGTCTCCGACGGCAAGCGTCGCCTCAAGATGCATTACGTCACGCAGACGGGGGATAAGCCCCCGGCGTTCACGTTCTTCGTCAACCACACCGACTTGGTGACCGACAACTACAGGCGTTACATCGAAAACCGCATGCGCGCCACGTTCGACTTCAAGGGCACCCCCATCCGTCTTCGCTTCCGCGCCAAGAAGAGCGACAAGGACAAGGAGTAGGGGATGGACGGCATGAGTCGCTTCCTTGCCCTCGCATCGACCGAGATGCCCGATGCGAGCTGGTTGCCGCTGATTCTCGCCTATGTGGTCACGTTCCTCGTGTGCGGCATTCCCTTTGGTAAGATCTTCGCTCGGTTTTTCGGAAAGATCGATTTGCAGAAGGTCGGGTCGGGCAACATCGGAACCACGAACGCCCTGCGAGCCGGCGGCCCTAAAGTAGCGGTTCCGACGCTCATCTGCGACGTGCTCAAGGGCGTCTTCGGCGTGAACCTCGTTCGGCTGACCGTTGCGAACATGATCGGCATCGATTTCTCCGACGTGCTTGCCATCGACGGCGGCGCCGGGGTTGGCGACACCTTCCTCGCGATTGCCGGCCTGGTGTGCCTATGCGGTCACATCTTCTCGCCCTATCTCCACTTCAAGGGGGGTAAGGGCATCGCGACGGGCGTGGGCGTGCTGTTCGGGCTCTCATGGCCGTTCGCATTGCTGCATCTCGGGATCTTCATCGCGGTGGTCGCCCTCACGCGCCTCGTGTCGCTCGGCTCCATCATCACCGTCCTCGCCCTGCCCATCACGGTTCCGCTGTATTTCGCAGCCGATAGCCTGGGCTTCAAGGTGGTCCTGTCCCTGCTCGGCCTCCTGATCGTCTGGGCTCACCGCTCCAACGTCAAGAAGCTTCTGAACGGCACGGAATCCAAGCTGTCTTTCTCTAAACGCGTCGACAAGATGGATGAGTAACATGCGCATCGCACTGATCGGAACCGGCTCGTGGGGCACCGCCATGGCGGGACTCGTGGCAAGCCACGGGCATGAGGTCGTCATGTGGTCGTACGACCCCGAGCCCGCTGCCGAGATCAACGAGCACCACACCAACTCCTGCTACCTCAAGGATTACGTCCTGCCGGACAGCGTGAGCGCCACCTCATCGCATCAGGCGGCCCTGGACGGCGCCGACGCCGCCATCTTCGCCGTGCCGTCCTCGTTCCTCCGCGGCGTCGCGCGCGACTGCTCGCCCTACATCGCCGGCGACCTTCCCATCCTCTGTCTCGCCAAGGGCATCGAGTTGGGAACCGGTCTGCTCATGAGCGATGTTATCGCGGGGGAGGTTGGCCATCCCGAGCGGATCGCCGCGCTTTCCGGCCCCAATCACGCAGAGGAGATCTGCCACGGGGCCCTGTCCGCCTCCACCATCGCCTGCGAGAGCACCGAGGTCGGCGAGTACTTCAAGTCCCTCACGCTGAGCCCGACCTTCCGCGTGTACCTCTCGTCCGACATGGTCGGCGTTGAGTTGTGCGGTGCCATGAAGAACGTCATGGCCATCATCTGCGGCATCGCGGCGGGATCGGGCATGGGCGACAACGCGCTCGCCATGATCATGACCCGAGGGCTTGCCGAGATCAGCCGTCTGGTCCACGCATGCGGGGGAGAGGCCATGACCTGCATGGGGCTCGCCGGCATGGGCGACCTGATCGTCACCTGCACCTCGCACCATTCGCGCAACCGGACGTTCGGCGAGGCCTTTGCCCGCGGTGAATCGCTCGATGAGTACCAGGCCCGCCGACGTATGGTCGTCGAGGGTGCCGCCGCGGCCAAGAGCGTGAGCGAGCTCGCCCGCGCCAAGGGCGTCGACGTGCCCTTCACGTTCGCCCTTGAGCAGCTGCTCTATGGTGACCTCACCCTAGAGGGCGCCCTCGAGGCCCTGCTCAAGCGCACTCCGAGCGAGGAGTTTTACGGCCTCGACGAGTAAGCCCGGGACCCGGCCGGGTACGGCCCTCTCCGGGCTCGCCCGTGTCCTGAGCAGACTTGGCCCACACGTCAGCAAACCGCATATCAACCCCTTTGAAAGGAACGCGCCATGTCAGACTCAATCCAGATCTCACCTTCGATCCTCTCAGCCGATATGGCGCACCTCGCACGCGACCTCGAGCGCATCTCAAACGCCGACCTTATCCACGTGGACGTGATGGACGGGCATTTCGTCCCGAACCTGAGCTACGGCACGGCGATCGTGAGGGCCTGCAAGACCGCGACGGACATCCCGCTCGACGTGCACCTCATGGTCTCCAATCCCGATAACACGGTGGACTGGTACATCGATGCGGGCGCGGACATCATCACCGTGCATTACGAGGCCTCCACGCACCTGCATCGCACCATCGCCCACATCAAGGAGCGCGGCTGCAAGGCGGGCGTCGTGCTCAACCCCGCCACTCCCGTCGCGGTCCTCGAGGACATCATCGACGACCTCGACATGGTTCTCCTCATGAGCGTGAACCCTGGTTTCGGCGGGCAGAAGTTCATTCCCCGCACGCTCGAGAAGCTCTCGCAGCTCCGCGCCATGTGCGAACGTCGCGGGGTCTCGCCGCTCATCGAGGTCGACGGTGGCGTGGGCGAGGGGAATGCCGAGGGCATCGCCCGCGAGGGCGCCACGGTCCTCGTCGCCGGTTCCGCGGTCTTCGGCGCGACTGACCTCGCTGCGGCTGTGGATGCGATCCGCGCCGCCGGCGAGCGCGGGCGCGCCCAGATGGGCGCGTGATCTATGGTCACCTCAGCGTACGTGAACCTGGATTACGCCGCCTCGACCCCCATGCGGCCCGAGGCCATTCAAGCCCAGGCGGATTACGACTCTTCCGAGCTGGCCGGCGTGAACCCAAATTCACTTCACTCCCTGGGGCGCCGCGCGTCCATTCGGTTGGAGGAGTGCCGGCGCTCGATCGCGCGCAGCATGGGCGCGCGCGTCCGCTCGAGTGAGGTCATTTTCACGGGTGGCGGCACCGAGGCCAACGTGCTCGCGCTTTTGGGGATTCCCGAGGGCGTAAGGGAGCGTGACCGCAAGCGCGACCGCGTCATCGTGTCCGCAATCGAACATGACTCCATCCTCGACAACCTCCCCCTGCTCCGCGCCGCCGGCTTCAGGGTGGACCTTGTCAAACCGGATAGGACCGGTCGCGTTACCCCGGTGGCTCTTGAGGGCCTCATGGGGCCCGATGTCGCGCTGGTTTCCGTCATGGCGTCCAACAACGAGACCGGCGTCGTGCAGCCCATCGGCGATCTGGCTGATATTGCCCACGCCAATGGCGCCCTCATGCACACGGACGCCATCCAGGGCTGGCTCCACATTCCCCTCGATGTCGGAGACCTCGGTGTCGATGCCCTGTCGATCGCGGGGCACAAGGTGGGCGGACCGGTGGGGCTGGGGGCCTTGTACCTCAAGACGCGCACGCCGATCCGTCCTCGCTCGCATGGAGGGGGGCAGGAGGCTGGGCTCAGGTCAGGCACGCAGGATCTCCGCGCCGCTGTCGCTCTGGCGGCCGTCGTCGACGCCCTCCGCCCGCAGGTCGAGTGTCATCGCACGCGGCTATCCGCCGCGGCCGACGCGCTGTACGCCCGCCTTTGCTCCCATCCGCGCATTCACGCCACGATGGGCGACTGGACCGAGGTCGACCGACTTCCCGGCATAGTGAGCCTGTATGTCGACGGCATGGACTCCGAGGAGCTCATCCTTCAGCTCGATGGGCGCGGGTACGAGGTCTCGGCCGGCAGCGCCTGCTCGAGTGGCAGCCTCGACGCGAGCCACGTGCTCCGCGCCATGGGCATACCGCGTGAGAGCGCTCTGGGTTCACTCAGGGTCTCGTTCGACGACCGCCTGCCGTCCGGCGCACTCGACTCGTTCGCGGATGCGTTGCTCGAGGTGGTGGGGGAATGAGGGTGCAAGAGCTCGCCGACGAGCTTCTCCGCATGTTCCCCGCCGCCGACGCCGAGTCTTGGGACCGCGTGGGCCTTTCCGTCGGTAACCCCGAAGCCGAGGTTACGCGGGTCGCATGTGCCCTGGATGCGACGGTTGAGTCCATTCTGGCGGCGCAGGGTGCCGGTTGCGACGTCCTGCTTGCCCATCACCCGGTGAGCATATCGCCGCCCGATCTGCTCGCGCCCGCCGCGCCTGCGCGCCCATCCGCCTCGGCGGCCATGTACGAGGCCGTCCGGCGCGGCGTCTCCATCGTGTCTCTGCACACCAATCTGGACCGGTCTCGTGTGGCGAGGGATGCGCTTCCCGCTCTTCTGGGCCTCTCGGCTGATTCCTCGCTCGAGTTCCCGGACGAGCCGGCTCGATGCGGCCTGGGCTCCGTCTGCCCCATCGAGCCATGCCCCCTCGAGGACCTCGCCTCCCGCGCTGAGCGCGCGTTTGCCACGAGAGCACGGGTCTGGGGCAACAGGGCCGCGATCGTCCGGCGCGTCGCCTTCATGGGCGGCTCTCTGGGTGACTTTGGGGACCTCGCGATCGACGCGGGTTGCGACTGCGTGATCGCGGGTGAGCTGGGGTACCACCGTGCGCAGGATCTGTTCCTGCGAGGCCTTTCCGTGATGCTGCTCGGCCACGATCGGTCCGAGCAGCCGTTCTGCAGCGTGTTGGCTGATGCCGCCACCCAAGCCGGCATCGCTCGCGACTGCATCCACATCATCCCGCTCCCAACGCAATGGTGGGAGCCCGTTCAAGGAGGACATTCATGAGCCTTGGCTCCGACCTGATCAAGCTGCAGCAGACCGACCTCGACCTCGATCGCGAGCGCAAGACACTCAAGAACCTACCCGTCATCGCGGAGCTCGCCAAGAAGCGCGCCTCGTACGCCCGCCTCAAGTCCGAGGCCACGCGCCTGCTCGCGGCGCGCAAGGATGCGCAGATCGCCGTCGATGACCTTGACGAGGCCGAGCGCTCTTGTCGCGAGGCGGCCGCCGCCGCGAAAGCGCGCCCGCTCGACGCCACGGATTACCGCGCGGTGCACGATCTCGAGGTTGAGCTCTCCCTCCTCGCGAAGAAAATCGACAAGATCGAGTACGACCGTCCCTCGGCGCTCGAGGCCCTCGAGACGGCTTGTGAACGTGAGCAGAAGCTCTCCGGCTACATCAAGCGCTTCGAGGAGGGCATCGTGGCCGACACGAAGGCCGCACGCGCTCAGGCCGCCGAGCTCCAGGCGTCCATCGACGAGTTGACCCTTCGACGCGAGCACCTGCTGGGCCGTCTGCCCGAGGATGTCCGAGCCACGTATGAGCGCGGCCTCGAGAGGTTCAAGGGGCTGGTCGTCGAGCGCATCGAGGGCAATGTTCCCACCATTTGCCGAACCGCCCTCCAGCCCGCCTCCATGGACGCCCTGCGCCATGCCGGCGATATCGCCGAGTGCCCCTACTGCCATCGAATCATCGTCGTCAACGACCAGGAGTAGCGCATGCCAAAGACCCTCCTGCTGTGCATCACGGGGTGCATCGCCGCATATAAATCGTGCGAGATCACTCGTCAGCTGCAAAAGGCGGGAATCCGCGTGAAGGTCTGCATGACCGAGCACGCCACCGCCTTCGTCGGGCCCACCACGTTCAGGGCCCTCACACATGAGGAGGTGGCAGTCGGCCTGTTCGACGATCCCGCCGACCCCATCCACCACATCTCCCTCGCAAAGGAGCCCGATGCGGTCCTGATCGCGCCCGCCACCGCCAACGTCCTCGCCAAGATCGCGCACGGCGTCGCGGACGACCTGCTCACCACCACCGTGCTCGCCACTGATGCCCCCGTGGTGATCGCCCCTGCCATGAACGTGGGGATGTGGCAGGCCGATGCCACGTGCCGCAACATACGGGAGCTCGAGGACCGCGGGTACGATATCGTGCGCCCTGCAACGGGGTATCTTGCGTGCGGCGACACGGGGGAGGGCAAGCTCGCCGATGTCGATGACATCGTCGCCCGAGCCCTGCTCGCCCTCGAGATGTCCGATTCGCTCGCCGGTGAGCGCGTGATCGTCACGGCGGGCGGCACGCGCGAGGCGATCGATCCGGTTCGCTACATAGGCAACCGCTCTACGGGAAAGATGGGTCACGCCATCGCGCGAGCGGCCCGCGCGATGGGCGCCGAGGTGACGTTGGTGACGGCGTCAACGTCTCTTTCCGTGCCATACGGCGTGACGGGCGTGCGCGTCGAGAGCGCGGCGCAGATGCACGCCGCCGTGAGCGAGCGCTTCGATGACTGCACCATGCTCGTGTGCGCCGCCGCGGTGGCCGATTACACCCCCGCGCACCCTGCGACGGAAAAGCTCAGCAAGGCCGACGTCGTCCTCTCTTCCGTGGAGCTCGTGAAGACGCGGGACATCCTCGCCGACATGTCCGCGAGAAAGGGCGACCGCATCGTCATCGGTTTCGCCGCCGAGACGAACGGCCTCGCCGATCGCGCGCAGGCAAAACTGGGGCGCAAGGGCTGCGATGCCATCGTGGCAAACGACGTCTCCCGCGATGACTCCACGTTCGGATCTGACACCGATTCGGTGCTATGGGTCACTGGCGAAAGCGTGGAGCAGTTGCCTTGCATGGGTAAACAGTCTTTGGCGTTCGACCTGCTCAAGAGGGCTGTGTCTCTAAAAAGTCAGGAATCTTGAAAATAATCCTTGCATCCGTCGCAGGCTTTGGGTAAAGTACTTCCTTGCTTCGGGACGTAGCGCAGCTTGGTAGCGCACTTGCATGGGGCGCAAGGGGTCGCTGGTTCAAATCCAGTCGTCCCGACCATGGAGCATGAGAGGGCGGCTTTTAGCCGCCCTTTTCTTTTAGCCTAGATGGCTTAGGCCCGCGCAAAGCGGGTATCATCCTTCCAGTGTTTTCATCGTGTAGGGAGTCGCGCGTGGCAGCCGGAACCATCAGGAAAAAGATCAAGAAGGAGCTCATCGGCACATCCGATTACCCCTCCAATAAGATCTTCACCATCTCCAACTTCATCACCTTCGCGCGCCTGATCCTCACCGGCGTCTTCCTGTACCTGTTCGTGACGGACTACAACCGTTACGTCGCCCTCGTCATATACGCCATCGCGGCGTCTACGGACTGGCTTGACGGCCAGATCGCGCGCATGACCAAGACGGTGAGCTGGCTGGGCAAGATGCTAGACCCGGTCGTCGACCGCGCCCTGCTGTTCTGCGGCGTGGTGGGCCTGGTTGCCCGCGACGAGCTCCCCTTGTGGATCTGCCTGGCCATCGTCGGCAGGGACATCTACCTGTTCCTCGGCAACTTCGTCGTCAAGCGTTATCATCGTCGACCCATTGACGTCGTCTTCATCGGCAAGCTCGCCACGGCGCTGCTCATGAGCGGCTTCACGCTCATGCTTCTCGGTCTTCCCGTCCTTGACGGCCTGGGGCTGGTGCCCGATTCTGTCACCTGGCTCCCCGGTCTCAACGGAACCGCCGTTCCCCTGGGCATCTACTTCGTCTACGCCGGGGTGTGCTGCTCGCTTATGACGGCGGCGGTGTACACGTACAAGGGGCTTACCGCTATCGCGAACGCCATCGCGCATCCCGAGGAAGAGGATGATGACTTCCTCAACCCGGAGATCGAGGATGGCGATGAATCTCCCGAGGGGGAGCTCGCGTAATCTCGATGTGGGTTCGCGGCTTGCGGTAGAATGAATGTTTGAGTGATCTTATCCGGGTAAATACCCGGTATCCTAGTAGGGGGTTCCCATGGCCAACTTCGAGCAGAATGAGACGACGCGCGTCTTTCGGATGCCGAGCAGCGATGCGACGGCGCCCGATCTTATGAAGTGCGCCCCACTCGTCGTCCCGGTCCTCTCCATCATCAAGGGGCCCCAGACGGGCAATGTCTTCGAGCTCGATGCTCCGGAGATCACCATCGGCCGCGACCCCGCCAACACCATCTTCCTCAACGATATGACCGTCTCTCGCAGTCACGCGAAGATTCTCCGCAATGAGGCAGGCGTCCTCATCGAGGACCTCGGTTCCCTCAACGGCACGTGGGTCGACGGTGCGATCGTCAACTCAGCCCCCCTGCACGACGGCTCTTCCGTGCAGATCGGCACCTTCACGCTGATGTACCACGAGAGCACCGTGGAGCGCATCGAAACCGGTGAGTAGCTTGGCTGAGCGCAGCTACCTCAGCATCGGGCAGGTCGTCAACCTGTTGCGCGGAACCTACCCGGACCTCTCGAACTCAAAGATCCGCTTTCTTGAGGACGAGGGGCTGATCACACCCCACCGCACCCCCAAAGGGTATCGGCAGTACTCCAAGGCCGACGTGGACAGGCTCGAAGTCATCCTGCATCTCCAGAAGACTCGGTACATGCCCTTGTCGGCCATCAAGCAGAAGCTCGACAGCGCGTCGGATCTCTCCACGCTGGCGTTCGAGGTCGGGCTGCTGGCCGATGCGCCGATGAAGGTCGCGTCTAAGGAGACCCGCCAGAAGCTCCACCTCATCGAGGACGTCCCCGATATCCTCGGCGTCGACATCGCGTTCCTGCGGCAGCTGGCCGACAACGATCTGATTCGAATCGTCCGCAGCCCGCAGAACCGCGAGCTCATCGATGGCCGCGATTTCGAGATAATCCGTCACTGCGCCGAACTCTCGCGCTTCCATATCGAGCCGCGCAATCTTCGCCAGTACGTCAATGCCGCCAACCGCGAGTCTGCCCTGTTCGAGCAGGTTCTCATAGGCATGCTCGGCACGGATGATTCCGACGACGATCGAGAGGCGAAGCTCGAGCGCGCGTTCAAGACCCTTCACGACCTCACCGACGGGGTGCGGACGGCGCTCCTGCGCAACCGCGTCTTCGAATCGCTCAACGCCGTGGTCGAGGATGCCGACGTCGATGCCATCGACGACGAGATCACGCGCGCCCAGCAGGCGGCCCAGGCGAACCCCGCCTCATACGCCACCGCATCCACCACCTCAGGCATCTCTCCGCTCGATGCGAGCGAGCTTGCAGCCCAGCCCATTCGCGTCCGTCCCGTGGACGCCGAGTAGAAAGTCCCGAACATGGCATCCTACGATTACGAGTCGCACATCATCGATATCCCGGATTATCCCGAGCCCGGTGTTGTCTTCAAGGACATCACGCCCCTGTTCGCCGACGCCGACGCCATGCGCCATACCGTCAAGGACATCGCCGATCACTTCCGCGATGCCGGCGTCACCAAGGTCGTCGGCCCCGAGGCGCGCGGCTTCATGATCGGCGTGCCGGTGGCCATGGAACTCGGCGCCGGCTTCATTCCCGCTCGCAAGCCCGGAAAGCTTCCTCGCGAGACGTATTCTGTGAGCTACGAGCTTGAGTACGGCACTGATACCCTTGAGATCCACAAGGACGCCATCGAGCCCGGTGATCGCGTCCTCATCGTCGATGACCTGATCGCCACCGGCGGCACCGCCGCGGCCACCGGAAAACTTGTACAAGATGTGGCGGGGGAACTTGTAGGGTATGCTTGTATCCTGGAGCTGACCTTCCTCAACCCTCGCGAGGCTCTCGCCACCGCGGGTGACCAGGAACTGTACAGCCTCATCAAGGTTTCGTAACGAGCGCGCCTTAGCGTGCATCGAGGAGTTTACATATGACGCACAATAAACGCTGCTTTAACGTTCGCCGTGCGATTGTCGCCGGTCTTTCCGGTTTGGTCCTTGTCTCCGGCCTTCCCACCTTTGCTTTCGCCGACACCGAATCCGATCTCGCGGCGGCTCGCACCCAGCTTGAGCAGATCGGGCGCCAGTCTGAGCAGATCACCGCCCAGCTGTCCGACCTGACATGCGACCTGGAGCAAACCCGCAGCGAGATCGATCAAAAGAACGCCGAGATCGCGGAGCGCCAGGAGCTGCTGTCCACCTTCGTCTCCTCCGAGTACAAAGGCGGGCTCGCCGGCCTGCTCGACATCGTCATGTCCTCCCAGTCGTTCGATCAGCTCGTCTCGAGCGTCACGTATATGAATAAGGTCGCCAACACGCAGGCCACCACCATCTCCGAGGTCAAGGTTCTCAAGAAGGAACTTGATTCCAAGCAGGAGGAGCAGCAGAAGAACATCGAGGCCACGCAGGCCAAGGTCGATGAGCTCAACCAGCAGCGCGCCAACGCCGCCGCCGTTGTCGATTCTCTCGATGCCAAGCTGCAGGAGGAACTCGCCGCGGAAGCTGCCGCAAACGCCGCTCTTCAGCAGGGCCTGAATGCCAGCCAAGGCAATCAGATCGGAAATGTTCAGAATCCGGATGCCCCCCAGCAGCCCGAGACGGGGGATAACGGGTCCACTCCCGCTCCTGCCCCCCAGCCTGCTCCGCAGCCTCAGCCGGCCCCCAAGCCCGAACCCAACTATGATGTGAATACGGGCAACGCGATTGTCGATCGCGCTTACAGCTGGGTTGGTCGCGCCGAATACGTTTGGGGTGCGTGCTCCCCGGGTGCATTCGACTGCTCTGGTTTTGTGAGCTATTGTCTGACCGGCCGGTACAGCCGACTTGGAACCACCTATACGTTCCTCGACTGGCCCCGTGTGAGTGATCCTCAGCCCGGCGACGTCGCGGTCAACAGTGGCCACTGCGGTATCTACATCGGCGGTGGCCAGATGATCCACGCTGCGACGTATGGCGTGGGCGTCATCGTTGGACCTGTCCAGTCTGGCATGGTCTTCGTGCGTTACTAAGTATTGCCAAACAGGCGGGGGTCAATCTCCCGCCTGTTTTATCTTACATATCGATAGATATGTCTCTAAAGTGCACGCCTGACTCTTAGGAGGGGTCCAAAGGTATATACTCGGGTAGCCAATTCTTTCGCGAAAGGACCGAGGTATGACATGGGCACTCATCGCGGATTCTAGCTGCAATCTACGTGGCTACACGCCTACCGCTCCAGACTGCATATATGCTCTCGCACCGCTCAAGATTGAGGTTGGGGGAGAGGAGTTCGTTGACGATGAGCTTCTGGACGTCACTTCCCTTAACAAACGCGTATCTGAGGAGCCCGGGGCATCTGGGAGCGCGTGTCCGAGCGCAGGGGAGTGGGCTGAACTTTTCAAGCGCGCTGACAACGTGATCGCAGTTACGATCTCGTCCAATCTATCCGGCAGTTACGAAGCGGCTCAGATGGGCCGCAACCTTGTCATGGATGAGTATGCTCGCGAGCACGATGGTCGCATCGTGGGCAAGAACATACACGTTTTGGATTCCAAGGGTGCAGGGGGCAAACTCGAGATCATCATCCGTCTTTTAGATAGGTACCTAACTGAGAATCCGAATGTCTCCTTTTCTGAGATGACAGAGCTTGCCGAGCGTATTTGCTCGCACTCCCAAGTCCAATATTCCCTGAGCAGCTTTGACAACCTTGTCAAGAACGGCAGGATGCCAAAGGTCGTGGGTGCGCTGGCGAGCGGGCTTTCCATTCGAATGCTCGGGACCGCAAGCTCGCAGGGAACCATACAGGTCATCGCGCCCACGCGCGGAGATAAGAAAACGTTCCGTAAAATCGTCGATGTCATGTATGGAGATGGGTATCGTGGCGGCATGGTGTACATCGACCATGTCGACAATCTCGATGGCGCCCACGCGCTCAAAGATGCCATACTGGCAAACTGGCCTGAAGCTGAGGTTAGCATCCTGCCTTGTGGCGGACTCTGCTCGTATTATGCCGAGAGTACTGGCCTTATCGTCGGATACGAATGGAGTTCGCGTCGCTGAGTAGCCTGCCTCGCGGCAATGCTGATTTTCCAGTCGAGATCGATGGTCTCCAACTTACATCAACGGTGCCCCCGGATAATGAGTCGGGGGCACCATCCGAAGGTCTATCGAGCTGAAAGGCAAAATCGGCATTGTTACTACTTTACATAATATATATTATCACGAATATGTAGGTGAGTTGAATTTGACATGGAGTGCCATGGTTCTCTGGTCACGCGTGACTGGATGCATTTCGCATCTCCAGATAATGATATGCGGATGTTGCGGCTATGGCGCCATCCGATGCCGCAGTGATGACCTGCCGAAGGGATTTCGAACGCATATCGCCGGCGCAAAACAATCCCGGAGTCCTGGTGGCCATGGCCTCATCGGTCACCACGCCGCCATCGGGACCCAAATCGACATACGGATCAACTAGAGTGACTGACGGGTCGTGGCCGACAGCGACGAATATGCCAACCGATCCCTCGTCAAATGTCTCGACATGCTTGGACCCCGTTGCATTGTCCCTGAACTCGATCTGGCCGATGAACGTCCTTCCGCTAACGGCGGTAATACTAGTTTGGTACCTCACTGTAATGTTATCTTTCTTTGCGAGGCGTTCGACCATCCCGCGAGATGCCCTGAATGCATCCCTTCGCACGATGACCTCGACGCTCTCGGCGATATTCGCGAGATACAGGGCCTCCTCAACGGCCGAGTTCCCCCCACCGATTATGAAGACGCGCTTGCCTTTGTAGAACATTCCATCGCATGTCGCGCAATACGAGACGCCTCTTCCTCGGAACGCATCCTCACCGTCGAATCCGCCGAGACGCGGCGTGGCTCCCGTGGCGACGATGACGGACGGTGCCGAATACGTTGCCATATCTGTCTTGACAATAAACTCGCCAATCTCATTGAATTCGATTGACGAGACCGAGCCGTACTCCGATTGTGCACCGGCCTGCTCTGCGTGGGCCTGCATCTTCTGTCCCAATTCCGCACCCGAGCAATTGGGGATTCCCGGATAGTTGTCTATCATGTCCGACGTGGCGATCTGTCCACCCGGCATTCCGTGCTCGAGCACGAGAACGTCGAGACTGGCACGGGCGGCGTACAGACCCGCTGAGTAACCTGCGGGTCCGCCACCGATCACGATGAGGTCGTGCGTTGCTTCCATGGTTCTTCCATTCCTTTCGGTACGTCATTTCTCTGCTCTTACCCCATTCGCCAAACCTCTTGCACGCGTGGTCGTACAATGCTGATAACACCTGATCACGGAGAGTTCGATATGACGTCTGATTCCCATAACGATACAGTTCGCGACGAGGGGTCTATCGCTTGCGCCGACGCGCATTCTGGGGCTGATTCGCGCCGTCCCGTCATCACCATCATGCATGCATCTGTCGGATCGGGCCATCGTGCCGCCGCCAATGCGATTGCTCAGGCGGTGGAGCTGCTACGGGGCACACACGGTGTTCCGGCTGATGTAAAGGTCGATGTCCTCGACGTTCTCGACTTTGGCAGGATCAGATTCGACGGCAACAAGACCGCTGCCGCGTTCACCGGCGCAACGCGGCCGATCTACGACGTGGCTTGGAGATTCACGCTTACCGGCCGTTTTCTGTGGGGCGGCGGATCGGCATGGTCAAAGCTCATGTTCAGGTCATTCAACGATTACGTGGTCGCCAATCGCCCCCTAGCCGTCATCTGCACGCACATCACCGCTGCAAACACGGCCGTCGGGGCGCGCATGATAACGGGAGTCGACTTCCCGCTCGTATGCGTTCCCACGGATTACGAAATCGAGGGCTGGTGGCCCCATAAGGAGACGGACCTGTTTTGCGTCGCGACGGAATTCATGGCGGAGACGCTCAGGCCCCGCAGGGTTCCCGAGCGGTGCATCGAGGTCACCGGCATCCCCATTCGCCCTGGATTTGGCGAGCATCGAGATTGCGAGGCGGATCGCGATGCGTTCGGCCTACCGCGCGACAAGACACTCGTTCTTGTTATGGCCGGTGCGGCGC
Organism: uncultured Collinsella sp.; assembly: GCA_902470815.1. GTDB lineage: Bacteria > Actinomycetota > Coriobacteriia > Coriobacteriales > Coriobacteriaceae > Collinsella. The sequence goes on from CABRHS010000007.1 coordinate 86,541, forward strand.
TCCCTCAACCATATGTGCGATTCCGCGCGGCGATGGAAGAGACGCTCCCCTACCTGCGCAGCTTCGAGGACATGCATTTCGTGTTCCTCCCAGGCAAAGACGCCGGTTACGCGGCGCATCTCAAAGCTGTGTTTGAGGGCATGAAACTGCCCAATGCAACCGTTTTGGATTACGTTGACGATATGGCCGCTCTTATGCACGCCTGCGATCTCGCGATTCTCAAATCAGGTGGATTGACCGTCACGGAATGTCTCTGCGCCGAGTTGCCGATGATCTTGCTGGGCAAATCTTACGGCCAGGAGAAATCGAATACCGCCATGCTCACGTCATTCGGCGCGACCCTCCATGCCACAACGTCGCGGGAGCTCATCATGCAACTGCGTCATCTCCATGACAACTCGGAGGCGCTCCATGGCCTTTTGGTCAATGCGAATGCCCTTCGCAGGCCCGATGCGGCAAAGGATATCGTGCGCAAAACCATGAGGCTCGTCGGAGTGCCCTGCGAGCGCGAGCGCCATTTCGCCGAGTTCTATTGGGGAGGCAGGCCCGCTCACATACGTTGACGCCTAGCTAAAAAAGGCCTCGCGGACATATGCCGCGAGGCCTTTTTCATCATCGCCATGAATGTTTAGGCGGCGAGGAAGTACGCGAGGAACGCGATGGCGGCGACCCACATAAGCGGGCGAACCTTCTTGACATTGCCCGTCACGACAGCGACAACGACGTAAGCGATGAAGCCGAGGCCGATGCCGTTGGAAATGGAGTAGGTGAAAGGGATGCCGATGATGATCATGAAGGTCGGGAAGCCCTCGAGGATGTCGGACCAGTCGATCTCGGTGACCTCGCTCATCATGAGGAAGCCCACGTAAACGAGGGCACCGCAGGTCGCCGCAGAGTTGATGCAGCTGATCACAGGAGAGAAGAACGCCGCGAGCAGGAAGAGAATACCCGCGGTGACGGAGGTGAGGCCGGTGCGCCCACCATCGGCCGCACCGGAGGCGGACTCGACGAACGTGGTGATGGAAGAGGCGCCGAACACGCCGCCCGCAGCTGCGGCGACGGAGTCGACGATGAGAATGGGCTTGATGTCCTCAACGCTACCATCTTCATTGAGGAACTCACCCTGCTTGGCGACGGCCATGGCGGTGCCCATGGTGTCGAAGAAGTCGCTCATCATGAGAGAGAAGGCGAAGAGAAGCAGCGCGGGAGTGGTAAGGGCCTTCACGACGCCCATGACCCCGTCGGCGTCGGCCATGAAGGGCGCACCGAAGGTGGTGAAGTCGAGCGGAGCAACAAGGCTGGAAGGCACGGCGGTGACGCCAAGCGGGATTCCAAGCACAGAGGCGATGACGATGCCCCAAAGCAGGGCGCCCTTGACGTTCATGGAAGACAGGACGACCGTGGCGACGATTGAGATGAGGCCGACGAGGAAAACAGGGTCGGTGACATTGCCGAGGGCGACCATGGTGGATTCGTTGGCGACGATGATGCCGCCATCCTTGAGGCCGATCATGGCGATGAACAGGCCGAGGCCGATCGAGATGCCGTGACGCAGGGAGACCGGGATGGCGTCCATGATGGCCTCGCGAAGGCCGCACAGCACGAGGAGCAGAATAGCGATGCCCTCGATGAAGATGATGGCCATGGCGGTCTGCCAGCCGAGACCCATCGATCCGCACAGGGTGAAGGCGACGATGGAGTTGATGCCCATGCCGGAGGCGCAGGCCAAAGGACGGTTCGCGATGAGGCCCATCGCGATGGTCATGACGGCGGCGCCGATACAGGTAGCAGTAACGGCGGCGGTGACGGGAACGCCTCCTGCGGAAAGGATGAGCGGGTTCACGACGATGATATAGGACATCGCCAGGAACGTGGTCAGGCCGGCGCGCAACTCCGTTGCGACATTCGACTTGCGCTCAGCGCACTTGAAGAACTGGTCCATAAATTAATCCCCCTATACCTCTGGACCGACTATCTCGAACCGCTCGACCCGAAACCGCCGCATCCGCGATCGGTTTGATCGAGCTCTTCGACTTCGTTGAGGTGCACGACAGGCACCCGCTGGATGACGAGCTGGGCGATCCTCTCGCCGCGCTCGATGTGGATCGTCTCGCGCGCATCAATGTTCACGGCGATCACCTTGAGCTCACCGCGATAGTGGGCGTCGATGAGACCGGGCGTGTTCGCGATGGTGAGACCGCGCTTGAGTGCCATACCGCTGCGGGGCTGCACAAAGCCCGCATAGCCGTCCGGCAATGCGATGGCCAAGCCCGTCGGAATGAGAACGCGCTCAAAGGGATGAATGTCGATGGTTTCGTTGGAGCGGAGGTCGAGTCCGGCATCGCCCTCGTAGGCATACGTGGGAAGCTCGACGCTGCGGTCGAGGCGTTTGATGTTCACAGTGAGATCTGACACGGTATCACCTCAATTTATCGAGTTCTGAGAGGAACTCATCGATGTCCTGGAAATCACGGTACACGGAGGCGAATCGGATGTAGGCGACTTTGTCAAGCTTCTCAAGGCGCTTGAGGACCATGTCGCCGATATCATGCGAGCTCACGGCCGTTCGAGTTCCGCCGCGAAGCTCAAGCTCGATATCATCAATGAGGGCGTTGAGCTGAGGTAGGTCGATATCGCGCTTGGACGTGGCGCGCATGAGCCCGACCATGAGCTTATTGCGATCGAATGGCTGCATGGTGCCATCGCTCTTGAGCACCTCGATGGGGTCCTCGCAGCGCTCGAAAGTGGTGAAGCGATAGCCGCAGGACCGGCACTCTCGACGACGCTTGATGGCATTCGTGGAATCCTGCATGCGCGAATCGATTACGCGCGTATCGTCATGCCCGCATTTGGGACAGCGCATGTTGTATTCCCCTTCCGAACCGGTAACCTGTTCAGGATACCATGTGTTGCATAGGGGAAGTCGCAGAACACAAGATATTACGATGCGCGAGTCAATACTATGTCTTGTCTGGCAGGCTATGAGTTCATAAAGGGGACGGAGAGCTCCATGCCGGGGTGGATGGTGGACGAATCCAGGCCGTTCCAGGAGCGCATGAGCTCAACCACCTCGGAAGCGGGCATGCCATCGACGGGATGCTGTTCGGCGATGTCCCAAAGAGACTGGCCCGCCTCGACGATGACGTCATGGTGTTGAAGCGAATCTATGAACGCGGACCTGCGAGCCTGGCGGACGCTGCCAAAGGAGATCACGGCCAGGGCGAGAGAAACCAAGAGGAGGGCGGATGCCGCACCCATCAAGAGCTGCTTGGCTCGAGACGCGGGCCGGGCCTCAATGCGCGCATAGACATCGGGCGCGGCGCACTGCATGGGGATGGCGTCCTGGTGATGAACGGTGAGGCCGCCCTGGACAATGACCAGAGAGGGTGATTCTGCGGGCGCAGCGGATAACGCAAGGGTGCCGTATGTGATGTGTTCAGCCTTCATGGGGGTCCTCCCGATCTCAATCTTGACGCCACGTTTATACCGATTCGAGCGGACAAAAACGTGTGGCATAAGAACGAGTGTTCGTGTATTATTATCTTCGAACAGTTGTTCCTGTCAATATAAATACGAACAAATGTTTGTGTATGGAAGGAGCGGCCATGGCCCGCAAGATCACCAAGCGCCAGCAGCAGATCTACGACTTCATCCGCACATATCAGAAGGAGAAGGGTTACCCTCCAAGCGTGCGTGAGATGGCCGCAGCCGTGGGCCTCTCCTCCCCTTCGACAGTCCATGCGCACCTGAGCGCACTCGAGGATCTTGGGTTGATCAAGCGTGATGCGACTAAGCCGCGTGCGCTCGAGGTGTTCAACTCCGATGGATCGGCCATCAATGCCTCCGAAATCAGGGAGACCTCCACGCGTGGAACAATCTCGCTTCCCCTTGTCGGCCGCGTCGCTGCCGGACTTCCCATCCTCGCGGAGCAGAACGTCGAGGACACCTTCACGCTTCCGACCGAGATCGCGACGGATTCAAGCTCATTCGTACTCGAGGTTCACGGCAATTCGATGATCAACGCCGGCATCTTCAACGGAGATTACATCATCGTGCGCGAGCAGAAGAGCGCCATGAATGGCGAGATCATCGTCGCCATGATCGATGGTGAGGCGACGGTGAAGACCTTCTACAAGGAACGTGGCAGGGTTCGTTTGCAGCCTGAGAACGACGCCATGGAGCCCATCTACGCCGACAACCCGACCATCCTCGGCAAGGTCGTTGCGCTCATGCGCCGCTTTTGACCTGGAAGAACGACTATGCCCGCAGGTGCCACCCCTCAACCCAGCGCTCTTGAATCGCGTGAGGCGCCCGTATGCACAAAAGTGCCTGGCCCGAGGCGCCTGCTAGCACTTGATGCTCTAAGAGGCGCGACGGTCATCTCGATGGTGGCCTTTCATGTCATGTACGACTTGACCTACCTGTACGGCATCAACGCGCCGTGGTTTACCGATGGCCCTCTGCAGGGAATCTGGCGCATTTCGATTAGTTGGGTGTTTCTCGCCCTCGCCGGATGGATGACCTCACATTCGCGAAGCAATCTCAAGCGAGGGCTTCGATATTCCCTCGTGGCCCTGCTCATCTGGGCTGCCACTGCCGTTTCCGGAGTCGGCGTCTCGATTTCATACGGAATCATGTACTGCATGGCGGCCAGCACGTTGCTTTGGTGCGCCATGGATAAGTTCGCGCCGCGCCTGGCCTCCGAGCGACCGTCTGCATGCGCGGCTCTGCTGCTGCTCGCATTTGCGGCGCTTTACATGGTGCCAAGGTCTAGCTACCCCTTTGAGGGCTTCGCATGGCTCGGTTTTCCGGGGCCGGAATTCCGATCGGCCGATTACTACCCCATCATTCCCTTCAGCCTCCTGTTTCTTTCGAGCGCGTATGCATCGCGGGGGTTCGCGAGATCGGGACGCAAGGTCCCAGCTTGGATGTACAGAGACGTATTTCCACCACTTACATTTGTGGGAAGACATGCGCTTGCAATCTACGTCATGCATCAACCCATTGCATTGGCGGTCATCGAGATCTTCATGAGGTAGGAGTCCTGCCGCTGAGAATGAGATGACGCACTGGCGCGCAACGTGGGGCGCTACTCGGTTCGATACGGCTCCAGTGCGGAGGCTATACGGCCTGGAACACGACAGACCATGCTCAGAGCATCATCCAGATAGGACTCAGAAAGAACGCTCCCCTGTTTGCGAATGGCGGCGACGAGAGCCCCTTCTCGATAGGGTATCTCGCAGGAGATGAGTTCGTCTGATGCGGAAGCCTCGAGCGCAACGCGCTCCAGGAGGGTTGCAAGGCCGTAACCCGTGCGAGCGGAGAACAAGACGGCATCCGGTATGCGCCGCTCAAGCGCCCCAAGTTCAAGCGGATCGAGAAGGTCCACCTTGTTGAATACGGTCACAGACGGGCGTTCACCCGCCTTCACCTCCCTCAGCACCCGGTCGACGGCATCGAGCTGGCGCGCATGATCATCGTCGGAGATGTCCACTACCTTGAGAATCAAGTCGGCGTCGCGAACCTCTGAAAGCGTCGACTTGAATGCCTCGACAAGGCTGTGGGGCAACTTCTGGATAAACCCGACGGTATCGGTGACCGTGATGGCTCTGCCACCGGGAAGCTCGTATGAGCGGGTGGTTGGGTCGAGTGTGGCGAAGAGCTTGTCTTGCGCCAGCACGTCTGAGCCGGTGAGTCGATTGAGCAGGCTTGATTTTCCCGCATTGGTGTAACCAGCGAGGGCGACGCGAAACGCAGGTGAGGACGCTCTCCACTTTGACTGGACATCGCGGCGCTTCTCAAGACCCTTGAGCTCTTTGCGAAGAGCGGCTATGCGGTTTCGGATCATGCGGCGGTCAACCTCGAGCTGGCTCTCACCCTGACCGAAGCGGCTGCCGATGCCCCCACGCGTCTGCTCCTTGGCGAGGTGGCTCCACATGCCGCGAAGACGGGGAAGCAAGTATTGGAGCTGTGCGAGTTGGACTTGCAAACGACCCTCGCGCGTTCTGGCATGAAGGCCGAATATATCGAGGATGAGGGCGGTTCGGTCGATGATCTTGGTGGGCTCACCGAGCGCACGCTCAAGATAAGACTGCTGAGACGGGGTGAGGTCATCATCGAAAATCACGACATCGGCATCAAGCCTCTGCACGAACCCGCGAAGCTCCTCGACCTTGCCGGACCCGATATAGGATTTAGGGATGGGGCGCTCGAGCCTTTGCGTCAAACGAGCCACCACGACGGCGCCCGCGGTGTCCGCCAGGCGCTCGAGCTCATCGAGAGACCTGTCTATGGGCCAGTTTGATTCTCGCCAGTCGACACCCATGAGGATCGCGCGCTCAGGGACCGGAGCGGTCGATATGGGCTCAAAGCGGCTCACGATACGCCAACGCTCTCGAGTATGTGGCTGACTGCGCCGTCTATGCCGAATCGATCCATGTCAATCCAAATCGCTCTCGAGTCTCGGCGCCACCAGGAAAGCTGACGCTTGGCGTATCTTCTGGAGCGCCGCTTGATGAGGGCTACGGACTCGTCAAGCGTGCAGCGACCTTGCAGGTGATCGATGATCTCCTTGTAGCCGATCGCCTGACGCGACGTGAGGGCGTCGGCGGCCCCGTGGTGCACAAGACGCTCGACTTCTTCGAGCAGGCCCTGTTCCATCATGATGTCGACGCGCGCATCGATACGCTCGTACAGCCTCTCGCGATCCATGGTCAGCGCAAACGTGACGTGATCATAGGCCATCTTGGGGCTGGAGAACCCAGCGGCATGTTCGGCGTAGGAAACACCTTGATCATGCATCTCGAGCGCACGGATAACGCGCTTGACGTTATGCGGGTGCACTATTGCCGCGCTGGCGGGGTCTCGTTGCGCCAAAATACCATGAAGCCCCTCATCGCCAAGACGGGCGTGCAGCTCATGGTAAGCGGAGCGACGAACGTCATCGACCTCCCCCTTTGGGAATTCCATCTCGTCGAGGGCGGCGCGAAGGTACAACCCCGTGCCGCCGCAGAACACGATCGGAAGGCCCTGGGAGTCGAGACGGGTGATCTGGTCGCGCGCATCGAGCTGATAGAGCGCGGCGGAATAAGGTTCTTGGGGATCCACCAAATCTATGAGGCGCAGCGGCACCAGTCGCTCATCGACAGGCGTCTTTGCCGTCCCGATATCCATGCCGCGATACACCTGCATCGCGTCCGCGGACAAGACCTCAGTTTTCAAGGCGAGCGCAACGCGATCCGCCACGGCGCTCTTCCCCACCGCAGTGGGACCGGCGATGGAAACGATCGGCCTCATCGAGGTTCGCCAACGGACTGGCCCGAGAGATACCAGGTGCGCGCCGTGTCCACCCGCACTTCAAGGACCTTACCGATTAGGTCACGCGGATCGTGCCCAGCGGGGACCGGGCAGTGCACCGTCTGATTCCAGGGGCTCTTGCCCTGGAGAACGCCGTCATCCTTCTTTGAGGTGCCCTCGATGAGCATGGGGACGACTGTGTCGAGAGCGCGCTGGTTGTAATCGTAGGCAGTGGTCTCGACATGCTTGACCAGGCGATCGAAGCGATCCTGAATGACCTCGCGCGGTGTGGGGTCATCGATCTCGGCAGCAGGGGTGCCGGCGCGCTTGGAATAGATGAACGTGAACGCCTGGGCGAATTTGGCCTCGTCCACCAAGGAGACCGTCTGCTCGAAATCCTCCTCGGTCTCCCCCGGGAAGCCGACGATGATGTCGGTTGTGAGGGCTATGTCCGGAATGCGATCGCGCACGCGGTGCACCAGGTCGAGATACTGTTCGCGCGTGTACTTGCGGTTCATGAGCTTGAGGATACGCGACGAGCCCGACTGCACGGCGAGATGCAGCTGAGGCATGACGGCTGGGACCTCGGCCATGGCGTCGATGGTCTCGGGCAGCAAGTCCTTGGGGTGGGATGAGGTGAAGTAGATGCGCTCGATACCGGTGTCGCCCACTCGACGGAGCAGCTCTGCAAAGCGCGGGGCCGAGCCGCTGTCGCGTCCATAGGAGTTGACGTTCTGGCCAAGGAGGGTGACCGATCGAACGCCTTGCCTGACAAGACCTGCCACCTCATCCACGATCTGGTCCATGGGACGGCTCTTCTCGCGACCACGGACGTAGGGGACGATGCAGTAGCTGCAGAAGTTATTGCAACCGGTCATGATGGGAACCCACGCATGATGGGCCGTCTCGCGATGCCACGGCATATCAGTTGCGGAACCGGAGTCGATTTCCTCAACGCGAACGTGGAGGTCGCCATCCGCAAAGGCATCCGCAAGGAGCTCGCCGACATGGGCGATGGAGTGCGTGCCGAAAATAACGTCGACGTTATCGAGGTTGGTGAGCAGGCCCTCGCCATCGCGTTGGGCGATGCAACCGCCCACGGCAACGACGCGACGGCCGCTCGGTGAGGGTGGGAGGCTCTTGCACGAAGAGCACTGACCGTACAGGCGCGTGTCGGCGGCCTCTCGCACGCAGCAGGTCATGAAGATGACGATGTCCGCATGCTCCGGAGAAAGGGCCTGAAGGCAGCCGAGGGAGTCGAGCAGGCCGCTCACCCGCTCGGAATCATGGAGGTTCATCTGGCAGCCGAACGTGCGAATGAAGTACGTCTTGCCAGAAAGTATGGAGAGATCGGTCATTAGCAAACCTACTTGAAATCGTCGGGAAGGTCAGATGCGTCGATCCCTCCCATAGTGATGCGGTGTACGTAAACGGAGAGCCTTATGGCGGTACGCGACTCACCGTTGATGAGGATGTCTGAGAAGACGGGGGCGCAGGAGATGTCGAAACCTGTGGGAATGAGGAAACCGCGCGCGATGGCCATCGCCTTGATTGCCTGATTGACGGCTCCAGCGCCAACGCACTGCATGTTGACGGGCACACCGTCTTTAACCATGCCGGCAATGGCTCCGGCAACTGACGCGGGCGACGATTTGCTCGAGACCTTGAGGAATTCCATGTATATTTCTCCAGCGTATAAAGTGCATTTATGCAGGGGTATCCAAAAGATACCGCAGGGGGCTAAAGAGGGCAAGGAGTGGCCCTTAGGTCTCGTCCTTACCGATATCGAACGTGACGGTAATTCGATCGCGGGTGACGCGGATCTTGGGATCGTTGGTGAGGGTGAGATAGTACCTTGAGGCGAGTTCCGAGAACTCACGCTCCATGCTGCGCGAGAAATCAGCGAGGTCCTCCTTGGCGATCTTGAGGCCGCGGCGATCGCGCGTGAGGTCTACCACGGTGGGCCCGCAAGGAGAATCGGCCTTCTCCCTCAACAGCCGAGAGGCCGCGCTCCGCAAGGGCGCGATCGAACCGCCGAGGATGCGATGGGCCGTGCGCTCGGAGATGTCGATACCCATGGCCGATGCGATCCGTATGAAATCAGCGGCATCGGCGGCACATGAGAGCCTGTCGACCACGGGGAGCCTCTCCTCGGAATCGATGAAAAGCAACCGGGTGGTATCCACGCGCGCAAGGGAGCGAGCATAGAGGGTCGCGGCGATCTCGGTTGGCGAACCGAGGTAGACGTCGCAATCGTGCAACTCCTCACAAGCGAACTCGCATACCGTACGCGCGATGTTATGGGGACCGCGCACGCAGCTGAGAACACCGGATTCATCTTTGGCGGTTTGGGGCCACGTCGATTGGTCGGCGCGCTCGGAGAGAGCATCGGTGTCAGCGGTCACGCGAATCGACGTACCCAAGCTGGGTCCAGAGGCGACAACTTGGGATGAAAGAGTGTTCTGCCGAATCGAGAAAAGCGCCATGCCTCGACCGTGAACACCCCACCTGTCCATTTTCATGGTCTCAAGCTTGGAGGTCACGCGGGCATCGAAGATGCGCTCGCGCATGTCATCGGGGACGCCGGCGCCATCGTCGAGGAAGAGGAGGGTGCGGACACCCTCCTCTTTCATAGTGGCGACGTAGATGGACTTGGCGCCGGCATCACGGGAGTTGCGAAGCATCTCGACGACGATGTCCTCGACGTGCTGGATATCGTGCTTGGCCTGACGACGCTCGGCCTCGGAAACCCGAAGCTTGACGAAGCCGTCACCCAGGTTCTCCTCAACCCGGAGGTTTCCCTCCCCCGTCATCGAGGCGATGAAAGAGATGAGGTCATTGCCGTCTGCCATGTGAAACGACCTACTTGGCGATATCGACGGCGCGGCTCTCGCGAATCACGACGACGCGAACCTGACCGGGATACTCCATCTCCTCCTCGATCTGCTGCGCGATGTCGTGCGCCAGGACCGTGGACTCGGCATCGGAGACCTTGTCGGGCTGGACCATGACATGGACCTCTCGACCGGCCTGCATGGCATAGGTGCGCTCGACGCCCTCATGGGAGTTGGCGATCTCCTCGAGCTTCTCGAGACGCTTGATGTAGTTCTCGGCGGACTCTCGACGCGCGCCGGGACGGGAAGCCGAGATGGCGTCGCCGGCCTGGACGATCACGTCGAGGACGGTATTGGGGTCGGTGTCGCCGTGATGCGCCTCGATGGCATGGACGATCGCGGGCTTCTCGCCGTACCTGCGGGCAAGCTCGGCGCCGATGACGGCATGCGGTCCCTCGACCTCACGGTCGATGGCCTTGCCGAGGTCGTGCAACAGGCCGGCGCGCTTGGCGGTCATGACGTCGATGCCAAGCTCGGAGGCCATGATGGCGCACAGGTCGGCGACCTCGAGAGAGTGGCGAAGAACGTTCTGCCCAAAGGAGGTGCGGTAGCGAAGCGCACCGAGGGTCTTGATGATCTCGGGATGCAGGTCGTGGATACCCGTATCGAAAGCGGCCTGCTCGCCGGCCTCGCGGACGCGCTGCTGAACGAGATCGCTGGCCTTCTGGTACATCTCCTCGATCCTCGCGGGGTGGATGCGGCCGTCGGCGATCAGGTTCTCGAGGGCCACGCGGGCGGTCTCGCGGCGGACCGGATCGAAGCTGGAGAGGACGACCGTCTCGGGTGTGTCGTCGATGACCAGGTTGACTCCGGAGACCTGCTCGAAGGTGCGGATGTTGCGACCCTCGCGGCCGATGATGCGGCCCTTGAGATCGTCGGAGGGGATGTGGACGGAAGTGACCGTGACCTCAGCGGTGTGATCGGAGGCGCAACGCTGAATGGCGAGGGAGATGATCTCCTGGGCGGTCTTGTGGCACTCGGCCTTGACCTTCTGCTCGGACTCGCGGATGATCGCGGCAGCCTCATGGGTCACCTCGCCGCGGACCTTGTCGAGCAGCTCCGCATGGGCGTCGTCGCGCGTGAGCTCGGAGATTCGCTCGAGCTCGCTCGTTTGACGGGCGTAAAGCTCCTCGAGCTCGCGAGAACGCTTGTCGATCTGACCCTGCTGGCTGGAAAGCTGGTGCTCGCGCTTATCGAGGGCGTCGTTGCGGCGGTCGAGAGACTCCTCGCGCTGCATGACGCGGTTCTCGAGGACGCGAATCTCCTTCTTGCGCTGCGCCTCTTCGGCCTCGGCGGCCTGCTTGCTCTGGATGATCTCCTCCTTGGCCTCGAGGAGCGCCTCCTTCTTGAGCGTCTCGGCGGCACGCTTGGCATCAGCCACGACCTGCTCGGCCTCGGTATGTGCGTTCTGAATCTTGGATTCGGCTTCGCGCACACTGCCGTTCTTGGCGTTGCGCATGACCAAAACGGCCACGGCGGCGCCGACGACAAGGCAGACGATGCCGACGAGCACGGAAGTCTCAACGGGCATGGTTACTCCTTCAAGTGGTTAAAGTGCAAGAAACCGCCGCCACGGAAATCCGCGGCGCGGGACATTTGTCGGATATGGCCCAGCGAGGGGATGTTCAATCGCTCCGATAGAATATATCGTCAATCTCATCACCGGGGATGAGCGCATAAAGACAAATGACGTATCCATCCTACGTTGAAGCAGGGAATTTGTCAAAAATCCGTAAAGTCATCCTCGGCAAGCCTTCGGCGTGTCGCCTCGGCTGCAACCGAATAGGCGAAGCCCTTTGACATGAGGTGCCTGACAAGCTTCTCATACGCTCGGGAGTCGGGGACGCGCTTGCGCCCCAAAAGCGCCACCGCACGTTCGAGATCATCATCTTCTGAGAAATACGCGTCTGGGTAGTCGGGGATATCATCAAGCGAGACACCCCTCATCTTGAGCTCGCGCTCGATCTTGACCCTCCCCCATCCGCGGCGTTTGCGCTCCTCGATGAAATACGATGCAAATCGCGCGTCGTTGACGAACCTGAGATCGCGTGCGCGATCGAGGCAAGGATCTATCTCCTCGTCTCTATACCCGTAAAGCCTGAGCTTCTCTCTAAGTTCACCTGCCGCGTAGTCGCGGCGAGAGAGCATCTCGGTCATGAGGTTGAAGCATATCCTCCCCTCAAGCGCGTGGATCGCGTCGAACGCCTCGTCTTCGGGAAGCGGGAGGGAGATCGCATCCCCCATGAGAATCCTGCCGACGCGGACGGGCACGACGATCTCGCGCGAGCATCCGTTCTCCATGATGCAGGAGACCTCGGCCATGGGCTTTCTAGCTGAAAATGAGCTCGAGGCGCGCTTCCTATCGGGAAGGCGCACCTCGATATCGGTCATGAGAAGCGGCATGTGCGAAGCTGGCAAGACTAAGCTACGCCAGAATCGGGCTCGATGACGGTGCCAACCGGCTCGTCCTCGAATTCGAGCCCGCAGGCGACGCGCACCTTGTGATCGAGCTCATCCATGAGCTCGGGGTTCTTTCGCAGCGTCTCCTTGGCGGCCTCGCGACCCTGGCCTAGGCGCTCACCATCGTAGGTATACCAGGCGCCGGACTTCGTGGCGATGCCGTATTCAACGGCCATGTCGAGCACGGAGCCCTCCTTAGAGATGCCGGTGCCGTACATGATGTCGAATTCAGCGGTCCTAAAGGGAGCGGCGACCTTGTTCTTGACGACCTTGGCGCGCACGCGGTTGCCGACGATGTCGTCTTTCATCTTGATGCTGTCGATACGGCGGATGTCGATGCGGACCGATGAGAAGAACTTGAGCGCGCGACCGCCCGTCGTGGTCTCGGGATTGCCGAACATGACGCCGATCTTCTCACGCAGCTGATTGATGAAGATGCAGGTGGTGTTGGACTTTGAAAGCGAGCCGGCGAGCTTGCGCAGAGCCTGGCTCATGAGGCGGGCCTGGAGGCCGACCGTGGTCTCTCCGATCTCGCCCTCGATCTCCGCGCGGGGCACGAGCGCGGCGACGGAGTCGATGACGACGACGTCGATGGCACCCGAACGCACGAGCATATCGCAGATCTCGAGCGCCTGTTCACCGGTATCCGGCTGGGAGATGAGGACCTCATCGATATCGACGCCGATGCGCGCGGCGTACGTGGGATCGAGGGCATGCTCGGCATCGATGAAGGCGGCGACGCCGCCCATTGCCTGAGCCTCGGCGAGAATCTCAAGAGAAAGCGTTGTTTTGCCTGATGACTCGGGACCGAAGATCTCGATGATGCGGCCGCGCGGAACGCCGCCGATGCCAAGGGCGGCATCGAGTGAGAGCGCACCGGTGGGTATGGCCTCGACCTCAAGCTCGGGTCCTCCATCGCCATATCGCATGATGGAGCCGTCGCCGAACTTCTTGATAATTTCAGCCTTGGTGAGCTCGATCATCTTCTCGCGCTCTTCGCCCGTGGTGCGCTCATGGATGATGCGCGCCGGGCCTGTGTTTTTGGCCATGAGTCCTCCTTGATGTTTGTCTAGCCCGATACTACGCGAACGGGTGTTCGTGGTCAATACCTCAATGGGGAATATAGACCGAAGCATCGGACCGGATTCCGGGTTCTCCTCGCAGATACCTGGCACGCGTCACGCGCGAATCGCCCAACTGGAGGTTGAAGCGGCAAATCATCCAGCGAGGGAGGCCCGCGACATAACTAAACGGTACCGAATCTACATCGAGGAGACGGCGTCAAGCGCTATGCGGAGCGCTTCCGCGACGGCGCGTTCACGCACCTCGTCGCGTGCGCCCGTGAATCGGAAGCGCTCGCAGCGCATTCCATGGGGGCCGCACACACCGATATAGACGGTGCCGGCGGGATCGCTCGGGGTTCCACCCCCGGGACCGGCATAGCCGGTGGCGCTCACGGCCACGGTCGAGCCGAACAGACAGCGCGCGCGTTGCGCCATCTCCAAGGCGCATTCGGCGCTCACGGCCGAGTGGTCGAGAAGCGTTTTTCCGGATACACCGAGTACGTCGCGTTTGATCTGGTCGCAATAGGTCACGGCCCCGCCCTTGAGCACGGAGCTCGCCCCTGGAACATCGGCGACTCGAGAGGCGATCATTCCCGCCGTGCACGATTCGGCTGTGGCGAACGTGGCGCCGCACTCGGTTGCGAGCCGAACGAACTCCCGAGAAAGGCTCTCGATCCGATCCTGAAGGTCATCCATGCACAAGGCTCCTTACAAGAAAAGGGCCCGCACAATGCGTGTGCGGGGCCATGCGAGCTATTTAAATGCGGAAGATCACGTGGCGGGCGTTCCAGAAATACTGAGCGCCGGACACGACCGTGAGCACGACGGCAGCGACCATCGTCGCCCAGGCGACGGTATGGACGATCCCCGCCGCCTGCATGAGGCCGGGAAGCGCCATGAACTCGAGGGCGATGCCGAGAAGGTACGCGCACAGCGAGACCATGGTGACCGCGGTCTTGGCCTTTCCGAGGTTGTCGGCCGCGATGACCTCGCCATTGGCGCTCGCCACCATGCGCAGGGCGCTTACGAGGAATTCGCGGAACAAGATGATGAAGACGAACCAGACGTTCACCAGCCCGTGCTCGAGCAAGATGAGCAGTGCGGAGAAGACGAGCAGTTTATCGGCGATGGGGTCGAGGAACTTGCCGAAGTCCGTGACCTCACCGCGCTTGCGCGCAAGATCGCCGTCGATCTTGTCGGTGGCGCTCAGGAGGAAATAGAGCACGAAGGCGATAAGGCCCCAGGCGCCCGCTTCGATGCCGAGGTAATCCGCACCGGCGGCGAACCCGTCGAACGCGAGCTCGCTCGCGATCATGAACAGCGGGATGAACACGATGCGTACGCACGTGATGACATTCGCGGGCGTCCAGATGCTCGTGATCTCCTCGCCCTTGGCATTGACGGCCATGCTCTACTCCTCAACGACCTCGCCGACGAGCTCGTAGCAGAAGCTGTCGGTGAACTTAACCTTCAAGATGTCACCCACGGCGGCGTCGGTGACCTCCAGGTGAACGGCGCCATCGGAATCCGGCGCCTGGAACCAGGCATGACCAATGAGCTCAGGGCCCTCATCGGTCTCCTCGACGCCATCGACGATGACCTCTGCGACTTCGCCCACATGCGCGGCCGTGGCGGCAAAGCCCAGGGCCTCGGCGAGGTCCATGGCGGCCTGGGTGCGCTCGAGCTTGACATCCTCGTCGACCTGGCCATCCATCTTGGCGGCGAAAGTACCCTCCTCCTGGGAATACGGGAACACGCTCGTGTAGTCGAAGCCCTCACGGTCCATGAACTCGAGCATCTCGGCGGCCTCCTCATCGGTCTCTCCGGGGAAGCCGACCAGACTCGTGGTGCGGATGACCATATTGGGTATCTGCTCGCGAAGCTTAGCGAAGAGCTCGGAGAGCTGATCGGCGGAGCCGGGGCGGTGCATCGCCTTGAGGACGCGCGCGCTGCAGTGCTGCACGGGAATGTCGATGTAGGGCAGCACCTCGGGCGTGTCGCGGATGGCCGCGATGAGCTCATCGGTCATGCCCTCGGGCTGCAGGTACAGCACGCGCACCCAGACGTGCTCGGGGCGAACCGCCTCGGCGACGGCGACCATGAGCTGGGCCAAGTTGGAAGGGCCCTCGACCTCACCCTTGAAGTCGTTGCCCCAGATGCCCGTGTCTTGCCCGATCAGAACGATCTCGCGCACACCGCCGGCCACCAGGTCGCGAACCTCGGCAAGGATGCTCTCGGCAGAACGCGAGTGGTAGCGACCGCGAATGTACGGGATCGCGCAGAAGCTGCAGTAGCGATCACAGCCGTCGGAGATCTTGACATATGCCACGGCGCTTTCCACGGTGCGCTTGACGGAAGGGATGAAGGGCGGGACGTCGCGATCGACGCCGAGAACCCGGTCCATGACGGCGACGATGCCGTCCTCCTCGTCGGTGCGCACGAATGCTGCGACCTCGGGCAGCTCCGGAGGGAGCTCATCGCCGTACCGGGAGGGCACGCAGCCGCACATGACGATGCGCGTCCCGCGGACGCCCTCTGCGACGTCCTCGGCGAGGGCGAGCGTGGTCTCGATGCTCTCCGAGGTGGCCGAGGCGAGGAACGAGCAGGTGTTGACGATCACCGCGTCGGCGTCGCCGGCGTCGAAGACCTCCTCGTAACCGGCGCCGTTGAGCAGGGAGCGCATGCGGTCGGTATCGACCTCGTTCTTGGCGCATCCCAAAGTGATGTAGAGGATGGAGGCGTGAGCCATGTGGGTTCCTTAGCGGTAGTTGGTGAACTGGAGCGGCTGACCGTAATCGGCGTCGCGCAGGAAGGCGATGACCTGCTGCAGGGCGTCCTTGGAGGGACTCGTCACGCGAAGCTTATCGGCTTCGATGGTGACCTTGACCTTGAGCTTCTGGTCCTTGATGTCCTTGTTGATCTTCTTGGCCGTGGCCTGGTCGATGCCCTCGACGATGTGGCCGAGCAGGCGGACGGTGCCGCCGGAAGCGGCCTGGGGGTCGTCCCACTTGACGGTCTTGATGTCGACGCCGCGCTTGATCAACTTGCCGGAGAGCACGTCGATGATCTGACGGGCGACGAAATCGGCCGGGGCGTTAAGGGTGAACAGCTTGTCGGCCTTGGAAAGCTCGATGGTGGCGCCTGAATCCTTGAGGTCGTAGCGCTGCGACAGCTCTCGGGCGGTCTGCTGGAACGCGTTGTCCACCTCCTGCATGTTGACCTCGGAAACGACGTCGAAGCTAGAATCTTTCGCCATGGTGTGACTCCTTCTCAGATGGGGCCCGTTGGGGCTGACGAATGGTTATGCGGCCGATTGGTCCTCAGATTGGTCGGTGGTCTCCGGAACGGGAAGGCCCGCCGCACGGGCCTCCTCGACGGTCATGTCCGGGGTTCCATCCCCATCGCCGTCGACGACCTTCTCATCGGACTCCTCCTTCTTGGGGGCGACGATCGAGACCTTGCCGACGCCGGAGACCTTCGTGTCGTATCGGACCTTCTCGCCGTTCTTGTAGACGGAAACGACGCTCGGAGAGTCCGTGGTAATGTCAATCTGGCTTTCGACCTTGAACTCCTCCTCAAAGGGACCGACAACCTGCTTTCCGAGGACGATCTTGCCGTCCAATTTGACCTCGACCCACGCGACGGAGCCCTTCTCCTTGAGCTTGACGCGAACAAGGGTCTCCTTGGGCTCCTCATTGGCGGGCTTAGCGGCACCGTCGGCGGTTGTGCCCTCCGCGTCCTCGTCATCGGCGGTAGAGCCATCGTCGACGTCAGAGCCGCTCTCGTCAGACGCGGAGTCCTCCGAGGGCTTGTCTACCTTGGAGATAGACGGCTCAGCCGAGCCGGCGGGAGCAGCGGGTTTGGGCGCGCAGCCTCGCAGCAGCAGGAATCCGCCGAGCGCGAAGACGACGAGCAGGGCGATACCGCCCATCAAGAGCAATCGGGGATCGAGGGCCGGCTGGGGAGCGCGCTGCGATCCGCCCCTCCCCTGCTGACGCCTGGGCGCGGTGCGGGGATCGGGTCGGCGGCCATCGTAATCGCGATACCCCCGGTCAAATCCACCGTCGGGTCGGCGACGGGGGGTCGACGCGCGAGGGTCGCGCCGCGGGTCGACGCCGGGCGCGCGTCCGGGGCCGTATGCACCCTCCCCGGGTCGTCGCCCGTACGGTGCGGGGCGCCCGTTGGTGCGAGAGCGGAGCGAGGGATCATAGCCGCGGTGAGCGCCGCGGCGTTCATTGGAGGCGGGCCGCAGGCGGGCCGACGCCATGGGCTCATGAGGCGAGGTGGACTCAGAGACGTAGCCCGCCTGGGGCGGGCGCTGCGCGAAGCGGGACGAGGGAACGGAGTTCACCATCATATAGCGCGCGGGCGCATTCGAGCTGCGCGGGCTCGCGTCCGCGGCCGCATCCTGGAAACGGCCCACACGGCCGCCGCTGCCGTTCTCATATTCATGCAGCGCGTCGAAGTACGCATCGACGACTTCACGCGGGTTGAGCCCCAGATAGCGCGCATAACTCGAGATCATGCCCTGGGCGTAACCGCGCGGGGGCATGGCGGCGAAGTTCTCCGTCTCGAAGTACTCGATGATCTGCGGTCGGATCTTGACGATGTTGGAGACCTGTTGGATCGAGATGCCGAGCTGGCGTCGGCGCTCGAGCAGCATGTCGCCGAAGTGGCGGCGCATTTACATCCCTCCAAAAATCTCGTCTTCGGTCAAAGGCTCCTCGACCGCGCGGAGAGCGGCGAGGCCCTCCTCGTCGTATAGGACCTCGCGGGGCTTGGACCCGTCAGGGGGGCCGACGATGCCCTTCTCCTCAAGCATGTCCATGATACGGCCGGCGCGGGCATACCCGACCTTGAGGCGGCGCTGCAATCCGGACGTGGACCCGAGCTGCGTCTCGACGACGATCTGCGCGGCGTCCCAAAGCAGCGGGTCGTCCTCCTCCGGAGCCTCGTTGTAGAAACCGCCGCCCGAACCCCCGCCCATAGACGCCGGTGCGACGGCGGAGAGGATCTCCTCGTGGTAATCGGGCGCACCCTGTTCCTTGACGAACTCCACGACGCCGTTGATCTCGTCGTCGGAGACGAAGCAGCCTTGGATTCGCTTAGGCTTGCCCCAGTCGACCTTGGAGAAGAGCATGTCGCCGTAACCGGTGAGCTTCTCGGCGCCCATCTGGTCGATGATGACCCGGCTGTCGATGCCCGTGGCGACGTTGAAGGCGATGCGGTTGGTGATGTTCGCCTTGATCAGGCCGGTCACCACGTTGGAGCTGGGACGCTGCGTGGCGACGATGAGGTGGATGCCGGCTGCGCGGCCCAGCTGGGCAATGCGAACGATGCTCGCCTCGACGTCCTTGCCCGCGACCATCATGAGGTCAGAGAGCTCGTCGATGATGATCACGAGGTAGGGCATCTTGGCGGGCGGGTTGTCATAGTGCTCGAAGGCCCCGGCGGCCTGTTTCTCGTTGAAGGTCGAGATCTTGCGAACGCCGATGCGCTCGAACACCTTGAGGCGGCGCTCCATCTCTGACACGGCCCATTGCAAGGCGCTCGCCGCCTGCTTGGGCTCGGTCACGACGGGAACGTACAGGTGCGGGAGGCCGTTGTAGCCTGAGAGCTCGACGCGCTTGGGGTCGACCATGATGAGGCGAACGTCCTCGGGGAGGCTCCTCATGAGCAGCGCCATGATGATGGAGTTGATCATGACCGATTTGCCCGAGCCGGTGGTGCCGGCGATGAGCAGGTGAGGCATCTTGGCAAGGTCGGCCACGACGGGCTGGCCCTCGGCGTCGCGGCCGATGGCGAGCTCGAGCGGACCGCCCTGCACATAGGGAAGGACGTCGCCCAGGTTGACGTTCTGCCGCTTGGCGTTGGGAATCTCGATGCCCACGAGCGAAGTGCCCGGAATGGGAGCGAAGATGCGGACGGACTGCGCGGCGAGCGACAACGCGATGTCGTCCTCCAGGTTGGAGATGCGGCTCACGCGCTCGCCCTCACCGGGCTGAACCTTGAATGTCGTGACCGTGGGGCCGGAGATCCAGCCAACCACACGTGCATGCAGGCCGAACTCGCTGAGCGTCGACTGGAGGGAGCTGGCCGTCTGCTCGAGCTCCTTCTCCGACGACGCCGCGGAGGCGGAGTGCGGGTTGTGGCGCAGCATGCTGATCGGCGGGAGCTGCAGCTCGCCGTCGCCCTCCCCTTCCGCGGCGGGCTGCTCGCTTGAAGCCGGGGCGGGCTTTCGCTCGGTTGGGCCCTGTTTGGCTTTGAGGAAATCGGGGATCGCGGCGGCCTGCGGCTCGACGTGTCCCCTCGCATCGGAGACGCCAGGAGTGTCCGAGGACGCGAAGCCGTCAGCAGGGGAACCGGAGGCGGACGGGGCGTCGAACGGAGGCACCTCGGGGTCGTCGGATTCCGCGGCGTCGACGTTGCGGTCGGACTCGGCATAGCGATCGCGCACGGGGATGAGCGTGGTCTTGGCGCGCTCCGCGGCAACCTGCTCGCTCACATCGACAAACGGGTCCTCGTCGACGTCATCGTCGATCCGGGGTTCGAGAACGGTGGTCTCGCGAGAACCGATGAATGTGGTATCGGGCTCGGCCTCTTCATTAAAAAGCGGGGCTTGGGCGCCCTGCATACCACGGCCCATCTCGAGCGGGCTTTCGCAAACCGCATCCCCGCCAAGCTGCGCCATGGCGGCGTCCTCGCCCCAGGGCATCTGGTTCACGTCCACACGGCGGCGCTCGGCGACGCGACGGGCGCGCTCAGCCGCCGCACGGAAGAAGGCGCTCACGGAGAATCCGATGATCACCAGGCCGACAACGATAAGGCCGACGAGCACCACCATGGAGATCGTTTTGCCCAGGGCCTTCTGAAGCGCGCTCGCGATGAACGCGCCGACATACCCTCCGGAAGAGGACAGGGCATGCGACTCGAACATACCTGCCGTGGAGAACTCGGTACCCGGAACGAGCAACGAGAGCATGGAGAGTATGCACAGAAGGATGAGGCCCCCGCCGGCGAGCGTGCGCGCGTTGAGCGGTGCGCGATCGCGCAGGAATAGCCCTGCGGAAAAGATGAGCAGGGCAAAGGGCAGGACATAGGCCCCCAGGCCGAAGCCCAGGTGGTAAAAACCAGATATGGCATTGGATACGGGCGCCGTCGTGGGAGAGACGACCGCGATGAACGAGACCACGGCCACGACGGCGAGCACGATGCCCGCGATGTCGCGTGCGGCGGAATCGCCCATCAGCGGTTCGAACTGCGGTTCGGGGGCAGCGGCCCGGGCACTGTTCGCGCGAAGACCGCGCGCCGGTGCCTTAACCGCGTGCGAGCCCTTGCCACCCGAGCCCTTCTTGTTTCCGTTGGCGTTCGCGCGGGGCAACCTACACCTCCATGACGACCGGGATGATCATCGGTCGGGTGCGGTTGTTGTTCCAGATGTAGTTGGAGAGCGCGTCGCGAACGGCCTTGCGAATGGCGTCGGTGCCGGAGCTCGAGAAGTTGAACTTGCCCTTCTCGATAGCGCGCTGCACGGCGGCGCCGGCATCGGCGGAGAACTGGTCGTCGATGGGGAACGAGACGCCTCGGCCGGAGAACTCCAGGTCGCCGATCTTCTTGCGCTTCATGTCGAGCATGGCGACGACGGTGACCATGCCGTCGCTGGCGAGCTTCTGGCGGTCGCGCAGGACGATGGGGTCGGTGTCGCCGATGCGCAGGCCGTCGACGTAGACCACACCGGACTCGACGGCGCGGCCGCGCTTGACGCGACCGTCGCGGACCTCGAGGGTGTCGCCGTTGTCCACGACGAAGATGTTCTTGCGGGGGATGCCCATCTTCTCGCCCAGCGCGGCATGGGCGCGCAGGTGCACGGCCTCGCCGTGAACGGGCATGAAGAACTTGGGCTTGGTGAGGGCCAGCATGAGCTTGAGCTCCTCCTGGCTGGCATGGCCGGAGACGTGGACGAGCGCTCGGCTCTTGTCGTAGACGTCGCACCCGAGCTTGGCCAGGCTGTTCACGACCTGCTGGACGGCCTTCTCGTTGCCCGGGACCGGGGTGGCGGAGATGATCACGGTGTCGCCCTCGTGAATGGAGAGCGTCTTATGCTCGCCATTCGCCATGCGGGACAGCGCGGAGAGCGGCTCGCCCTGGGATCCGGTGCACATGACCACGATCTTATCCTCGGGCAGGCCGTTGATGTCGAAGGCGTCGACAAGGTCGTTCTCATTGACGTTGAGGTAGCCGAGCTCGCGGGCAACGCGCGTGTTGGTGAGCATGGATCGACCGGTGACGACGATCTTGCGGTTGCACTTCTTCGCTGCGTCGCAGATCTGCTGCAGGCGATGGATGTGGCTGGAGAACGAGGCGACGAACACGCGGCCCTTGGCGTTCTTGATGATGTGCAGCAGCGAAGGGCCGACCTCGGCCTCGGATTTGGTGAAGCCGGGGACCGTGGCGTTGGTGGAGTCGGAGAGCAGCAGGTCGACGCCCTGCTTGCCGAACTTGGCGATGGCGCCGTAATCCGGGGTCACGCCGTCGATGGGCGTCTGATCGAGCTTGAAGTCTCCCGTGTGCACAACGGTTCCGGCAGGGGTCTTGAGAAAGACGCCGAGCGCGCCGGGGATGGAGTGCGTGGTGGAGAAGAACTCGATGGAGAAGCAGCCCAGGTTGATGTGGCTGCCGCCCTTGACCTCGCGGAACTTGGGCGCGCGGATGCGGAACTCGGAGAGCTTGCCCTCGATGAACCCGAGGGTGAGCTTGCTGGAGAAGATCGGCACCTTGTTGTTGAGGTCCTGCAGCAGGTACGGCAGGGCGCCGGTGTGGTCCTCATGGCCATGGGTGATGATGATACCGCGGAGCTTGTGCTCGTTCTCGAGCACATAGGTGTAGTCGGGCAGGACCAGGTCGATACCGGGCTGGTTGTCGTCGGGGAACATGAGGCCCGCGTCGACCAGGACCATGTCCTCGCCGCACTCGAACGCCGTCATGTTCTTGCCGATGCCGTCAAGGCCGCCCAAGGGGATGATCTTGAGCGGAGCGGAGGATTTCGTCTTGTCGTTACCTGCCATAAGCGTTGGTTCCTTTCGGTTGCGTTTCATACAAAAACGATGGGTCGCGCCCATCGCACTGGTTCTGATGACCGTAGTCGGCTCGAGGGGGCCGACGCATTCCGTCTTATTGTACCGGGGAGTTGCAACGCGAACAAAAGTACACCAAAAGTACGGGTGGGCGCAGGAGCAGGCGACGAAGCGAACCCGAAAGGACGCGCGACGCATCCGGCCCCCCGAGTCGCGGATGCGAACCGGGGGCCGGACGAGGGGGGTTGCGTCAGCGCGCTAGCCGCGCTGAGAAGCTAGTTTTGCCTGGGCGGCTGCGAGGCGCGCCAGGGGCACCCGATACGGGCTGCAGCTCACGTAGTCGACGCCGGCGCGATTGAAGAACCGCTCGATCGAGGCGGGATCGCCGCCATGCTCGCCGCACACGCCGAAATGCATGTCGGGGTTGGATGCGCGCCCCTTGTCCACGGCCATCTTCACAAACTCGAGCACCGCGTGATCGATGGTCTCGAACGGGTTGGATGGCAGGATCTTCTTGTGCAGGTACACGGGGATGAACTTGGCCTCGGCATCGTCGCGGGAAAACCCGAAGGCGGTTTGGGTGAGGTCGTTCGTGCCGAAGCAGAAGAAGTCCGAATGGGAGGCGATCTGATCGGCCACCATGCAGGCGCGCGGCAGCTCCACCATGGTGCCGATGGGGATGTCGAGCGAGACGCCGTATTCGGACGCGACCTCGGCCACCACGCGCTCCGCCACGGCGCGGGTCTGCGCGCTCTCCTCGGTAATCGAGACGAGCGGAATCATGAGCTCGGGGCGCGGGTCGAGGCCCTCGGCCTTGAGGCGGGCGGCGGCGGAGGCCACGGCGCGGACCTGCATGAGGGGCAGGTCGCCGTACACCACGGAGAGGCGCACGCCGCGCAGGCCGAGCATGGGGTTGGACTCTGCCATGGAATCGATGCGACGCAGACGGGAGCGCATGGCGGCGAGCCCATCTTCATCCGCATGCTCGAACTCACTCTTCGCGATGGCGAGGGCGAGTTCGCGCGGGTCGTCCAGGAACTCATGGAGGGGCGGGTCGATGAGCCGGATGACCATGGGGCGTCCCGTCATGGTGCGCATCATGGCCTCGAAGTCCCCCGTCTGCACCCGCAGGAGCTCCTCGAGCGCCGCGGCTCGCTCGCCATCGTCATCTGAGAGGATGAACGTCTGGATGATGTCCTTGCGGTCTCCAAGGAACATGTGCTCCGTACGGCATAGGCCGATGGCCTCGGCACCGAAGCCAAGCGCCAGCTCGGCGTCTTCAGGGTTGTCGGCGTTCACGCGCACATGGTAGGCGCGGCCGTTCGCCTCATCCAGACGGATCTTGTCGGCCCACGACAGGATCGTGTCCAGATCGCCTGTGAGCTCGGGCTCCACCAGGGGAACGCGGCCGGAGACGACGATTCCCCGCGCGCCGTCGATGGAAATCACATCGCCCTCATGAAGGACCGTGTTCGTGCCCCTCACGGTGACGGTCTTCGCGGTCGCGTCGATCTGGAACGCCTCCACGCCGCAGACGCACGGGGTCCCCATGCCGCGGGCGATCACGGCCGCGTGACTCGTCTTGCCGCCGTGGCTGGTGAGGATCCCCTCCGCGGCGACCATGCCCTTGAGGTCGTCGGGGTTGGTCTCCCAGCGAACAAGGATCACGGGGGCTCCCTGGGCGGATCGGGTCACGGCGTCATCGGAGCTGAAGACGATCTCGCCCACGGCGGCACCGGGACTCGCGTTCAGGCCGCGCGCCAAGACGTCCACGGGCGCGCTCGCGTCGAACTGGGGGTGGAGCAGTTGATCGAGCTGCGCGGGCTCGATGCGCCGGACGGCCTCGTGCTCGTCGATGAGGCCCTCCTCAACCATGTCAATCGCAATTCGCAGGGCCGCCGCCGCGGTGCGCTTGCCCGCGCGCGTCTGGAGCATCCAGAGCCTGCCCTGCTCGATGGTGAACTCGATGTCGCACATGTCGCGGTAATGCCCCTCCAGGACGCCGAATATGCGCTCGAGCTCCGCCGCCGCGGCCTCCAGCCCGGGCACGCCGGCGAGGTCGGCGATGGGCTCAGTGTTGCGAATGCCCGCGACCACGTCCTCGCCCTGCGCGTTCACGAGAAAGTCACCGTACGCCCCCTTGGCGCCGCAGGCCGGATCGCGCGTGAACGCAACGCCCGTGGCGGAGGTCTCGCCCTTGTTGCCGAAGACCATGACCTGGACGTTCACCGCGGTGCCGAGGTCGTCTGAGATGCCGGACCGCTGGCGGTACAGGCAGGCGCGCTCGTTCATCCAGCTGCCGAAGACCGCCTGGATGGCAAGACGGAGCTGAAGGCGCGGGTCCTCGGGGAACCGGACTGCGCCGCCCACCGAGAGCTCCGGGTGGTCGAGCGCGGAGACCTCGCGGGAGAAGATCTCCTTGAACTCCTCGACGAGGGACTCGAGGTCATCGGCGGAGAGCTCGGCGTCACTCGCCGCGCCCGCGATCAGCTTGCGCTGGACCAGGGCGTTCTCGAACAGCTCGGCGTCAACGCCCAGCACCACGTCGGAGAACATCTGGATGAACCTGCGGTAGGAGTCCCATGCGAAACGGGCGTCGCCCGTCTGCTCGATGAGGCCGCGGACCGACTTGTCGTTGAGGCCGAGGTTGAGGACGGTGTCCATCATGCCGGGCATGGAGAACGGGGCGCCGGAGCGCACGGAGACGAGCAGCGGGTCGGCCGCGTCGCCCAGGCGCTTGCCCATGCGCTGCTCCAGGTCGCGCGTGGCGATCTCTATCTGCTCGAGCGTCGCGTCATCCCATTCGTCCCCCGCATTGGAATACGCCATGCAGGCCTGGCAGGTGATGGTGAACCCAGGGGGAACGGGCAGATCGAGCCGGCACATCTCGGCCAGGTTGGCTCCCTTGCCGCCCAAGACGTAGTTCAACGACGCATCGCCCTCGGTGACATCCGCTCCTGATTCGTCCGCGCCGAATCGGTACACGCACTTTGAAACTTCCACGACAACCCCCTGTCGGGCCGCGAGGCCCATCGCGATTACCCGCTTCGACGGGCTTAAGGGGACTGTACGGGCGAGCCCTCGAGCCCGCGTGAAGATACGGGGAAGTCCGCGTGAGCGGCCGCGGGCGTCCGGCGAACGGCTGGTTATGTGGTTACCTGATGTAGATACCACCGCAGGTAGATTATGCTAATTCGTTTTATGTCCAAGCATGTTTTTCCTGTGTGCGCGACCAGCCGCGACCCTCTCCAGGTGCAAGGCGATCTCTGCGGCGGACTCCTCGATGGCCTTGCCGTCCGTCCGTATGGAAAGGCAGCCGAGCCGCTTGATGAGCGCGCGGGCGTCGTCCATCTCCCGGGCGACAAGCTCAGGGTCGGCATAGGAGCCGGCCACGGCGCGCGAGAGGTTGTCGCCCAGGCGGCTGTTCCTGATGGATGAGACCACGCCCGCGGTTGAGATGAGGCCGAACACCTTGGCGGGATCAACCTCGAACAGCGAGGCCGGCGGCTCGACACCGGTCGCCAGGGGAATGTTGGCAACGCGATACCCCTGGTGCGCGAGGTACATGGAAAGCGGTGTCTTGCCCGTGCGAGAGATGCCGATCAAGACGATGTCCGCGCCGGACAGGTCATCGGAGCCGCGGCCGTCATCGTGCTCGACGAAGTACTCCATGGCCTCGATGCGTTTGAAATAGCCCTCATCGGTCCGGTGTATCGCGCCAGGCACCCCCCGGGGCTCAAGGCCGGTCATCTCGCCGAGCGCCGCGAGGACCGGGCCCAGCACGTCGACAGAGGGAATGCCGAGCCGCATGAGGAGGGATGAGATCTCATCGCGCAGGAGCTTGTCGACCACGGTGTAGAGGACCGCGATGCCCTCCCCCGCCTCGATTCGGGCTCGAACGGCATTCTCGACCTCCCCCGACCGACGCACGTTGGGCAAGCGGTCTATGCGAACGTCGGCCGGCTCGAACTGAGCTGACGCCGCGTGGGCGAGCGCGCGGGCCGTCTCCCCCAGCGAATCGGACACGACCAGGACCGTTGATTTCACGTGCCGTCCCCCCTCAAACGCAAAGGGGACCCACCGAATGGGTCCCCTTTCTGCCGATGTTACTTGCGGGCCATCTCGCCGATGTCGGCGATGCCCGCGAACACGCTCGTGAAGCGGTTGAGCAGGCGCAGCCTGTTCTCGCGAAGCGCCATGTCCTCGTCCATGACCATGACGTCGTCGAAGAACGCGTCGATGGGCTCGCGAAGCGCGGCCAGGGCGGCGATCACGCTCGCGAAGTCCTTGGCGGACAGGGCCTCGTCAAGAGAGGCGCGGGAGCCGTCGACGGCCTCGAGCAGGGCGCGCTCGGCATCTCCCATGAGCGCGGCGTCGACATCGACGCCGAGAGAGGCGTCTGCCAGGTGAGCGGCGCGCGCGTAGGCGGTGGCGAGGTTGTCGAACGCCTCGCGGTCGTTGGAGCGGGCGTCCTCGAGCGCGTGCGCGAGCTCGAGGAACGAGGCGGGCACCGTGACGGTGCCGGCGGAGACGGCGGAGACGGTATCGGCGGACACCTTCTCATCGCGGGCCATCTGCTCCATGCGGCCCTTGATGAAGGCGCACACGGAAGCGGAGACGGCCGTCTTGTCGAACTCGAGGCCCTGCTCCAGATATCCGTCGAGGGCGGCGTCCACGATGGCCTCGTACCCGCAGCCAAGGCGGTCGCGGAGGATGTTGAGCACGCCGATGGCAGAGCGGCGCAGCGCGAAGGGGTCCTTGGAGCCGGTGGGAGGCTCGTCGATGGCGAACATGCCGGCGATGGTGTCGAGCTTGTCGGCCACGGCGACGATGCAGCCGGCCGTGCCCTGAGGCAGCTCGTCACCGGCGAAGCGCGGGCGGTAGTGGTCGCGGATGGCGGCCGAGACGGCGGGGTCCTCGCCGGCGGCGGCGGCGTAGTAGCCACCCATCACGCCCTGCTGGCTGGTGAACTCGACAACCGCGGAGGAGACGAGGTCGGCCTTTGCAAGATGCGCGGCGCGCTGCGCGTCGGACGCGGCATGGGCGCCCAGGTGCGACTCGCGGGCGATGGCGAGCGCCAGGTCCTCCATGCGGTCGGACTTTTGCAGCACCGTGCCGAGCTGCTTCTGGAAGCCGACGTTGGCCAGGCGGGAACGGAACTCCTCGAGGTCGACCTTGAGGTCCTCGTCGTAGAAGAACTTGGCGTCGTACAGGCGGGCGCGGACGACGCGCTCGTTGCCGTCGATCACCGTCTCACTCGCGGCGGGGTCGGCGTTGGAGACGACCACGAAGGCGCGGGTGAGCTTGCCGTCCGCATCGTAGGTGGGGAAATAACGCTGGTTGGAGAGCATGGACTCGCAGATGATCTCCTGCGGAACCGCCAGGAACTCCTCGTCGAAGTGACCAACCAGCACGGAGGGCCACTCGCAGAGGTTCACGACCTCATCGAAGATCTTGGCGGGGGTGTCAACGCGGACGCCGAGATCGGACTCAACGCGGGCGATGCCCTCGCGGATGACCTGCTCGCGACGCTTGGCGGATAGCACGTGGGCCGCCTCGAGGACGGACTCGTAGGCACTTGCGCTCGGGACCTCGTGCTCACCGGGCGAAAGGACGCGATGGCCGCGCGTGACGGAGCCGCTCGAGACGTCGGCATACGAAACCGGAACGACCTCGTCGCCGAACAGGCAGCAGATCCAGCGGACGGGGCGGACGAACGTGGCGTGCTCGCTCCCCCAACGCTGGCTGCGGTAGTTGGGCCACTGGATGGACGAGATGAGCTCCTCGCACACGCGCGAGAGGATGGGGGCGGCATCCTTGGAGGGCGTGTTCTGCTCGGCGAAGACGTACTCGGTGCCATCCGCGTCCTCACGGCGCACGAGCTCGGCCGCGGTCAGGCCGTTCTTGCGGGCAAAGCCCTCAGCTGCCTTGGTGGGGTTGCCCTCGGCGTCGAAGGCGATCTTGGCGGATGGGCCGCGCATGACGGAGTGGATCTCCTCGGTGGCCTCGGCCACGTCCTTGACGAGGCCGGCAAGGCGGCGCGGGGACGAGATGACGCGCACCTCGCCGTGAGCCAGGCCGGCCTCGTCCAGGCCCTTGGCCATGAGGGTCTTGAGCTGCTTGACGGCGTTGTTGAGCGGGGCGGAGGGCATCTCCTCGACGCCGAGTTCGAACAGGAAGTCACGGGTGCCGGCCATTTACGCCACCTCCCCCTTCTGATCGGAGGCCTCGATGGCGGCGTCACCGGCCACCTCGGCTATATAGGACTCGCAGCACGCCTTGGCCAGCGTGCGGACGCGCAGGATGTAGGCCGCGCGCTCGGTGGCGGAAAGCGCACCGCGGGCGTCGAGCACGTTGAAGCTATGGGAGCACTTCATCACGCAGTCGTAGGCGGGAAGCGGGAGCTTGGCGTCCAGGCAGCTGTGGCACTCGGCCTCGAAGTCGTCGAACTTCTGGCGCATCATCTCGACGTTGGCCACCTCGAAGTTGTAGGCGGAGAACTCGCGCTCGTTCTCGAGGAAGACCTCGCCGTAGGTCATGGGCGTGCCGTCGGGCAGGTAGCTCCACACCAGGTCGTACACGCTCGTGACACCCTGGGCGTACATGGCGATGCGCTCCAGGCCGTAGGTGATCTCCACGGGGACCGGATCGCACTCGATGCCGCCGACCTGCTGGAAGTACGTGAACTGGGTGACCTCCATGCCGTCGAGCCAGACCTCCCAGCCAAGACCCCAGGCGCCGAGCGTGGGGCTCTCCCAGTCGTCCTCGACGAAGCGGACGTCATGGTCGGCGGGGTTGAGGCCGATCGCGGTGAGCGAATCCAGGTAGAGCTCCTGGGAGTTCTCCGGGCTCGGTTTGATGAGCACCTGGAACTGGTAATAATGCTGCATGCGGTTGGGGTTCTCGCCGTAGCGGCCGTCGGCGGGGCGGCGGCAGGGCTGCGGGTAGCACGCGCGCCAGGGCTTGCGGCCCAGGCTGCGCAGGAGGGTCGCGGTGTGGAACGTGCCGGCGCCGACCTCGGAGTCGTAAGGCTGCATGACGGTGCAGCCGTGGCTCGCCCAATAGGCCTCCAGCTTGAGGATCATGTCCTGGAACGTCAACGCATTCGGATTCATCTTGGCGTTGCTCCCCTTCTCCTTCGAAATTCATACGTTCAGAATTGTACCAAGCAACACATGTGCAAAAAGGGTCGGGTGCATTTTACACATCCGCGAAACGCGATGTGCAAAATGCACCCGACCCCAAATACGCAACTCACGACACGCGTCACATGAGTCCGATGCGGTCGAACGGCCAATACCGCATGAAGGCGACGCCGACCAGGTTCTCGCGCGGGACCGGCCCGAAGTACCGGGAATCAGCCGAGTTCTCGCGATTGTCGCCCATGACCCACACGCACCCCTCGGGAACGGTGACGGGGAACTTCACCTGGACTCCAGGGGCCTGAGAGGGAAGCGGGAAGGTCGAGCCCTGTGCATAGGGCTCATCGAGGCGCTGACCGTCCACATACACGGCGCCATCGACGAGATCGACGGTCTGGCCGGCGTGCGCGATCACGCGTTTGACCAAGATGGCGTGCTCGGATGAGGGCACCGGGTTGTCGAACACGACGATATCGCCGTCCGCAGGGTCCATACCGAGCCGCATGGTCACCTTTTGGGCGAAGATGCTGTCGCCGACCTGGATGGTGGGGAGCATGGAGCCGGAGGGGACCACATAGGGCGAGACCACGAACGTGCGAACGAGGGCGAAGACCGCGAAGGCAATGAGGAAGACGCCGACCCACTCGGCGATGGCCGAGAAGGCCCCTCTTCTCTTAGACATCATGCATCACCCCCGTCATCACCATGGAACCGTTCGATGAGCTCCTCCGCGCGCTCGCGCTCGGCCTTGCTGAGGCGCGCGGACGCAATGAGGTCGGGCCGCCAGCGGCAGGTCCTCTCGATCGCGTTGGCGCGGCGCCACGCGTCGACTTTCGCGTGGTCACCGGAAAGCAGGACGGCGGGAACCTCGGATCCCATGAAATCAGAGGGACGGGTGTACTGCTCGTACTCGAGGAGCCCGCCGTCGTCCGCGGTGGAGAACGATTCGTCGACGCTGCCCATCTCGTTGCCGAGCGCGCCCGGCAACAGGCGGACGATCGCGTCGCTCACCACCATGGCCGGCAGCTCGCCGCCGGTGAGCACGTAATCGCCGATCGAGAGGCGCTCGTCGGCGAGGTCGTAGGCGCGCTCATCCATCCCCTCGTAGCGTCCGCAGACGAACAGGATCCTACCCGCGCAGGAGAGGCGCTGCGCCACGCTCTGCGTGAACGTCTCGCCGCATGGCGTGAAGAACACCACGCGGGGGCGCTCCTCACCCCTCAGGGAGATATCGGATATGGCGCGGTACAAGGGCTCGACTTTCATGAGCATGCCAGCACCGCCGCCGAACGGGGCGTCATCGACCGTGCGATGCCGGTCGTAGGTCCAATCGCGCAGGTCATGCGCGTGAAAGTCGAAGATTCCGCGCTTGCGCGCGCGACCCATGATCGACGTGGACATATAGGGTTCGAAAAGCTCGGGAAAGACCGAGAGGGTCTCGATGAGCATGAGCACTCCCCTCGTGAGATTACAAGTCGAGCAAACCGTCCATCACATGGACGAAGATGGCACCGCCCTCGGGGATGGAGGCGACGACGTCGTCGATGACGGGGATGAGGACCTCGCCGAACGGGCCGCCGTCGACGACCCACACGTCGTTCGCGGGGGTCTCCATGACCTCGACCACCCGGCCGAGCTCGCCATGGCGCTCGTCGACAACGGGACGACCGATAAGGTCGACGAAAGCGGCCTGAAGGGGCCCCAGCTCGAAATCCGAGCACGACGCGAGGATGAGGCAGCCGGCGAGGGACTCGGCGGCGTCCAGGTCGCGCGCGCACGAGAAGCGCACGCGGGCGCCATCAGGCGTCTCGGACACGGATTCGACCGTCGAGACGCGCTCTCGCTTGAGCGCGGGGGGCGTGATGTGCACGCGCATGCCCTCGACGAGCAAAAAGGGAAGGCCTCGCAGCGGAGCCACGAGAACCTCCCCTTTGGTCCCGTGGGGACGAACCACACGGGCGATGTTCTTATATGCGGCCTGCACGGCGCTAACCCATGACCTCGACCTCGACGGAAGTGTCGAGTCGGGCGGCGAGGGCGCGGGCAAGTGTGCGGATGGCCTTGATGGTGCGACCATGACGGCCGATCACCTTGGCGACGTCGCCCTCGGCGACAGTCACCTCGATGGTGGACGAGCTCGCACCGTCGATGACCTCGAGGCTCACACCGTCGGCATCATCGACGATGTTGACGACCAGGTACTCCACGAGATCGGCGATGCGGTCGGAGACGAGCTCCTCGCCCTCGTCGAAAACGACGGCCTCGTCTTCGAGCGTCTCAGAGATCAGTTCCTCGGACACCGTTACTCCTCGGTGGCCTCAGCAGCGGCAGCGGCCTCTTCCTCGGCCTTGCGAGCGGCCTCCTCGGCCTCCTTGGCGAGCTGCTTCTTGGACTTCTTGGGGGCGGCGG
>CABRHS010000008.1 GCA_902470815.1 uncultured Collinsella sp.
CCGATCTTTACACATGGCTGTGTGCGGTTGCCATGTGTAAAACGCACCCGACCCCAATTACGCATCGGTGAGCTCCTGCCAGCGGGGGGACTCGGCGGAGCCGCCGCCCTGCAGGATGAAGTACGCTGCAGTGTCCTCGTGCCCGTCGGCGATCGCGGCGCCCTCGCGGCTACCTGCGACAAAGAGCGTCGTGGAGAGGGCGTCCGCCGCCGTCGAGCTCGGGCAGAGGACCGTGTCGCTCACGATGTCCGTCTGCACGGGCATGCCGGTGCGCGGGTCGAGGATGTGCCAGTAGGTGACGCCGTCGAGCTCGAAGGTGCGCTCGTACAGGCCGCTGGTCACCAGGGACCCGCCGTTCACGCGAACGGTGCCGACAACGGAGCTGCCGCCGGGGTCGTTGGGGTCGCGAATGCCGGCCTCCCACGGTGCGCCGTCGGGCTTCCGGCCCCAAAACGCGATGTTGCCCCCCAGGGAAAGAACCGCCCCGGTGGCTGATGTCTCGCGCGCGAGCAGGTCGTAGAGCCGGTCGGCGACATAGCCCTTCGCGATGCCGCCCAGGTCGAGCTTGGCTTGGGGGTCGGCCAGGCGAACCGTCTTTGCCGTGGGGTCGACTTCCACGCATCGCCAGTTCACATGGGGGAGCGCCGCGGCGATGCGCTCGTCTGCGGGGCGCGTCCCCTCCGCGAAGTCCCAAAGCGTGGAGACCGCGCCGATGGTGATGTCGAACAGCCCCTGGGCGTTCTCGCAGAACCCCAGCGCCTGCTCGACGAGGTCGACCGTGCGCGGATCGACTTGGACGGCCGCGCCCCCGCCCGCGTTGATGCGGGCGATATCCGAGGTCTCGTCATAGAGGTTGAACAGTTTGTCGTAGCGGGCGCACGCCTGGGCCAACTTGGCCGGGGCCTCCTCGTCGCCGTAGACCGTGAAGGTGCAGTAGGTGTCGAAGGCGAACGTCGACCCGGTCGCGCCCCGGGCATCGTCGCCGTTGGAATGTGCGCCGCTCCCGCTCTCCGAACAGCCGACGATCGAGAGCGCGATTGGGAGAAGGGCCGCCCCCGCGCAAAGGCCCCGTCGGCCGATGGCGGTGCTATCGGCGCCCATGCAGGGCCTCCTGTGGGATCGAGCGGAGCACGAGCTGGGCGACTATGCCCACCACAAGGCCGCAGAGCACGCCCGCGACGGCCAGGGCGGGTGCGTTGACCAGGGCGACTCGCGTTGACAGGAGGACCGCGACGGCGATGAGCTGCCCTGCGTTGTGCGCGACGCCCCCCAAGACGGAGACGCCCACCGCCGAGAACGCGCGGCTCCTCACCGCGAGCGCCATGATGGCCCACGAGAGGATGCCGCCGGCGAGCGAGAACGCGAGCATCTGGAGGTTGGCGAAGAGCAGCGAGGATGCCAGGACCTTGGCGAACATGAGGTAGAGCCCGGGCTTGGGCCCCAGCCATTCGAGCGCCAGGAGAACGACCGCGTTCCCCAGGCCGAGCTTGACGCCGGGGACGGTCACGGGGAGCGGGATGAGCAGCTCGAGATAGCCGCACGCGAGCGCGGCGGCGGTGAGGACGCCATAGAGCGCCGCCCTGCGCCCGGGCGTCATGTGCGCGGTGCGCGCGCATGCCCCTCCAGGTGCGGCCTCCGGGTTTCCAGGTATGTCGGGAGTGATTTTCATGGTTGCCATTATACGGGCTCGGGTACGCTGTAGGGAGTTCAAGACCATCCGAAAGGAGACCCATATGTCCGTCCTGTTCATCGAGTATCCCAAGTGCACCACGTGCAAGAAGGCCAAGAAGTGGCTGGACGAGCACGGCGTGGAGTACGTCGACCGCCATATCGTGGAGGACAACCCCTCCGCCGAGGAGCTCGCCGCGTGGCAGGCTCGCTCGGGCCTGCCCCTGCGCCGCTTCTTCAACACGAGCGGCATGAAGTACCGCGAGCTCGGCGTGAAGGCGATGCTTGACGCCGGCATGACCGACGAGGAGGCGTTCGCCCTGCTAGCGACTGATGGCATGCTGGTCAAGCGACCCATCGTGGTAACGGACGACGTGGTGCTCACGGGCTTCAAGGAGGCCGCGTGGGAGGAGGCACTCCTGTAGCGCCGATTGGATTCACGCGGTCGCCATCGGCGCTTTTCGCGGTGCGTGACATATGGCACTGCGCCGCGCTAACGGCGTCGTATCGTGGGGTGCTTCAAGCTCGGCCGGCGTTGGGCGGTCGGGTTGATCGGCTTGTGAGGATGAAAAGGGGAGACGGTGGAGATTCATGAGGTGCGGGCACTCGCCCGGGCCGTCGCCGACGGCGCGGTGTCGCCGGATGAGATGGTGAGGCGCCTACGCGTCGATGCCGTGACCGACCTTGGGTACGCCTGCGTCGACCACCAGCGAGGCGTGCGCACGGGGGTGGGAGAGGTGATCTACGGAGCGGGCAAGACAGCCGAGCAGATCGCCGGGATCGTCGCTGCCATGCTCGCCGCGGGGCAGGACCGCGTGCTCATCACGCGCCTCGATGCGGACAAGGCCGACGCCCTGCGGCGCCTTGGATGCGATTTCGCGTACGAGCGCGAGGCGCGGGCCGGCGTGGTGGGGGATATCCCCGAGCCGACGGGCAATGGGGGGATACTGGTCGTGACTGCCGGGACGAGTGATGCGCCGGTTGCAGAGGAGGCGGCGTTGACCGCCCGTTTCCTGGGCAACCGCGTGCGTGTGGTGCACGACGTGGGCGTGGCGGGCATCCACCGCCTCCTGGCCCATGGCGAGGACATCGCTCTCGCGCAGGTGATCGTGGCCGTTGCGGGCATGGAGGGCGCGCTGCCGAGCGTGGTGGCGGGCCTGGCGAGCTGCCCGGTGATCGCGGTCCCCACGAGTGTGGGCTACGGCGCGAGCCTGGGCGGGGTCACGGCGCTGCTCGCCATGGTGAACAGCTGCGCGAGCGGCGTGTCCGTGGTGAATATAGACAACGGATTTGGGGCCGCTTACCAGGCCTCTCTCATAAATCATCTACCCGGTGGAGAGGAGCTCGGACATGCATGAGGGCGCGCGTGGAGGCTCGGTGCTGTGGCTCGACTGCCAGGCCGGCATCGCCGGCGACATGCTCGTGGCGGCATTGATCGATGCGGCGGAGGATTCGGGGGAGGCCGAGCGGGCGGTGCGCGACATGCTCGGGAGCCTTCCATTTGGAGGGTTCTCCGTGCGGGTGCGCCGCGTGGCCAAATCTGGCATCTCATGCATGGATTTCGATGTCGAGCTGGACGAGGCGCATGAGAACCACGATCACGACATGGAGTATCTGCACGGGTCGCGCGACCATGCGTCCCACGACCACGACCACGACCACGACCACGACCATGACCATGACCATGACCATCGCGGGCCGGCCGAGGTCGCCGCGATCATCGACGGCGCGCGAATGACGGGCCGTGCGCGACGCATCGCCCGCCGAGCGTTCGATATCCTCGCCCACGCCGAGGCGGAGGCGCACGGTGTCCCGCTCGAGCAGGTGCATTTTCACGAGGTCGGGGCCATCGACTCGATCGTCGACGTGCTCTCCGCGGCGGTCCTCGTCGATCGCCTGGACATCCGGGGCGCGGTGGTACCCGTGCTCATGGAGGGGAGCGGGACGATCAGGTGTCAGCACGGTGTGATTCCCGTCCCCGTGCCGGCGACGCTCAACATCTGCCGTGCGCATCGGTTGCCCCTCGGGTCGTGCGATGTCGAGGGCGAGCTGGTCACGCCCACGGGCGCGGCCCTGGTTGCGGCTCTCGACCCGGCCTTCGAGCTTCCCGCTCGCTATGCCGTGCGCCGGGTGGGGCTGGGGGCGGGCAAGCGCTCGTACTCTCGCCCGTCCATCGTTCGGGCCGTGCTCATCGATCCCCTCGACGGTGAGGCCGCCCCGCTTGCCGAGGAGGTCACCGCTCCTGCGGACATGGTCCTTCTCGCCTGCGATATCGACGATGCGACGGCCGAGCAGCTCGGGTACGCGGCCGAGCGCCTGACCACGGCCGGCGCCCGCGAGGTTCACTGGGTTCCCATCTACGCCAAGAAAGGGCGCCCCGCCTACCAGTTGCAGGTCCTCTGCCTGCCTCGCGAGGTGCCCGCCATGGAGGAGATCATCTTCTTGGAGACGCCCACGCTTGGCATCCGGCGCACGGCGGTCGGCCGCACGGTGCTCGCCCGCGAGCGCGTGACGGTCTGCACCCCGTACGGCTCCGTTGCGGTCAAGCGCGCGTTTCTGCCTGACGGCACCGTGCGCGACAAGCCCGAGTACGAGGACTGCGCGAAGCTCGCCCGCATGCACGGGGCCCCCTTGCAGACGGTCGCGCAGGCGGCGTGGTCGGCCGCGGCGCAGGAGGGCGCACCTCGACCGGGTACAATTGCC
Organism: uncultured Collinsella sp.; assembly: GCA_902470815.1. GTDB lineage: Bacteria > Actinomycetota > Coriobacteriia > Coriobacteriales > Coriobacteriaceae > Collinsella. The sequence goes on from CABRHS010000008.1 coordinate 4,372, forward strand.
CCCGACGGCTCTGACGCCGTCAGCCATATGTAGAAGGGACCGCCATGAAGCTCCTGATTGCCTCCGACATCCATGGATCTGCCTACTGGGCCGAGCGCCTGATGCGCGCCATCGACGACGAGCGGCCCGACAGGGTCGTGCTGCTGGGGGACCTGCTCTACCACGGGCCGCGCAACGACCTGCCGCGCGATTACGCCCCCAAGCGCGTGATCGCCCTGCTCAACGACCTCGCCGCGACGGGCCGCCTGATGGCGGTGCGCGGCAATTGCGAGGCCGAGGTCGACCAGATGGTCCTGGATTTCCCCTGCATGGCGGACAGCGCCTCGATATTGGACGAGGCCGGGCGCGAGCTCTTCTGCACGCACGGGCACGTCTTCGGCGCGGGGCTCCACAACAGCGTGGACCGTATGCCGTCCCTGCCGCGGGGATCGGCGCTCGTGTACGGCCACACGCACATCAAGGTGAACGAGGCCTGCGCGGGCCATCCGGGTCTATGGCTGTTCAACCCCGGCAGCGTGTCCATTCCCAAGGATGGCGCGAGCAGCTGCGGCGTGTACGACGCCTCGCAGCCGATCGAGCGGGCGTTCTCGCACATCTTGCTATAGGTCGGGGCCGCGTCGGGGCGGCTTGGTTGGTTTGGGGCGCAGGGCGCCATGCGCGCGTGCGCGCGATAGAGAAATGGGAGGCCATCATGGGCGAATGGGTCGAGACGGGCGCATCGAGCCTGGCGGGCATCACGAGGAACACGGCCACGCTGGCGGACGCGCGCGAGGAGGTGCAGGCGCTCGTCGAGACCGTCTGGCGCCTTCGCCAGCCAGATGGGTGCCCGTGGGACCGAGAGCAGACGCACGAGAGCATCGCGAAGAACATGATCGAGGAGGCGTACGAGGCCCTCGACTGCATCGAGGCGCATGACGAGGCGCATTTGCGCGAGGAGCTCGGCGACGTGCTCATGCAGGTGGTCCTGCATGCCCAGATCGCGGCCGATTCCGGTGCGTTCACCATGGCAGACGTCGCGCAGGACATCAACCAGAAGTTGATTCGCCGTCATCCCCATGTGTTCGGCGATGTCACGGGCGCCGCGAGGGGCGCCGATGAGGTCCTGGCGATCTGGGACAGCGTGAAGCTTGCCGAGAAGAGCGGCAGGGATGCCGAGGCCACCGGTCGGGGCGGGCGCCCCGAGGGTCTGCTCGACGGCGTCCCCCGTGCACTGCCCGCCCTCATGGAGGCCCAGAAGGTCTCGCGCAAGGCCGCCGCGGTGGGTTTTGAATGGGAGACGGTCGACGACGTGTGGGCGAAGGTCGCTGAGGAGCGCGCCGAGTTCGAGGCGGAGCGGCGGGGCACGCCTGAGCGCGAGCTCGAGTTCGGCGACATGCTGTTCGCGCTCGTGAACGTGGCGCGCAAGGAGGGCATAGACGCCGAGAGCGCCCTGCGCGCGAGCACCGCGAAGTTCCGCGCGCGCTGGGAGGCGGTGGAGGAGCTCGCCCGCGAACGCAATCAGGCCCCGGAGGGCCTGACTACGGACGAATTGAACGAGTTGTGGGACGCGGTTAAGCGCGGCTAGGGCGCGCGTGCAGCCAATTCCAGCCAAAGCGCACGCCGGCGAGCGCGAGGGCCGTCCCCAGCCCGGTGTAGAAGACCGCGATGAACACCTCAGGCGCCAGGCCAAAGGCCCTGATCGAGATGCCTCCCGTCATCATGACCGCCATGATGATGAAAGAGGGCACATCGAAGAACTTGAGGAAGAAATGGCGGTCGTCTTCGTATGAGGAGATGCGGTCGGTGTGCTTGATCACGAGCTTGCCGAACACGAAGGTCCAGAAAAGCGCTCCAACGGCGGTGGAGAGCGCGATGTTGATCAGCGAGACGTGGTCGTTTGCGTAGGCCTCGAGGCCGATGCGGACGATGTTGACGCCCGCGACGAGCCAGACAAAGCTGGCGATGAGCAGGAGCGTGTGCCTGCGCACGGTGAATGGGCGCATGGTGCCTCCCAAGGGGTCGTTTGGCGCTTACGCGCGCTTGGTGCTGGGACGATAGACGATAAAGGCTGCGATGGCCGCGACGACGAGGCTCGCGACGACGGCGGCCGTGGTGCCGAGCTTGATGGCCGGGATGCCCACGAGCATGCCGATCACGTAGGGGACGAGCCAGGCGACCCACACCGCGGCGCTCAGGCGATGGAAGGTGCGCTCGCGCTCAAGGGCGTGGGCGTTCTCGCGCTTGCCCTGCAGGTAGACGAACGTGGCCCAGCCCGCATGGAACAGCATGAGAATGATGGCGGCGAGCCCCGTGATGCCGTGGATGGCGGGGGCGGCGGTGGCGCTCTCGCGGGCCATCAGGCTCATGAGCGTGGTGCCCGTGGTGTCACACACAAGGCCGCACCAGAAAAATACCAGGTGAATGCCGCGAAGACGGCCGTCGGCGCGCTCCTTGAAGACGCCGATGGTGTAGAGGATGAGCGCTCCGGTGATGGCGAGGCTGGCGAACATGAGCATGGGAGACATACATGCTCCTTTCTGTGGCGCCGCATGGCGCCGGGTGGAAGGTGTATAATATGAACTACGTTCATCTGAACGATGTTCATATTAGGCGCTGGGGAAAAGGGAGACAAGTTCCGGTAAGCCGGGGCTCAAAGGACCCTGAACGCTTCACGCGCATGTTCACTGAGGGGGCATCGAGTTGGGCAGCAGGAAAACCATCACGCGCGATAGGATCGTCGGGGTCGCCTACAACATGGCGTGCGAGTCGGGCCTCACCTCGCTGAACGTCCGGTCCGTCGCCGAGGCGTGCGGCGTGGCGACCGGCACGCTCTACAACCATGTGCCCGACATCGCCGAGTTGCGGACCGAAGTGCTCCAGCGCTTCTGGAGCGAGGCGCTCGCCGCCGCCGAGCTGGAGTCGTGCACCCAGGGTGCCGAGACCGCGCTTGAGTACTGTCGCCGTCTGGCCAGCGCGCTGTCCGAGTCCCTGCAGGGATTCAAGAACGCATGGCTGCGAGACCTCGGCACGCTGGACGGACGCACGCGCCAGAGGACGATGGAGGCGGAGCGCGCCTGCCTGCAGGGCCTGCGCGATACGGTTCGACATGCGTTCGAGATGGACGGCGCGATCTCCGCGCGAGCGCGCAAGCGCGTGGACATGACGGCTGTTGCCGATTTGGTGTGGAACGCGATGCTCGATGGGCTCAAGCGGAGGGACGGCTCGCATGAGACGCTCTTCGCCCTGCTCGAGCTCGCCCTGTACTAGGAGGAACGGGCGACGGTCTGCGCTTGAGACGGCGTGCGTCCCGAGGGGGGAAGCGCCGCGCCCGCAAAGCCTGCACATCTGGGGTGCGCCGACGTGCCATAATGGGGGTCGCACAGCGCACATACACCCTCAACCGCACAAGGCGCATATGGCTATTACCATGAACAAAATCAAACGCTCCTCCGGGGCCTCGGACCCGGGAAAGACGAGCGACCTTTCCGCCGCGCGCGACGCGGCCGCGGCTAAGCCCACGCGCCGGTCGGCGCGTGGCAGCGAGGTCGTCGCGCGCGAGAAGAAAGAGCGACGGGAGGCGCGCGGCCAGGGGAAGAAGGCCACGGCGCGCGTGTCGTCCACAGCGAACCGTCGGGGAGGCGGAGCCGCAGGTCGAGACGGCGCGCGCGGGGCCGGCGGCGGGGCGAAGGGCGCGGGCGGCCGCACTCAGCGCGCCGCGATGAGGTACGCGACGGACAACCGCTTTGTGAGCTGGGTGTACGACTTCACCACGGGGCCCCGGCGCTACGTGTTCTACCTGCTCGTCGCGCTGTTCGTAGGCATGGGCGTCTATTGGCCCGTTCGCGACTTCTACATCGCGCACAGGACCGAGGCGATCTTGCAGGAGCAGAAGGCGATCAGGAAGCGATACAACGACGCCCTTGGCCAGGAGGTCGAGGGCCTGCTGTCGCAAGAGGGCGTCGAGGACGCCGCGCGCAGGGATTACGGCATGGTGATGCCCGGCGAGAAGACCATCACGGTCGAGGGCCTGAACGAGGACGGCGAGCCGGTGGTGGTGGACCGATCCGATCCGGATGCCGCGGTGGAGGGCGCCCCCGGGGGTGGGGGAGAAGGGTCCGGGCAGCAGGGCTCCACTTCGACGAACGGCGCAGCGTCCAAAAACGATGAGGGCAAGCTCAAGGCCGAGGACGCTGCGGATAAAAGCAAGACGGGTTCCGATGCCGCGGCGCCCGACCCCGACAAGGTCCCCATGACCTCTGCCGAGGTCGAGGCGGCGGAGCGCGCGGTCCTGGAGAATTCGGAGTGGTACTGGAAGGTTCTCGACTCCCTCTTCTTCTTCGATGGCGCCAACGGCATGGCGGTCGTCTCGACGGGGGAGTAGGCGATGGGTGAGGTCAAGCTCGCGGCTATCGATTTGGGCACGGTGTCTTCGCGCCTGCTATGCGTGACGATGCGTGACGGCGTGGTCGTCGATTCGGTAAAGCGCACGGTGATCACCGATTTGGGTCAGGGGGTCGACGCCTCTGGGCTCTTTGCCCCGGAGGCGATCGGCCGCGTGGTGGGCGCCTGTTCCGGATTCGTCCGAGAGGCGCGCGCATACGGGGCGCGGCTGGTGTGCACCACGCTCACGAGCGCGGCTCGCGATGTCTCTAACGGCGGGGAGCTGTTGGGCAAGCTGCGCGATCTTGGCTTGATTCCCCAGGTCATACCTGGCGAGATCGAGGCCAGGCTCACGTTTTACGGTGTCGCGCATGATTTTCCCGGCGAGCGGATCTCCGTCGCCGATTCGGGCGGCGGGTCCACGGAGCTCGTGGTGGGCTCATGCGCCCCTGCCGCTACGGAGGGCGGGCTCGATCTGGAGTGCACCCGTTCGCTGAACATAGGATGCCGTCGCGTGACGGAGCGGTTCTTCTCGGGCATGCCGCCCGTCGATGGGGAGATTGAGCACGCGGTCGCCTGGATGCGCCCTCTGTTCGACGAGTATTGGACCGGCCTTGCCGAGCGTCCGGCGCGCTTGATTGCGGTCGGCGGGACGGTGACCACGCTCGTCGCCATGGTACACGGCCTGGTCGAGTACGATTCGCGCTTCGTGCACTTGCGCGACCTCGCGCTGGGTCAGGTCGACGCGGCGATCGATCGGATGCGCGTCATGGATGCGGCGGGCATAGCGTCATTGCCGGGCATACAGCCCAAGCGCGCGCCGGTGATCCTGGCCGGAGCGGTCATCATGCGCGAGCTGATGGCGGCGGGCGGGTACGAGCGCCTGACGGTGAGTGAGAACAGCCTGCTTGCGGGGCTCATCGCGACTTCGTTTGAGGCTGTGGCCCATGGTGGCGAGACCGTGATCGGGTGGAGCCCGGAGCTCGCGGAGCTGTAGGCCCGCGAGCCGGGGCCCGCGGGCCGGTCTCGCGGCATGAAAAAAGCTCCGTTGCCGGAGCTCTCATTTCAAGTGGTGCGGGCGAAAGGACTTGAACCTTCACGGGGTTGCCCCCATATGGACCTGAACCATACGCGTCTGCCAATTCCGCCACGCCCGCATGGATTTATATACTAACGAAAGAGCCCGGATGGTTCAAGAACTTTTTTAGAAATTGAGCCCCTTGTCGAATCCGTCGGGCTGACGGGCGTCTCGGCGACGGCGTGGTACACTTTCTCGCCATGGGGGCGTGGCGGAATTGGCATACGCAGGAGACTTAAAATCTTCGGCCTTCGGGATTGTGGGTTCGAGTCCCACCGCCCCTACCAGCGACGGAAGAGTCGAACTCCTTTTCTACGGCAATAGGTTCGCTCTTGTATATGAGTTTGGGAACGCTTCTTAGCGTTCCCTTTCTTTTGGCACTTGTTCTAACCAAGCTTGCGCTTGGCGAGGGAATCTCTGAGGGCGGTGAGCACCTCAACCGCGACGGGCATGTCTTCGACATCGAAAGAATCGAGAACGCCGCACACCTCACTCGAAAGAGACGATTTGTCAGGTGTGTCGGAGTCGGACAGCAGCGCGTCCACGCGAACAGAGAGCTCTCCTGCCACCCTGACCAGAACGGGCAGGCTCAGCTTCGTGTTGCCCGTCTCGATGTGGCTCATGTGCGTCGTTGAGATGCCCACGCGTTCGGCCAGGGCCTCCTGCGAGAGGCCGCAGGCCTTGCGATACCGCCGTATGCGCTGGCCGATCTCGTAGTAGTTCATTTAACTCCGCCCACAGAATTAATCTCTTCTTAAATCCTATGAGCAGAGAGTGCTGCCTATAATAACCCCCATAGGCTTTAAACTGCCTATATAGTTATATATGACCAATAGTCGGGAATTGGAGAAGTATGCCAGACGCACAGGAAGGGCTGCTGGACGGAATGGTCACGGCAAGTCAGCTCATGCACAGGATTGTCGACCTTAACCGCGAGGCAAATAATCTAAACAGCCGGCGTATCGCCCATGTTGAGCCGGCCGAACGCACCAAAAAGAAGCTCAATGGCTGTACGTTCGGCTGTACTACCTCCATACTTTTTGTCCTCCTCTGGCCGGTCTTCTTCGCTGGCGTTGACCTCGACACGATGGTCCAGCCGCTTCTATTGTGGATGTTTCTGATTGCTGGTATTTGGCTTTACCGTTCTAGAAAGACCAGCCGGGAGAATGCGAATGCGAGGACACTCGCTCTTCAGCAGAATGCCGTCGCGGATCAAAAGAACGCCGAAATTGACGTCGCCATCCAGAGCATTCGCGAGCAACTCGTTCCCTTGCAACAGCGCTGGGCCGAGGAAATCGCCCCGTGGTACCCCATGGACTACGATCGCCTCGACGCCGTTGACTTCTTCGTCGTTGCCCTCCGCAATCAGCGTGCGCAAACGATTGGCGAACTGGTCAACCTCTATGAAACCGAGGGACATCGTCGACGTATGGAAGCCGGGCAGCAGGAGATGATTGGCCAGCAGCGCATTGGAAACATGCTGCAACTGGGCAATCTTGTAATGCAAGGAGCCCAAATTGGTGCGATGCAGCAAGCGAACAGTAAGCTGAGCGAAATCAATGCAAATGCCGCAGCGACGGCATCGTCCGCCGCGCGGTCAGCTGACGTTGCAAGTCGCATGGCTCGCAAGTGGAATCTGTAGCCTGCAAAGTTTGCATGTAGGCTTCCACACGACGTGGTGGCCGAAAGATAAACAGAAAGGACAAAAGCATGGAATTCAAGCTCATCACAAAAGTGGCAGCGGGCTTTGCCGCCTGCGCTCTTGCGGTTTCCCTCTCCGCATGCGGCGGCGCTAGCGGTGCGGATGAAATCCACAACTCCAAGGAGCCCGTGTCAGTATCGCAGGCATTTGGTGCTAAGGGGCTGTGGTTCGTTACGGACGAGGGAGAGGCACCCGGTAAAGACCAGCAGATTGAAGCCATCCTCTCTTTCGACGGCGATGGCAATGTGACCCACTATGACGTAGCCGACCTTGACTTCGGCGACCTTAAAGACCTATCCGACGAGGAAATTTTCAATCGCCTTAATGAATGGGATAGGAAGGGTTTCGACGAGTGGGTTAAGAATAGACTCCACGAGCTCGATGTCCAGATTGAAGATAATGAAGCGTGGGACCCCGCCAATCCGGTGCAGGCTGAAAACAAGAGCGCTCGCATCGCGGGGCTAAAAGAGACACGTGGACAGATTGAAGCGCTGGAGTATCAAGAGCCCAAGGCGGTGCCATTCAAGCTCTCCATCGAGACGGATGACAGTGGAAACAACACTGCTGAAGAGGCCCTGAGCTATACCATCCAAGTCCCCGTCTACTACGAATTTGACTCCCCGTATGACGAGGACATTCTTTGGGCTGACGAGGAGCAGGCATACACCTTCACATCGATGGGCACCGATAGCCCAATGGTATATGAGAAATACTACAACGGCTATTACGAGGCGGGGCTTTGGACTCAGGTTGGCGAAGACTTTAGCGTCTTCACCCTGGACACTCCCGATACCGAGGGTATCGAAATTGACTAGGACCGTTGACATCACGCGCGGGCTGCCGCATTGCTAATTCATGGCAGCGATCCACGCATGAGCGAAAGGCTCGGAGCTTATGCTCCGAGCCTTTCTTTGTGCATCCAATTTGTGTATCCACCTTTCACATGAGCCTGACCAACTCGAAATGGAAAGGCGCCTGCGGCGCCAAGTGCACATGTGAATGCCCGAACCGACAGAAAGGAGCGACACATGTACGATCGGGATTTGAAAAGGGAGACGGACTGGCGCATCAGGGTGCTCAGGCGCACGTCCGCCGAGTGCGCGGCGAAGGCCGAGCGGCTTGAGGGGCCCCGCGCCGCCTTGGCCCCGCGCCCGCTCACCGTCGCGGAAATCGACCGGGTGCTGCGGCGCGTCGACGGCGTTCTCGACTGGCGCTACGTCGACGCGCTGGGCGAGCTGAGGCTCGACCCCGAGGCGCTCGTCGACGCGATGGACGTGGAGGCCATGTCCACCGTCCGCCTGTGCCTTGCGGAGGCGTTGGGGCGCAGGGCGGCCTCCGAATGAGCGCGGGCGGCGGAATCGCCACCTACGCCGACCTCGCCCGCACGACGGGGGGCATGGTGCTGTGCAATGCCATGGAGCGCGAGCCGCTGGAGCACGTGGGCGGGGAGCTCGCGCCTTGGGACGAGGTCTTCCAATGGTACGTGGTCGCCGACCCTTCGTTCCTGCTCGCCCACACGGACGAGGCGGTGTTCTATCACCCGCGCCTTGGCCTCCATGTGTGGGCGGTGACTTTTCTCGGAGTGTCGTGGGAATTTGCGCTCGCGCCGGGAATACGCTGAGGCGTCGCACCGATCGCGTTCCGGCCGCGAATGCGACGGGGTGCCACGCGGGGCGGCGCCCTGCTGCAGAAGCGGGCGCGGCGCGCGCCCTTCCAGCTGCCGCTTCTCCGCCCATGCAGCAACCTGCGGCAACTTGCAGCAGAATCCGCACGCGCGAATCGCGGCATATTCGCGCCCGTTTCCGCTCGTCTGCGGCGCGAAACGCGCCCCCTCCGCCCTCTCCGCTTACGCTACGGGGGCGAAGGGAAAAGGGCATAAGGGAGGCTGGCACAGCTGGCGCTGTGGTCGGCATAGCCGACGGCCTCCCCGTATGCCCTTCACTTAACTCATCCTCAAATCGCCGAAAAATGATTTGTGGGCAGAATGTGGTTTCCCAAAATTCGAGGGAAGCCAACTTCTGTTCATAAATGAGTCGATTCGCCATTTTCAGGGGATGGGAGGGCTCGGTCCCCAGAAATTGGCCTCTTTAACTGGGGTATTCTTCAATCAACAAGTACTTGTATCTATTAATCATTTTGATATGAAAGGATGTGCTAAGGATGATTTTGGTTAACGTTCATCCGAGCATTTTCACCAAGCGCTTCTACGATAAGGGGCTCAACCTCCTAACTGAGGAGCAGGCGGCTGCGAAGTGCTCGATTGCGACGCATGAGCTGTCCAAGATGCGGGAGCGTGGAGAGGGGCCGAATTGCCTTTGCTTCGAAGGCACTGATTTTTCGTGGCTTTACCCTCTCGACACTTTGGAGGAATGGCTCTTTGAGTATCGCAAGGGGCAGCGCGCAACCGAGGAGTCTCGTCGCGAGCTCCAAAAGATGCTTGACCGCTAGATAGCCCTTGTCGCCCCGAGGTGAGCTGCAGATCGCCTCGGGGCTTTCTCGTTTTAACGGAAGGTGATTCAAATGGCTCGGAGTAAAAAGTTCGAGCGGAACGACAACAACCTCGCCATCGCGTACTACCGCTTCTCGTCCCATGCCCAGAACGAGGCGAGCATCGACCAGCAGCGCGAGCTTGCCCATGCATGGGCGGAGGCGAACGGCTTCAAGATTGTGAGGGAGTACGAAGACGCTGCAATCTCGGGAACGCTCGAGGAGCGCCCGGGCTTTCAGCAGATGCTTTCGGAGGTGGGCAAGATCAAGCCCAACACCCTCGTACTGTGGAAGACCGACCGGCTCGGGCGCGACCGCTACGTGCTGTCCATGGCAAAGCACGCCATCCGCAAGGCGGGCTGCGGCATCCATCTCCTCGCCGAGGCGATTCCCGCCGAGACCCCGGAGGGCGTGCTCATGGAGGGAATGATGGAGCCCTTCGCGGAGTACTACAGCCTCCAGCTCTCGATGAACGTGCGGCGCGGCATGATGTACAACGCCCAGAACGCCCTCTACAACGGCAACAAGCTGTTCGGGTATGACGTTGACAAGGCAACCAAGAAATATGTTGTGGACGAAGCGACCGCGCCGTTCGTCCAGCGCATGTTCTCCGAGTACGCAGAAGGCGTGCCCATGCAGGACATAGCGGAAGAGCTCAACGGAAGCGGCGTGCGCACGGTTCGGGGGCACGAATTCACCGTGAAGGCCCTGAACAAGATGCTCAAGAACCGCGCGTACATCGGTGAGTACCACCATAGCGGCGTTGTCGTTGAAGGCGGGATGCCTGCCCTTGTCGACGAAGAGACGTTCGAGAGGGTTCAGGCCCGCATGACCCTGAACAAACGCCATGGATCGCAGCGCGCTCGTGGCAAGGGGGAGGACGGCGCCCCTCGTTACTGGCTCACGGGGAAGCTGTACTGCGGTGAATGCGGCGCGCGGATGCAAGGGATGTACGGCACGGGCAAGATGGGAAAACGGTATTACTACTACAACTGTTCCGACCAGCGGCGAAAGCTTTGCGCCAAGAAGAAGATTCGCAAGGAGGCTGTTGAGGGGCTGGTCGAAATCCTGTTGCGGGAGGTCTTGGCGGATACCGAGAACTTGACCTCTCTTGCGGTGGATGCAGCTGCGTACTATCGAAAAAACTACCTTGATACGCATTATTTGGAAGGGCTGGAAGCCAAGCGCAAGGAGGCCGAGAGGTCAATCGCAAACCTGCTCAAGGTGATTGAGGGCGGCGTATTGAGCGATGCGGTGATGGGACGGCTGGCTAAGCTCGAAGAGCAGAAGAGCGCATTGTCCGAGGCGATTGAGGCGGAGAACGTGAAGGCTGCGCTCCTTGAAGACGAGCACAGCATCAGGGTGTACTTCGAGAGGTTCATGAACGCCGACTTCGGCAATCCCGAAACGCGGAACATGGTCATGGAGTACTTCGTGGACAAGCTCTACTTGTACGATGACAAGCTTGTGGCCACGTTCTTCTATTCCGAGGATAAGACGGAAATCGCATGGGATGAGCAGGGAAGGTTGTCGATTTCCCCTTTTGTTGACGGGGAGGCGGCGAAGTTTGGCCGTTTCCCCTTTGGTTCTACCAGATGCCCAGCAGGGTGTCGACGGCTTCGATGGCCCCGTCCTCGTCGAGTACCCAGGAATTCCCCTCGAGCCTCAGATCGATGGATGAGAAGCCCTCGGTGTCCTTCCCCTGCTCGTCTATCGCCTCGGCGAACAGCATGCGGATGTGGCCCTTCTGCTCTTCGGTGAGGTCAATTGGCGCCGTATCGTCATAGTCGTTCTCGATGAACAGGTAATCGAATATCTTTTGGCAAGCGGTGTTGGCGATCATGCCGGCGCTCGGCGCCCAGCTATTGAAGTACACGGTGGCGGTGCCGTCGCTGAACGCATAGCACGACTCGACTTCATACGTGAACCCGCTCGCCACGAGCTCCGCGAAGGCCTGGGAATCGATGCCGAGGTCGCTTGCCGTGCAGCCCAGGCCCTGTTTCAGGAACCTGTCGAGGAAGTCGGCGATGCGCGCGCGGTCGGGCCCGTCCGGCGCCGCCACGAGGTCCAGCCGGGTTTCCACCGCGGCGATGCATGCGGACTCCGCTTCTTGGGCGAGCTCCCCGTTCTCCTCAAAGGCGCTCTCGTTTTCGGCTGATGACGGCTCTTCGCGCACCGGTTCGGCCTCGTCGAATGCGCCGCCGAGGAACACGAGCGCGAGGGGCAACACGTTCACCGCGATGATGAAGATGAGGACCGCCTTGATGATCGGGTGCTTGCGCTTGCCCTTGCCATCCGAAGACGCGGCACCCTTTGTTTCCGACTCGCTCCGGCGCTCGGCGGCGCCATGGCGCGAGGGCGCGAGCGGACCCGCGCCATGGCGCCGCGCTCGCGGCGCATGGGCGTCTGGGGCGTTGTAGTCGTCGCGCGTCTTGGTGGGGCCGTCGTAGGGTTTTTCGTCGAGTGCGCAATCATCGCCATGGACATCGACGTCGCGTGCGCCGAGCGGCTCGGGTTCGCTCCACGGGAGGTCCGGCTCGCCCGCGTTGAACGGGTCGATCTGTCCGCCGTGCCTGTTGCGTGATGACATGGGCCCTCCCTCATCTGCGTGCGCGGGTGCGTGGGGGCCGACCGCGGCATATGCCGGGCGCGCCCATCGGTCGGCTCAGTATACCGCCCGCGCCAGAAGGCGGAGCCGGGCGACCGTTTGCGGGAAATGGACGGTATGTGGAGACGGGGTGAACGGCGAGCGGGTATCATGCTCCCAACGAAAATCTCGTTCTAAGGACCGGTCATGTTCTTCCTCTTCGATCTCTTTGGCGGCCTGTTCGGTCTCCTTCTGATCTTCCTGATCGTGGGTGCGGTCACGGGCAACGTGTTCTTCGTGGTCAAGCAGCAGCACGCCGTGATCATCGAGCGTCTGGGCAAGTTCCACCGCATCGTGGGCGCGGGCTTCCACGTCAAGATTCCGTTTGTCGACCGCAAGGCCGCAACGGTGTCTCTGCGCACCATGAAGAACGGCTTCGATATCGACGTGAAGACCGAGGATAACGTCACCATCGGCCTGGAGGTTTCCGCGCAGTACCACGTGAGCTACGAGATGGGCACGCAGCCTTCCGAGTCCGGCGTCTACAAGAGCTACTACATGCTCCAGCAGCCCGTGGCGCAGATGCGCGACTTCATCACCGACGCCCTGCGCTCGTCGATTCCCGTGTACACGCTGGACGAGGTCTTTGCCAAGAAGGACGACATCGCCAAGGACGTCAACGCCACCGTGTCCGAGCAGATGGACGCCTACGGCTTCACGCTGGTGAGCACGCTGATCACCAAGATCGCGCTTCCCGCCGAGGTCGAGGACTCCATGAACCAGATCAACGCCGCGCAGCGCACCAAGGCCGCCGCGCAGGATTTGGCCGAGGCCGACCGCATCCGCCGCGTCACCGAGGCGAAGGCCGAGGCCGAGGCGATGGAAAAAGCGGGCGAGGGCATTGCCAATCAGCGCAAGGCCATCGCCATGGGCATCAAGGACTCGCTCGAGACCATCCAGGAGACGGGCGTGGGCAACGACGAGGCAAACCAGCTGTTCATGTTCACGCAGTGGACCGAGATGATGAACGAGTTCGCCAAGAGCGGGCGCGCGAGCACCGTGGTGCTGCCCACCGACTTCACGCAGAGTGCCGGCATGTTCGAGCAGATGCTCGCCGCCAGTCAGGCGGTAGACGCCGCCCCGGTTCCCGCGGCGCCTCCCGTGCCTCCGGCGGATCCGCGCCCCTAGCCCAAGCACACACGGCCGGGGTAAACTGGGTATAAGCCAACAAGTTTTCGAGGAGGGGCCGAGGATGCGGCCCCTTCGCCTGACGAGAGGGGAAGCGATGAGCAGCTCGCGCAAGATGTTGAAGCTCGTATCCATTGTTGCGGCCATCTCCGGCCTTGCCATGTGGACGTTCGGCCTGGCGGTCGCCGGCGCCGGCCTTTTCGGCGGGACCGCGATCTCCGGTACGGACGCCGCGCCCCTGTACATGGGCGTCTCCGGTGTCTCCGGCCTGTGCTTCGTGGTGATGGGACTCATGGGCATGCGCGCGTCCAACGTCCCGTCGCGCAGCGGCACCTCGATCGCCACGGCGTTCGGCTCCCTCGCCGTGAGCGCCGTCGCCGCGGTGTTCTGGTCGTGGCAGGGATTCGTCAAGATCGACATCCCCAACGCCGCGCTGCTCGTCATCGGCGTGATTGAGGCCCTGGCTGTCCTGTTCCTCGCCCGCAAGGTCAAGAGGGAGCACGAGACCTGGCACTAACCACGCGTCCCAGCATGTGTAATTGGGGTCGGATGCAAATTGCACATTGAAAGCGCTCGCATCGAGGTGCGGGCGCTTTTTTCATGCCGCGAGATGCGGTGTGATGCGGCTTGCGTGCCAGCAGGCGTGTAATTGGGGTCGGGTGCGTTTTGCACATCTGTCGTGCGCCCGGGCACCGCTGCGCGCCGTTTCCGCGTGCCCTTAGTCGCGCGTCCAGCGGATGCCGAGCACGCGGGCAAAGGGCGCCTCAAAGATGGGCGCGGCGCACAGCGCTGTCACCGCCGCGGTCATCGCCAACGCGATCGCGGTGCCCAGGACGGGGTCGTTCATGCCGGGCAAATCGTAGAGCTGCGTGTGAAAGGTGAGCCACGCGCGGATGAGGCGGTGCAGAACGTAGACCTGCAGGGTGCGCTGCCCAAGTGTGGTGAGCCGGCAGCGCCGCATGGGGACGAGTTTGAGGACCGCGAGTGAGAAGGCGCCGCCAACCGCGAGCGCCGTGAGTTTTTGGGCGACGCCCGCGATGAATCCAAGTTCGTAGGGGTTGTCGCCGTAGACCATGGGGAAGAACCAGGCGAAGGCCTCCGGGTCGATCGCCCGCGATCCCGCTGTGAGGGCGGCCGCCCCGACGGCCAGCCAAAGCCCCTTGCGGGCGCAAAGGTCGGCGACCGTCGCCGGGCGCAGGTAGTAGCCCAGTGCAAAGCAGGGCAGGAACGCCATGGTGCGGCTGATGGCCAACAGGCCGCTCGAGAGGTCGACCGCTCCCCAGCACAGCGCGATCGCGAGGGATGTTGCCATGCCGCGCGCGGCGCCCAGGCGCGCGAGGATGGGCGTCATGGCGTACCAGGCCGCCATGGAGATGAGATACCACGGTGCGGATGTGAACGCCAGGATGCGCCTCGGCGTGAGTGCGGCCCCGTTGACGAGGGCGAGCGCGAGCTGGAAGGCGAGCCCGAGCACCGCGAACGAGATGATGCGGTTTACGTTGAGCTTTCCGTCGCGGTAGGCACCCTTGGCGAACAGGCCGCTCACGAGCACGAACAACGGCATGTGGAACAGGTAGATGATGTCGAACAGGGCGCTCAGGACGGGGTTGGAATTATGCACCGGGTGGGCGATGTGCCCGAACACGACCAGGATGATGAGCAACCCTTTGACGTTATCGAACAGGGCGATCCGCTCCCGCTGGACGGGCGCCTTCACCCCGTCCCCCTCGGGGCGTTCCTCCATATGCGATCTCCTTCCGTCTTCGCGAGCCTACCAATCCTAGCGCGAGCGCCGGGCGAGGGGCGATGCCGTAAGATATCTGCATACTTGATTTGATCGCGGGGGTTCCCGCTCGAGATTCGAAAGGCAAGCGTGCATGAACGTGAATGACGTGAAGATCGGTTTTATCGGGTTCGGCAACATGGCGAGCGCCATGGCCGACGGCTGGATCGCGAGCGGAGGGGTCGAGCCGGGCAACATGTGCGCGTGCGCCGGCCGCTACGAGGCCCTTGTCCCGCGCTGTGAAGCTCGCGGCATGCGCGCATTCGAGAACCCGCGCGAGGTGGTGGAGGCCTCCGATGTGGTGGTGGTCGCGGTGAAGCCCTACATGATCGAGGGGGTGCTCGGCCCGATTGCCGACGCCCTCGCGGGCAGAGCCGTCTTGTCCGTCGCTGCCGGTTGGGATTGCGCAGCATATGAGGGCGTGGTGCCCGGGACCCATCACCTGTCCACGATTCCCAACACGCCCGTGGCCATCAACGAGGGCGTGATCGCGTGCGAGAAGGCCTCGACCCTCACGGCCGAGGAGCATGGGCTCGTTTTCACCCTGCTCGGGCTGCTGGGAACGCCCATCGAGGTGGAGACGCGCCTGCTCTCGGTGGCCGGTACGGTGGGCGGATGCTCCCCCGCGTTCATCGCCATGGTGATCGAGGCCCTGGCCGACGCCGCGGTGAAGCATGGCATCCCGCGTGCGAGTGCCTATGAGATGGTGAGCCAGATGGTGGCGGGCACGGCGAAGCTGCAGCTGGCGACCGGCATGCATCCCGGAGCCATGAAGGACGCGGTGTGCTCCCCCGGCGGCACGACCATCAGGGGCGTGGCGGAGCTCGAGGCGGCCGGCATGCGTTCGGCCTTCATTCGCGCCATCGATGCCATCGAGGGCTAGGCGCGGCGCCCCGCGTCGGGCTTACGCATGCTCTAAGTTTTGTATAGCAGGTGTGCAATAGTGCAAAGATTGGTGCAACTTTACAAAAACATTTGTACTGAGTACAAATGTTTTGCACAATAGAGCAGAAGTTGCACGTAAGTTCTGTCTTAGAGATGATAAGCTTAAAACTGAGAGGGCTTCATCATGCTTGCAAATGAGCTTGAGCTGCTTGTTGCGGATACGATGGCTCGGAAATGCGAGACGCAGAATCTTGAGCTGAAGGCGGCAGAGCGCGGTTGCCCTAGGCGACTATATGATTCGCTTTCGAGTTTCTCCAATCAGGATGACGGAGGCGTGATCCTGTTCGGCATCGATGAGAGCGCTGGGTTCTCCCTGGTGGGGGTCCCCGATGCCCAGAATCTTCAAAAGGGCGTTATGGAGCAATGCGAGCAGATGACCCCGGTTGTGCGTCCCGTTTTTACGGTGGCGGAAATCGAGGGGAAAGTCGTTGTCGCTGCGGAGATTCCCGCATGCGATGTCGTCGACCGCCCCTGCTTCTATTCCGGCAAGGGTCGCCTAAAAGGGTCCTATGTGCGTGTGGGTGATGCGGATAAGCCCATGACCGAGTATGAGGTGTACAGCTACGAGGCGTACCGAAAGAAATATCAAGATGAGCTGAGGCCCGTTGAGCGGGCCACCCCGTCCGTCCTCGACCCTGCCTTGGTGTCGCAGTATCTTATGCTGCTCAAGGAAGGCAAGCCAAACCTTATGAGCCTGGAAGACGAAACCATTTTGGGGCTCATGGGCATGTTGGATGGAGGGACGCCCACCCTCGCGGGGACGATGCTCTTTTCAATTTACCCTCAGGCCTTCTTCCCGCAGCTTTCCATCATCGCGACGGTGCTTCCGGAGGATGAGTTGGGTGGGGTATCGGAGAGTGGCGAGCGTTTCATCGACAACAAGCGGATTGAGGGAACCCTGAGCGATCAGCTCGAGGGGGCTCTGGCGTTTGTCCGGGCGAATACGCGCCGATCTACGCGTATCGATACCATGACGGGAAAGCGAATCGATACATCGGAGTATCCAATCGAGGCGGTGCGCGAGCTGCTTCTCAACGCATTGATACATCGGGACTACAGCGTTCATACCCAGGGGATGCCGATCCAGCTCCAGATTTTCCCGACCCGCCTGGTTGTGACGAACCCCGGCGGTCTTTACGGACGGCTGTCCATTGACGAACTGGGGTTTGTCCAACCTGATACGCGCAATCCCTCCATTGCCACGGCCATGGAGACGTTGGGCAAGACGGAAAACCGGTATTCGGGTATTCCGACTGTTAGACGTCTTATGGCGGAACGGGGTCTGCCCCTGCCGGTATTCGAGGATTACCGCGGGGAGTTTCGCGTTACGCTAGCGGGGGGCCGCGAGGGGCAAGGCGCCGCTGTAGATAGAGTCGCGGCGGGGACGATCGAGGATAAAGTAATTGGGTTTTGCGTGGAACCGAGGACACGCGAAGAGGTGGCCGACTTACTCGGCGTGCAGAGCGCGTACGCGGCGCGGCGATATTTGAACCCATTGGTCAAAGACGGGAGGCTGCAACTGACGCTTCCTCAAGCGCCGCGTAGTCCCAAACAGCGCTACCAGGCCGTGGAGCGCTACAGTGCCGGTGATCGTTAGAACAAACCGTCCTCGTCGTCCGTCCTGGGGCCGCGGTCCACGTAGAGCTTGTGGGTGCGCTTCTCCAGGACGAACGCGACGATGCCGAAGATCACGACGCCGGCGAAGAACAGGACAGCGACGCCCGTGCGGGTGCCAAAGAGGAAATTGAAGAACTGGTCCATTGCGCTGTCCTGCTTTCTTGCTGGAATACATGGCGAAATACGGTCACCAGTATATACTTGCACTGCACAAACTTGCATCTCATGCATTTGTAAGGGATGCACTGCGATAGCACTTGCAGGCTGGATACGGAGGAATCATGCTCGACATCAAGTTTGTACGCGAGAACCCCGAGGCGCTCGACGCCGCCATGGCCAATCGCCAGGGCAGCTGGGACCGCGAGCGCTTCTTCGCGCTCGACGAGGAGCGCCGCTCCGTCATCTCCCAGGTCGAGGACCTGCAGGCCACGCGCAACGCCGAGTCCAAGAAGATCGGCGCCCTTATGAAGGAGGGCAAGCGCGAGGAGGCCGAGGCCGCCAAGGAGGCCGTGCGCCAGGTGAACGAGCAGATCGAGGGTCTTGCCGGCCGTCGTGCCGAGCTCGACGCCGAGGTCGCCGATTTCATGGCCCGCATCCCCAACATCCCCTGCGATGCCACGCCCGTGGGCAAGGATGAGGACGAGAACCCCGAGCGTCGTCGCGTGGGTGAGCCCCGCGACTTCGCCGCCGAGGGCTTTGAGCCCAAGGCCCATTGGGACCTGGGCGTCGAGACCGGCATCCTGGACTTCGACCGCGGCGCCAAGCTGTCCGGCGCTCGCTTTACGGTGCTCTCCGGCGCCGGTGCGACGCTCGACCGCGCGCTGCAGAACTTCTTCCTCAACACGCACATCTCCCGCGGGTTCACCGAGTTCATCCCGCCGGTGATCGTCAACCGCGAGATCATGTACGGCACGGGCCAGCTGCCCAAGTTCGAGGATGACGCCTACCACACCGGCGAGGACCAGTTCCTGATCCCCACCGCCGAGGTCGCGCTCACCAACCTGCACGCCGGCGAGGTGCTCGACGCCGCCCAGCTGCCGCTGCGCTACACCGCGGGCACCCCGTGCTTCCGCGAGGAGGCCGGTTCCGCCGGCCGCGACACGCGAGGCATCATCCGCCAGCACCAGTTCACCAAGGTGGAGATGGTCAAGTTCGCCAAGCCCGAGGAGTCCGACGACGAGCTCGAGAGCATGGTGGCCGAGGCCGAGTTCATCCTGCAGCAGCTCGGCCTGCCCTACCGCGTGATCAGCCTGTGCACCGGCGACCTGGGCTTCTCCGCCCGTCAGACCTACGACATCGAGGTCTGGCTGCCCAGCTACAACGCTTACAAGGAGATCTCCTCCTGCTCCAACTGCGGCGACTTCCAGGCCCGTCGCGCCAACATCAAGTACCGCGACCCGGAGAACTTCAAGGGGACGCGCTTCGTCCACACGCTCAACGGCTCCGGCCTGCCCACCGGCCGCACCATGGCCGCGATCATGGAGAACTACCAGAACGCCGACGGCTCCATCACGGTGCCCGAGGTCCTGCGTCCCTACATGGGCGGCATCGAGAAGATCGAGCCGCTGGCATAGCACGCCTCGAGTATTGTGCCGGTGAATCGCACCGGCTGTGACAAGCGGCTTTTGGGGTCCGGCAGCCATAAGGCGTTGCCGGGCCCCTTAGCATGAAGGGCGATCCTTTCTCCGCGCTCTTCTTGCTAGGGCTCCATTTTCCGGAGCCTTTTGAGAGCCCTCAATACTCCATGAATTGTCAACACGTGACACACGAACATACGTTCTATTTTTGGGTATACTTGCAATGTTGTTGGAGGCGATGAGGGACGGGAGGAGTCATATGGATCTGTTCGATTGCGGGGCGGTTCTGTTTGAAAGCCAAGAGGACGAGGAGGACCTGAGAATCGAGTGCGCTGTTACACCGGAGGGTGCGCTTGAAATCATGCAGGAGAGTGACGGGCCGTTGACGGCGTGGTGCTTTGAGGAGAGCCCACATCGGATAGAGGCGACGGTCGATCCCGTCGAGGTGGAGAGACTTCTCGAGTACTTCCACCTTGATGCGCCGCAGTATCTCCCGGCTGTGCTTCGCTTGGAATACACGGGGTGTGACTGCTTCCATCGGATCCGTGCACTGATGAGGCGTCTTGGCATCCCCTATGAAGTGCGGGAAGAGCAGGTGACGCGTTGAGCGGGGCTGCAGGTAAGAAGATTGTTCCAAAAATCTGAAAAATGCAGCTGATTTTCCTTGACGCAGTGCATCATGGATGGCATTATATTCCCTGCGTTGCGGCGTTACCTCAGCTGGATAGAGGGTCTGACTACGAATCAGAACGTCACAGGTTCGAATCCTGTACGCCGCACCAGTCGAATTTGAAACCCGGGCCGCTTAAGTGGCCCGGGTTTTTCTTACTAGATACATAAAAAAGTTTGGGATTCCGCTTGACTCCATCATGTGCCAGTGGCAATATATTCCCTGCGTTGCGGCGTTACCTCAGCTGGATAGAGGGTCTGACTACGAATCAGAACGTCACAGGTTCGAATCCTGTACGCCGCACCAGTCGAATTTGAAACCCGGGTCGCCTGAGCGACCCGGGTTTTTCTTTATGGGTTTGGCTCTCGTCAGGGGCTTCAGGGCTTCGCCCTTAAGGGCAGGGCTGCGCTCTTGTTACGGGCCCTAGTTGCGCCAGAATCACAAATCACAGTGAGATGTACGAATGCCACATCTTCTACCAGCGAATTTATCAATAGGGGGAATAGCTTCTAGTTGCCTTCTAGTTATCAAAACGCGGGGGGGGGATGGACGCCCTCCCCCTTTTTTGATGTACAGTGTTTGCGGCAGTAAAAGCACATTTGTCGTTTTCGCTTGGCGAAAGAGGGAGAGATTCATGGAATCCCAGTCTTATCCGATGCTGTTCAGCCCCATCAAGGTCGGCACCCAAGAGGTCAAGAACCGCGTGTTCATGCCGCCGGTGTCCACCAATCTGGCCGATCACGGCTATGTGACAGACGCGCTCGTTGATCACTACACCGCGCGTGCCAAGGGCGGTGTGGGTCTCATCATCACGGAGGTCGTGACCGTCGAGCCCACCTACACCTACCTGCCCGGCGACATGTGCTGCTACGATGACACCTTCATCCCCGGCTGGGAGAAGCTCGCCGCTGCCGTGCACCAGTACGGCGCCAAGATCATGCCTCAGCTCTTCCATCCCGCCTACATGGCGTTCAACGTGCCCGGCACGCCGCGCCTGATCGCCCCGTCCTTCGTGGGCCCGTCGTATGCCCGTGAGGCTCCGCGCCCCATCACCATCGATGAGATCCATGAGCTCACGCATCAGTTCGGCGATGCGGCGGTCCGCATGCAGAAGGCGGGCGTGGATGGCGTCGAGGTCCACGCCGCTCATGCCCACGGCATGCTCGGCGGCTTCCTCTCCCCGCAGTACAACAAGAGAACTGACGAATACGGCGGCAGCCTGGATGCCCGCATGCGCTTCCTGCTCGAGGTCATCGTCGAGATCCGCGAGCGCTGCGGTGAGGATTTCATCATCGATGTGCGCATCTCTGGTGACGAGTACACCGATGGTGGCCTCACGCTCAACGACATGATCTACGTCTCCCGCCGCCTCGAGAAGGCAGGTGTGGACATGATCCACGTCTCCGGCGGCACCACCATCAAGCGCGGTTCCGCAATTCCCGCCGCGGGCACCAAGCAGGCCAGCCACGCCGCGCTTTCCCGTGAGATCAAGAAGCACGTGGGCATTCCCGTGGCCACCGTTGGCCGCATCAACGAGGCCTGGATCGCCGAGGAGCTCATCGAGGACGGTGCCGCGGACATCTGCATGATGGGCCGCGCCAACCTGTGCGATGCCGAGTTCTGCAACAAGGCCGCCGCCGGCTGCGCCGAGGAGGTCCGCCCCTGCATCGGCTGCCTGCGCTGCCTGAACGGCATCATGTTCGGCAAGCCCATCTCCTGCACGGTGAATCCGGATGTCGAGCACGATGAGGCCGGTTACGAGCCTGCCACGGAGAAGAAGAACGTGCTCGTCGTGGGTGCGGGTCCCGCTGGCATGGAGGCCGCTTACATCGCCGCCAAGCGCGGTCACAACGTGGTGCTTGTGGACAAGCAGGAGGAGCCCGGTGGCCAGCTGCGCATCGCATCGGTCCCGCCGGCAAAGCAGGAGCTCACGCGCGTGATCAAGTACCAGTTCAGCCGTCTGGCCGAGGCCGGCGTGGATGTGCGCATGGGCGTCGGGCTCACCGCGGAGGACATCCAGCGCGACTTTGCCGGCTACGAGGTCGTGCTGTCCTACGGCGCCGAGCCCATCGTGCCCGGCTTCATGACCGGCTTCAAGCAGGTCATGACCGCCGATGACCTGCTCGCCGGCCGCGCCTTCCCGGGCAAGAAGATCGTCATCGTGGGCGGCGGCTCCGTGGGCTGCGAGACGGCCGACTACCTGGCCCCGCTCGTGAACGACCTTGCTCCCTCCAACCGCGACGTCACGCTCATCGAGATGACCAAGACGCTCGCCGCCAATGAGGGCGGCGCCGGACGCGCGGTGCTCGTCACCCGCATCCTGGACAAGGGCGTGCATGTGCTCACCGAGGCCAAGCTCACGAGCGTGACCGAGGACACCATCGCCTACGAGAAGGACGGGGAGGAGCACGTGATCGAGGGTGCCGACACCCTGGTGCTCGCGCTGGGCTACCGCCCCAACACGCAGCTCGCCGACGCGCTCTCCGAGGCCGGTTTCACTTGCCATGTGGTGGGAGACTCCAAGCAGTGCGGCAACCTGCGCGACGCGATCGAGGCCGCTTACGCGCTCGCCTGCGAGCTGTAGGCCTGCGGAGCACACGCTCGGCATGTGCAAGCGCCCCGTGCGGTCGCATCGCGGGGGCGCTGGGGGCGTAAAGGCCCCTTCAAATAAGGCGGGGCGCCCTGGTTGCAGGGCGCCCCGTCGTCATAAGGGTTGCTTGGCTGACTTGCCTCGCTACGCGGCGCGGGACATTGCCTGCTCGAAGTCGCGGGTGCCCTTGAAGACCTCGTGCTTGTAGGGGTTCACGCCGAGCTTCTTGGCGCGGTACATGATGTAGCCGAAGGCGCCGATGTTCACCGCGAGGGCGGCGATGGAGACGGCCAGGTTGATGTTCGGGTTGTTCACGGAGTCGACGGAGAACACGCTGTAGTCCTGGAACATGGGGAACACCTGCGCGAACATGCACCAGAGGGCGAGGGTGTTGGCGCGGTTTTGGATCCAGCCGCCCTTGTTCCAGAAGAAGTTGGCCACGGTGGGGGCGAGCAGCAGCGCGAGTCCGCAGTACCAGGCGTGCGTGGGCAGGCAGTTGTAGGTGTAGCAGAAGTTCCACACGTCATAGGCGAGGATGTAGACCCAGGTCATGTCGGGCCAGAGCATGTCGTCGCCCTTCTTGGAGCGGTAGATGCCCCACCAGCCGGTCATGCAGAAGATGTTGATCAGGCCCGCGATGCCGTTGAGCACGTTGTGCCAACCGCCCATGAGGACCACGCCCTCGCTGGAGACCCAGGTGGTGCCGAAGGCGCGCACAGCGCTCTCAAAATCGCTCACCACGGCGATGAGGATGTTGATGGCCACGATGGCGAAGGGGAAGACCTTGAAGGCCTCGCTGCGGCCGAGGCTACCCCAGCCGTACTTGAGCATCATGAAGCCGATGCAGCCGGCGGTCGCGGCGTAGAGCTTGGCATAGTGGAACCAGCTGCCCATGTGCAGGTAGGTGGGGTTGCTGAACGCCCACCCCATGCCCGCGCCGGCGCACACGTAAATGGAGATGAAGTACACCGTGAGCACGGCGGGGATGCCGAGGAAGCACACAATGCCACCCGTCTTGGAGCGGCGCGCGACCTCGTTGGCGGCGATGAGGCCCACAAAGACCATGATCCATCCCAGCCACTGATACATGGCGTTCTCGCCATACACCTGGAACAACATTCGTTCCCCTTTCTATATAAGGCCCCTTTGGCCTTGTTGACAAAACGTCAATAATGAGGGCGCGGAAAACCCCAAGTGAGGTGAGCGCGCCAAATCGGGGAGGGGCGGCCGCGTGGGAGCTTCTCGCACGCTGCCGTGATTTGGCGCGCGAATCCCACTTGGGGTCGGCGCCCTAGCGCTCGGGTCGGCGCTCGGGATATTTGGCCGTGTACCCCTCGATGTGCAGGGTGCTCGCCATGATGTCCTTGATGACCTCCTCGGGTGCGTCCGGGTGCGTGCGCACGTACATGATCAGCCCGGTGATGAGCACGTAGAACGTCTCGTAGAGATGGTCGATGCGCACCTCGTGGCGAGCCGCGAAGTCGACGACGGTCGAGGAGCACACGTAGCGGGCGGTGCGGTCCGCCACGCGATGGACGAACGAGGCGTAGAGCGTGGCGTCGCCCTTGTGGGCCACGGAGTGGGGCATGTCGTCCTCGGAGTCCAGGACCATGCTCTTGAGCATGTGGGCGGCCTCATCCAGGCCCCCCTCGATATCGCCTGGCACGCGGTGGGCGTTCCAGGAGATGAGCTGGTCGACGAACGAGTCGATGCTCTGGTCGAGCACCGCCTGCAGTGCGTCCTCCTTGGTGGGGAAGTAGTGGTAGAACAGCGAGCGCGTGCAGCCCACGCGCTTGGTGATGGACGAGATGGAAAGACGGCTCACGCCGTCCTCCTCTATGGCCGCGCGCACCGCGGCGAGGATGTCGTCGCGACGGTCTTCGTGCGCAAGACGTTCGTGGCGGCTTGGTGTGTCGGTTGTCATGACCGCTCCTTCCCATCACATCTCGTGTATGCCGATTCTAGTCTTGACCTTTATTGACAAAACGTCAATATGTAATTTGACGAAGTGTCAACGACTTTCGCCAGACGGTGCATCCGCTCGACCGGGCGCCTGGCGAGGGGGATCGCGCGCCATTTGGCGGCGGAGGGGAGGGCCCATGGGCGACGTCCGCGTCATCGAGGTCAAGGAGAGCGTGTTCGCCGATAACGACCGGAGGGCGGATGAGCTCCGCGCGCGGCTGCGCGAACGCGGGACCTTCCTGCTCAACCTTATGTCGAGCCCCGGCTCGGGCAAGACCACCACGCTCGCGCGCACGATCGAGGCGCTGCGCGACGAGCTGTCCATCGCGGTGATGGAGGCGGACATCGACTCCGATGTGGACACCCGGACCATCCTTGGCACCGGCGCGCGCGCCATCCAGCTGCACACGGGTGGCATGTGCCACCTTGACGCGTGCATGACCGAGCAGGGCCTCGACGAGCTGGTGGGGCCCGCGGCCGAGGGCGGCGAGCCCGCCGGCGTGGACCTGGCCATCCTGGAGAACGTGGGCAACCTGGTGTGCCCCGCCGAGTTCGACACCGGCGCCTCCGCCAACGCGATGATCCTCTCGGTGCCCGAGGGCGACGACAAGCCGCTCAAGTACCCGCTCATGTTCAGCATCTGCGACGTGGTGCTCATCAACAAGATCGACGCGCTGCCGGTGTTCGACACGTTCAGCATGGAGCGTGTTCGCGAGAACATCCTCATGCGCAACCCCGACGCGACCATCATCCCCATATGTGCCAAGACGGGCGAAGGGATCGATGAGTGGGCCGACTGGCTGCGCGGCCGTGTGGCCGATTGGAAGGCCGGCGCCTAGCATCCGCCCGCGCCTGCATATATGAAAGGAAACCACATGATCGTCAACGGACCTGGCATCTCGTTCACCGAGCCCGACATCGGGTCGGAGTTCGTCCCGCCCATTCCGGAGAACCCGCGCCCAAAGATCGTGGCGCTATGCGAGCACTGCACGAACCGCCTGCTCGGTCGCAAGGAGCTCAAGCCCTTCGAGTACTGGGCGTTCGCGGAGGTGACGACCGACGAGATGGCCGACGTCCTCCTCAAGATGAAGATGCGCCGCCCCTACACCCTGGCCGACGCGGTCAAGGCGACCGGCATGGATGCCGAGCCGCTTGAGAAGCTGCTCGACGAGATGAGCTACATCGGCCTGCTCGAGTACAACTGGGAGAACCCCACCCGCACCAAGCAGTGGGTCCTGCCCATGCTCGTGCCCGGTTCCGCCGAGTTCCTCAACATGCGCCAGTCGCAGATCGACGAGCACCCGGCGGTTGCGAAGTTCTTCGAGCAGGCGTCCAAGGGCGCCCTTGCCAAGGCGACGCCCATGGTGCCGCCCGGAGGCGCCGGCATCGGCATGCACGTCATCCCGGTTGAGCAGGCCATCCAGATGGAGGACCACTCCGTCTCGATCGAGCATATCGAGCACTGGCTCGACAAGTACGAGGACAAGTACGCCGCGAGCCCCTGCAGCTGCCGCATGAGCCGTGCCAAGCTCGGTGAGGGCTGCGGTGACGATCCCAACGACTGGTGCATCGCCGTGGGCGACATGGCTGATTACGTGGTGGAGACCGATCGCGGCCACTACATCACGCGCGAGGAGGTCTACGAGACGCTGCGCCAGGCCGAGGCGAACGGCTTTGTGCACCAGATCACGAATATCGACGGCGAGGACAAGATCTTCGCCATTTGCAACTGCAACGTGAACGTGTGCTACGCGCTGCGCACCTCGCAGCTGTTCAACACGCCCAACCTCTCGCGCTCCGCTTACGTGGCGCGCACCGAGGCCGACAAGTGCGTGGCCTGCGGCCGCTGCGTGGAGGTGTGCCCCGCCGGCGCGGTCAAGCTGGGCCAGAAGCTCTGCGCCGCGAGCACGGGCAAGGTGCCGGAGTACCCCAAGCAGGAGCTGCCGGACGCCGTGAAGTGGGGCCCTGAGAAATGGAGCCCGGACTACCGCAACAAGAACCGCATCGAGACCTACGACACGGGCACCTCGCCGTGCAAGACGGCGTGCCCGGCGCACATCGCCGTTCAGGGCTATCTCAAGCTCGCCGCCCAGGGGCGTTACCGCGACGCGCTCGCCCTCATCAAGCGCGAGAACCCGCTGCCGGCCATCTGCGGCCGCATCTGCAACCGCCGCTGCGAGGACGCCTGCACGCGCGGGCGCATCGACGCCGCCGTGGCGATCGACGAGGTCAAGAAGTTTATCGCCCAGCAGGATCTGGTTGCCGAGCACCGCTACGTGCCGGAGGTGGTCACGCCCACGCGCGCCGGGGGCTTCGACGAGCAGATCGCGGTGATCGGCGCTGGCCCTGCGGGCCTGTCGTGCGCGTTCTGCCTGGCAGAGAAGGGCTACAAGCCCGTCATATTCGAGAGGAGCGCCCGCCCCGGCGGCATGCTCACCTACGGCATCCCCAGCTACAAGCTGGAAAAGGACGTCATCGAGGCAGAGGTTGAGATCATCCGCGAGATGGGCGTCGACATCCGCCTGGGAGTCGAGGTGGGTCGCGACGTGACGCTCGCCCAGCTGCGCGAGCAGGGCTTCAAGGCGTTTTACGTGGCGATCGGCTGCCAGGGTGGCCGCCTGCCCGGCATCCCGGGCGAGGACGCCGAGGGTGTCTCGGTTGCCGTGGACTTCTTGCGCGGCGTGGCCGAGCAGCAGGATAACGGCGGCGAGGCCGCGCCCATGCCCGGTCGCACCATCGTGGTGGGCGGCGGCAACGTCGCCATCGACGTTGCCCGCACCGCCGCGCGCCTGGGCAGCGAGCACGTCGAGATGTTCTGCCTGGAGAGCTCCGAGGACATGCCGGCGAGCGTCGAGGAGGTCGTGGAGGCCAACGAGGACGGCGTGCACATCTCTTGCGGCTGGGGCCCCGTCGAGGTTCGCGCCGGCGAGGACGGTCGCGTGAAGGAGATCGTGTTCAAGCGCTGCCTGCGCGTGTTCAACGACGAGGGCCGCTTCGACCCCGAATACGACGAGAGCGAGTTGCGCGCCGTCGCGGCCGACCGCGTGGTGTTCTCCATCGGCCAGTCGATCGTGTGGGGCGACCTGCTGGACGGCGAGGCCGTTGAGCTCGGGCGCGGCCAGGGCGCCGTCGCCGACCCCAAGACCTATCAGACCGCCCAGCCTGACATCTTCGTGGGCGGCGACGTCTACACCGGCCCCAAGTTCGCCATCGATGCCATCGCCGCAGGCCACGAGGCCGCCGTGTCCATCCATCGCTTCGTTCAGGACGCGACGCTCACCATCGGGCGCAATCCCCGCGCCTACCGCGAGCTCAATCGCGACGATGTGGACTTTGGCGGCTACGACACCGCGAGCCGCGGCGATGCCGTGCACAATTACGAGCGCGAGAAGGCCCAGCCCTTCCGCGAGTACGTCGAGACGTTCACCGAGGAGCAGGTCCGTGCCGAGACGGCGCGCTGCCTGGGCTGCGGTGCGTCCATCGTGGACGAGAACAAGTGCATCGGTTGCGGCCTGTGCACCACCAAGTGCGCGTTCGATGCGATTCACCTGCACCGCGAGCACCCCGAGTGCTCCAACATGGTGAAGTACGAGAAGAAGGTCCCGAGCTTGGCCAAGTACGCCCTCAAGCGCGAGATCAAGATCCGCTTTGGCAAGAAGGACTCCAAGTAGCATGCACGAGCTGGGGATCGTATTCCATATCATCCGCAGCGTGGAGGAGGTGGCGGCGCAGAACGACCTGCGCCGCGTCTCCGCGGTCACGCTGGAGCTCGGCGAGGTCTCGGGAATCATCCCGAGCTACCTGACCGATTGCTGGAACTGGGCATGTGCAAAAAACGATCTGATGCGCGGTGCCGATCTGGTGATCGAGGAGGTTCCGGCCGTCACGCTGTGCGAGTCGTGCGGGCGGACGTACGGCACGGTCGAATACGGCCGCGTGTGCCCGCATTGCGGCAGCGAGCGGACATATCTGATTCAGGGCGAGGAGTCCGTGATCAAGGAGATAGCCACGCCGGACGAGGAGTGAGCGATCGAGGCTCGGCAGGTCGTTAATTGACATGATCCCCATCGGGTGAAAGTGCCCGATGGGGATCATTTTGCATGGGGCGCCGGGATGGGCCCGAGGGTCGATCACGGCCTAGTCGCAGGCTCTGTTAATGTAATACCAGTTGGTATTACATTATTGATATAAGTGCTTTTACCAGCAATTATAAGTAATTAGAAATTGCTGATTTGTATCCTGGTTCCTACCACTCATCGGAGAATCCGGGCCGTTTGCCGACGGTTTTGGGTGCTGGAGGAAGCAAATATTTCCATACGTTAAATTGGTTTAATTATCGGCGCACTCTGCCTACTCGACGGGGTGCGGAAATCGAGGCTCAAGGCCTCGCTCATGGAGAGGAGAACGGATGGCCAAACAATGGCTTAGACGCTGTTGCGTGGGCGCCATGATCGCGGCGGTGACCGCGTCGTCGCTGCCTATGCAGGCATTCGCCGAGGCGGGGGGGTGGCCTATGACGCAGGGGCGGTAGCAGCCAGCGTCAATGGCAACATCGCCACCATCGGGAACGGTGCAATTGAGCGCACCTTCTCGATTGCCGAGGGCGGTCAGGTAAAGACCGCCAAGATCGATAACAAGCGCGCGGGCACCACGCTGACTCCCGGTGAGGGCAGCGAGGAGTTCATCATCAAGCGCACCAAGAAGGATGGCCGCGTTCAGCAGCCCATCGACCAGACGGGTTGGACGGCAGAGGCGGACTCCGAGGAGCCGACGGGCGAGGACAACGGCAACAGCGGTCATGCGCGCCACATGATTGACAATAATCCGGGTACCTACTGGCATTCCCAGTATAAAGATAAAAACGGTGTCCAGCTCGGCGACAAAGCTGCTGCATATCCGCATTTCATGACCATCTCTCTGGGGGAGCCCACGTCCTTCAAGAGCTTCTCCTACGATCCTCGCGACGCTGGATCAAACGGGAACATCAAGGGCTACAAGCTTTTTGTGAGCACTCAGGAAACACGCCCTGACATTCCCGCCGAAGGTGCTTCAGTCCCTGCTTCTGATGCGGAAGAGGCTGTTTCCGGCGATGATGGGGCAACGGAAAATACCGCTGATCCTTTGGATGGCGCATCGAGCGATTCCGCCGAGGCCGTTGTTGCTGGCAATGGCTATGATGGCTGGACTGAGGTCGCATCGGGCGAATTCGATTATTCGAAGAATGCCAACGGCCCCATCCATGTGAACATTGACGACAAGAGCCAAAAAAGCTGTGAGAACGTTCGCCATGTTATGCTCGTGGCGACTTCATCGGTGAATGGCCAGAAGTTCGCGGCATGCGAGGAGTTCGACCTCTACGCCGAGCCGTGGGTTGAGGCGCAGGGCGACAACCCGATGCTCCTCAAGTCGAGCCAGCTCGAGCTTGATGGCGAGCCCGTTGTGGCGGATACGAATGCCACCATCAACAAGCAGCAGAAGACGGGCAAGAAGCTTTCCTTCAAGTTCAAGCCGGTCGTCTTCAACGGCGCCGAGTACGCCATCACCGAGAACTACGTGATGTACAACGGTGACCATTACATGCGAAAGTTCCTCGAGATCTCCGTTCCCGAGGAAGACGCGCTTGACGCCGAGATCGACTACATCGACCTCGAGTCAATCGACATGAAGAACGCCAAGAGCACTTGGACCATCCCGACGGATCAAGGCGGCGTTGTGCGCATGTCCGTGGAGCGCGCCGTTCTCGGACAGCCGTTCTATGCCGACGGCATGTTCTTCGGCTGTGAGTTCCCCGCCACCGATACGCAAATCGTGACGGAGGATGGCCATACGGTCGGTCGTCCGCGCTACTACACCGGCAAGACGATGGATCGTCTGGTCGAGGACAAGCAGGCGGTGCGCGCAGATGACGGCACGATTCGCTACAACACGTGGCAGACCGTTGCGGGTGCCGCGCGCGGCACCGATATGGGCGTGGTGCAGGCAGACTTCTTCGACTACATCGATGACATCTCCGTGCCTTCTGAGTTCCGCATCCAGTACAACTCTTGGTTCGACAACATGCAGAACATCACGGATGAGAACATCCTGAAGTCCTATATCGAGATCGATCGCGAGTTGAACAACGCCGAGCTCCGCCCCCTGGATTCTTGGGTCGTCGACGACGGCTGGCAGAACATCGATGCGGGCAACATGGATGGCGTCTGGACGTTCAACGGCAAGTTTCCCAATCAGTTCGGGCCCTCTTCCCAGCTCGCACGTGACTTCGGCTCCGATTTCGGCGTGTGGATCGGCCCGCGCGGAGGGTATCCCAGCGCCGGCGCCATGGCGGATGCCCTGGTGAAGCAGGGGAAAGGCGTGAAGGCCGGCGGCTCCATCGATGTCGCCGACCGCACGTATCTTGAGGAGTACGCAAAGACGGTATGCGACTATCAGGACCGCTTCCATGTTAACTATTGGAAGTGGGACGGTTTTGCGGACGACAGCCAGTACAACCATTATCAGCAAGATAAAAACGCCAAGGACGGCGAGCCGGGCCGCAGCACCAACGGTCCCACCGCGGGCCACATGATCGGCGGCAAGAACCGTATGTACCATGTGTCCGACATGTGGGAGGCCTGGATCGACCTGTTCGAGGTCGTACGCGCCAACGGTGAGAAGAACCATATCGACAACCTGTGGATCTCACTGACCACCTACACTCATCCGTCTCCATGGTTCCTGCAGTGGGCGAATTCCCTGTGGCTGCAGTGCGTGCCCGATCAGGCTGGTGCGGGTATTAGTTCCAGCGACAGGTCCGATAGCCAGATGGATCGTCAGCTCGACGCGCGCGATGCGGCGTACTACGACTTTATCAAGGAAAACCAGTTCCAGTTCCCGCTGGCCCACCTGTACAACCACGACCCGGTGTACGGCCGCGAAGGGACGGGCATGACGTCCACGACGGCGACTGCCGAGCAATTCCAGAACTACCTCTACAGCTTGGCAGGCCGCGGCACCTCGTTCTGGGAGCTCTATTTCTCCGACTCGATCCTCGATGAGGAGAAGTACGAGGTCGCCAGTGAGTTCCTCACCTGGGCTGAGGCGAACTTCGACATGCTCGGAAATGCCAAGATGTTCGGCAGCAGCCCGGCTTCCGGTATCAAGCTCGATACCAATGTTAGTGTCGGCAACACGGTTGAGCAGTATGCTAACGGCACTTTCGGCACGTACGGTTACGCCGGCTTCAACGGCGATCAGGGCATTCTGACGGTCCGCAACGCCGATTGGAAGGCCGCGAAGGAGCTCAAGTTCACCTTCGATGACGCCACGCTGGGCGTTGCGGGCAAGGCTGGCGACGAGTTCGATTACGTTGTCGAGCGCCATTACACCAAGAACGGCGCAAAGTCCTCCGTTTCCGAGACGGGCAAGTTCACCTACGGCAAGGAAGTTTCCCTGACCCTCCAGCCTGAGGAGTCCCTCACCATCCGCGTGACCAAGAAGGACGCGGGCGATAAGAAGGGCCCGTCCATCGAAACCGTTCGTCACAACGGTGTGACCGAGGATGGCAAGACCGAGCTCGTCGTTCGCATGGACGAGAAGGTCAAGGGCGACGCCGCGTTCGTCGTCAATGGCGAGAAGGTCGCCGCCGACAAGGTGAAGCGCTCTGCCGACGACGTCACGTATCGCATCGCGCTTGACAAGGCCCCCAGTCAGGGTGACAAGCTCGATGTTCAGGTCTCCGGCATCACTGACATGGCCGCCAACAAGCTGACGGGCGACGCCTCCTCCGTGGACTTCCGCGAGGGTAACGTTGTGGCCTCCCGCTGTCCGTCCCGTCTGACCGCCTACACCAAGAAGCTCGCGCCCAAGGCCGAGTCCCTCGTCTCCAAGACCGGCATCTCCGTGTTCTCTCAGGTGAACACCAAGGGCCACGGTCCCCTGGTCAAGCAGGAGGGTGCCTACGAGCTCGGCGTCGACGAGAACGGCAAGGCGTACTTCGACCTCAATGGCGTTCGCGTGACTTCCAGGTCTCTTGTCAACGACGGTGCCAAGCACACCGTTGCCGGTACGCGCGAGAACAACGGTATTCTCAAGATTTACGTCGATGGCGCCCTCGATGGCAGCAAATATGACGTGAAGAACGTTCATCACGAGACCCCTGCGGGCGATGTCACGTTCGCCGGAGGTTCCTTCAGCAAAGACACTGACGAGGCCTCCGCGAAGATTTACGACCGTGCTCTCGGCTACAACGAGATCAAGGCCGAGCATGAGAAAGTCATTCCCGACACGTCCGTGAAGAACCTCTCCAAGGGCAAGCCGGTCAATGCCGCCTGGACCAAGGATGGCTCCGACGCCGAGTGCAACAAGAAGGACCGTCCCGTTACGATGGCCGTCGACGGCAATAAGGGCACGACCGACAACTTTGGCGAATTCGGGTCGAATGACAAGGCCGATAGTTCGTATCTGCAGGTCGACCTCGGGGCTGTGTACGAGCTCACCGATGTCAATTTGTGGCGCTATTGGAACGGCGGCAACCGTGAGTACAAGAATACGGTCATCGTCGCGTCTGAGGACAAGGCGTTCGACAAGGATAACGACACGGTGATCTTCAACGCCGACAAGGAAGACAAGCATGGCTTCGGTGTCGGAGCCGGGGAGTCCTACAAGGAGAGCAAGGACGGCAAGAAGTTCCCCGTCACGCCCGGGACCCGCGCTCGCTACGTTCGCGTTTACATGTGCGGCAACACCGATATGGACAAGGGCAAGCCAACGAGTGGCAACACCAACCACATCGTCGAGCTCGAGGTGATGGGTCGCAACCTGCCCGTCAATCCCGACGCCCAGATCGACACCTCCGCTCTCTATCAGCGCATCGACGATATCCGCGCCAAGATTGAGTCCGGCAAATGGACGCCCGAGAGCGTCCAGAAGGTGATGGACAAGCTCGAGGCCGCCGAGCTGGTTGCCGACTGCCCCAAGGATGAGGCTCAGGTCGCGAAGGCGATCGAGGGCCTCAATGGAGCCGAGGACCTGCTCAAGAAGGCCGTTACGGTGACCTTTGCCTACAAGGGCGATGTCCCTGCCGATGCGGTGGCTCCCGCTGCGGTCGATGTCGAGCAGGGCTCCGCTCTTGGCGACAAACTGCCCGCCCCGATCGCCGAGGGCTACGTCTTCGCCGGTTGGTTCGTGGACGAGGCCTGCACCTCT
The DNA here is from genome assembly GCA_902470815.1 of uncultured Collinsella sp. GTDB lineage: Bacteria > Actinomycetota > Coriobacteriia > Coriobacteriales > Coriobacteriaceae > Collinsella. Next base: position 38,103 of record CABRHS010000008.1, read on the forward strand.
GGTAACGAGTTCACCTCAAAGACCAAGGTGGGCGCCGACATGACGGTCTTTGGCAAGTGGGCTAAGGACGACGGCACGGTTCCTCCTGCGCCCGGCCCGGAGAACCCCGGCCCCGAGCAGCCCGAGCCCGAGCAGCCTGGCGATCCCAAGCCCGAGCAGCCCGGCGACCATGGGCCGGCTGCCAAGCCGAACAAGCCCGGCAAGCCCGCGACGGGGCTGCCCCAGACGGGCGACAGCTCCATGCTCCCGATCGCGGCGTGCGGGGTTGCGGGCGTGGTCTTGATGGCCTTCGCGCTGGTGATTCGCAAGCGTCGCAAGGCGTAGCGGGTTCGCTTCGGCAGCGGAACAACGCACATAAGCGTTCGATCGGGCGTCCCGGCATACCCGGGGCGCCCGTTTTGCACGGATCGACGAATGGAAGGGTCTCATGCGGGTTGGAAGAGCCTTGTATGGAAGCTCGTCTGGACGGGGCTGTTCCGTCTTAGCGCCGAAATCCTCCGCCCGTCATCTGCTGAAAACTCCTTAGTGCAAACACTGAAAACTCCTCAATAAAACTTCTGAAAACCACGCAACAATTCCACTGAAAATCACTCAATGAAGTATAATCTCATCAGAAATAGCTGGTAGATGGGATATACATGTTGACACCTGAACAATACCGACCAAGGGTCGTTGACCGGGCAATCTCCGAGTCGCTCGAGGTCTTCGGTGGTGTGTGCGTCGAAGGCCCCAAATGGTGCGGTAAGACGTGGGCTGCCCTAAACGCCGCGGAAAGCGTGTATTACGTTGGTGATCCCGCTGGCGGATTCCAAAACAGGCGTATGGCGGAAATCGATCCATCGGTGACGCTCGTCGGTGATGCCCCGCATCTCATCGATGAATGGCAGGAGGTTCCCGGTATTTGGGACGCGGTCCGCTTTGAGGTCGACCGAGGGGGCTCCAAGGGGCGATACCTGCTCAGCGGATCTTCCACGCCGCCGCAGAAAGGTGTCATGCACACGGGAACTGGGCGCATCTCGACCATCCGCATGTTTCCCATGACGCTCTCGGAGTCCGGCGATTCAAGTGCCGTTGTCAGTTTCTCGAGCCTATTTGAGCGACCGGTCTCCATGACGCCCACGGGGGAGGTTTCGCTTTCCGCCCTGGTCGATCTGATCATCCGCGGGGGATGGCCGGGCAACATCGACGTGGCTCCCGCCCGAAGCGCGCTCGCCCCCCGTTCGTACATCGAGCAGGTGGCCGAATCGGATGCGAGCCGCCTGGACGGACGCGTGCGCGACCCCCACAAGATGATGCTCCTCCTGCGTTCGCTGGCGCGGAACGAGAGCACGCTGGCGAGCAACGCGACGCTGCGCAGGGACATCCGCGAGTTCGACGACGATGACATCTCCGATAACACCATCAGTGAATATCTGACGGTTTTACATCGGGTTTTCGCAATTTACGAGCAGCCGGCGTTCAACCCCCGCATGCGGTCCTCGGTTCGAGTGGGGAAGAAGCCCAAGCGGCACCTCGCCGACCCCTCTCTTGCGGCGGCCGCCCTCAGTTTGACGCGGGACCGTCTCATGGGCGATCTGGAGACCCTCGGCTTCCTGTTCGAGTCGCTGTGCGAGAGGGACCTGGCGGTGTATGCCGCGGCGAGCGGCGGCAGGCTGTTCCATTACCGCGACGGGCTCGGCAGGGAGATAGATGCCGTGGTGGAGCTAGCGGATGGGCGTTGGGGCGCTTTTGAAATCAAGCTTGGGGCGAATCAGATCGATGCGGCTGCGGATTCCCTGCTCTCCCTCAAGCGTGACATGGAGAACGACGCCCATGCCGTGCCCCCTGAGATACTCGTGGTCATTTGCGGCCTTTCCTCGTTCGCCTATACGCGCCCCGACGGCGTCATGGTGGTCCCCATCACCGCGCTTGGGGTTTGAGTTCGCGATTTGCGTGAGGGGCTTGACTGGTTCCGCCCCTTGCCTTTTCGGCCGCGCGTCTATTCTCCGCCTGCGAGGGCCTTTACCAATGCGGCGAGCTCGACGACCTGTTGCTCGAGTTCGGCGATACGGCGGGCGTTGTCCGCGATGCCCTCGCGGTTGAGACGAGAGGCCTCCTCGACCGGGTCGGGCATGGACTCACGATGATGCGTCGCATCGAACGACTCGGTGAGCACGCGGCATCCGTTGCGCTTGACGACGCGCCCGGGGATGCCCACAACGGTGCAGTTCGCCGGAACGTCTTTGACCACGACGGAGTTGCCGCCTATGCGCACGTTGTCGCCGATGTGGATGTTGCCGAGCACCTTGGCGCCCGTTCCCACGGTCACGTTGTCGCCCAGGGTGGGATGGCGCTTGCCGCACTCGTTGCCCGTGCCGCCCAGGGTGACTCCCTGGTAGAGCACGCAATCGTCACCGATCACCGTGGTTTCGCCGATCACGACCCCCATGGCGTGGTCGATGAACAGCCGGCGCCCCAGCTGCGCGGCGGGATGAATCTCCACACCGGTGAAGAAGCGCGTGACCTGCGAGAGGACGCGCGCGAGCCCGCGTACCCCGTGCTCCCAGAGCCAGTGTTCCGGCGTGTGCATCCATTTGGCGTGCAGCCCCGGATAGGACAGGAAGATAACGAGCGGGCTTTGGGCCGCGGGGTCGTTTGCCCTGACGGCGGCGATGTCCTCGCGGACGGTGGCGATGGCTCCCATGTCCCTCCCTCGTTGTTGATGTGCGCGAATCCGCACGGCGCGGGGCGTATGCAGAACACGCATGGCGTGAGCTGCAAGTGTACGCGCCCCTACCGCTAATGTCGAGAGAATCAGTAGGATTAACATCTCCGAGCATTTCAACGCGCGCCGCCGCGCCGGGAGGTTTTGGAAAGACTGCGGACATTACCTCGCCTTTGCGCGCGCTCGGTATCATGATGTCACGTGCGTCTGCAACATAACTAGAAAGGCATCCCATGCAGGAGGCATTTTTCGGCTTCATCAGCCAGTTCGGCTATCTCGCGGTCGCCGCGCTCATCCTTTTCGAGAACGTGTTCCCGCCCATCCCCAGCGAGCTCATCCTTCCGCTGTCGGGCTTCCTCGCCACGCAGACGGAGATGACGCTCCCCGGTGTCATCATCGCCGCGACGGTCGGTTCGGTTGTGGGCGCCTATTTCCTCTACGGCATCGGCCGCCTGCTCTCCCAGGAGCGCCTTGAGGGCTTCTTCGACACCAAGCCCATGCGCATGCTCGGCTTCCACTCCGATGACGTTGCCAAGGCCATCGGCTGGTTCGACCGCAAGGGCCAGATCACGGTACTCATCTGCCGCTGCATCCCCGTTGTGCGCAGCCTCATCTCCATTCCCGCCGGCACCGCCAAGATGAGCATGGTGCGCTTCGCGCTGTACACGCTCGTGGGCTCGCTTGTGTGGAACGCCATCCTGTGCACGCTGGGCTTCTGGGCCGGTGGCGCCTGGGAGCAGATCACCGCTCAGGCCGAGTGGGTGTCCGACGTGGTGAAGGTCGTCATCGTCGTCGCCGCCGTCGCGGTCGTCGCCTGGTGGGTCAAGTTCCGCATCCTCCCGGCTCGCGCCGAGCAGAAGCGCCGCGAGGCGGAGGGCGAGTAGCAGCCGGCTTGCAGATGCGCTTGACGCAGATGATTCGCGTTCGTTAAATCACCGCGCGAATTTCCCTGTCGGCATTGTGCTTTAGCTTGCCGCAGTACAATCAGAATGTCACATCATCACCGGGCGGCGCACGCCCGGTTTTGCTATATGCGCCTGCTCATCTCGGCGCGGGACGGGGCGCGCCGACGCGCGTCGCCGCCCTCCGGGGGAAGTGGGCGCCGTGGAAAGGGAGTGCATCATGGCAACCGAGAAAAAGGACCTGGACTGGGGCAACCTCGACTTCAGCTACCGCAAGACGGATTACAGCTACGTGTCCAACTACAAGGACGGGGTGTGGGACGAGGGCTGCCTGACCGCCGACCACAACATCACCCTGTCCGAGTGTGCGGGCATCTTCCATTATTGCCAAGAGGTCTTCGAGGGGCTCAAGGCGTATACCACCGCCGACGGCTCCATCGTCTGCTTCCGCCCCGATATGAACGCGCAGCGCATGGCCGACTCTGCGGAGCGCCTGGTCATGCCCGCCTTCCCAAAGGACCGCTTTGTCGAGGCGGTCAAGCAGGTCGTCAAGGCCAACGCCGCATGGGTGCCGCCATTTGGTTCGGGCGCGACGCTCTACGTGCGTCCGCTCATGATCGCCACGGGAGACGTCATCGGCGTCAAGCCTGCCGACGAGTACCAGTTCCGCATCCTCGTGACACCCGTCGGCCCGTACTTCAAGGGCGGCGACACCACGGTCAAGCTCTGCGTTTCCAAGTATGACCGCGCAGCGCCGCATGGCACGGGCAACATCAAAGCGGGGCTCAACTACGCCATGAGCCTCAAGCCCGGCATGGAGGCCCATGCCGCGGGCTATGCCGAGAACCTGTATCTCGATTCGGAGTCCCGCACGTACGTCGAGGAGACTGGAGGCGCCAACGTGCTGTTCGTAGCCAAGGACGGCACGCTCGTGGTGCCCCGGTCCCACACCGACTCGATCCTGCCCTCCATCACGCGTCGTTCGCTCGTGCAGGTTGCCGAGGACCTGGGCATGGCTGTGGACGAGCGCCCTGTCACCTGGAGGGAGGTCGCCTCGGGCGCGTTTGTTGAATGCGGGCTGTGTGGAACCGCGGCGGTTATCTCCCCGGTGGGCGAGATTCATGACGGCGATACGGTCGTCGTGTTCCCCGATGGGCACGAGAGCTCCGGCCCCGTCATGAAGCTCCTGCGTGAGACCCTGACTGGCATTCAGGGCGGTCAGGTCGAGGACGTGCACGGCTGGGTCTGCAAGATCTGCTAAGGGCGCATGGGCCGGGGCCCCGCTTTCGTGGGCGGGTTCGGCGCCGTGCGGTCCACGTGCGGCGCCCCGCCGTCTGTAATCGGCATGATGCCGATGCGGAAGGGCATTGTCGGGGCCCTCTTCGTTTGTCATACTCGATGTATTCCTGCTGTGGCTTTGCCGCAAACGTACCAAAAATGAAGTCGCCCGCATTGGGGACAAAACCAAGGAGGAATCATGCCCCAGCCCCGTCACAAGGCGGTTATCGCCGGCTTGGCCGTAACCCTGACGCTCGGCGGTGTCGCGCTGCCTGCCGTGGCCACCACTTCGGATGCGCCGGCGTCCGACTCCGACCCCAACGGCATGGGCGACCCCGCGCCGGCGGACTACGATAAGTCCGACTATTACGAGGGCGCTGAGGGCACGGCTACGTTCGCGACCGCGCGCTCGGCATCGAGGCTCGCCCCCGTGGCGCTCAGCGACGAGATGAAGTACTTCACCAAATACGAGAGCGGCTGCGATTACGACAAGGGCCTTTCGTACGGCGACGGCTACAACGCGATGGGGTATTACCAGTTCGATCGACGCTACGCCCTGATGCCCTTCATCCAACAGGTCTATAGCTACAACTCGACCAAGTACGCCATGCTCAAGGCGCCCCTCGCCCAGCGCGACATGCTGGCCAACCCGTCGTATACCATGTACGACTATGTGACGCGTCAGCTTACCGCCCCCGCGCAGATCCTGAACGAGGCGTGGCACGCCGCATACGCCGCCGATCCCGCGGAGTTCTCCGCGCTGCAGGATGCGTATGCCTACAGCAACTATTACCTCCCGGCCCAGAGCATGCTCTTGAACAGCTACGGCGTGGACGTGCGCGACCGCGCGGATTGCGTCAAGGGCTTGGTGTGGGGCATGTGCAACCTGTTCGGTCAGGGCGGCGTGCAGAAGTTCTTCGACGGGGCGAACATCAACAACAGCATGACCGACCGCGAGCTGGTCACCGCCTTGTGCGACACGGTGATCGGCCGCGTGGGCGAGTGGTACCCAAGCCAGCCCCAATATCATGCGGGCTGGCGGAACCGCTACAAGAAGGAGAAGGCCGCATGTCTGGCGTATATCGACCAGCATGACGCCGAGCAGGGCGCCGCGGGCCAGCAGAAGCCGAATGGCGCTCCCGGTGTGGGCGATCCCGGCGTGGGGGCGCCCGGTTCGGGCGAGGCTCCTGGTGCGGGTGCGCCGACCCCGGGCGATACCCCGGGCCCGAGTGCCCCCGGAACCGGTGGGGGCGGGGCGGCCGCGATGCCCGATGGGAATGCGTCGTCGGAGCCTCCCGTCACGCAGTCGAATGGACCCGCTGCCGAATCCGATGACGACCTGGCCCCGGGTGCGCCCGTCGGCGGGGACTCGGCACCGAGCGCGCCCGAGTCGGGCCCCGTTGACGGCCCGGTTGACGGCGAGTCCACCGAGGATGCGGGCGATGGCTCCGCGCCTGGTTCCGGCCCGGCGGTTGACGGCGCGGCCCCTCAGGGCGATCCAGCGCCGCAATCCGGTTCCGGTCCGGCGCAGGATCCGGGCGTTGACGGCCCGGCGCCCGGCGCCCAGGCCGATGCCCCCGCGACGGGAGAGCCCACGACGGATGAGCCTGCCGCCGACCCGGCTGTGGGCGACGTCCCCGCTGCCCCCGTTGCCACCGGTGCGTCCGAAAAGGCCTCGGACGCCACAAGGAGGGCCGCGAAGAAGGCGGCTTCAGGTGCGGGGTCGACGGCGACGCCGGGAGCGGCCCGCTCTTCTGCCGGCGACCTTCCCGACACCGGGGACATCGCCGCGATGGTCGTGACGGGCGCCACCGGCCTGACGGTCGCCGGCACATCGTTCCTCTCTCTTGCCAAGAAGGAGCGCGAGGCCCGATAGCCCGGGTGGCGCGTGCGCTTTCTGCTACCCTTTAATGCGATGGGCGACGTGGCGCGCCCGCGTGCGGACGGTGGGTCCGCGCGGGCGCGCCCTTGCAGGAAGGGAGGCCTCATGGAGGCATACAAGCAGGAATTCATCGAGTTCATGGTCGAGTCCGACGTGCTCAAGTTCGGCGATTTCACCCTCAAGAGCGGCCGCAAGTCGCCGTTCTTCATGAACGCCGGTGCCTATGTGACCGGCGAGCAGCTCATGCGCCTGGGCGAGTATTACGCCCGCGCCATCCACGACAACTTCGGCCTTGATTTCGACGTGGTCTTCGGCCCCGCCTACAAGGGCATCCCGCTGTCCGTGGTCACCGCCATCGCCATGCACAAGCTGTACGGCAAGGAGGTGCGCTACTGCTCCGACCGCAAGGAGGTCAAGGACCACGGCGCCGACAAGGGCGGCATGTTGGGCTACGAGCTCAAGGACGGTGACCGCGTGGTGATGGTCGAGGACGTGACCACGTCCGGCAAGTCCATCGACGAGACCTACCCCAAGCTCATGAACACCGCGAACGTCGAGGTCAAGGGCCTCATCGTGAGCCTCAACCGCATGGAGGTCGGCAAGGGCGGCGTGACTACCGCGCAGAAGGAGATCGAGGCCAAGTACGGCTTTCCCGTGGCGAGTATCGTGTCCATGGCCGAGGTGACCGAGCATCTGTACAACCGCGAGGTCGCGGGCCGCGTGGTGATCGATGACGAGCTCAAGTCCGCCATCGATGCGTATTACGAGCAGTACGGCGCCCGCGAGTAGCGCTTTTCGCGCGCGGGGGGTGCAGGCCGATGCGACGCCGTGCGCCGCACGGCATGGGACCATTCGCCGATTGCTCCCCCGCTCGACGTTCGTTTACCTATTATCGAGGTAGTGAGGCCGCTGCGCCCCGAGCGCTCGGACGGCCGCGTGTTCCAACGCTTGGAGGTAGGTATGAAAAAGAGGTTCTGGGCAATTCCGCTGATGGCCATTGCCATCGCCTGCACGGTGCTCCTGAGCGCGTGCGGAGGCCCCTCGGTCGAGGAGCTCATCCGCGAGGATATCGACAATGCCTTTGGCGAGTTCTCGTCTGACAATCCGGAGTTCATGGACGCCATGCTCGAGAGCGCCGACGGCTCGTTCGAGCAGATGGGCATCGACCCGCAGGAATTCGCGGACGCGTACTTCAAGGGATTCGACCACAAGGTCAAGGACGTCGTGGTGGACGAGAAGGCCGGCACGGCCGAGGCCACGGTCACGGTCAAGATGAAGTCCCTCTCCGCGATCATGATGGACTTCGCGAACAAGTTCGAGGAGTACGTCGCCACGCTCGACCCCTCGGCCGTGGGGAGCGAGGAGGAGCTGTACGCGCAGGCGGGTCAGTTCCTGATGGATGCGGTCAACACCAACGAGCCCGCCGAGACCGATTGCGTGTTCGAATATCAGAAGGATGAGGACGGCGGCTGGTCCGCGGTCGAGGGCACGGAGGAGCAGATCCTCAACGCCATGCAGTAAGGTGCCGCAGACGGGGACGTCATGGCTTCCCGGCTGATGGAAAGGGGCGCACGGGGCATGTCCCCGTGCGCCCCATTTGCGTTCGGTCGCAGGGCATTCGGTTGCAGGCGGCCGCGACTTCTCGATCTTGGGCGACGGGCCTAAAGAGCGCGGGATGTCACAGAACGATGCCCAGCAGCTCCGACGGCGACTCGATGACGTAGTCGGCCCCGGCACCCTCGAGCTCGGTGCGGCCTCGGAAGCCCCAGGCGACGCCGCAGGACGCCATCCCGGCGTTGTGTCCGCATGCGATGTCCACGTTGGAGTCGCCCACATAGAGCGTGGATGCGGGGTCGGCGCCCAAGAGGTCGAGGACGTGCAGGGTTATGGGTGCCTCTGGCTTGGGAGGGAAGGCGTCCACGCGCCCCTGGACGACATCGAACCGATCGCCGAAATACCGACGCACGAGCGGCGCGGTGGCGGCATGGTCCTTGTTCGAGAGGACCGAGATGCTCACGCCGGCGCCGCGGAGCTCGTCGAGCATCTCGATGATTCCCGCGTAGGGCGCGGTATGGTCCTCCTTGTGCGATGCGTAGAAGGAGCGGTAGTCGGCGAGCGCCCGCTCGAAGACGTGCGAGTCGCCCGCGAACTCCGCGGGGATCAGGCGCTCCACGAGCTTGAGCTGCCCGTTGCCGATCTTGTAGCGGAATTGGTCCTTGGTGTAGGTGGGCCAGCCGTTCGCCTCGCACACGTGGTTGCCGGCGGCGGTGAGGTCGTCGAGCGTGTTGAGCAGCGTGCCGTCCAAGTCGAATATCACGTGGGTGAATGCCATGGGGCGCCTTTCGGAGGGGATGGGATCGTCGATGTGCAAAGGCCCGGCCATCGTCGGATGGCCGGGCCGGGTTTCACGTGGCTGGGGTAGAGGGATTCGAACCCCCGTAACTGGTACCAAAAACCAGGGTCCTGCCGCTGGACGATACCCCAATGCGTCATGTCGCGCGCAAGCGCGACCGTCCTAGTGTAGCGTACCTAGTCGCTCAGTGCATCGCACAAACCGTCGAGCAGGCGCACCGCGAGGGTCTGCGCGTCGCTGGCGGTGAACATGCCGTAGCCGGTTATGCCGGTCAGCTCGATGCGGAGCAGGATGGGCTTGGAGGTCGCGGCCGCCACGGCGGTCTTGACCCGCAGGGAGAGGTTTTGGCAATCGGCGATCGAGATGGTGGCGCGGGGCTCGGCGTCCTCCGGCAGCTCGCCGGAGGCGACCTCCACGATCAGGTCGACGTCCTGGGGCGCGGCGTCGTCATACAGGACGATGCCGCTGCCGTCGGTGGTGGCCGATGCGATGTTCCACACGCGGGAGGCGACGTTGCGGGCTATCGCGTCCTCGCCGCCGATGGCGATGTGCCAGCTCTCCAGCACGTTCGCGGCGCGGGCGAAGCCCATACGGGCCTCGGCGTCGACGTCGATGACAGAGGGCTTACCTTCCCACACATGGTGGAGCCGGTTGATGTAGGTGAAGGTGTCCTGGAACGCCATGCCGTCGGCGAATAGCCCCACGTTCTCCTGAAACTGCTGGAGCGCGGCCTCGGTGTGGGGGCCGAAGTAGCCGTCGTCCACGCCGCAGGCGAAGCCCAGGGTGTTGAGCGCGCGCTGCAGGGCCCGGACGTCCGCCCCGTGGAAGTTGGGCAGGCGCAGGTACAGCGTGCGGTCGCCGAGCTTGTACGAGGCGTCCACCAGGGCGCTCCAGGCGGCGCCGTCGATCTCGTCCTTGGGCTCAAGGCCCTGATCGCCATGAAAGGCGCGGACCGCCGCAGCGGTGGTGGAGCCGAACTCCTTGGCGCGGGCCTCGGCGTCGTCAATCGTATATCCCAAAGAAATCAGGCGCGTCTGCACGTCCTCGACGGCAGGCCCCTGCATTCCCTGCTTGATGGATTCCATGGGGATCCCCTCACAACCTGGCGCGTATCGGGAAGGGTGAGTCACGATGGCGCTATTTCATGAGCGCGAATAGTATGTTCTCGCGCAGCATACTTCCATAGTGTATCAAGTAAGCGTATCGTCCGCATAAGTTTCACCTGTGCGAATCTGAAGGTGAAATACGACTGAATTGCAGCTTAATTGGATACCCTGTGTGCCTTGCTGCTAAACTGATAATTTAGAGTCAGAATGTCTATTTAAATGAGTTCACCAGTTTTTCGGGGGTAGGGGCCAGTTGTCCAAGCGAGTTAACAATTCGACGATTTCCCCCTACTACATTCAGATTGTCGGCAGCATACGGTATGACATCGATTCTGGAAAGCTGCGCGTGGGGGATAAGTTGCCTTCTGAGGCCGAGCTGTGCGCGCAGTACAACGTGAGCCGCGTCACGGTTCGTCGTGCCCTTAATGAACTCAAACGTGGCGGCTACCTTGAGGCAAAGCAGGGAAAAGGCACGTACGTCAAGAGCGTGCACGATTTGCTGCTGGTGCAATCGCGTGCGGAGATCGATGTCCAAAGCTATACGGATTCCTGTATTGCCGCGGGGCTGCTCCCGGGGTCCATCGAGTTAGGCGCCATTCGGGTCGATCCCAACGAGGAGGAGACTGAGTTCTTCGGTCTTAAGGAAGGCGAGCAGCTCATAAGTCACCGTCGCGTGCGTACCGCCGACGGGCTTTGCATCATGTATGAGGACAACCGCTTCCCGGTAAAGGGGTTCGAGTTCTTGGAGGGCGTTGACCTTTCCTCGAAGTCCCTGTACACGTGCATTCGCGACGAACTGGGCCTTATCTCTCATATGATGGGCGAGTGTCGGCTCACTTCGGCACGTGCGGTCGGCGATATCGCGAATCACCTGCAGGTACCCGATGGGGAGCCGCTGTTCGTGCTGCAAGCGAGCTACGGCGATCAGTACGACAGGCCCCTTTATATGGGAGTTCAGAAGATCGTCGGGTCTAGGTATTCGTTTGCGCTCTAGTGAACCTGCTGCGCATGAATTTACTAAGATAATACAAGACAATACAAGATGCAAGTCATGTGCGTTTGCCGGTAAAATTGCTCCATCTACCAAATAAAAATGCATGAATCATGGCTGCGAGCGCGGCAGTGATATCCTCATATCAAACAGGCAATACATTACAAGACAAGTCAATCAAGATAAGGCACGAGCCGAAGTCTTTGTAAGGTACGGGCCTGTTTACCGCATCGCGTTCGAGGAGGAAACATGGCGGAACCTAGCATCAAGCTCGCTCGAATCGACAACCGTCTCGTTCATGGGCAAGTCGGCTGCTCTTGGGTTGGCGCAACGGGTGCGAATCTCATCGTCGTAGCCGACGATGACTGCGCGAATGACGAGATCCAGAAGTCACTCATGAAGATGACGGCGGATTCGGCGGGTGTCGGCATCCGATTCTTCACCCTGCAAAAGACCATCGACGTGATCCATAAGGCGAGTCCTTCGCAGCAGATTTTTATCGTCACCAGCACTCCTGCTTCGATGCGCAAGCTGATGGAGGGCGGGGTCCCCATTAAAGAGGTCAACATTGGCAACATGCACGCCACTGCCGGAAAACGCGTATTCCACGAACAACATGTGTACGTCGACGACGAAGACGTCGCCGATTTCGAGGCGATGAAGGCCATGGGCGCCCACGTGTTCGTGCAGATCGCGCCTGGTGACAAGAAGTACGACGCATAGGCACAGCCCGCACATCATGTGCGCTGGAGGGATGGAGTCGACATATTTGGAGGTGACCGGTCCGTCAAACGCAACGTGTAGGAAGTGAATTGGAGGGAAACATGGAAATCACACTCGTACAGGGACTTCTGTTGCTTCTCGTCGGCGCGATCTGCGGAATGGATCAGTGTTGGGAAGCTTTCTATTGGTTCCGCCCCATGGTGGTCTCGTTCTTTGCGGGCATCGTGTTGGGCGACGTTCCGCTCGGTATCGCCTGTGGTGCCGTTGCCGAGCTCTCGTATCTCGGTTTGCTGACGGTCGGTGGCACGGTTCCGCCCGATCCCCTCATGGCGGGCATGATGACGGTGGTCATCGCCTACACCACGGGCCAGTCTCCCGAGGCCGCAATCGGCCTGTCTCTGCCTTTCGCGCTGCTCGCGCAGTGGGTCGGCATCATGTGGAACACCGTGTTCGTCGGTCTTGCCCACCGTGGCGACAAGCTCGCCGCAGAGGCGGATACCGCCGGGTTCCGCAAGACGGTCTACTTCGGCGTCGCCGTAAAGACGCTCGGCACGGGTCTCCTCGTGTTCCTGTGCTCCTACGCCCTTCAGGCCCCCATCCAGGCGTTCGTGAACTCATTCCCGACGTTCCTGATTCATGGCTTCGAAGTCGCCGGTGGCATTCTTCCCGCTGTTGGCCTTGGCCTGCTTCTCATGGTCACGCTTAAGGTACGCAATGCGCCCTACCTGTTCCTCGGCTTTGTGATGGCTACCTTCCTGTCCATGCCCAACGTGCTCCCGATCGCCGTTGTCGGCGTTGCGCTCGCGTACATCAACTACATGCATGAGAAGCGCGCGGATGAGGTTGCCGCCCTGGCTACCGCAAAGGCTATCGATGGAGGCGACGAAGATGGCATCTAAGGAAGTTCTGACTAAGACCGGCCAGCCTGTCCAGAGGCTGACGAAGGCCGACATCGACAAGATGTCCCTCTATTCCTGCATTGAACAGTCCGCATTCAGCTTCGAGCGCATGCAGGCCATGGGTTTCACCGAGTCCATGCTGCCCGCATTTAAGAAAATGTATGGGGACTCCAAGGAGGACATCTCCGAGTTCATGACCTACAACATGGAGTTCATGAATACCGAGCCCCACATGGCGACCTTCCTGATGGGCCTGATTCTCTCCATGGAGGAGAACGGCGAAGACCGCAAGGTCATCGAGGGCGTTCGTAACGGCCTGTTCGGACCGCTTGCCGGCCTGGGCGACACGATCTTCTGGTTCACCGTGCTGCCGATCTCTGCCGCCATCTGCTGCTCGCTTGCGCAGGACGGCTCTATTATGGGTCCGCTGCTCTATATTCTCATTTGGTTCCTTGCAGCGATTTCCCGCATCTTCTTCGGTCGCTTTGGTTACAACCTCGGCACCAAAATGGTCACCAAGATGACCGAGAGCACCAAGTACCTCACGGAGGCCGCTGGCATCCTGGGCGTCATGGTCATCGGCGGCCTCATCCCGTCCTACGTGAACATCGCCTTCAGCGACAGCCTCGTGTTCGGCATGGCAGGCACGACGGTCCAGAGCCTGTTCGACAACGTGATTCCGAACCTGCTGCCTCTGAGCATGGTCTTCCTGCTCTTCGCGCTTTTCAAGAAGAAGGCAAACGTACTCGTTATCATCCTCGGCATCATCGCCTTTGGCATCCTGATGTCCTTCCTCGGCTGGATGTAGATACGGGTCGGGACAGTTCGATTCGATGTGGAACAGCCTCGTTATCGGGGCTGTTCCCATAAGAGCCGCGCGTAGCGCGCGCGTAAGGAGAGGGGGAAGCGGCATGGTCACTTTTGACGAGGCAGAGCTGCTTCATCAGGGGTCGGTGATTTACGGCCGCCGCGGCGAGCTCGAGGCAATCGCCGAGTCGGTATGCGAGCGGGGATTCGATAACATCCTCCTATCGTCATCTGGTGGGTCGCAGGCGATGCTGGATCCGTTTGCGAACATGCTCAACGAGATGAGTGACATCCCGGTCGCCTCGATGCTCTCGGGCGTGCTGGTGATCACGGGATACAACCAGCTTGGACCCAAGACGCTCGTCTTCATGTCGAGCAAATCGGGTGATACCAAGGAGACCGTGAAGGCGGCGGAGTACCTGCGCGAGCGAGATGCGATTATCGTGTCCGTGGTGGGCAGGCCCGATTCTCCGCTCGAGGCGCTCAGTGATTACTGTTTCGTCTATGGGGACGGTCGACCGCAGGAGCTCGCCTTATATTTGATTCTGGGAAAGATCCTGCACGTCCGTGGGCGGTTCGACCGTTATCCGGCATTTGCCGACAGCCTATCGAACCTTGCTTCGGCGTTGGTCTCCGTGCGCAAGCAGTTCGACGTCCGTGCCATTGAGTATTGCAAGGCATACCACGATGATCCATATAACATCTGGGTTGCTTCGGGCGATCTTTGGCCGGTCTGCTACGCCTATGCCATGTGCGTGCTTGAGGAGAGCCAGTGGATCCGCACCAAATCGGTGTCGAGCCCCGAGTTTTTCCACGGGACGCTCGAGCTGGTCGAGCCGGACGTGAGCGTGACCCTCTTGGTGACTGAGGGTGCCACCCGAGAGCTCGACCTACGCGTCAAGCGGTTCATCGAGCAGTACACGGATAGGGCGACGGTTATCGACTGCGCCGAGTTCGAGCTTCCCGGAATCGATCCCGAGTTCCGTCGCCTTCTTGGCCCCGTGGTCGCCAACGCCGCCTTGCAGCGCATCTCTAAGAACATGGAACACCTGACGGGCCATTCACTCGACATTCGCCGGTATTACCGGAAGGTCGAATACTGATGCGCGCGCTGGGGTTGGGCGATAACGTCTTTGACGTGTACGAGAACCTTGGTGTCGCCTATCCCGGCGGGAACGCTGTGAACGTGGCGGTGAACGCCGCCCGGCTGGGATGCGATGCGGGGTACCTGGGTGCCATAGCCACCGATGCGAGCGGTGACCTTATGATGCGGGTCTTGGCCGGTGAGGGCGTCGATGTACATGGGTGCACTCGGCCAGAGGGTACTACTACCAAGCGCTGCGTGGAGGATGTGTTTGATGGCGAGCGAAGCTTCAAGCGCAACGAGCTCGGTGAGAACTGGGCCGGTCCCCTCGACCTGCTTCCCGAGCACATTGGGGTCGTCTCTTCGTACGACGTCGTCTTCTCGAGTTGCTACGCGAAGATGGCGGATCAGATGGACAAGCTTCGCGATGTCGATGGCATCGTGGTTTTCGATTTCGGCGAGAAAGAGAAGTACCGGACTGCCGAGTACCTCGCGCAGGTGCTCCCGGTGATCGATCTTGCCCAGTTCTCCATGAGCGGCATGAACGTGCAGGACGTGCTGGACGAGGTTGCGCGGATGGGCGTCATCTGCCCTGTGCTCGCGACACGGGGGGCTCAAGCCCCGCTTGTCGTCATGGATGGTGAAGTTATCGAGGGAGTCCCTTCGGAAGGGGTCGCACGCGACACCATGGGGGCCGGAGATGCCTTTGTCACGGCGTTCGCGACATCGCTCATCGCCGAAGGATGGTGCAAGGGTTCGGCCCTGCGCGCCTCAGACGTTGAGTCCGCTTTGCAAAGGGCGGGAGAACATGCACACCGCATGTGCCAAGTCGACGGTGGATTTGGCCATGCGTGTGATTTGGTGGGTGAAGAACTCGTCGAAAGATAGGAGTGACGATGATCGGTCTGGTTGTAACGGGACACGTTGGCTTCGCGTCGGGCGTGTCTTCTGCGCTCGCCTTGCTCGCCGGGGAGTTGCGGGATATCGGCGTGGTCGATTTCCCTGGAACGCAATCGGTTGAGGAACTGGAGGCTAATCTCGCTGCCGTCATCGACGTCTTCGAAGAGGCGGATGGAGTCCTTGTGTGCACGGATGTGCTGGGTGGCTCCCCCTTCAAGGCGGCGGCCACGTTGGCCACTGCGCGCTCGAGCGTGCGCGTAGTGTCCGGAACGAATTTGCCCCTGCTGATCGAGGCGTACATGGCGCATGGTTCCGCCACCGATATCGATGCATTCGCACGGCAGGTCGTGGAGGCCGCGAGAACGTCGACATTGCTGTACGAGCCGGCTCCTTACGTCGAGGAAGCCGAAGAAGACGGCATCTAGCCGTCATGTAGGAACATAGAGAGGAAACACGTATGGAAAACGCAACTCCCACCATGCTCACGTATATCGAGGAAACCCCCGCGCAGGTCGCGCTTAATGTGGAACGCGCCGCCGAGCTCACGGGTGAATTGGTCGATCTGTATGCGCAAAAGCCGCGCCACAGCGTTTGGATCGTCGCATGCGGATCGAGCAACAACGGTTCACAGTGTGCCCGTAACTTCATGATGAAGTATCTCGGATGCGAGGTGAAGATCGTCCCCCCAGCGACATTCATCTACGGTGAGCACGACCTGCGCGAGGATGATTTCGTATTCGTTATCTCCCAGAGCGGGTGTTCGACCAATTCCATCGCCGCTTTGGACGAGCTCAAGAAGCTCGGCGTCACGTCGGTTGGCCTGACCGGTAACGTCGAGTCCGATTTCAAGGACCATGCAGACCTTGTCGTTGATTACGGCGTGGGCGTTGAGACCGTCGGGTATGTGACCAAGGGGGTCACGACCCTCGCTCAGTTTCTTATGCTGTTTGCCCTCGAGGCAGGCGCCCGCACCGGCGTCGTCGATGCCGATCGGCGCGATGCGGTGCTCAAGGAGATGGCCGATATCCCCCGCCGTCACGAGCTCGTCCAGCAGGGGACCAGGGAGTTCTACGAGCGCAACAAGGCTGCGCTCACATCCATGACGGTGGTTAACCACTTCGGCTTCATGCAGGGGTATGGCATCGCTTGCGAGGGTGCGCTGAAGTTCGGCGAGACCATTCAGATCCCGAGCTTTCCTTATGAGGGTGAGGAGTGGATTCACGGGCCCAACCTCCAGCTCACCCCGAATTACGCGGTCTTCTGCGTCGACCATATGACCGAGGGCTCCGATCGCCTCGTTGATATCTACCTTGCGGCGCGTAGCGTCACCGATCGCGCGTACATCGTGACGAATTCCGATCGCGTTGACGATGAGCATGCCGTACGCCTTCCGTTCGAGGTCTCCGAGCCGCTCATGATGCCCTTGTACGTGCTTCCCTTCTATCAGTACCTGGCGTACAAGATCACTGACGACCTGCACCGTTGGGAAAAGCACCCGCTTTACGATTCGAACTTCACCAAGGCGATTAGCTCCAAGACGGAGAACATCGACAAAATCATGCCCAATTAGGGTTCGGGCGCGGTTCGTGATCCGTTCCGCCTGCGGACCGCGCCTGTTATTCGTCCATAAGGCCGAGTTGAGGGGAGCTGACATGCTGGACACTTCATCGTCACTCATGTGGCGTGAGATTCATGAGCAGGCCGATGCCATCGAGGCGTGCCTGCGCGAGAATAAGGGCAAGATCGCCGAGGTTGTGAAGTTGGTTCGCGAGCGCGAGGTCACCAACGTGGTTTTCGCGGCGCGGGGTAGCAGCGAGCATGCTGCTCAGGTCGGTCGGTATGTGTTCGAGACGCGCGCCGGAATGATATCGACGATCGCCATGCCGTCGACCGTGACGTGCTATGGTTCCTCCCCGAACTACGCCCACACCATGGTGGTGGGAATCAGCCAATCAGGTGGCGCTCGCGATGTGTACGAGGTTATGAAGGCCTGCGTGGATGATGGCGGCGTGTGCGTGTCGATCACCAACGAGCCCGGAAGCCTCATGTCCGGTATCGGTGACGTGCGCATGAACAATGCGTGCGGTCCCGAGCTGAGCGTCACGGCGGCGAAATCGTATATGACGCAGCTAGCGCTGATTGTGGCGCTCGCCGCCGAGATATCGGGCGATGGGGACTTGGCGTCGGTCTTGGACGATGCGCCCTCCATTGTGCGCGCTGCCTATGACCTCGAGGATCAGGTGCGTGCGGTCGTGCCCGTGTACCGAAACTGCTCAAAGATGATGATCTTTGGTCGCGGCTTGCTGTTCGGCCTCGCGCACGAGACCGAACTCAAGGTGCAGGAGACAAGCTACTTCGATGCGCGCTGCTACGCAGCGAGCGACTACCAGCATGGTCCCATCGCGACTGCCGAGCGCTTCGTTCCGGCATTGTTCCTCATCGCCGATCGCCAAACCGATGACAGCATCGTCGCGCTGCTCGATCGCCTGCACGACGAGAGAAAGATCTTCGCGACCGTGGTCAGCAACAAGCCGGATGTCGTGGCCAAGGGCGACCAGGGGATTTTGCTTCCCGAGGAGTTCGATGGATTGCGAGCGGTGTTCGCCTGCGCGGTCGTTTCGCAGATGTTTGCCTGCCTGCTTTCGTTGTCCAGGGGATATGACCCCGATCACCCCGAAGGGGTCTCAAAGCACACAGTGACGATCTAGACCGAGATAGGGTGGCGCGGAGGTGTCGCTCTCGTGAAAGGAAGAGGAATGAACATGGGAAAGATGGGAATGAGGGACTGCATCGAGTCTGCACCGAAGGTGATCCGTGCGCAGTTGGAGCGCGGAGAGGAGCTTGTCCGCCCACTTTCCACGTCGTTCGAGAACGCGCACCCGCGGCGCTTGGTATTGGTTGCCTCGGGATCGAGCTACACGGCGGCGTGGATGGCCCGGCCGTATCTCGCACGGGTCTTGGGCATGAGCGTCGAGGTCACATTTCCTTACACCTTCGCCGAATACGAGGTGGCGAATTTGGGCGATGATGCCTACGCTTTGGTGATATCGCAATCGGGTGCGAGCGTGAATTGCCTCGATGCGTTATGCGCGGCCAAGGAGGCGGGGATTGCTGCCCGCCTCCTCACATCTGATCCCCGTGCGGATTGCGCCCGGGTCGCAGATGAGGTGTTTGACTGGGGCTGCGGCGAGGAGTCCGTCGGCTATGTCACGTTCGGCCCCATGTCGTTGGTGGCGTACCTCATGCTATTCGCGGCTCGCGTATGCTCCATGAGGGGTGATGTTTCATGTGAGGACGAGTGCCGTGCCCAGATCGCGGCGGCGATGGAAGCGCATGCCGAGATTTGCGTACGGGCAGATGGGTTCGTCAAGAGCAACTATCCGTATCTCATGCAGATGGACCGCGTGTACGTATTGGGGTGCGGGGGAAATTACGGGACGGCGCTCGAGGGCGCGCTCAAGATCGGCGAGACGGTCAAGGTGCTCGCTGTTGGTTACGAGCAGGATGAATTCCAGCATGGTCCGGCGTTGCAGCTCGATCCCACGTATACCACGTTCGTGCTCGATGGGGGTGATGCGACTTCCAATCATGCCTCGCTGGTGCATTGCGGCCTGACGTTGGTGGCTCCGAATTCCTACCTAATCAAGCCCGAGTCCCTTATGACTGACGAGGAGCGGAGCGACCGCAGGGTCCTGGGGTTGCCCTTGGGTTGCCCCGAGCCGTTCTCCTGCTTCTACCTTCTTCCCGTCTTGCAAATCGTGGCGGCGACGCTATCGAGGGACCTCGATTCGCGACGTTCGCACCCGCTGTATTACCGCATGACCGATGTGCTCGACTTCAGAACGAAGGCCTATCGCGAGGACCATCCGGCAGATGAGGATTGACGGTTCGGTGCCCCATGGCGGGGGTGGACGAGAGAGGGGATGGTGTGGAGAGGGAATCTGGCATTCGGGCGGTTATCTTCGACATGGATGGCGTGCTGGTGGACAGCGAGCGCGCGTATCGGTCATGCGTCTCTGAGTACTTCGAGAAGTTGGGATATCCGCTGACGGACGACGAGCTGGACGTCATGGCAGGGGCCTCAGTCGCGAAGTCGTATGAGCTGCTTTCGGGTTGGTGGGAGCGCGCGACCGGAGACTGGCGCTTCGGTGGCGATATAGACCGCGAGATCTACGAGCAGACGGGTCAGGTCGACTACGCAGCCATCATGTTCGAGGGTGTGCCGGAGACGATCGCCGGTCTGAGCGAGCGCGGGTATCGACTGGCGATAGCCTCGTCGTCCCCTCGAGATGTCATCAACCATGTGCTCGAGGTGTGCGGTGTATCGGGATATTTCGAGTTGGTCACGAGCGGGGCGGATTTCGAGGAGAGTAAGCCAAATCCCGCGATCTATCTGCACACGCTTGATGCTTTGGGCCTGTCGGCGGAGGAGTGCCGCGTCGTGGAGGATTCTGATTACGGAATCACTGCGGCGGTGCGAGCGGGGATTACCGTCATCGCCCGTCGCGAGGAGCGATTCGGCTTCTCCCAAAAGGGCGCGACATTTTTCATTGACGCCTTTTCTGAATTGCTTGATCTGCTGTGAATAAGATTGAGAGGTCGAATATGCTTCTATGTCCGAGCATGATGTGCGCCAATGGCGGGGAGCTTGCAAACGAGGTGCGCAGGCTTGATGCTGCGGGTGCAGATGTGTTTCACTGCGACGTGATGGATGGCTCGTTCGTTCCAAATTTCGCATTGGGCCTCGAAGACGTAAAGGCGATTCGCGCCGCCACGGAGAGGCTCGTCGATGTTCACCTCATGGTCGAGAACCCATCTCATGTTATTGAGTTATTTTGTGAGGCGGGAGCCGATATCGTTTACATCCACCCTGAGTCTGAGCGCTATACGACGAAAACGCTATCTCGGATTCGTGCGTTGGGTAAGAGTGCGGGGCTGGCGATTAACCCTGATACCCCATTGGTTTCTGTAAGGGATATGCTTTCATATTGTGATTACGTAATGGTCATGACGGTTAACCCTGGTTTTGCCGGGCAGAGCTTCGTTGACTTCACTGAAAGCAAAATTGAAGAGCTTGTGGGGATTAAAGCGCAGTTTGGATATCGACTCATTATCGATGGATCGTGTTCTCCCGAAAGAATTCGTCGCTTTTCGGCCATGGGCGTCGATGGCTTCGTTCTTGGCACGAGTGCGCTTTTCAACAAGGGAATTTCCTATGCTGAGGCCTTGGGACGGTTGCGTCGAGGAGAGCTGTTTGATTAGGCCGTGGGGCTCTGGGAGGATGCGATATCGGTGCGATAAAAGGAAATGCGCGAAAACGAGGTGCTGCTGGCTGCGTTTTTATTGATGTAAAGCCGATTATTTGGGCGATCTGCAGGATTGGGATAAGGAGTCAACATGTCAATCTATACGTTAAACGACCTCGCGCGGTTGATTGACCATACGAATTTGCATCCAGATGCAACGTGCGCAGACATGAAGAAGCTTTGTGACGAGGCAAAGCAATATCATTTCAGAATGGTTGCAGTTAACTCAGTGCAATCCAGGATTTGCTCTAAGCTTCTTGCTGGCACAGATGTCCACACGGGGGCCGCTATTGGCTTCCCCCTGGGGCAAACATCAATTGCCGTTAAGGCGTTTGAGACGAAAGACGCGCTCGAGAATGGTGCCAGCGAAATTGATTATGTGGTCAACCTCACCGAGGTTAAAGCGGGCAACTGGATGTACGTGCAGAGCGAGATGGAACAAATAGTTTCAATTTGCCGCGAGGCGGGCGTTCCTTCTAAGGTGATCTTTGAAAACTGTCTCTTGTCGGAAGACGAGAAGCTTGCGCTGTGCAAGATTGCCAGTGAGGTACTCCCATCATTCGTCAAGACATCGACTGGGTTTTCGACGGGGGGCGCAACGGTTGAGGACGTGCGCCTGATGCGCGGGAATGTCGATTTACGGGTGAAGGTTAAGGCGGCAGGTGGTATACGGACGGCGGATGTTTTCCTGGACATGATTCGCGCCGGTGCGGAGCGCATCGGTTGCAGTGCGGGCGTCTCAATCATCGAGGAGCTGCGCCAGCAAATGAACGATGCCGAAATTGATTATTACGAGCTATAGGGCTTATCGCCGGCGGGCAGCATGGATGGGCTGATGGACAAGCGTCGACTCATATGATTCGGCCGTTGTTTATCGATAGGTTGTTCATGCTGCTTCTCTTGCATTCTTTGGGTACGTTTTGCGCTAGGGATGTTATGGCCAAGAGGGTCTCCGCTACTTGTCCAGGTGGCTCGCAACGTGCAAGACCCTTTCTGTTTGCCGAGTAACGGGTGTGGCTTCCATGGCTGCGCCGGCGGTAGGGGCGGGCTCGCTGCGGCTCGAAGCGGCGCTTGCGTACAAAAAATGGCGCGCTGGGGGAAGCGCGCCATTTCGGTAGGGATATACCGGATGTTTTTACAGATGGGCCTCGATATCGCCCTTGAGCTTGGGCTTGGGCACGGCGCCCACGGAGCGCATGACCTCGGCGCCATCCTTGAGCATGACGACCGTGGGGATGGACATGACGCCGTAGCGCATGGCGAGGTCCTGGTTCTCGTCGACATTGCACTTAGCGACGACGATCTTGCCCTCGAGTTCGCTGGCGATCTCGTCGACGACGGGGGAGAGCATGCGGCAGGGGCCGCACCAAGGGGCCCAGAAGTCGATGACGACGGGGAGCTCGTTGCCGAGCAGGCTGTCGAACGTGCTGGCGTTCGCTTCGATGATGTTGGCCATGAGAGCCTCCTGTATTCGTGGTCTCGCGGTGATCATGGCCGCGAGGGCTGGTCTAATCGAGGTGGTTATACCCATGAGTGCGCAGGTGTTACACCGAGCGGTAGAATGTTTCGCACGATCATTCGAGACGGGCAGGTGGGTGCACATGACCATGACGACGGGCGAGCGCAAGGAGGCCCTCGCGGCCGCGGTGGAGCAGGAGCTCGAGGCCCTTTCGGCTCGGGGTGTCCGGATGACGGGCAGCGCGTTCTCCCCGGTCCTTTTCGTCAAGGGCGAGCTGAACGGTGACGAGCTGACGGGCGCGGAGCTTTTGTCGGGCGCGGACGGAAAGGCGCTGCGCGCTGCGCTCTCCGCCATGGGATGGGAGCCGCAGGACTTCTGCGCCCTCTCGGCCGTCGCCGGAGAGGGCGACCCGGCGGTAGCAGATGGCCCCCGTGCGGGGGAGCCCCTTGCGGTCGAGGTCTTCCGCGAGGCCGTCGAGGCGCTCGACCCCGAGGCGGTCGTTCTGTTGGACGAGGTCGCCGCGCAGGCGATGCGCGAGGCGTACGCCGACGCGCTCGCCATCATCGAGGATTTCGATACGGCCATGCTTGGGCCCGGGTTGGTGGCTCCGGTGCTGGGGCGCAGGGTGCTCGCCCTGGACGGGTTCGAGGCCTCGCTCGGCGATCCGGCGCAAAAGCAGCGCATGTGGGCGTATCTCAAGCAGCTCCCCCCGCTCGGCGCCCCGTATTAGGAGGTTCGGTGCCCCGCGCGCATTGTCTTGTCAGCTGTCTTGTCAGTGGCGCGCGGCAGTGCCATACTTCTTCCAGCTCAATTCGACAAGGCTGGAGGAAGCCATGGCCCAGACGACGACGGTCGATGCGCCCGTGCGCGAGCGCATCGAGGAGCTCAAGGCCGAGCGCGATGCGGTGATCCTCGCGCACTATTATGTGGAGCCCGAGGTCCAGGCGGTCGCAGATTACGTGGGCGACTCGTTTTACCTGGCAAAACTCGCGAAAACCCTGCCCCAGCGGACCATCGTCCTGTGCGGTGTCGAGTTCATGGGGGAGAGCGCGAAGCTGCTCAATCGCGACAAGACGGTCCTCTTGCCCGAGCCGGCGGCGGACTGCCCGATGGCGCACATGGTCAAGCGGTCCACGATCGACGCGGCCCGCGCCGAATACGGCGACGACCTGGCGGTCGCCTGCTACGTGAATTCCACGGTTGAGGTGAAGAGCTGGAGCGACGTGTGCGTGACCTCGTCCAACGCGGTCAAGATCGTGCGCGAGCTGCCGCAGCGGCACGTCCTGTTCATCCCTGACCGCAACCTGGGACGCTTCGTCGCGGAGCGGGTTCCCGAGAAACACGTCATCCTCAACGACGGCTGCTGCCCGCGCCATGAGGCGATCTCCCTCGATGAACTGCTCACCCTGAAGTCCGAGCATCCGCGGGCAAAGGTCCTCGCGCACCCCGAATGCACCGAGGCGATTCTCGCCGAGGCCGATTACATCGGCTCCACCGCCGAAATCATCGCGTATGCCGAGGCGGACGATTCCCTCGAGTTCATCATCGTGACGGTGCGCGGCGTCATCTACGAGCTCGAGCGCCGGTGCGCCGCCGCCGGCAAGCGCTTCTTCTTCACCTCGACGCCCCCCACCTGTTCTGACATGGACGGGGTCACGCTCGGGAAGCTCATCTCCTGCCTGGAGACGGGCGAGGGCTCGGTGGAGATCTCCGTTGACGAGGACGCGGCGGCGCGGGCGCAGCTCACGCTCGACCGCATGCTGGAGTATGCGGCCCGCTAGGCGCGGGGCGTAATGACCGCCCTATTTGAAAGGGGCTGCTCGATGAAGGTTGGAACTACCGGCATGACGTGCGACGTGGTGATAGCCGGCTGCGGCGTCGCCGGGTTGTACGCGGCGCTCAACCTGCCCGAGGACATGCGCGTGATCATGCTCTCCAAGGGCGATATCGCGGAATGCGATTCGATGCTGGCGCAGGGCGGCGTGTGCGTGCTGCCCGCCGCCGAGGATTACGATGCGTTCTTCGAGGACACCATACGCGCGGGCCACTACGAGAACCGCCGCGAAAGCGTGGACATCATGATCCGCTCGTCGCGCTCGGTGATTAACGACCTGATCGCGTTGGGCGCGAGGTTCGAGCGCGAGGAGGACGGCTCTCTGGCGTTCACGCGCGAGGGCGCGCATTCCCGCCCGCGGATCCTGTTCCACGCCGACGTGACGGGCAAGGAGATCACCGAGACCCTCCTGGCCGCGGTGCGCAGGCTTCCCAACGTGACCATTCTCGAGCACGTCGCCGCCATCGACCTGGTGGTCGACGAGGAGCTGTGCGCATGCGCGGACGGCTCTCGGACGTGTCGCGGCCTCGTCGCCGTGGAGGTCACGGAGGCGGCGTCGAGCGCGACCGTCGAGGAGCTGCGCGGCGAAGGCGCCGCCGATGCGCCCGTCTCCCGTCCCGAGGGGGTGGGGGAGCCCTTTGAGATTCGTGCCGCGAACACGCTGCTCGCCACCGGCGGCATTGGCGGCATCTACCAGCACTCGACGAACTTCCCACAGCTCACGGGTGATGCATGTTTTCTCGCGAACGAGTACGGGGTGACGCAGGAGCATCTCGATTACGTGCAGATCCACCCGACGGGCCTGTATTCGCGCAAGCCCGGCAGGACCTTCCTCATCTCGGAGAGTTGCCGCGGGGAGGGCGCCATCCTGCTCAACCAGGCCAAGGAGCGCTTCACCGACGAGCTGCAGCCGCGGGACGTGGTTGCCCGCGCCATTCAGGACGAGATGCGCGATGAGGGCGCCGAGTACGAGTGGCTGAGCTTCGCCCCCGTCGACCCCGAGGTCGTGCGCACGCACTTCGCCAACATCCGGGCGCATTGCCTGGAGGAGGGGCACGATATTCTGAGCGAGCCGATTCCCGTCGTTCCCACGCAGCACTACTTCATGGGCGGCGTGCGAGTCGACCGCGATTCCGCCACCACGATGCCGTGTCTTTACGCCGCCGGCGAGACCGCCTGCAACGGCGTGCACGGCAGGAACCGCCTTGCGAGCAACTCCCTGCTCGAGGCCCTTGTGTTCGCCCGCAGGGCCGCATGGCGCATGGCGACGGGGAAGAGCCTGCCGGTGGAGGACTCCGGCGAGCCCGCGCTTGACGGCGCGCATAGGCGCCTCTCGACCGACGTCTCGCTCAACATCGACGCGCTTCTCGGCGCGTAGCCGGGGCCGGGGTGCCGGGCATGGCATTCCGGCGCCACCCGCGAGCCGCGCGCCCGCATGCCCGATCGGCCCGTTATCCACGGCGGGCCCATGAAAGGAGCTTCGCATGAATCCCATCACCATGAACCTCGTCGCGGACGACATCATCCGCTTCGCCCTGCGCGAGGACATGAACGCCGGCGACCTCTCGACCGAATCCGTCTGCCCCGCCCCGCGCGAGGCGAGGGTGCAGCTCATCGCCAAGGGTGAGGGCGTGATCGCCGGCCTGGATGTGTTCGCGCGGACGTTCGCCCTGCTGGATCCGGCAACCACGTTCGACGCCCTCGTGAGCGAGGGGGACGAGGTCGCCCCGGGACAGCTCCTCGGCACCGTCCGGGGCGATGCACGCGTCCTGCTCTCGGGCGAGCGCGTCGCCCTGAACTTCCTGCAGCGCATGAGCGGGATCGCCACGTACACGCGCCGCATGGCCCGCGCCCTCGAGGGGACGTCGACCGTGTTGGTCGATACGCGCAAGACCACGCCCTGCCTGCGCATCTTCGAGAAGGCCGCCGTTGAGGTGGGTGGCGGGCGCAACCATCGCTACAACCTCTCGCAGGCCGTCATGCTCAAGGACAACCATATCGACGCCGCCGGCGGTATCGCCGCCGCCGTCGCCGGTGCCCGCAGGCACGCCCCGTTCGTCTGCACCGTAGAGGTCGAGTGCGAGGACCTGGGCATGGTCCGGGAGGCGATCGATGCCGGCGCCGACATCATCATGCTCGACAACATGGACCGCGAGCAGATCCGCGAGGCGGTCGCGCTGATCGACGGCCGCGCCAAGGTCGAGGTCTCGGGCAACGTGGGCGTGGACAACATCCGAGGGCTGGCGGACCTCGGCGTGGACATCATCTCCTCGGGTGCCCTGACGCATTCCGCGCCCATCCTCGATCTGTCCCTCAAGCATCTGGAGCTTCTGTAGGGGGTGCTGAGATGCCGTTGATGGGATACGAGCGCCGGGATGCGATCCTGGGCCGTCTGAGGGGCGCCTGCTCGCCGGTGAGCGGCACCGCGCTGGCCGATGCGGCCGGCGTGAGCCGTCAAGTGATCGTGCAGGATATCGCCCTCCTGCGCGCGGACGGGCATGACATCGTCGCCACCAACCGGGGGTATGTGCTGCGCGAGGGCGCGTCGGCCCCCTCCGTGCCGACGAGGCTCATCAAGGTGCACCATACCGTCGAGCAGCTCGAGGACGAGCTCCAGACCATCGTCGACATGGGCGGCACCGTTCAGAGCGTGATGGTGAACCATCGCGCCTACGGCAAGATCACCGCCAACCTGGATATCCGGAGCCGCACTGGAATCGCGCGCTACCTGGAGGACATCCGCACCGGCAAGAGCACGCCGCTCATGACGGTGACGGGCGGCTATCACTTCCACCGCATCTCCGCCGACACGGAGGAGTCGCTCGATGCCATCGAGCAGGCGCTGGCGGTCAAGGGGTTCCTCGCCGAGGTCCTGCCCTATGAGCACGGGCTCGACGAATAGCCCTGTGCCCTGCGGTCTATCCGATGGGCTCGATGTACTTCGCCCGGTCGGTGCGCTGGACGCGTTTTGAGACGTGCAGCGGCTCGCCCTCGGCGTCGTGGACGTAGTCGGTGATGAGCATGAGCGCCGTATCGCGGGGGACGTCGAGAAGGAACGCCTCGTTCTGCTTGGCGAAGCACACCTCGAAGGACTTGTGCCCCTGGCCCGGCGCGCGATGGAACTTCTCCTGGAGCAGCTTGTAGAGAGAGCCGTCGAGGTCCTCATCGATGAGCGACGAGAACTCGGGCATGAGGTACGTGGTCTCGAGGCAGAGCGGGGCGTCGTCGAGATACCGCATGCGCACGAGCTTCACCAAGGGGGAGCCCGGTTCCATATCGAAGAACTTGGCGATCGCGCCCGCGGCGCGCGCCATGCAGGCGTCGACGGTGCGCGTCGCCGCCTTGCCGCCGCTGTGCTCCATCAGCATGGTGTAGCTCGAGAACGAGAGGTCCTCGCCGCGTGCTGCGGTCCTGTGGGTCACGAACGCGCCCCGGCCGCGCTGCGTCGCTATAAGGCCCTCGTCGGCGAGCACCTTGAGCGCGTGCCGGACGGTGCTGCGCGAATAGCCGGTGTCCGTCATGAGCTCAGACTCCGAGGGGAGCTTGGCGCCGCGCTCGTAGGCGCCGCTGATGATGCGGCCTCGGATGGCGGCGGCGAGCTGCGTGTAGAGCGGCCCCGTCGCGGTGTTGCGGATCTCCATGTTCGCCTCCGGAATGCGCATTGGCACAACTTGTATGCAACTAATCATAAATTAGAAACAAATTAGATAGAGGAATTCATCTCTGATGGCGATATATCGGTCGAAATATACCGTTCACAGCCCAATACCAACCGATCGCCGAGCGTCAAGCTCGTGCATCTCGGCTTAAACTTATATCTAACTTGTATCCGTAATGGCGAGCAGGAGCGGAAAGGACCGGTTGCCATGACCAAACAGGAACAGGTGAAGGACGTCATCGGGCAGATTCTCGAGAGCAAGAAGGACGCAGGCGGCATCACGCGTGTCGTGTGGGTTGGCGCGGGCGGCTCCAACGGCGGCAACTACCCGGCGCAGTATTTCATGGAGCACGAGGCGACCAAGGTTGTCTCCGCCAGCTACACGAGCAACGAGTTCGTGCACGCCACCCCGGCGTACGTGAACGAGAACACCCTGGTGGTCGCCGTCTCCATGCGCGGCACGCCCGAGACCATCGTTGCCGCCGAGATCGCCCGCGAGCACGGCGCGACCACGATTGGCGTGTATGTGGACGAGTCCCGCCTCACCGAGGTGTGCGAGTACAAGGTGCGCTACGACAGCCTCGCCGTGGACGAGTCGAACATGGGCCACACCAACTCCGCGGTGGTCATGATGCTCGCCATGGAGCTTGTGCAGCAGACGGAGGGCTACGCCGAGTACGACACCGCGATGGCCGCCTTCGATTTGGTCGACCCCATCTATCGGAAGGCGTTCGATTACTGCCAGCCGCTCGCTGCCGCCTGGGCCGAGCAAAACGCCGACAAGCCCTGCATCAACGTCATGGCGCAGGGGCCGCTGTTCGGCGCGGCGTACGTCTTTTCCATCTGCAACGTGCAGGAGATGCTGCAGATCGACTCCTGCACCATCAACACCTGCGACTTCTTCCATGGGCCCTTCGAGATCCTGGACAAGCGCACCTCGCTGTTCCAGCTCATCTCGGTGGGGCGCCAGCGCGCCAACGACGAGCGCGGCATTCGCTTCGTGAACCAATACGGCGGCGAGCGCGTCTACCAGCTCGACGCCAAGGAGCTCGGCCTCAACGACATCAAGGACTCGGTGAGCGAGTACTTCAACCACCTGATCTTCTCGCCCATCCTCAACAATGTGTATATGCGCGCACTTTCCGCGGTGACGCACAAGGACTACATGACGCGCCGCTACATGTGGAAGCTCGACTACTAAATAAGATGCCGGCCGTCGACAAGGGCCGACCGGAGGGCGCTTCGACGTACGCGTCGGGCGCCCTGTTATTTTGAAAACAGAAACATCTATAACGTGTATGACGTTACTATAGATGCAGAAGATGATAGGCCGTGCGGGGCGGACCTTTCGGATCTCGGGACCAAGGGGTGCGGTATGAAGGCGAACAAGGGATACGCGATGGTGCTCATCGCAGCGCTCATGTGGGGAAGCATCGGCGTGTTCATCAAAGCGCTCACGGCACTCGGGCTCTCGTCAGCGAGCATCGCCGCCCTGCGATTGCTCGTGGGGGCGGCCATCCTCGTGCCCGTGCTCATGTTCATGGGCGCCCGCGCCCGCCATGTGCCCGACGGCGAGCCTTCGGGGCCATGGGCGCTGTTTCGCGCCACGCCGCGGTCGCTGTTCTTCTGCGCCCTCGTCGGCGTGATCGGGTTGGCCTCGGCGAACCTGCTCTATTACCTCTCGATGGGGGAGGTCGGCATGTCGACGGCCTCCGTCTTGCTGTACACCATGCCGGTGTTCGGAGTAGTGCTCGGCAGGGTGCTGTACGGGGAGCCGATGAGCGCGAACAAGGTGCTCGCGGTGGCCCTCAACATCACGGGGTGCGTGTTGGCGGTCACCAACGGGAGCTTTTCTGACATGGCCTTCTCAGCTTTCGGGGTGGGGGCTGGCGTGCTCGCCGGGTTTTTGGGCGCCTTGCTCGCCGTGTTCAGCAAGGTTGCCACGGAGCGCATGCACCCGCTGGCGGTGACGTTTTACGGGTTCGTCTTCGGCGGTGTGTTCATGGCGGCGATTGGCTTCCCCTGGAGTGATGTCGCCGCGGCGATGAGCTGGGAGCTTGCAGGGCTCCTTTTTGCGTTTGGCCTCATACCCACGGCGCTCGCCTACATCTTTTACATGAGCGGGCTGTCGATGGGGCTGGAGGCATCGAAAGTACCCGTAGTCGCGTCCTTCGAGACGGTGGCGACTGTGATGGTCGGCATCTTGCTGTACGGTGAGGCCTCTGGGGCGATCAAGATCGTCGGCATCTGCCTCGTGCTGCTCTCGATATTTGTGATGAACATGGACTTCGGAAGCGTCGCGTCGAGCAGCACGGTGCGGCTGTGGCGCGAGTCCATGGCGTTCAACGGCCGTGCCTGGCAGCAGGAGAAGATCGCCGGTTATAACGAGTTCATCAACAGCGGCGATTGGCAAACCTGGATCGCGCCTCGTTAAAGGCCGGTGAACGGTAGGTCATTATCCGATTTCCGACAGGTGAACGGTAGATTTCGAACCACGAACGGCAAAAAACGACCACTTTGTACCGCCTATGCTATTTATGCCCCCCAAAACATGTGAGACATCTATAATGACCATAACGACTTAAGGAGGAGTGATGAATCAGATTATTCTGGCATCGCACGGCGGGCTCGCCGAGGGCGCCCGCGACACCCTTTCGATGGTGCTCGGCGACGTGTCGAACGTCCACGTGGTGACGCTCGCCCGCGACGACAAGGAGCCCGTCTCGAAGGAGGTCGAGCGGCTCATGGAGTCGTTCGACGAGAACGACGCCGTGTATGTCTGCACCGACATGCTCGGCAGCAGCGTGAACAACTCGGTGGTCGAGCTCATGAACAACGGCGCCAAGATCACGGTCATCAGCGGCATGAACATGCCCCTGGTGCTCTCGCTCGCGGTCGCCCAGGGCCCGCTTTCCGCCGGTGAGCTGCGCGCCATCGTGCGCGATGCCCGCGCCGGCCTGGTGAACTGCGGCGAGCCCGAGGAGCCCGTCGCCGCCCCGGCCAAGAAGCGCGCGGTTGTCGGCAAGGGCGGCAAGGCCAACATCGTCCTCGCCCGCCTCGATTACCGCCTGCTCCACGGCCAGGTCGTGTTCTCCTGGGTCAACAGCGTCGCCGCCCAGCGCATCATCGTCGTCGACAACGCCGCCGCCAACGATGAGATCAAGAAGGGCGCGCTCAAGCTCGCCAAGCCCGCGGGCGTGTACCTGAACGTCTACACCGTCGAGAAGGCCCTCTCCAAGATGGAGAAGCTCAACACCCTGGGCGAGAACGTCATGTTCGTCTTCGGCAACGTGCACGAGATGCTCGAGTTCCTCACTTCCTACAAGCTGCCCGAGGTCAACTTCGGCGCCGCTGCGAACCACGATGGCGCCGAGCCCGTGGGCGGCAAGGACAGCTCCGTGTTCCTCGACGCCGCCGAGAAGGCCGATGCGAGCAAGATCCTCGACCTGGGCGTCAAGGTCTACGAGCAGCAGACCCCCACGCAGCCCCGCACGGATATCACCTCGTTCTAAGTTTCGGCATGTGCCCCGCAGTAGGGGATCAGATATGCATCCACTGAAAGGAGAAAGGTAATGGATACGCTCGTTAGCGCGATCCTCGTTGGCCTCGTCGGCGTCTTCTGCATGCTCGACTCTCGCCTGCTCGGTCGCTTGAACTTTGAGCAGCCGCTCATCGGCGCCACCCTCGTCGGTCTGGTTCTGGGCGACGTGCCCACCGGCCTCGCCGTCGGCGCCGCCGTCGAGCTCGTGAGCATGGGCCTCGTGCAGGTCGGTGCGGCCGTCCCACCGGATATGGTCCTCGGCGGCATCGTCGCCTCCGCGTTCGCCTGCCTCACCGGCGCCTCCGCCGAGACCGCGATGACCATCGCCATCCCGGTCGCCGTCCTCGGCCAGCTGCTCGGCATCGTGTTCCGCTCCATCATCGCCGCGCTCACCCACGTGGCCGACGCCTCCATCGAGGAGGGCAAGTTCAAGAAGGCGTACCGCATGCACATCGTCGCCGGTACCATCCTGTACTCCCTCATGTACTTCCTGCCCATCTTCGCCGCCGTCTACGTGGGCACCGACGTGGTCCAGATGATCGTCGATATGATCCCGGCCTGGGTCACCGACGGCCTGAACGTCGCCTCCAAGATCCTGACGGCCTACGGTCTCGCGCTGCTGCTCTCCATGATGCTCAACAAGGGCATGACCCCCTTCCTCTTCCTGGGCTTCATGCTCGCTTCCTACCTCGGCCTGTCCGTCATCGCCGTGTCCATCTTCGGCGTCATCCTCGCCGTGGTGCTCATGAGCATCAAGTACGCCAACAATGGAACGCTCGCCGCCGCGGGTGCCGGCGCCGACTACGACCCGCTTGAAGACGACGAGTAAGGAGGAACACGTCATGGCTACCGAAACCACCGAGATGACCACCACCGACGTTTCGCTCACCAAGAAGATCTGGCAGTTCTTCTGGCGTTCCTGGGCCATCCAGGACTCCTGGAACTACGAGCGCCAGATGAACATGGGCTTCCTGTACGGCATGGTCCCCACCATCGACCGCTGCTATCCGGATGAGAACGACCCCAAGCAGCTCGAGGCCAAGAAAGAGGCCTACCGTCGCCACATGGCGTTCTACAACTGCACCCCGCAGACGAGCGCCTTCGTCCTCGGCCTGTCCGCCTCCATGGAGGAGCAGTACGCCAAGGATCCCGAGTCCCTGAACCCCGATTCCATCAACGCAATCAAGACCTCCCTCATGGGTCCGCTCTCCGGCATCGGCGACTCCTTCTTCCAGGGCACCATCCGCGTCATCGCCTTCGGCCTCGGCGTGCAGCTGGCCCAGCAGGGCTCCATTATGGGCCCGATCCTGGCCATGCTCATCTCCATCGTGCCCTCCGCGCTGATCACCTGGTTCGCCGCCAAGATCGGCTACCAGGGCGGTCATGAGTACCTGGGCAAGCTCCAGGGTGGCAACACCATGGACAAGCTCATGTACGTCTGCGGCATCGTGGGCCTCATGTCCGTCGGCGCTATGATCGCCACGCTCATCGGTGCCACGACCCCCGTCACCTTCTCCGCGGGCACCGTGGTCATCCAGGACATCCTTGACTCCATCATGCCGAACATGATTCCCCTGGCCCTTACCGGCCTTATGTACTGGCTGATCAAGAAGGGCGTCAACACCGGCGGCCTGCTCGTCATCGCCATCGTGGGCGGCATCGCCCTCTCCGCTCTGGGCATCCTCGCCTAAAGCACCCCCTCGGGCCGGGCGGCCCCGATGAACTGCGCTGCCCGGCCCGCACCCCCAGGTACCATCGCGCTGAATTAGGCAGTAGCAGCGCGCGTATACGAAAGGAAACATGTTATGTACGAGATCGACCTCAGCCTCCCCAAGCAGATCGTCGCCGACGTCCTGTCCAAGCACGAGATCCACAGCGTTGCCTTTGTGGGCTGCGGCGCCTCCATGTCCGACCTGTACCCGGCCAAGTACTTCCTGGCCAACAACACGGACAAGCTGAACGTCCAGATCTTCACCGCCAACGAGTTCAACTACGACACGCCCTCCTGGGTTGGCGAGCACACCTTCGTGATCACCTGCTCCCTGGGCGGCAGCACCCCCGAGACCGTCGAGGCCAACAAGACCGCAAAGAAGCGCGGCTGCCCGGTCGTCGCCCTCACCAACAAGGCCGGCTCCCCCCTCACCGAGGGCGTCGACCATGTGATCGTCCACGGCTTCCACGCCAACTTCGCCGCCAAGGGCGAGAAGCCCGGCTACGCTATCGCGCTCGCCGTCGAGATCCTCCAGCAGACCGAGGGCTATGACCACTACGAGGACATGCTCACCGGTCTGACCAACGTCTTCGAGCTCTGCGAGAAGTCCGCCCAGCAGGCCGAGAAGGTCGCCGAGCAGTTCGCCCAGGACTTCAAGGACGACGAGATGATCTACTTCATGGCATCCGGCGCCTCCGAGAAGATGGCCTACTCCCACGCCGCCTTCCTCTTCACCGAGATGCAGTGGATCGACGCCGCCGCCTACAACACCGGCGAGTACTTCCACGGCCCGTTCGAGGTGACCACTCCTGGTAAGCCCTACGTGCTCTTCATGTCCGACGGCGCCACCCGCCCGATGGACGCCCGCGCCCTCACCTTCCTGGAGCGCATGGGCGCCAAGGTCGCCCTCATCGACTCCAAGGACTACGGCCTGGCCGACGCCGTGCCGGCGAGCGTCGTGACCTACTTCAACCCGCTGCTGCACCTCGCTGTCATGCGCGTGTACGGCAACAAGATCGCCGAGGCCCGTCAGCACCCGCTGACCAAGCGCCGCTACATGTGGAAGCTCACCTACTAATCGGCGTTTTGGCCGGTTGCGGTGATTGAGCGATTGACTCGGATGGGGGCGGTCCTTGCGGGCCGCCCCTTTTTTGGAGAGGACGGGAAGATGATCAAGGCAGTGCTGTTTGACATGGATGGCGTTCTGGTTGACACGGAGTGGTTCTACAATCGTCGCCGGTGCGCATATCTCGAGACCAAGGGGTTCGTGTTCGATGAGATCCCCGACCTGTCCGGAACGAACGACATCTACGTGTGGGAGTATTTCGAGCCCGACGATGCGCGGCGCCGGGCGGAGCTCAAGCGTGAATACGTCGAGCAGTACATGCCGGCGCATCCGGTGCCCTACGACGAACTCAAGAACAAGGATGCCAAGCCGGTCATGGAGGCGCTGCGCGAGCGCGGCGTGGTGAGCGCGATCGCGAGCTCGGGGCAGCCCGAGATGATCGAGGAGCTTGTCGAGGCGGCAGACCTGCGCGACGTGCTGGTGGCGACGGTGAGCGGCCATGAGGTCGCGGCGTTCAAGCCGGACCCGGCGGTGTACCTGCGCACAATGGAGCTCTTGGGCGTCGCGCCCGAGGAGTGCCTGGTGGTGGAGGATTCGCCGCTCGGAATCGAGGCGGGGAGGCGCGCGGGGTGCCGAACGCTCGCGTTGCGGCCGCGCGAGGGGGTCAGCCTCGATCAGTCGAAGGCCGACCGGATCATCGACTCGCTGTGGGATCTGCTCGAGGAGATAGCCGAATAGGGCCGCTCGAGGTGAAAACGCGGCCCCTCGGGTATAGACATCATTGAAGAGGTTATACTTATAACGTTATATACCACTCAGATATGGGGCGGTGTCATGGCGAACTCAAAAAACGCACCTTTGTACCAGCAGATCTTCGAGGAGATCAAAAGCGCCATCGAGGAGGGCGTGTATGCTCCCAAGGAGCGTATACCCTCCGAGCCCGAGTTGGCTGCGCAGTACGGGGTGAGCCGCATCACGGTGCGCAGGGCGGTCGAGGATCTTTGCGCCGAGGGATACCTCGTGAAACAGCAGGGTCGGGGCACGTTTGTGAGCACCCCGCACATCAATCGCCGCCTTTTGCAGTACATCGTCGCGCGCAGTTTCACGGACGTGTGCCGCGATAACGAGATGGTGCCCGGCGCCCATGTGATCAATCGACTCATCGTGCCGGTCCGCTCGGAAGAGGCTAAGTTCTTCGGGCTCGACGAGCAGGCTCTCCTGCTCTATATCCAGCGTGTGCGCACGGCGGACGGGCAGCCGATCTTCGAGGAGAACGTCTTCTTGCCCTATGAGGGGAATCAGGAGCTGCTCGCGATGGACCTCGAGGACGTGTCTCTGTTTGATACGATCACCCAGGTCGGGGGACGCCGCCCGGTTCGTACGCCCCAGCGCACGGTCGAGGCGGTCCGGGCCACGCAGGAGCAGGCTACGAGGCTGGTGATCTCGGCGGGGGACCCCTTGCTGTTCCTGAATGTCTGCTTTGCCGATGAGAACGACGAGCCGGTCTGCATCGGGCGCCAGTACTACGTGGGCAGCAGGTACCGCTTCGTGCTGTAGCGGGAAAAGTTTATATACCCCCAACAGGGGGGTTGTAAATTAAGAAGTGTGGGGTTTATCCGCGTTCACTGGGTAAGGCCCAGTGCTTCTGGTGGTGTTTCGCCATATAACCTTGAGTCTTGCGGGGTGATTGCCTGGCGAACCCCACACATCGTAATTTACAACCCCCTGCTGGGCATTTTGTGAGCCGTTTTGGCGAGAGACCGGCGGATTATCGCCCGTCGTCTTGCTGGAGGCCCGCGGGCTCCTGACGCCGGGCCTGCTTGGAGAGCAGACGCGCCGGCTTGTCGGGATCGGGGACCGCCGTGGGCACGGGCTCGTCCACATGGCCGCCCCACCAGCCACCGACGAAGTTGAGCGTATGGAACACATTGATCACCGCTCCGGGGTCGATGTCGCATACGAGCTTGATGATGTCCTGGCTCTCGTACGTGGAGACCACGGTGTGCAGCAGGTACATCCTGTCGCGGCTGTAGCCGCCCACCACCTCGGCGCAGCTGATGCCGTGCTGGAAGTGGTTGACGTACGCGGTCATGACCTCGTCGGCCATGCGCGTGGTGATCTGGAGGGTCACGCGGTCGTAGCGGTGATAGAAGCTGTCGATGGTCTTGGTGGAGATGAACTGGAACACAATCGAATACGCGGCGTTGTCCCAGCCGAACATCCAGCCAAAGATGACCAGGATAAAGCAGTTGAAGGCGAAGATGACGCCCCAGATGGTCTTGCCCGTGTGATTGGAGACCCACAGGGCGATGAAGTCGGTGCCGCCCGTCGAGGCGCCCGCCTTGAGGGCGATCGCGATGGACAGGCCGGAGACCACGCCGCCGAAGATGATGAGCATGATCTTGTCGCCCAGGAACGGGCCGAAGTGGAACATGTTGAGGAACAGCGACGAGAGGGCGACCTGCGCCATGGAGAAGATGACGAAGCGCCTGCTTATACCGTTCCAGCACATGAGGGCCACGGGGATGTTGAGCGCGAGCATGCCCAGCGATGTGTCGATGTGGACGCCCCCGAGTGAGGTGATGCGGTCGACCAGGACGGCGACGCCGGTGAAGCCGCTGGGCAGCAGGTCGGCGGGCCAGACGAACGCCTGGATGAGGAACGTCTGGATGAAGGCCGAGATGACCACCGCCACGGCGGTGATGATGCGGCGCACGATGGTGAGGCGCGCGAGTTCGAGTGCGCGGTCGGTGAGCTGATCGACGGCGTTCGCCACGTGTGCTCCTTCATACAGGTGATGGTTTTGCTGGATTTGAGCGATTTTAGCACGGCGGCCACGTGTTTCGAGGCGGGTCCGGCGGGGTAATGGGCCGGAAACCGGGGCTTGCTCGTCGGGCAAGCGATCCACGACCGGCCGGTCGCCCGCGGCGGGGTAAGATAACGGCCGATGACACGGGGCGCCGGGAGGGAGCCCCTCGGCGAAAGAGGCGTAGGTGGAGCTGGGCACGGCGGTTGACATTCTCAAGCGATATTATGGCTACGGGTCGTTTCGGCCTGGGCAGGACCGCATGGTCGAGGCCGTCCTGTCCGGTCGGGACGCGCTGGGCGTCATGCCCACGGGCGCGGGCAAGTCCATCTGCTATCAGGTCCCGGCCCTCATGCTGCGCGGGCTCACCCTGGTCATCTCGCCGCTCGTCTCGCTCATGGGCGATCAGGTGCGCTCGCTCAAAGAGGCCGGTGCGCGGCCGAGTTACCTCAACTCATCGCTCACGCCCGCCCAGCAGAACACCGTGCTCAAGCGCGCGTCCGAGGGCTGGTATCAGATCATGTACGTGGCGCCCGAGCGCTTGACGGATCCCCGCTTCATCGAGTTCGCCCAGCGCCTGGCGGAACCGGGCGGCCTGGGGCTGCCCCTCATCGCCGTGGACGAGGCCCACTGCGTCTCCCAGTGGGGCCAGGACTTCCGTCCCTCGTATCTGGGAATCGCCGACTTCATCGACGCTCTGCCCCAGCGGCCGGTGGTCGCGGCGTTCACCGCGACGGCGACCGATCGCGTGCGCCGGGACATCTCGGAGATGCTCGGCTTGAGGGCGCCCGAGACGGTGGTAACCGGCTTTGACCGCGCGAACCTCTCGTTCAACGTCGAGGAGCTGGGCGACAAGGCGAAGGCGGCGTGGATCGTCGATTACGCCCTGACCCACAAGGACGAAAGCGGCATCGTGTACTGCGCCACGCGCAAGGCCGTGGATGAGCTCGCCGACGGGCTGTCCCGCGCGCTCGCGCCGCAGGGCATTCGCGTGGCGCGCTACCATGCGGGCATGAGCGCCCAGGACAGGACGAGCGAGCAGGCAGCGTTCATCGCGGACGCCGCCCCGCTCATGGTGGCCACCAACGCGTTCGGCATGGGAATCGACAAGCCGAACGTGCGCTACGTGATCCACAACAACGTGCCCGAGAGCATCGAGGCCTATTACCAGGAAGCAGGGCGTGCGGGACGCGATGGAGACCCCGCCGCATGCTACCTGCTCTGGAACGGCCGTGATTTCGGCCTGCGCCGCTACTTCATAGAGAGGGACGTGCCCGATGACGCCCTGAGCCCGAAGGAGCGCGAGTTCTCGCGGCGGAACAGGTATCGCCTGCTCGCCCAGATGGAGGGGTACTGCCAGA
Organism: uncultured Collinsella sp.; assembly: GCA_902470815.1. GTDB lineage: Bacteria > Actinomycetota > Coriobacteriia > Coriobacteriales > Coriobacteriaceae > Collinsella. Next base: position 76,474 of record CABRHS010000008.1, read on the forward strand.
CGACTGGGTGCCTGCGCGCGTACATCCTGCGGTACTTTGGCGACGCGGGCGCGCTGGGCGTCGAGCGCGGAGCCGCGGCGGGGGAGGGCCGCTCCGACGCCGGGTCGCATGAGCCCGGGGCCGCGCCGCTCGAGAGCGGGACTGCCGAGGGCTGCGGCAACTGCTCCAACTGCCTGACGCGCTACGAGGTGGAGGATGTGACGGACGTCGCGGTCGCAGCGCTGAGGATGGTCGCCGCGACGGGCGGGCGCTTCGGCAAGGCGCTCGTGGCCGACGCCCTGCACGGGGCGAACACTGAGAAGATCCGGCAGTTCAACCTGTTCGATGCCGCCGGGTACGGCGCGGCATCCGCGGTGCCCATCCAGCGCATCAAGGAGGTCTTGGACCAGCTGGTGGGCCGCGGGTACCTGGTGCAGTCGCCGGGGCGCTTCCCGGTCGTGGGCCTTGGGCCGCTCGCCGAGGAGGCCTTGGACCCGCTGCGTGCGCAGGAGTTCGCCTTCACCGTCAAGAAGTGCGCGTCCAAGAGCCGGTCGGCCAGTCGGACCCGCCGTGCCGTGGACCTGGTTCGCGAGGAGGCCGCCCTAGATGCCCGCCCGCGCGTGGGCGATGATGCGGAGCTGTTCGAGGAGCTGCGCCATCTGCGGGCGGAGCTCGCCCAAGAGCGCGACGTCCCCGCGTACATCATCTGCTCCGACGCCACGCTGCGGGGCCTGTGCCGCAGGCGCCCGGTCACGCGCGAGGACCTGCTCGAGGTGAGCGGCATAGGCGAGAAGAAGGCCGATGCCTACGGTGCGGCCTTCCTGGAGGCCATCGCCGACTACGAGGCCGGCGTGCGGTAGGGCGTTCGCGCTCGTTGCGCGGGCGCGCTTGTCGTACCATGGGGGGACCGCTACAAAGGAGGCCCCATGCCCATCCGCATACCAGATGCCCTGCCCGCCACTGCGGCGCTGGAGAGCGAGAACATCTTCGTCATGACGGAGTTCCGCGCACTGCACCAGGACATTCGTCCGCTGCGCGTGCTGATCTTGAACCTCATGCCCACTAAGATCGCCACCGAGACGCAGATCATGCGCAAGCTCTCCAACACGCCACTGCAGATCGAGGTCGAGCTGTTGCGCACGCGCAGCCATGAGGCCAAGAACGTGTCGCATGAGCATCTGGAGACCTTCTACCGAACGTTCGACGAGGTGCGCGAGGAGCATTTCGACGGTCTCATCATCACGGGCGCGCCCGTCGAGAAACTGGACTTCTCCGACGTGGATTACTGGGACGAGTTGGTGGACATCATGGATTGGTCCACCACGAACGTGCACTCCACCCTGCATATCTGTTGGGGCGCTCAGGCGGGCCTCTTCCATCATTACGGCATCGACAAGCACGAGCTGCCCGCTAAGCTCTCCGGCGTGTACGGGCACTCGCTCGAGAAGCCGTCCTCCCCGCTCGTGCGCGGTCTCGACGACCGCTTCTTCGCGGTGCATTCGCGCTACACCGGCGTGGACGAGGCGGCCGTTCGCGCCCATCCCGAGCTCGAGGTCATCGCGAGCTCCGAGGTGGCCGGCCTGTATCTGGTGAAGAGCGTGGACAGCCGCCGTTTCTTCGTGTTCGGCCACCCCGAGTACGACGCCGACACGCTGCGCCTGGAGTATGAGCGCGATGTGCGCGCCGGGATCGACCCGGACGTGCCGGTGAACTACTTTCCCGACGACGACCCCTCGCGCGATCCCCTGTGCTCCTGGCGCGCGCAGGCGCAGCTCCTGTACACCAACTGGCTCAACTACTACGTGTACCAGACCACGCCCTATGACGTGACCCGCGTGGGCGCATAGCCGGTCGATTCGATACTGAGGTGCACCCCGCGCGGCGTGCCCGGTTCCCGCGGTCTTTTCGTGAGGGGCGAATGAGGATATGAACGTTTTTTCTGGCTGTGGATGAGGATATGAAGGAATCGTTCATATCTTCAATTGGCACCATGCCATCTACCTGCGGCGATGTCACACGCTAAAGTGCTTATTATCAAGCAATAATTCATATCCTAAACGGGCGTTAGCGGCGCCGCGCATTCCGGGGCCCTGAAGGACGAATATGTCTGGATGCCCCGGTATACTGGATGCAATCAAGTTGCAGGCCGGCTTAGTTCCGGCCGTTATTTTGTTTTGGAGAGAGCATGACCGACCAGCCGAATCTGTGGGACATGATGAACCCGGTGGCTGCGCCCGCGCCGGCCTTCGAGCCCGATTTGGTCCCGCTCGACGCCTATGGTGCCGAGGTCGAGCCGGCGGAGGTCCCGGCTGATTACATTCCCGCTGATTATGAGCCTGCTGCCCCGTCGACACTCGTTCCATCGCCCGCCGCTCCGGGGTCAAGCGTGCCGACGCCCGTGCTGGCTCCGTCGTTCCCGCAGGTTGCGCCCGCGCAGGCGCGCCCCCTCGTGGACATCGATTCTCTCAACCCCGCCCAGCGTGACGCCGTCCTCACCACCGAGGGCCCGCTGCTCGTCCTCGCGGGAGCTGGGTCTGGCAAGACGCGCGTGCTCACCTTCCGCATCGCGCACATGATCGGCGACCTTGGCGTGCGGCCGTGGCAGATCCTGGCCATCACGTTCACCAACAAGGCCGCGGCCGAGATGCGCGAGCGCCTCTCCGCCATGCTTCCCGACGGCGGCATGCGCGGCATGTGGGTGTGCACGTTCCACGCCATGTGCGTGCGCATGCTCCGCGAGGACGCCGACCTGCTGGGGTACACCGGTCAGTTCACCATCTACGACGACGATGACTCCCGGCGCATGGTGCGCGAGATCATGACCCATTTGGGCATCGAGCAGAAGCAGTACCCCATCAACATGATCCGCTCCAAGATCTCGACGGCCAAGAACGCCATGATCGGCCCGGAGGAGTTCATCGAGAAGGCGAGCTCCCCGCAGGAGCAGAAAGCCGGCCAGGTGTATCTGGAGCTGGAGCGCCGCCTGCGTGCCGCCAACGCCATGGACTTCGATGACCTTCTTGTCCGCACGCTCGACCTGCTGCGCACGCGCCCCGAGGTGCTCGAGAAGTACCAGGAGCGCTTCCGCTACATCAGCGTGGACGAGTACCAGGATACCAACCACGTCCAGTACGAGATCGCGAACCTGCTCGCGGCCAAATACCAGAACCTCATGGTGGTGGGCGACGACGACCAGTCGATCTACTCTTGGCGCGGCGCGGACATCTCAAACATCCTGGACTTTGAGAAGGACTTCAACCGCGCGAAGGTGGTCAAGCTGGAGCAGAACTACCGCTCCACCGGTCACATCCTGGCAGCCGCCAACGCCGTGGTGCGCAACAACTCCCAGCGCAAGGAGAAGCGCCTGTTCACCGATCTGGGTGATGGCGAGAAGATCCAGGCGTACCAGGCGAGCGATGAGCGCGACGAGGGCCGTTGGATCGCCTCGGAGATCGAGAAGCTGCATGTCGGCGGCATGAGCTACGACGACATGGCCGTTTTCTACCGCACCAATGCGCAGTCCCGTATCTTGGAAGATATGTTCCTGCGCGCGGGCGTCCCCTACAAGATCGTGGGCGGCACGCGATTCTTCGACCGCGCCGAGATTCGCGACGTCATGGCGTACCTCAAGATGATCGTGAACCCGGCTGACGAGATGAGCGTCAAGCGCGTGATCAACACCCCGCGCCGCGGCATCGGCTCCACGTCCATCGGTCGCATCGAGGACCTGGCGCGGACGAACGGCTGCTCGTTTTTCCAGGCGTGCGAGATCGCCACGGCCGAGACCGGACTGTTCTCAGCCAAGGTTCGCCATGCGCTGGGCGATTTCGTGGCGCTGGTCCGCGAGGGGCGCCGCATGGACGGCGAGCTCAAGGACGTGGTCGAGATGATCGTGGACAAGAGCGGCCTGGTGCAGGCGTTCCGCGCCGAGGCGACCATGGAGGCCGAGAGCCGCGCCGAGAACATCCAGGAATTCCTTGGCGTCGCCGCGGAATTCGAGGAGACGCACGAGGATATCGAGGGCACGCTCGAGAGCCTTGAGGAGCTGCGCGCCGCCGGTGTGGCGGATGTGCCGGAGGCTGCCGCCGCGCCGGCGGGCACCGCGATGCCGATGGGTGCCGCGATGGCATCGGCTGCGGGCGCGCTCTCCGATGTCCTGACGAATCCCGCCATGACGCCGGTCCCCACCCCGCCCCCCGCCGAGCTGGCCGCCGTCGAGATCGAGCGCACGTACGGCGTGCTCGCCTGCAAGGCCCTGCCCGCTCTGCTCGAGTGGCTCGCCCTGCGCAGCGACTTGGACGCGCTGGCCGGCGACACGCACGCCATCACCATGATGACCGTGCACTCCGCCAAGGGCCTGGAGTTCCCCGCCGTGTTCGTGGCGGGCATGGAGGAGAGCATCTTCCCGCATATCGCCGGTTGGTCCGACGACGACCCGGCCAAGCTCGAGGAGGAACGCCGCCTGGCATACGTCGCCATCACGCGCGCCCGCAAGCGCCTGTTCCTCACGTACGCCGCCACGCGTCGCACGTACGGCTCCACTCAGGCCAACCCGCGTTCGCGTTTTGTGAACGAGATCCCCGCCGCCGACATCGAGTTCTCCGGTATCGGGTCCGCGGGCTTCGCGGGCACGGGCTGGGAGAAGAGGGGCGACCGGCGCGGAACGTTCGGCTCCGGTCAGGGCTCGGATATGTACGGGGGTCGCGTGTTCGGCTCGTACACCCGGTCCACGCCGGGCGCCCAGCGCCGCACGGCGATCAGCCCAGATGCGGGTCGCGTGGGCGCGTCCGGCGGCTCGTCGTCATCGCGCGGCCCGGCGACCTTTGGGTCTGGCGCGCCCCGCGCCAAGAAGACGGGCGTTTCGGCCACCGTCGAGCGCGAACGCGACGTCGCCGCCGCCGCGACGGCGTTTGCGGCCGGCGACCGCGTGACGCACAAGACCTTCGGCCCCGGCACGGTCATCTCCGCCGCCGGCGATATGATCGAGGTGCAGTTCGAGCGCTCCGGCCAGACCAAGAAGCTCATGAAGGGCTTCGCCCCCATCGTCAAGATCGACTAGGTGCGCCCTGCCCGGGGCGCCCTGCGCTCCCTGTTGTGGTAAGCACTCCGCTCTGCTAAAGTACCAAGACCAAATATCGATGGCGTGAGAGTGGAGAGAGCATGGCTGCAGGTAGGCTCACATCGCGACAGTCCCTGTTCGTGGGGGTCACCCTTTTTTCGATGTTCTTCGGCGCGGGCAATCTGATCATTCCCCCGCTGCTGGGGTTGCAGGCGGGCGAGGCGGTGGTCCCCGCCATGGCCGGCTTCCTCGTCACGGGCATCGGATTGCCCATGCTGGGCATCATCGCGGTGGGCCTGGTGGGCACCATCCGTGACCTGACGTCGCGCGTGCACCCGTTGTTCGCGCGCGTGTTCGTTGCCGCGATCTACCTCGCCATTGGCCCCTGCCTGGCGATCCCCCGCACCTCGTCGACCTCCTTCGAGATGTTCGAGCCCCTGCTGCCCGCGGGAATCTCGATCGAGGCTGCCCGCCTTGTGTTCTCCGTCGTCTTCTTTGCCGTTGCGTACCTGCTGGCCATGCACCCCGGCGCCCTGACGCGCCTGCTCGGGCGCATCACGGGCCCCGCCCTCATCGCCCTGCTCGTCTTCGTGATCGGCGCAGCCTTGTTCGATCCCGCACCTGCGCTCCAGGTCGCGCAGGGCGCCTACGTCTCGGCGCCCGCCATGTCGGGCTTCCTCACGGGCTATCAGACCATGGACCTGCTGGCATCGCTCACGTTCGGCATCATCATCGCGACGAACATCCGCGAGCTGGGCGTGACCGACGATGCCGGCCTGACCCGCGAGGTGTCGCGCGCCGGCATTTTCGCCGGGCTGCTCATGGGCCTCGTCTACTGCGGTCTTGCCTTGGTGGGCGTGGGTATCGCTCCGGACATGCCGGGTGCCACCAACGGAGCGGAGATCCTCGTGGCCTCTGCGGGGCGGCACTTCGGAGTTGTGGGCACGGCGATCGTCGCGGCGATTTTCCTGCTTGCATGCCTCAACGTCTGCATCGGGCTCATCAGCTGCTGCGGCACGTACTTTGCAGGCGAGTTCCCCCGCGTTCCGTATCGCATGTGGGCGCTCGGTTTCGCGGTGTTCTCCTGTGTGGTCTCCAATTTTGGCCTGGATGCCATCCTGACCTTCTCCGTGCCGTTGCTGAACGCCATGTACCCCATGGCGATCGTGCTCGTCATCATGGGAATGATGTACAAGGGTTGCGACCTCGTGCCGTGCTCGTGGCCGTGGGTCGTCGGCCTCACCTCTATCGTGAGCGTTGCCACCGCGGTACGCGATGCGTTCTTCGCGGGTGCCTGGCTGCCTTTCGACGCGCTGCCGTTTGCCGACCTCGGCATGAATTGGGTGGTCCCCGCTTTGGTGGGAATGGTGCTCGGCGTCGCCATGTCCGGCGCGCGCAAGAAGGCCGCGGGAGCGGTCGGGCGATAGCGGTATAGTGTGGGCTGGTGATCAAGGCGGGCTTTGCGCCCGCGATACGAAAGGAGCGGCAATGCCCGAAAGCAAGCGGTACTACATCGGCATCGACGTGGGCGGCACCTCGGTCAAGGAGGGGCTGTTCGATGAGGACGGCAACCTGCTCGGCAAAGTGAGCGTCCCCACGCCCTCCCTCGCCGAAGAGGCCGGTTATGCCGCCGTCGTGGGCGGAATCGAGGAGCTCATGGGCTCCGTCCAGCAACCCATGCTGTTCGTCCGCGGCATCGGCCTGGCGCTTCCGTGCCCCGTGCCCGCGAGCGGCAACATCACACTCGCCGCCAACATAAAGATCGACGCCCCCGAGCTCAAGGCCGCGCTCGAGACGCGCTGTCCCCATGCCGTGGTGCGCTACGTGAACGACGCCAACGCCGCCACGATGGGTGAGCTGTGGCGCGGTAGCGCCAAGGGCCATCGCAGCATGGTCATGGTCACGATCGGCACCGGCTTGGGCGGCGGCGTGGTCGTGAATGGCGACGTGATCGACGGCGCCTTCGGCGCGGGCGGCGAGATCGGCCACATGTCCGTGAACCCTGACGAGACCCGTGTGTGCGGCTGCGGCAACAGGGGTTGCCTGGAGCAGTACGCGTCGGCCACCGGCGTTGTGAGCAATTACCTGCGCGAGTGCGAGTCCCGCGGCGTCGAGCCCATCGAGCTCTCCGGCCCGAGCGACTCCCGCTCCGTGTTCCAGGCGTGCCGCCAGGGCGATGAGGTCGCTTTGGCCGCCGTCGACGTGATGACCGACTATCTGGCCCGCGGCCTGCAGATCGTCTCCGCCGTGGTGGATCCCGAGGTCTACGTGCTGGGTGGCGGCGCCTCCGCATCCGCTGACGTGTACCTGGACCAGTTGCGCGAGAAGTTCGCCGCATGCGCGCTCTCCGTGAGCGCCAAGACCCCCATCGAGGTCGCCGAGCTGGGCAACGACGCCGGCATCATCGGCGCCGCCTACGTGGCGCTTCGCGCCGCCTCCTGCGAGGTGTAGACGAATATCACGCGCTTGTCGCATGTCTGTCCGGCAATCTGGCCGACGGCGCATGCAGATCGCCGTAGATGAGGAGGCCGGCTCCGAGTGGGGCCGGTCTCTTATTGTGCGGACGGCACTTGTTGGGCTTGCGCCGGCCGTGTTGTCCAGGTGATCGCGCCGATGGGCCTTGGGCGTTGGCCATGAAACAGAAAGTGTAGCTTTTGGGGGAGGTTTTGCCGTGTCTGAGGGCAAGTGCGAGGTAGGCCGGTGAAGAAAGCGCAGGTCGCGAGAGATCGCGAGAGGAGCGGATGGAGAAATTCGCCGCAAACCTCCCCCAAAAGCTGCACTTTGGATTGCACGCCCCTCGCATTGCCATATCAGGCGGTTCGAGGGGCATTTGCCCATCAGCGCGTCGCGCTGCCCATGGCCGTCTTGGTCCTGCGAATGGCGAGCTCGGCGAGGGCGGTGTTCGTGACGAGGAGGACTGCGATCATGATGGGGATGAGCGCCGCTCCGCCCGCGCCAGCTGCGATCCCGAAGATGGGTGGGACGAGCATCGACCCTGCATATGCGCATGCCATTTGCAGGCTGACCAGCCCCTGGGACGCCTTGACGCCAAATCGCTTGGGTGTGAGGGCGACGATGCTGGGGTAGATGGGGGCGCAGCCGAGACCCATGAGGAGAATGGCGATGCCTGCCGCGACGGCGCCATCGAGCACCAGGAGGCCGATAAGCCCGCCCGCGATGAGCCCCTGGCCGATGCGAATCTGGTTCTCGCTGGTGAGCCATTGCGCCGCAAAGCCCGAGACGAGGCGTCCGATCGTGATGCCCATGAAGAACTGGGCGACGATGGAGGCGGCCGTCGCGGTGTCGATGGAGCGAACCATGACAAGATAGCTGGCGATCCACAGGCCGATGGAGCCCTCGAGCGCGCAGTAGAAGCCGAAGGAGCCGATGGAGGCGACGGCTCCGGGGAGCTTGAGCAACTCGCGGTTGGTGAGAGGTCGATTGAGGGGAGGCCGTGCATCCGTCATGCCGCTGGAAAGAGCCTGTCCGTTGAGGGCATCCTTGTCGCGGGGCCGCTCGCTCGATGCGTGGGCGGGTGCATCCTCATCGTCGCCATTGGCCGGTTCGGTGCCGGTGGTTCTCCACAAGGGTAGCGAGAAAAGTAGGACTGCGGTGATCGCCGCCTGGATGAGGCCGATGGCGAGATAACCGGCGTGCCAGCTCAACGGGCTGGCGAGCGCCCATCCCATGACGAGCGGTCCCACGCTCGCGCCGATGCCCCAGCAGCAGTGCAGCCAGCTCATGTGCCGTGCGCCGTAATTGAGTGCGACGTGGTTGTTGAGGGCGGAGTCGATGGCTCCCGCGCCCAGACCATAGGGAATCGCGATGAGGCACAGCTGCCAGAATGCGTTCGTCGTGGAGAACCCGAGGATGGCGCCCGCGGTGAGGGCGACCGAAAGGGCGGTGAGCCTGCCTGTTCCGAGCCTGTGGACCAGACGTGCCGTGAGCAGCGACGAGACGATTGTGCAGCAGCTGATGATGACGGAGATGAGGCCCTGCGCGGCGATGGGCGCGGCGAGGTCGACGTGCATGACCGGCCATGCGGTGCCGAGCAGCGAGTCGGGAAGGCCAAGTGAGATGAAGGTCAGGTAGATGACGGCTAGGAGGAGGGATGCCATGGATGCTCCGTGGTCGATGGGCCCGATGCGGTCGCATTGGCGGAGGGCGGCGATCGACGGCGCCCTCCGCCCAAGGGCTAGAGCCGGTGGAAGACGGGTTCCATATGGTCGAAGGTGCAGAATTCGGTGAAGCCGATGGCCTGCAGCCGTTCGCGCATCATGGGGATGTGGGCGCCAAGGTGCTCGGGCTTGTGCGAGTCGCTGCCGATGGAGAGGATGCGGCCGCCCAGGTCCCGGTACAGGCGCAGAATGTCTTCGCTGGGGGTGAGGTCGGACAATCCGTACCGGATGGACGACGTGTTGAGCTCGATGCCCTTGCCTCGGCGGATGGCCTCCTTCATGATTTCCGCCACAATGTCGCGGGCGTTCTCATCCGGCCATGGGCCGGCGGCGTCGTAGCGTTTGATGAGGTCGAGGTGTCCGAGGACCGACCAGTCGTCAAAGCGCTGGACCACACGGAGCATCTCCTCGTAGTACTGCATGTTGTATTCATCTTGGGTGCGGCCCTTCTGGAAGGTCCCGTTCCAGAATTCCTCGTTGCCCACCTGGTGGATGGACAAGATGATGAAATCCCATGCGTCGGCGTGCTTTTCGAACAATGCGTGGAAGCGCTCGGCGGTATGGGACTGCACGCCGAATTCCATGCCGGTCTTGACGGCGAGCGTCGGCGCGAAGCGCTCCCGGGCCGCCTCAATCGCGGGGAAATAGCGCTCGTAGTCGACGTTGATTGAGGGCTTGCCCTCGAAGATCTTCGCACATGAAGGGTCCCGCCGATACTCGTCCCAGTCGGGGCGGACGTCGTAATCGACGTGGTCGGTGATGCAGATCTCGTCGATGCCCCGCTCGATCGCGAGGGCGCAGACGTCCTCGAGCGCGAAGACGGAGTCATCGGAGAATTCGGTGTGCACGTGGTAGTCGGCAAGCATGGTGGCTCCCTTTTGCATGGCGAGTTGGGGTCTTGCGTGGCGAGCCCGCATCATGCGTGGGTCGAAACAGTGCAAAAACACCGATTTGCGTCACTCATGAGGCGGACCAGTCGATGTAAGAGCATACAATAGAAATATCTATGAGCTCGCAACAAGGGAGGAACCCCATGGCCAACGTCCTCGTGTTCGGTCACCAGAACCCGGATAACGACGCCATCATGTCGTCCGTCGTCCTGTCTCAGCTGCTCAACCAGCTCGAGTACCAGGGCAACACCTACACCGCCTGCTGCCTGGGCCCGCTGCCCGCCGAGTCCGCCAAGCTGCTCGAAGACGCCGGCGTGCCCCAGCCCACGCTGATCGACGCGATCGAGCCCGCCGCCGAGGGCGCCGATCCCCAGCTCGTCATCCTGTGCGACCACAACGAGCCCGGCCAGTCCGTGGCCGGTCTTGAGAACGCCACTATCTTCGGCGTGGTCGACCACCACCGCTTCGGCGACTTCACCACCGCCGCCCCGCTGCACATCGTGGCGCTGCCTTGGGGCTCCTCCTGCTCCATCGTGGCCAAGCTGTTCGAGGTCATGGGCGTCGAGCCCACGGACACCCAGGCCAAGCTCCTGCTGTCCGCCATGATGACCGACACCCTCATGCTCAAGAGCCCCACCGCCACCGCCGTGGACGCCGCGATCGCCGCCATGCTCGGCGAGCAGCTCGGCGTCGACCCGGTCAAGTTCGGCATGGAGGTCTTCCTCACCCGTCCGTCCGGCTCCTTCACCGCTGCCGAGATGGTGGGCAATGACATTAAAATGTTCGAGGTCGCCGGCACCAAGCTCCTCATCGGCCAGTACGAGACGGTCGACAAGTCCCGCGCGCTCGGCATGATTCCCGAGATCCGCGAGGCCATGCGCGCCTATCAGGCCGACAAGGCCGCCGATGGCATCGTGCTGTGCATCACGGACATCATGGAGGAGGGCTCCCAGGTCCTGCTCGAGGGCGAGACCGTCGCCGCGCAGAAGGGCCTTCAGATCGAGGATGTGGCCGAGGGCGTGTGGATGCCCGGCGTGCTCTCCCGCAAGAAGCAGGTCGCCGCGCCGATTCTCGCTGCGAACTAGCCGAACAGACTGAGGTGATGCGGACCCCGTGCCCGTTGGGGTGCGGGGTTTTCGCAATTGTGGATTCGGTCTAGAACCGATAATGAACACATGTCTCTCTGCTGTAACCTCTGGGTAGGATATTTCTAGGTAGACGCGACACGAGCGGCTCCCGCCACCTGGGTGGCGCGGGCCGTTTTTGCTAAACGCCCGTTTGGTGTAGCGTATGGAAACGATTATGGAGCGCGCGGTGCGGGCCGCGCATGGGTACGGCTCCGGGTCGGCTACGGGCGAGACAAGGAGTGCCATGGACGCACGCGAGCAGCTATTCACCGAGGCGCAGCGCAAGCGCATCGAGCGACACGATATGTGGGGACGTATTTCCGAGAACGGCACCATTGCCGCGGCGGTGATGGTGGCGGCGGCGATCGCCGCCGTGATCTGCGCCAACAGCGACGCCTATGCGGCGATCCACCACCTGCTCATGGAGCCCATACACATCGGCATCGGCGCCCACACGGTGGCGATTTCCGTCGAGATGTTCGTGAACGACTTTCTCATGGCCATCTTCTTCCTGCTCGTGGGCATTGAGCTCAAGTACGAGATGACCGTGGGCGAGCTGAGGCGCCCGCGCCAGGCGCTGCTGCCCATGCTTGCGGCGGTGGGCGGCGTCGCGGTGCCGGCGGCGATCTACCTGCTCCTCAACCGCGGCGGGGCGGTGGGCGGCTGGGCAATCCCCATGGCCACCGATATCGCCTTCGCCCTCGGCGTGCTCTCGCTGCTGGGCGACCGCGTGCCCGCGGGCGTGCGCGTGTTCTTCTCCACGCTTGCCATCGCCGACGACCTCATCTCCATAGCCGCCATCGCGTTGTTTTACGGGCAGGCGCCGGACCTGTTCTGGTTGGGTGCGGCGGCCGTGGTGACGGTCGGCCTGTTCATGCTCAACAAGGCGCAGTGCTACCGCCTGGCGCCGTATCTGATCGGCGGCTTCGTCCTTTGGGTGTGCATGTTCAAGTCGGGCGTGCACGCCACGCTCGCGGGTGTGATCTTGGCCTTTGCGATTCCGGCGCAGTCGGGAATTCGCCTGGACAACCTCACCGATTGGCTGCGCGGCTATATGTCCGAGCTTGTGGAGAGCTACGACGAGGACGCGCACATTCTGGGCCAGCACGACTTCACGCATGCGACGTTCGGCGCCGAGCGCGTCATGCATCGCGTGTCCCCGCCGCTGGTGCGCCTGGAGCGCGCCATCTCCACGCCGGTGAATTTCATCATCCTGCCGTTGTTTGCCTTCGTGAACGCGCAGGTGCGCCTGGTGGGTGTGGACATGATGCAACTGGCTCTCGACCCGGTTGCCTTGGGCACGTATTTCGGCATGCTGCTGGGCAAGCCCATCGGCATCGTGGGCGTGACCGTTCTGCTGGTCAAGTGCCGCGTTGCCGAGCTGCCCAAGAATGTGACGTGGCGCCACATCATCGGTGTGGGCATCCTGGGCGGCATCGGGTTCACCATGTCGATCCTCATCTCGGGCCTGGCGTTCCCCGCCGAGCCTTTCGAGATGCTCGCCGCCAAGGCCGCGATCCTCGCGGGCTCGGTGAGCGCCGCCGTGATCGGCATGGGCTACATGACGCTCGCGTGCAAGAAGGCTGAGCGCGCATAGCCGGCCGCGGCGTCTTGCAGAATGGGTTTCAACAAAGGGCTGTCCGATTTTGAACTGCGTCCCAAATCTTGGACGGGTCAATAGATACGGTCTAAGCCGCTAGGGACTGACCCC
>CABRHS010000009.1 GCA_902470815.1 uncultured Collinsella sp.
GGGGCGAGGCTGCGACCCCCGGGGACGGCCCTACACCACTTTTCGTGACGCGATAGTACAGAAGCGCAGTAAGGCACAAAAGCGCAGGAAAAATGAGGTGATTAACTTCTTGTACTTGACGATTTCCATAATTAGTACGAAAAACCTCAAGATCATGAATCCGACTAATGAAATCATGCATTTAAAGAGCTTTACGGTGGGCTTCGACATGGAAAAACCGGATGCGATGCGAATCAGCGCAGGACCGACCACGCCCGCAACAAAGCGTTGCTCGACCATCAAGGTGCATCGCGGGATAATCGCAGGCAAGCGGCGGGATCAAACCCCGCCGCCCACGCCCCGATCAAAGGAAACCCGCCATGATCCTGCTTAAAGACGCCCTGGCCCAAACCCGACGCGAACGCGGCCTCACCCAAGAAGAACTCGCCGCGCGCCTCTTCATCACGCGCCAGGCGGTCAGCCGCTGGGAGACCGGCGCGACCGAGCCCGGCATCGACATGATCAAGCTCATTGCGCGCGAGCTCGACGTCCCCGTGACGCGCCTGCTCGACATGCCCGAGCACTACTGCCAGAGCTGCGGCATGATGTTCACCGAACCCGACCAGCACGGACATGAGGCGGATGGAACCGAGACCGACGAGTTCTGCCGCTGGTGCTACGACAAGGGCGCGTATACCTACGAGACCACCATGGAAGAGATGATCGAAGACTGCGCACCGCGCATGGCTCAGAACATGGACTGGTCCGTGGACGAGTGCGCGTCGCTTCTGGGCGCCATCCTGCCGACACTCCGCAGGTGGAGGAAGGGCGCCCGACCGAACGAGTAACGGCTATTTGCCACGGTGCTTGCGGCGTTTCCTTTCACACCGGCCTTCCCAGCGCGAACGCGCTTCATCCTGACGCCGCACTGCTCGCTCGCTTCGCGATTCATCCTTGACGCGCTCCCGCTCGCGGGCGAGCGCAAGTTGCGAAACAGTCGATGGCCCGCGCTGGTGCATCGCCTTGGCCGCCTCGCGCGCACGACGCTTGGGGTTGCCGGGCAGCCGTCCGACACATGGCCCAACAGGCTCCGCCTCCGCACTCAGGCGCAGGCTCGACCAGCGCTCAAGCGCCCACGTATAGACCTCTTCATTCGACGGCTCGGCGCCAAACACCACGCGCTCGACCTTCAACATGTCATTTTCGACATGCTCAACCACGCCCACCCAAAACTGACCGTCGTGATAGACCGTCAGGGTCGATGAGACCTCACTCTTTCGCATAGCCGCGACCTCCTTCTATGTAGGGCTACGCGAAGAAGGGACAAGCAAGGAGGCAGGTTACTGGCAGGCGGGCGCCCACGGCCCGACTACCCGACGGGCGCTGTGTTTTTATCTTCGATGGATATCAGTATAGCGCCACGAAACTCGCCAGTTAAGGGAACAGCCGCCCTGGCAGGAGCGGCTGTTCGTGCGGGTTTTACCCCACTAGGTCAATCCAGGAGGGCGTACGCCTCCCTAGTCGCTACCAGTATACCCGCTTTCCGGCGCCCTGCACGCCACCCGCGGGCTCCTGGGCGGCGCCAGGCTTCGCAAGCCTGGCGCCGTTTTCCTCTAACACTCAGGTGGCAATGACGTCAGGCGCCCTTCACGGCGTAGGTCGCCCAGAAGGTCGGAATGTTTAGGTCGTGCAGACGACCCTCGCCATAGGTGTCCTCGTAGCAGTCGACCAGCTGGAAACCAGCCTGAAGCTGGCCTCGAATCTGCTTCTCAAGCGTATGCGAGAACTGGATGCCGTCCTCCACGAGGTCGAGCGCCGCCATGTGATCGGGATTCTTCAACGGGTCGAACGGCAAGCTGCACACCACCCGCTCCTCAGCGTCGTCGAACGCGTACCCGAAGCCGTTATCTAGGCCCGCCAGCAGGCGCCCGCCGGGCTTCAGGATGCGATGGCACTCGCGCCAGAGCGGCTTGACCTCTTCTATGTAGCAGTTCGAGACGGGATGGAAGACGAGGTCGAACTCCCCGTCCGCAAAGGGAAGCGGCTTCGACATGTCACCTCGAACGACCTCGATCTCGTAGCCCTCGCGCTCGGCGACCATCCGCTCGGATTCCAGCTGGCTGGGCGTGTAATCGAACACGGTGCACCGCGCCCCGAGGGCGGCGAAGACGGGCATCTGCTGACCTCCGCCGCAGGCGAGCCCCAGCACGTGCAGGCCGGACAGGTCGCTCGGATACCATGCGGGCGGAACGGGCTTGGTGGGGGTCAGCAACATGCGCCACTCGCCCTGCCGAGCCTCGAGATATTCCTCATGGCTCAAGGGGGTGCCCCACTCCCAGCCCTGTGCGTTCCACCCGTCGATGGCACGGGCGTTCACATCGGCGTAGTTTTCTGTGGTTATGTCCGTCACAGGCAGGTCCTTTCAATTCGGGACGTGATATCGATTGTGCTACGTCGACGCCCTCCATGCGCAGCAGGCCGAGGTGCACGAGTAGCGTCTCGCACACGCGCAGCCAGTAGAGGGCCGCAGCCAGCGCGACAACGTACAGGACGATCGAATCCTGCAGAAGCGATCTCGCAATCCATATGAGGACGAGAAGCGGAGACATGAGCAGCGCGAGTGCCATCAGGAAGGCGGCGACCCTCCCCGCCCCGCCGAACGGCGCCCATTCGAACTCGGCCCCACATGAGCACCGCCTCGGCATGACGCCGAACTTGACCGGCACCCTCCGCCCGCAGCGGGCGCAGGCCATCTCCCCCGTCATCGGCGGGCCCTCCGAGCCGGGCCCCCGCGGAGCTCCGCGCAGACGGCCCCCACCAGGCGGGAGAGCGAATCGCCGTCATCCGAATCGACGAGCCGCATCGGCCTCGCGCCCTCGTAGGGGGCGGCGGTCGCGCCCAGCGCCGACGCGGACGCGGGGGTCTCCTTGATCAGCAGCCGGTCGTCGTAGACGCCGCCGAACAGCGTGCCCTCCGAGTAGAGGAGGTACTCCCCCATCATCTTCCTCGTGGTCAAGCCCTCAACACCCGAGAGAAGGTCGAGGACATAATCGAGATAGCCTTGCGAAGACGCCATGACAGCCTTCTTTCTTCGAATCCGTTAGCCCCGCTCGACGATCGCGCCGTAGCCCGTGTGCGGCAGGTACTCCACCGCGAGCCTGAAGACGGCGTATTCCATCACCCGCTCACCTCCAGCCATGACAGCACCTCGGCACGCAGGCGCTCCATGCGTGGTGTGAGCGGGTCAAGTGCCGGATCACTCGCCAGGCGCGACGCCTCCTCGGCAGACCCGTGCAGCAGCTCGTACTCGGCAAGATAGAGCTGCCAGTTCGCGCGCTGCTGATGGCAATCCGCCAGGGTCATGCGCTCGCGCATACGCGCGGCGTCGGCGGCGTCCCTCTCGGCGGACGGGCGCACCAGCACGGCGTAATCGGCGACCTGCAGGTCGGCGGAGGCACGGTTGCGCGAGCCCTCCTTGAAGTTCTTCCGAAACGCCGAGAGCCTCGACAGCGCATCACGCGCGCCCTCGAGGTCGTCCACATCGATCCGGCTCAAAAACTCGATCTGCATGGCGCGGAACCACCTGATGTTGTCCTTGCGCTTGAAGGTGACGGACTCGAGGCGGCGCAGGGCGCCGGCGCTATCGAGCTCAAGGTAGTCGCAGTACGCGAGCTCGATGGCGATGGTGTTCGCAGAGCGGCCGAAGCGGTCGCGGGCGGAAAGCACATCGAGCACCGTGCGATAGCGGGCGGGGTCGCAATCCTGGGAGACGACCTCTCCGAGCTTGAGGAACAGTGCGCCCATGCGCACGCGCGCGATGAACACGATGGCGAGCAGGAAGACAAAGCAAACGAGGTAGAGCGCGAAGTGGCCCTCCTCGACAAACCAGATCATCGCAACGAGGTTGGCGAGAATCAGCGCGATGGACTGCGCCTTGATCGCACGCACCCGCTTGACATACGTGGCAACGGTCTCCTGCGCATCCAAACCCCAGTAGGAGGAGCGCCCGTCACCCGACGGCGAGATGTTGTCGATGCGGTTGGGCTCCTGTGCCGGGGCGGGCGGGGTCGGAAGACTACTCATAACGATCAACTCCTCGGTAGGTTTTGGGGATTGTACCCCCTCCGGGATTGCCGGCCACCGTGCCGGCGTTTCAGCTGGCAAGACAAGCGCGGCCGCCACCTTCGATTGGCAGGGCGGGTGGCTCGCCTCACAGCTTCAAATGATCGAACCCCGGATACCCGCGCCGCAGGGCCTTGTTGAACTGCCGCTTGAGGCAGCCCGCCTGCAAATACCACGCCGCATACAGGGCAAGGCCCTCGACGACGAGCATCGCGATGAGGACGGGCACGGAGCTCTTGGTCATCACCAACATGGCATCGAAGGCGGCGAAGAGGGCGAGCACGCCGCTCGTCGCCCTCGTCCGCTCCTCGATTTGGCGCCTCAACTTGCAGCGCACGCCCTCGATCTCCATCTCGGAATACGCGGAGGATTCCAAGCCTCTCCTGATTTCATCATCAAGCGTGGCCTTATACAGCGAGAAGAGCATGTGAGCCCCTTTCCAAAACGGTCAGTCGACGAACCAGAGCCAGATGAAGAACACGAGGTACGGGACGCTCGCCAGGTACAGGGCGCCCGCGGCGACCGCGAACCCGGACCGGACGCTGGCCCCTCCCCTCGCGCGGCGGACCTCCCACACCGTGAGAGCGACGGCGATCGCCAATCCGCCGACGGCCAGCGCAGCCATGCCGAGCGAGAGCGCCGCCAACCCCATCGCGGCGGCCATGACCGGGGCCATGAGTAGGGCGCACCCGCAGCCCCCGGGGCTGTACAGGCGCGCGGACGAGCGGACCGGACGACGGCACCGTTGACACGCGACGAGAGTCGGCCCCGCCGGACAGCTGCTTTTGAGCGTCGACCGGGCGTGAGGGGACTCCGCCGCAGGAGCCGTTCTCTCAGTCGCGCGCGCCATTGCCGCCCCCTACTCGATCGGGTCGCCCGCGGTGGCAGGACCGTCCACGTCGCGCGCGCCCACGAGGGTGCGGGTCTTGGGGTACCAGCGAACCTCGGCCATCGGCTCGTCGAGGACAAGCGCGACCTCGGGCCAGTCGGCCGCGTTCACGCTGAGGCGCGCGTCCACATGGTGGTTCGCCACCGACTCCCCGTCCCTGTAGAGCGAGACCTCGAACGTGGTGGGCGACAGCGCCGCCCCGCGGCCGCGCGGCTTGTTGATCTCGGCCTCGTAGAAGGCGAAGCGCTCCTGCCGCCATCCCCCGTTGAGGTCGTCGAGCATCTCGCTGCAGGAGAACGCGCCGCCGGCGATCGAGATGACGGCGAACACGCCGCAGAACGCCACGATCGCGGCGGACCCGGTGTGCTTGTAGGAGATGGGGTCCTTCTTGCGGTGACGGCGATACACAAAAGGAATCGCGCCGAAAGCGACCATGAGGACAAGGCCGAAAGCGCCCGTGCTGTCCGCAGAGGAGAGCGCGCCCATGGCGAGGAAGAACGGCACCACGTAGCAGAAAAAGCCGAGCAGGATGCCCTTGAGCTCGCGGGCGAGGACGGCGGAGTCGACGTGCCTGCGATGCATGCGCTGCAGGTAGACCATGGGCGTGAAGCACAGCATGGAGATGCCAAACAGGATGAACCCGACGCCGACCGATGCGCGGTTGTACAGCGCCGCCGCCCCGACGCTCGTGGCGAAGCGGCCGTAGACGAGCACGCCGAACGCGGTGAAGAGGAAGACGCAGCCGATGATGGCGACGGCGCCCTGCTTGCGGTCCCTCGCGGTGGTGAAACGTCCCATGCTTCCTCGCTCACGTCAATGCGGCCCAGTCCGTCCCCGGGCCGACGATTCAGTCGAATCTAGCACATGACGGGGCAACCCACGGCGTCGGTTCGGTAAAGAGAACGGAGGGCTCGCCGTGCGCGGTGCGCGTATGGAGGGCGCTACGGGACGGCATCAATCGGCGGGATACATCACAACCGGATTGGCGGGGGTACCGTATGCGGTGAAGTGCGGCTCTGACCCGCGCCACTCGAGCGCGTAGGTCCCGTTGCCCATGGGGCTGTAACCGTCATCCGCACTGTAGCTCGCGATCTTCCTGCCGACGCCGAACCCGCCCGACACCAGATACACGTCCCCGTAACCCGCCAGGAGCACGTTGCGCTCCACCACCACGACGCGGTCGCCCGCGGGACCCGTCGGCTCGACGATATAAGGCACCGCCAAAAGGCACTCGAAGCCGGCCACCAGAATGGATGCGGACAGAGCGAGGACCGTGATGCCGTTCGCGAGCCATCGGACGGCCCGTTTCCCATCTGTCACAGGCCCCTTCGCCGAATCGCCCCCAGATCGACGCGTCATCCAACTCGCGACCGAGAGGAAGACCGAGGCGCATGCGAACAGCAAAGACAACTCATACCCCGCAGGCGCAAGCGCCAGCGGGCCGACGAGTAGCACGGCGGTGGCAACGCCGTGAAAGGGAGGCGTGATGAGCAGGAGGGACACCAGGACGCAAACCCGGCACGCAAACGTCAACCGACGGGCGCACAGGGACGCGCGCGAGGCGGCTGCAGTTCCGTCCATATCCGCTCCTCTCCACGTGCGCGATGCGGCATCGCGCCACACTCTCCTGATTAATTATGCCAACTATCCGCCGCCTCCGCGTATTGTCTATAGAGGGAGATATCGCAAACCGGTCCCTCGCACGTCACACCAACTCAGAAAGCGAGGTGAGGATATGGGAGCTTGGAGCACATCCGCCGCCCACGAAGCACGAGATGGGCACCGGCAGCCGTCGCGGGCAAAGGACGACTCGGCTCGCCGCCCAATCGAGGCGGAGGCGAACCGACTCGTCGAAACGTACGCGGACACGATTCTCCGTGTGAGCTACACCTACCTGCGCAGCACGCAAGACGCCGAGGACATCTGCCAGGACGTCCTCCTCAAAGCGCTCGGTCATGCAGGGAGCTTCGACTCCGCCGAGCACGAGCGCGCGTGGATCATCCGCGTCGCCATCAACGCCGCGAAAGACCTCCTGAAGCGCCAGACCGGACGCGACACCGTGGCGCTCGACGAGATCAGCGAGCCCGCCGCGCCGCGGCGAGCCACGGAACACGAGCTCGAGGCCCGCGCGGAAGGCGTCCTGGAACGCGTCATGGCCCTGCCCCTGGAATACCGCGAGGCGATCTACCTCCACTACTACGAAGGGTATTCCATCAAGCAGATCGCCGCCATCGTCCACGCATCCGAATCGGCCGTGGCAACGCGACTCAGCCGCGGCCGGTCCAAACTTCGCACCGCCCTGGAAGGAGTTCGACATGAGCTCGACTTTTGATTCCATCTCCTATCGATCCGACCTTGACCAGCTCTCCTTTACCGGCGAGCAGAAGGCGCGCATGACGGCGCGACTCATCGAAGCGGCAAACGCAGTCCCCATTGGGATCCCCACCACGCACGAGACCGCGCCGAGCACCTCAGCCGAGGACACCGGCGAAGCCGCTCCCGCCGAGATCCTGGAACTCCCCGTCGACCGAGCCGATCAGCCCTCCCGCATCGCGACGGGTCGCCGGCAGGCCCACCCCTTTGCTCGCTGCTCCAAAGTACGCCGCATCGCCGCGGCACTCGGCATCGCCGCCCTGCTCACGGTTGGCGGCGGCACCGCGTACGCCACGGGGACGCTCGCCCGTGCGGCGGACTCCCTCGCCGCGGTCTTCGGCGCGGGCCCCGCGCAGACCGAGCTCATCGACCGCATCGGCCGACCAATCGGCGCGAGCTGCACGAGCAACGGCATCACCATCACGGCCGACGCAATCATCGGCATGCGCCACGCCTACGCGGTGGTCTACACCATCGAGAAGGACGACGGGACGGCGTTCGATGAGATCACGATGAACGAGAACGGGCACTACAACCTCTTCCTCGAGGGAGGCGGCAACATCAACGCGCTGACCGCTCTGCGCCTTGGCGTGCAAGGCGGCCACGGCGGCGCCTACACTTTCGACGCAGACCCCTCGGACAACGCCATCCAGCTCATGGAGATGATGAGCCTCACCGGCACCGACGCCTCGCTCTCGGGCGAGACGCTGCACTTCGACGCCAGCAAGCTCCTCTACATGCCCACGAGCGCAGACGGACAGAGGGACCTACCGGTTGAGACCATCGCCACCGGTGACTGGAACATGTCGTTCAAGATCGACTACGACGACCTGTCTGTCGACCTGCCCGCGGGACAGAGCTTCACCGTGAACGGCCACAACGCTGTCGTGGATGAGCTCGCAATATCCCCACTCGGCGCGACCATCACCTACACGGTCGACGCCGTGAACGGGCCTTCCGAGCCCACCGGCCTCGAGACCAATTCCGAGAGCCGTGCCGGCTACGGCAACTTCAGCGTGACCTTCACCGACGGCACCACCGAGGAAATCGGCAGCGGCTACGGGTCCTGGCGGGAGGGCGGCAAAACCGTCGTGCAGAAGACCCGCCTTTTCGACCAGATCCGCGATGTCGATGACATAGCCAGCATCACCGTCGGCGATCTGACGGTCCCCATCCAGTAGAGACGGCACCCTTTGACCGGGAAAGCCTAACAGCATGAAGACGGCGGGAACCCATTTTGGGCGCCCGCCATTTCCCATTCCGAACCACGCAGGACTTTTCATCGAAACACCCGGACTTCGACATCACCTTTGCCCGCGTAGCCAGCCTCTACGTCTAGGTCAGCTTGGCTTCTTGAGCTTTTTCGTATTCAAATCGGATAATGGCGAGTAGCCCCAACATCAGATGCACCTTCACCTGCGCTTTTGCCGCACGGGAAACCCGCTTTACTTCGCGAGTTCAAAAATGAATACGAAAAAGCTCAACTAAAGGCAATGCACAAGAGATTTGGCAGCTCGAACCATCTTAGGGCGGTAAGGTGAACTTGGAGCAGGGCAAACCTTTGGATGACCGGGGGCTTCGCGAATTGCGGTAAATGATCCAGCCATGCGCCCATTTCAACCCAGCCACATCATCTTCCCCTGGCAATGCCCGCGCACAAGCGCGGGCATTGCCTTCCGCAACAAACGCGCTCGGTTCAATCATAGGTAGTTGACGCCTTATACTATGCGCCGTATAGTATCTGTCGAAGGGAGGCATCATGGATGCTCAGATGAAACGCGGCTTCCTCGAGATATGCGTGCTCGCGTCGCTCCAGGGACGGGACTCCTACGGCTATCAGATCGTGAAGGACGTGCCCGACATCCTGGGCCTCACCGAGTCGACGCTCTACCCGCTACTCAAGCGCCTCGAGAAGGCCGAGTGCCTGACCGCCTACTCCGTGGAGCACAGCGGACGACTGCGAAAGTACTACCGACTCACGCCGACCGGCGAGGAGCGCATCGCCGAATTCCTATCCGAGCAGGCGGACATCATGTCGATCTATGACTTTGCAAAGCGAGGTGCACAACGATGACCAAGCAGGAATTCCTATCCGAACTCGAACGGTCGCTGGGCAAGCTGCCGCACGCCGAAGTCGAGCAGGCGCTCGCGTTCTACGACGAGGCCATCAGCGACCGCATGGAAGACGGCCTTTCCGAGGCCGAAGCGGTGGCCGACCTGGGTCCGATCGACGAGATCGCGGCGCAGATCGCCGCGGAGACCCCGCCCATCCCTCGCGCCATCGCCCGCGCGAACACCGGCAGCCGCACCCTCAACATCGTGCTGCTCGCCGTGTTCTCTCCCATCTGGATACCCATCGTGCTCGCGCTCGCGGCGGCCGCGCTCGCCGTGTACGTCGCGATCTGGGCGGTCATCGCCGCGTTGTGGGCCGTCGACGCGGTCCTCGTGCTCATGCCCTTCGCGGGAATCGCCGCGCTCATCTCGACCCTGGGCGGCGGGATGCCGCTGCCCGGCGTGTTCGTATTCGGGCTCTCGCTCGTGTCGAGTGGCTTCGGACTCGTCGCCTCCTTCGCCGTGTTCTGGGCCAGCAAACTGCTCTTCCGGGCAACGCGTTCCTTCGCGCGCTGGATCGCGAGCCTGTTCGTGCGCGTGTCCGGTAAAGACGATGGCGGCGAGGCGCCCAATCGGGTGAAGACCGACGGCACCCCGAACACGCCTGACCATGCCGAGAACACTCCCTCCAACCACGCCACCCTCCAGGAAGGAGGCACCCGCAATGCGTAAGGCTCCCAAAATCATGCTCATCACCGCCGCGGCGCTCATCGGGATCGGCACCGTGCTCTCGTGCGGCGCGTGGGCGGTAGCCGGATTCGATACGGCCCGTTTGTCCACCGTGAACTACGACTGGCATCAAACGGTGAGCGCGCTCGAGGACGAAGCAACCTCGCCGCACAAAAGCATCGTCATCACGTCCGAATTCGAGAACGTCCTCCTCGAACCCGCCGACGGCGATGCCATAGAGCTCGAGTACTGGACGGGAAACTGCCAGAGCGTCTCCGTCGAGGACACAGACGGCGTGCTCAAAATCGACGTCGACTCGCAGCCCATGGAGGGCGTTATGATCGACCTCTCCCCTGCTGAGGCCGGCGGCGTCGACGACACTACGACCGTGGTGCGCGTGCCAGCCTCGTTCACCGGTGAGATCGAGGTGCACTCCGATTCGGGCGATGTCGTTGCGACTAACGTGCACGGGCTCGCCGGGCTGCGAGCTTCCAACAGCAACGGAGACGTCGTGGCGAAGAGCGTCTCCACCGCCAAGCTCGACGCGATCAACGAGAACGGTGATACCTTGCTCTCCGGCGTCGAGGCCGACGCAATCCTCGCGACCAACTTCAACGGCGACATCTCGCTTGGAGGCGCCACGGCACGCAAGGCCCAGGTCGTAAACGAAAACGGCGACATCATGCTGGTGGACATGGCGCTGCAGGATGACCTGCTGTGCGAATCCGTGAACGGGGACATCTCGGCGCAGAGGCTCGATATCGTCGCGAGTCGGATCGAGAGCGTGAACGGGGACATCTACCTGTCATATCTGGGGGCAGAGGACTCCTACCACATCGATGCCCACACCAGCCAGGGCGACATCGATGCCCCGCGCGGTGCCGACGACGCAGCGCGCACCATAGGCGTCGACAGCAACCTGGGCGACATACAGATCAACTTCACCTCGAAATAGGGGGGGCGTCTGTGCCTCATTTGGGACTGCCCCCAATGAGGCGGCATGGGAGAAGCGCACTGAGCGAGGCTGCCTGGGGACGCACCGAGCGAGGCGACTTGTCCCCGAACGCCGTCGATGAACCCAAGTCCGCATCACGAGCGTCAACTTTTCGCGATTATGAGCGCGTTTTTGACGCTCGTGAGGCGGACCGAAAGTCGCACCGGCCCCAAACATCCAACTAAACCCATCCCTCTCCAAAACCCAATACTCGACTACCCGATACAACCCAATCCAAACGCGTCCCATTGGAGGCACCCATGTCGCACGCGGCACTGCGCCTTGCTGGCATCACTAAACGCTACCGTTCGAACACCGTTTTGGGCCCCATCGACCTCTCGCTCGAAGAAGGGCGCATTTATGGCCTCATCGGCGAGAACGGCGCGGGGAAATCGACGCTCATTCGCATCGTCATGGGCTTGAGCAAGCCGACGAGCGGCACCGTGGAGCTCATAGGACAACGGGGGTCAGCCGGCCTGCGGAACGCGCGGTCGAACATCGGCTACGTCCCGGATTCGAGCGCGAGCTATCCGCTGCTCAGCGCTGCCGACAACCTCAAGGCGCGCTGTCTCGAATGGGGGCTGGACCAGCGACAGATTCCGCGCATCCTCGATATGATCGGGCTTGCGGATGCAGGTAACAAGCGTGCCCGCAGCTTCTCCCTGGGCATGCGCAAACGCCTCGACTTAGGCATCGCCCTTTTAGGGCAGCCGCGCATGCTCGTGCTCGACGAGCCGACCAACGGGCTCGATCCGCTCGGCACCATCGAGATCCGCGAACTCATCAAGCGACTCAACGTCGAGCGCGGTACCACGGTGCTTATATCGAGCCACAACCTCGCCGAGCTTCATCAGACGGCGACCGATTACGTCATCCTAAGCGGTGGCAAGCTCATGGCAGAGCTGACCGCAGGCGATGTCGATCGGTTGAGCGGCGGCAATCTGGAGAAGCTCTATGCGCGCATCATGATGGACCATCAAAACGGGCCGAGCCGCGGCGAGGCGTCCCCGCGGCATCTCAGACGGCCTTCGAAACCCATCTCGGCATCGGGAGATGATCGCGATGTCCGATAACGCCCCATGTACGCATCGCCGCAAGCGGCGTTTGGGATGTCAGACGAAGAAGTGCTCGGACGCCCCAGCGGCGGTTAAGCGATTTCTTACCAGCGGACTCTTCCTCACCTGCCGCATCGATCGGCTGATCCCTCTTGCCGCTCTCGCCCTGGTCACCTGCATCGCAACCATCTTGAGCCCGGAAAACGGGCCGCTCTTCATGGTGGCGGGCGACCCGAATGCAACCGTTGGGGGCACGATCGGCTTCGTCGGCGATGCCATCGTTCCTGGTCGCGTGGCAGAATCCGTCCTTCGCGCGTCGCTCGTCTACACGATCGTGTGGATCCCAGCCGCGACAATCGCGGGCGTCACCGCCGTTGGAATCGGCACGGCCGAAACAACAGCCCAACTCTCCCAGGCTAAAGGCGTGCCAGGAGGTGCGGTTGGCCTTGCACGGGTGATACCGCAGACGATTGCGCTCTCGCTTGCATATTTCCTTTCGTGCACAGGGGCTTTTATACTCAAAACCTTGACGTACGGGCCGCCGCTCACCGAAGCAGCATGGGGCACCGCGCTCGCAATTACACTGACGAACTGCCTGCTCCTATGTGCAATCCACACGATGTCCGCCCTCATTGCGGCTGTCTGCAGAATGCCCCTTCTCACACTCTTCCTGTCCCTGCTGCTCAGCATCGGCCCGCTGCCTGCATACCCGAGGGCGTACATCGCGGGAAGCACGCCGATGGCCGCTTGGATGAACCCCACTGTCTGGCTCATGCACACGTGCTCGCTCAATGCACCGGGCGCGCTGCCCGTGATGAGTGCGGCTGTAGGCGCGGGCATATGTGTCATCGCCTCGGTACTTACGTATGCGATTTGCAATTGTCAGGAGGCATGTCGATGAATTTCGAGAAGCAATGCCCGTCCGCACAGGATGTCGCGCACCTCAATCGTGGCGCCTCTCCCGATCGCAACGCGCCCGCCAAAGCCGCCGGCGCGCGGCGCGCCCCTGCCCAGAGCCTCCGCGTTACGGCGGCGTCGCTCCTTGTGGGCGTGCGAGCTCATCTTGGGCTTCTGGCATTTGCCGGAACTGCGATTGCAAGCCTCGTCTTTCTGTTCGCCGGTGACGGCTCGTGGATGTTCGCCCTCACCGAGGATTCGGGTATCGGTTTTGCACCCGACCCTGCTTATTGGGCTGCAAACGCCGGGACATCCGCCGTCGAAGCGATCGTGTGCTCGGCACTTGCCGCGACGGTGTTCCTGCCGTTCACCACGCTGGCTGTATGCGGGCGCCTTTGCGGGGCCCTCTATGCAACGGACGCCCGAGCGGTCTCGCGGGCGCGCGGAACATCACCTTGGCGACTGGCAGGTGGCGACCTTCTCGCCGCATCACTTCCCGTACAGGCCCTCTACGCCGCCAGCGTCGTCGCGATTGCAATCGTGCTGTGTCTGTGGGCGGGACAAGCGAACCTCCTCGGAGCAGTCCTCATTTCGCTCGCGCCCCGACTTGCACTCGCCTTGGCCGTCAACGAATCATTCATCGCCTGCGCGCTCGCGCTGTACCGCCTCATCCCCAACCGCGCTGCGGCGTTCGGAATCATGGCGGTCGGCTTCATCGCCGCCTGCGTGGCGCAGCTCTCGTTTCCAGCGATCATATTGCCGATTCACGCAGGATTATGGATACATGCAAGCAGCACGACCGCGCTGCACACGCCCGCGCTGCTGGCGCTCGCCTTTTCGGGAATCACCGGCCTCGTCGCAGTTGCCCTCTATTCGCACATGCAGCGGTAGTATCAGTAACCCGCCAAAATACCCATGTAAGTTGAGTGCTCGCTATGCAGCGGGCTGTGTTTTTTCGGGGTCACCGTACTCGCGATACATGGCATCTCGCGTCACGACCCATTGCTTACCGAATTTACGGGCATCGACACCGGGTGCGATTTTGCCGTATGCAACCGCCTTGCGAAGAGCCGATTCGCTCAAGCCCCAAAGCTCGCTCGCATCCGAGAAGGACATCAGACCGTCGAAAGGAGTCTGAACTTCAATGCCGTGATCCCAAAGTTCATCGCATGAAAGGTCAAGTTCGTCATTCCAGACAACACCATAGCCGCCCACATCAACCTGGACGTCCTCAAATAGATGAGCATCTTTCAGCGCCTCAAACATGGGAAGGCGGTCCATCAGACTGCCGACGTTGTACTGCTTCGTAGAACCGTTCGCAAAGCGCACGCAAAGCCTCATGTCCGGTAACGGAAAAACTTCCTTCACCTTGTGAAACATAGCAGCCTCCTACTCCAAAGAATCGATCTTATTAAACTCCTGGGTTTCCCACATGCGCAAAAGCTCTTCCGCATGCAAAGACATCCATTCCCTCACGAGTGCCGCGGCGCGGGGCGGAAGATTGCCGTCGAGCATCTCGCCAGTCCGAATATCGAACGCAGCGGTATCGTCTCCGTAAATAGCATGAATATGCGGAGGGTTATGCTCGGCGCCGAGGAAATACATGCGGATGACGATGCCGTAAAAGCGCGCAAGCACAGGCATGTTTGACCTCCTAAGGCTAGGTTAATTGTAGTATATCACGGTATCGTGATATACTACAGCACTCTCCCGTGCCAATAAAATCACAGCAAAAGATGACGTAAGCACAAAAATCATGCGGCCTTAACGCCTTGAAATGAGGCTAACCTCCACCTCAATTTAGGGACTGTCCCTAAATTGAGGTGGTGATACCGACCGGGAACAGCGCCAGGACTTAGCGCGCGCACACGACCTCGGCGAAGGTGCGGCGACCCATCAGCGCGACGTCCATGCGCCCGTAAAACCAGAGCGTCCCGACCAGCTGTTTGTTTAACCATGTGAGCCCCCTTCGGTATGAGATTTGATTGAAGAGCTGTAAAGTGCTCTCGAGACCGGCGCACCCCACCATCGATGAGAGGCAACCCATGAAACTCCAACAACTCAGATACATCGTCGAGGTGGCCTCGTGCGGCAGCGTCACCGAGGCGGCACGGCACCTGTTCGTGTCGCAGCCGAGCGTGACCGCCGCCGTGCGCGATTTGGAACGCGAGATGGGCATCACGGTGTTCGACCGGACGAGCAAGGGCATGGTGACCACCACCGAGGGCCAGACGTTCCTCGGCTACGCTCGTCAAGTGCTCGAACAGGCGGACCTGCTCGAGGAGCGTTACAAACGCGACACTGAACCCGTGCCCCGCTTCGCTGTCTCCTGCCAGCACTACTCGTTTGCTGTGAATGCCTTCGTCGACGTGATCCGTGCATACGACGCCGCACGCTACGAGTTCACTCTGCGCGAGGAGCAGACGCACGAGATCCTCGAGGACGTCGCCCATATGAAGAGCGAACTCGGCGTGATTTACCTATCTGATGCCAATCGCGACGTGATCGGCCGCATGCTGCGTGCCGAGGAGCTCGAATTCAAGCCCTTGTTCTCCACTGCCGCGCACGTGTTCCTCTCCTCGACCCATCCCCTATCGGAACGTGCCTCGGTCACGCTCGAGGACCTCGCCGACTACCCCTACCTCTCCTACGAGCAGGGGGATTTCAACTCGTTCTACTTCTCCGAGGAACCACTGTCCACGCTCGGCCGCTCCAAGAACATTCGCGTGCGCGACCGCGCGACCCTGTTCAACCTGCTCATCGGCCTCGACGGCTACACGGTGTGCTCGGGCGTGATCTCGCACGAGCTCAACGGCGAGGACATCATCGCCGTCCCACTCGAGGTCGACGACCGCATGGAAGTCGGCATCGTCACGCGGCGCGACACCCACCTCTCCCGCTATGGAAAGGCGTTCGTCGAGGCTATCAGCACGCATATCCCGTAATGACCATGGGATCGAAAGCCTTCGTTACCCACCTATCTCCATAGGTTTTTCCTATCGAAATTAGATTGTTTTAAGTATTTCCCAATCGGATGCGCCTCCCGCATACTCCTTTCATCAGATATCGCATCTACCGAAAGGAGCCCATCATGGCCGCCATCGCACCCACCCGATTCGACGTCGTCGGTAGCTTCCTGCGCCCGGAGGCGCTCAAGGAGGCCCGAGCCGCACACGCCGCCGGCAAACTTGACGACGCAAGTCTCATCGCCGTCGAGAATGCCTGCATCGCCGAGCTCGTCGCCAAGCAGAAGGACGCTGGTCTGCCGCTGCTCACCGACGGAGAGTTCCGCCGCTCCTACTGGCACCTCGACTTCATGTGGGGACTCGGCGGGATTGAGCACGTGGAGCTCGACCATGGCTATTTCTTCGTGGGCGAGGAGACCACGCACGGCTCGGCCGCCCTCACGGGCAAGATCTCCGGTGAGAACCACCCCTTCGTCGAGCACTTCAAGTTCGTTCAGGCGCTCGAGGAGCCTGGGCACACGGCTAAGCAGACCATCCCCGCCCCCGCCCAGCTCCTGCTCGAGCTTCACCGTGACGAGGCGGCGGCCGAGCGCACGCACAGCTTCTACCCGAACGAGGACGAGCTGCTCGAGGACATCGGCGCGGCGTACCGCACCGTGATCGCCGAACTTTACGCCGCGGGCTGCCGCAACCTGCAGCTCGATGACTGCACCTGGGGCGCGCTCGTTGACGAGCACTTCCAGGCGGGCATCCGCGCCGCCGGCTCCACGCCCGAGGCCGAGGCCGAGAAGTACCTGCGCGTGAACAACCTCGCGCTCGAGGGACGCCCCGCCGACATGGCCGTCACCACGCACGTGTGCCGCGGCAAC
The DNA here is from genome assembly GCA_902470815.1 of uncultured Collinsella sp. GTDB lineage: Bacteria > Actinomycetota > Coriobacteriia > Coriobacteriales > Coriobacteriaceae > Collinsella. The sequence continues at coordinate 16,926 of CABRHS010000009.1, forward strand.
TATCACTCCACCCACGCCTCGAGTGGTCCGTACGACCTGGTGGCCCCCATCCTGTTCGCGCGCGAGAACGTCGACGCCTTCTACCTGGAGTTCGACGACGAGCGCTCCGGCGGCTTCGAGCCGCTCGCGCACGTGGCGCCGGGCAAGAAGGTCGTCCTCGGCCTGGTGACCACCAAGCGCCCCGAGTTGGAGGACCGCGACGCCGTGATCGCGCGCATCCACGAGGCCGCGCGCTTCGTCCCGCTCGAGGACCTCTGCCTCTCCCCGCAGTGCGGATTTGCCAGCTGCGAGATCGGCAACAAGCTCACCGAGGACGAGCAGTGGGCCAAGATCGCACTCGTGCGCAGCATCGCCGAGGAGGTCTGGGGCGCATAAATAAAGACTCATCGGCAACGATGGCACATGACACGCCGCCTCAAAAAGGCAGTAGCGATGCATGAGCGCGCTCGACGCGTGGCATCTCATAATCGATGAAACTCACGAAATGAATGCCTGTCCCCTCGTTGAGAACGTGGCGCGCTTACTCCGCGGCCGCGCGGACGAACTCACGGAACAGCGGGTGCGGACGCGTGGGGCGGCTCTTGAACTCGGGATGCGCCTGCGTGGCGACGAACCACGGGTGCAGGTCGCGGCGCAGCTCGACCATCTCGACCAGCGCGCCATCCGGGCTCGTGCCGGACACGACCAAGCCGGCCGCCTCCAGCTCCTCGCGGTACGCGCTGTTGAACTCGTAACGATGACGATGGCGCTCCTGCACCAGCGCCTCGCCGTATGCCTCCGCAGCGAGCGTACCTGCGACGAGCGCGCACGGATACGCGCCAAGGCACATGGTGCCGCCCTTCTCGGTCACGCCCTCCTGCTCATCGAGCAGGTCGATCACGGCGTGCGCGCACTGCGGGTCGAACTCGGATGAGCTCGCGTCCGCATAGCCCAGCACGTCGCGCGCGAACTCGCACACGGCGACCTGCATACCCAGGCAGATGCCCAGATACGGCACCTGGTGCTCGCGCGCGTAGCGGGCAGCGGCGATCTTGCCGTCGAAGGCGCGCTTGCCGAAGCCGCCCGGCACGAGAATGCCCGACGCGTCGCCCAGCACCTGCTCGACGTTGTCATCGGAGAGCGCCTCCCCATCGACGAGTTCGACCTCCACGTGCTTGCCCAGGTGCGTGCCCGCGTGGTGCAGTGCCTCGATGACGGAGAGGTACGCGTCGGGCAGCTGGGTATACTTGCCCACGAGCGCGATCTTCACGGGGTCGCCCTCGTTTTCCGCATGGTCCTTCGCAGCGAGGAACCCCTCCCAATCCGCCATGTCGCGCTCGTGCGGATCAAGCCCCAGGCGCTCGCAGACGCGCAGGTCGAAATCCTGCTCGGCCATCATGCACGGCACATCGTAGATGGACGGGGCGTCCTCGCAGGTGAACACGCAATCCACGTCCACGTCGGTGAACGAGGCGATCTTGGCGCGCACGTCGTCCTCGATATGATGGTCGCTGCGCAGCACGATGATGTCGGGCTGGATGCCGAAGCTCCGCAGCTCCTTAACGGAGTGCTGCGTCGGCTTGGTCTTCACCTCGTGAGCCGCCGCGATATAGGGCACGAGCGAGACGTGGATGTAGCAGACGTTCTCGGCGCCGGCATCCTTCTTGTACTGACGGATGGCCTCGACGAACGGCTGGCCCTCGATATCGCCGATCGTGCCGCCGAGCTCGGTGATGACCACATCGGCGTCCGTCTGCTCCTCGACGCCGCGGAACTTGGCCTTGATGGCGTTCGTCACGTGCGGGATGACCTGTACCGTGCCGCCGAGGAAGTCGCCATGGCGCTCGCGCGCGATGAGGTCCTGGTAGATGGCGCCCGTGGTGAAGTTGGAGTCGCGTGTGAGGTTCTCGTCAATGAAGCGCTCGTAATGGCCGAGGTCGAGATCGCTTTCGTAGCCGTCCTCGGTGACGAACACCTCGCCGTGCTGGAACGGGCTCATGGTACCCGGGTCCACGTTGAGATACGGGTCGGCCTTCTGCATGGTCACCCGGTAGCCGCGCGACTTGAGCAGACGCCCCAGCGATGCCGCGGTGATGCCCTTGCCCAGCGAGCTGACCACGCCGCCGGTCACGAATATATGCTTTGTCATGGTGTTTACCTGCGCTTCCCGTCGAAATCTGCACCGGAGTCCGGCGCTTCCACGGGATTTCAGTGTACTACCCGCCTACCATGACGATGGGGAGCATGGCGAATTCACGCACTGGAAACGATTGCCCCTCCCAACCTCAAATGAGGGACAGTCCCTAATTTGAGGTTGAAGTCCCATGCATTCGAAGCGAAGGCCGCGGTGAAGGCCGGCGCTCCGCGTGGTGCTAGCGTCCGAGTCTGAGCTCCCGCAGCGCCGAGGCGCAACGCCGCGACGCCTCCGCAGACTCCTGCGCGGTCGCATGGTCGCGATCCACCTCGACCATGAGCTCGCGGACCACTTCGCAATCCTCGGCCACCGCAGGATCACCCGTCCCGTTCACCCACTCCCACCAGCGGGCACGACCGTAGAACTCCACGCCCTCGAACCAGGCGCGAATCTCGTCCAGGCTCACCGGCGCCAGGTCGTTCGCATCCATGCCCACGTCATAGCGCATGAGGCCCTGCTTGCGGTTGAGCTCGTTATACACGCTGCCCGCGCTGTGGATATGCCCATGCAGATGCCAGGACCCGCGCGACATGGACTGCCACTCCATGAGCGGATAGTGCGACAGCACGATCTTCTGCCCACGGATATTGATGCGCACGATGGGCGGCTCGACGATGAACGTCCCCGCCACGTCCTTGTGCGTCCAGTCCTTGTCGTGATTGCCCGGCACGATGTGCACCTTGCGGCAATTGATCTTCGAGCGCAGCGCCGCCGCCTCGACCGCGGTCATCTGATACGAGAAATCACCGAGGATGTACAGGTCGTCGGTGGACGCCACACGCTCGTTGATCGCGTTGATGAGCACGCGATTCATATGCGCGATATCGCCAAACGGGCGATCGGTGAAATGCAGCACGTTGGCATGGCCGAAGTGCGTGTCCGATGTAAACCAGATCATGAGACGGACCTCCCGTCACGCGGAGTGACATAGTCCGACAATCATACCCTCGGCAGCACCACCCGCTCGACGGCGTGGGCGGTGATCGCCCCGTACGCCGCCATGAGGCCGACCGTGAAGGCGAGCACACCCGCAACGATCGCGAACAGGCCCTCGGCACCGAGCGCGAACGCGAGAAACGCGACGAGGAACAACCCGAATACATCGTGGACGAGAGCCCCGGCGAGCGGCGCGGCGAAGTAGAGCGCGAGCTGCCGGCGCACGGACGCACGCATAAGGGCGCGGTCGCACCCGAGCTGCCCCAGCACGCCGTACGCGCGCCGTGCATCGACCGCGCCCGAAAGCTGCTGGAGCGCGAGCACCGCGACGGCGCTCAGCAGGAACACCGCCCCGTAGAAGATGCCGATGTAGCCGATCGGCGCCATCGACGCCGCGATGCCGGCCGAGACCGTCTCGGGCGTGCGCAGCCCGATACTGAAGACGAATCCCGCGACCATCATGCACACGGCGACGGCGACGAGCGCGCATACGCAGGCGAGCGCCATCGAGGTACTGGACACGCGCGCCTCGACCTGCCGCACCGTGAAGGCGGTGAGCCCGTCCCAGTACCACTCGGAGCGCCCGCGCGCCCGCTCGCCCCATGCGGCCACGCCCAGGCGCGCGACGAGCGACGTGGCGAAGCAGGCGGCGAAGCCCATGGGGATGATGAACGCGATGAAGTACACCGGTTGGAACACGCACGAGCCCCATACGACCGCGAGCAGGACCGCGGCGAGCACCGCCTGGCCGCCCCGAGCGACCCGGCCGCCGAGGCGCATGCGCTCCGGCGCGCGCTCGGCGGACATGAGCTCGATCAGCGGGCGCCGCGCGATATCGCGCGCGCCGTCCACAGCGTTCACCGCGAACACCACGGCAAAGCATCCGGCGGTCCATGCCGCGGAGTCGGGCGAGAAGGAGAACGCGAGCCGCCAGGGAGCGTCGAACACGAAGGCCGCGACCGCGCCGAACGCGGGCGACAGCGCCGCGCCCGCCGCCAAACCGCACGCCAGCGCGCCGGCACCCACGAGCGCCGTCTCGACCACGAGTACGACCGACACCGCGCCGCGCCCCATGCCGCACAGCTCGTACAACGCAAACTCGCGCTTGCGCCGGCGGAGCAGGAACCGATTGGCATACCGCACCAAGAAGAGGAACACGAGCACGGTGAAGATGGAAAACGCCTGCAGGACATCGCCCGCGCTCCCCAGCACGCCCATCTGCTCGGGCGAGAGCCCCATGGCGCGCACGTGGTCGGTCGAGGCGACGAACGAGTACAGCAAACACGCCGCAAAGCCGAGTGTCGCGAAATACACCGAGTAGTCTCGCGCGCTGCGGCGCACGTTGCCGAGGGCGAGCTTGAGATATAGCTGCATGGCGGGTCCTTCCAAAGGTTATTACCGCGCCCATTCTCGCGGGCGCGGCGCTCCCCCGCCATCGATTCTGCTTACATGCGGCGAACGAAAATGTAAGGCTGCCCGCACGTGCGCCGCCGCATCAAATCCGAGTGCCCGCACACGTTCCTGACTCGCGTCGGCGCAGGCAGATTTCTCCTGACATGCGCATACCCCCGGCGCGACCGCACCGGGGGCATGCAAGCATCTCTAGTCGAAAACGCCGCCTACAGCACGCCGTCCAACATGAGGTTCACCTTGAGCACGTTGACCGTGGGCTCGCCGAAGACGCCCAGGAATCGGCCCTTGGTGCACTGGGCGATGATGTCACGCACCTCGCCTTCGCTCTTGCTGGTAGCCTTTGCCAGGCGCGGTACCTGGTACTCGGCAGCATCGGGGGAGATCTCGGGGTCGAGCCCTGAGCCGGAACACGTCACCAGGTCGACGGGCACGGCATCCATGCCGGCGTCGGGATTGGCGGCGCGAATCTTCTCGACGCGCGCGTCCACAAGCTGCCGGTACTCCTCGCTCGCTGGGGAGAGGTTGGACGGAGCGCCGTAGGCCATGAGCCCGCCGTCCTCCCCCTCGACGATAGTCACGTTCTGGATACGGCCCCACATGTGGTCCTCATCCTCGAAGCTCTGGCCGATGAGCTCGGAGCCCACGATCTTGTCGTCGACCTTGATGAGAGAGCCGTTCGCCTGATACGGGAACGCAACCTGGGCGATGCCGGTCACGACGAGCGTATAGCCCAGGCCGCAGACAACGGTAAACAGCGCGAACACACCCAGCGCACGCGATGCAACACCTTTGAACATACAAACCTCCACTTACATAATGCCGCAGAACGCGAGCAGCATGTCGATGAGCTTGATGAATACGAACGGGGCAACGATGCCGCCCAGACCCCACACGAGCAGGTTGTGGGTCAGCAGCTGTCCGGACGGGACCTCGCGGTACTTAACGCCCTTCAGCGCGGCCGGGATCAGCGCGACGATAACGAGCGCGTTATAGATGATGGCCGAAAGAACCGCGGACAGCGGGCTTGCCAGACCGAGGATGTTGAGCGCTCCAAGACCCGGGTAGATCGGCGAGAACAGGGCCGGGATGATAGCGAAGTACTTCGCCACGTCGTTGGCCACCGAGAAGGTCGTGAGCGAACCGCGGGTCATGAGCAGCTGCTTGCCAATACGCACGACCTCGATGAGCTTGGTGGGGCTGGAGTCGAGGTCAACCATGTTGCCGGCCTCCTTGGCAGCCTGGGTGCCCGTGTTCATGGCCACGGCGACATCGGCCTGGGCAAGAGCGGGCGCGTCGTTGGTGCCGTCGCCGGTCATGGCGACCAGGTGGCCCTCACGCTGGAACTCGCGGATCTTCTCGAGCTTGCCCTCAGGGGTGGCCTCGGCCAGGAAGTCGTCAACGCCGGCCTCGGCGGCGATTGCCGCGGCGGTGAGCGGGTTGTCGCCCGTCACCATGATGGTCTTGATGCCCATGCGGCGCAGGTCGGCGAACTTCTCCTTAACGCCGGACTTGATGATGTCCTTGAGGTACACAACACCCAGCACGCGGCAGTTCTTGGTCACGACCAGCGGGGTGCCACCGGCCTTGGCGATGCGCTCGACGACCTCGTCGCACTCCTGGGAGAACACGCCGCCGGCGGCCTCGACATATGCACGGACGGAATCCGCCGCGCCCTTTCGAATCTCATTGCCCTCGTAATTCACGCCCGACATGCGCGTCGCCGCGGTGAAGGGAATGAACTCCATGCCCTTGTCCTCGAGCGTGCGGCCGCGCAGACCGAACTGCTCCTTGGCGAGCACGACGATCGAGCGGCCCTCGGGGGTCTCGTCGGCCAGCGAGGAGAGCTGGGCGGCATCGGCCAGCTCCGCGGGATCGACGCCGTCGACCGGGATGAACTCGGCGGCCTGGCGGTTACCCAGGGTGATGGTGCCGGTCTTGTCGAGCATGAGGATGTCGACGTCGCCGGCGGCCTCGATGGCGCGGCCGGACATGGCCAGCACGTTGGCCTCGTTCAGACGGCTCATGCCGGCGATGCCGATGGCGGACAGCAACGCGCCGATGGTAGTGGGAGCCAGGCACACGAGCAGCGCCACGAGCGTGGTCACGGCCGTGGGGTTGACCATGTCGTTAAGACCGGCCGAGAAGCAGGAGTAGCAATACAGGGCCAGCGTGACCAGGATAAAGACGATGGAGAGGGCCACCAGGAAGATTTCCAGAGCGATCTCGTTGGGAGTCTTCTTGCGCGCGGCACCCTCGACCATCGCGATCATCTTGTCCAGGAAGCTCTGGCCGGGCTCACTGGAGATCTTGACGACGATCCAGTCGGACAGCACCGTGGTACCGCCGGTAACGGCAGAGCGGTCGCCGCCGGCCTCGCGGACCACGGGGGCGGACTCGCCGGTGATGGCGGACTCGTCAACGGAGGCAGCGCCCTCGATGACGTCGCCGTCGCCGGGGATCTGCTCGCCGGCGCGTACGATCACCAGGTCGCCGCGCGTGAGCTCGGTGCCGGGAACGACGGTAAAGTGCTCCTTGTCCTCAACGGACTCGATGCGATGGGCCTCGACATCCTTTTTGGCCGCACGCAGGGAATCGGCCTGAGCCTTACCGCGGCCCTCGGCAAGCGCCTCGGCGAAGTTCGAGAACAGGTCGGTGAGCCACAGGATGACCGCGATGGCGACCACATAGTAGGTGGGCACACCCGCGTCCTGCACACCGAAGATGGAAGCGACAGCCAGGACGGAGGTCATGACGGCGGAAAGCCACACCAGGAACATGACCGGGTTTTGAATCTGGACGCGAGGATCCAGCTTGGCAAACGAGTCGCGGACCGCGCGGCCCATCATGTCTTTTTGCATAGCCATAAATCTGCGCCCTCCTTTACGCAATCATCTGGAAGAACTCGGCAACGGGGCCAAGCGCCAGGGCCGGGAAGAAGCTCAGGGCACCGATCAGCAGAACGATGAACACGAGCAGGAATACGAACATGCCGTTGGTGGTAGACAGGGTGCCGGCGCTCTCGGCGACCTTACCCTTCTTGGCCAGCGAGCCGGCGATAGCCAGCGTGCCGATGATGGGCATGAAGCGGGCGAACAGCATCTCGAGACCGAGCATGACGTTGATCCAGGGAATGTTGCAGTTCATGCCTGCAAACGCCGAGCCGTTGTTGCCACCGCATGAGGTGAAGGCATACAGCACCTCGGAGAAGCCGTGCGCGCCGCCATTGTTGAGCTGGTCGGCAAGACCGGGCACCATGCAGGCGATGGCCGAGCACACCAGAATGGCAAACGGAGTTGCCAGGCACAGGACAACTGCCCAGCGCATCTCACCCGGCTCGATCTTCTTGCCCAGGAACTCAGGCGTGCGTCCGACCATGAGACCGGCGATGAACACCGTGAGGATGGCGAAGCCGATCATGCCGTACAGGCCGCAGCCCACGCCGCCAAAGACGACCTCGCCCAGAGCCATCTGGAGCATCTGGACAAAACCGCCCAGCGGGGTGTAGGAGTCGTGCATGGAGTTAACCGAGCCGTTGGAAGCGGCGGTGGTGCATGCCGACCACGTGGAGGAAGCGGCGATGCCGAAGCGGCTCTCCTTGCCCTCCATGTTGCCGCCGGCCTGGCCGTCGGTCATCTCGATATTGACCGCTCCGCCATCGGCCAGCTGCGGGGTACCCGCATGCTCGTTGACGGCGATGATGCCGGTGAAGATCACCAGCAAGATGAACATGGCGGCAAAGATGGCCTTGCCCTGCTTGGTGTTCTTGACGCCGATACCGAAGGTAAAGCAGCAGGCGGCCGGGATCAGCAGCAGGCTGGTCATCTCGATGATATTGGTGAAGGCGCTGGGGTTCTCATACGGATGGGCGGAGTTCACGCCGAAGAAGCCGCCGCCGTTGGTGCCGGACTGCTTGATGGCGACCTGAGGAGCCGCGGGGCCCTGGGGCAGGAACTGCTCGGTGACCACGCGTGCGCCCTCGACGACCTTGCCATCGACCTTAACCGTGTCGCCCTCGATCTGGGCGCCATCGATGACGCTCCAGCCGCCGTCTGCATTAGGCTGGACAGCGACGGGCTCTACGAGCTCAGCCTTCTGAGCCGGCTGGAAGTTGGAGATGACGCCACCGGCAGCCAGGCAGACGCCCAACACGAGGTTCAGCGGGATGAGCACATACAGGACGGTGCGGGTGAGGTCGACCCAGAAGGAACCCAGACCCTGCTCCTTGACCTGACGGAAGCCGCGGATCAGCGCGAACATGACCGCGATGCCGGTACCGGCGGAAACGAAGTTCTGCACGGTGAGGCCCATGAACTGCACAAGGTAGGACAGGGTGGTCTCGCCGGAATAGGACTGCCAGTTGGTATTGGTGATGAAGGAGGCCGCCGTATTGAACGACAGGTCCCACGGTACGCCCGGCAGGTGCTGCGGATTGCCCGGTAAGACGGACTGAAGCATTTGAAGCGCGACGAGCACCACGAGCCCGATACCCGAGAAGGCAAGGACGCTCACCAGGTAGCGCTTCCAGCCCATCTGCTCATGCGGGTCGATGCGGAGCAGGCGATAGACGCCCCGCTCGACGGGTGCGAACACGGGTGACAAAAAGGTGTGTTCGCCGTCCAAGACGCGGGCCATGAACCGACCGAGCGGAATGGCCAAAACGACGAGCACGGCGACGTACAGGACGTACTGAATTGCAGCGCTCATAGGTTACGAATCACTCCTCATCAAAATATAGATGTAGTAGATCAACAGGCCGATGCAGGTGATGCCTATGATCGGGATCAGGACGTTCATGTAACCGCTCCTTCCGAGAATCACGGGTGGCACCCTTCCCCGAGTGCCTGGGAACAGTAAACGGCGAAGCGGATTAAAACGGTGTTAGAGTGATGCCCTCCGGCCTTAAGATGCCGTAAAGATGCAGTTGGGCGGATGCGGCACCCCGTACGGAGCCCTATACTCATCGCATGCCCGAGGCGGTCCATCCCGCCGCCGCAATCGATCCACACCGGCGAGAAAGGCCTCGCAATGTCACGCGCTGCATCCGACGTACGGGCGAACCCCGACCTCCTGCTCAGAGCGCTCGAACAGGACGCCCACACACAGGAGCGCCGCGGACGCCGAGGGCATCTCAAGATCTTCTTCGGGTACGCCGCGGGCGTGGGCAAGACCTACGCCATGCTCCAGGCCGCGCACGCCGCCAAAAAGCGCGGCGTGGACGTCGTCGCCGGCTATATCGAACCTCATGAGCGCCCCGCGACGGCGCGCCTGTCGCGGGGCATCGAGCGCATCCCGCATATGCCCATCGAGCACAACGGCATCGAACTCGCGGAATTCGACCTCGACGCTGCCCTGGCCCGAGCGCCGCAGCTAATCCTCGTCGACGAACTCGCGCACACCAATGCACCGGGGTGCCGCCATGAAAAGCGCTATCAAGATGTCGAGGAGCTCCTGCGCACCGGCATAGACGTCTACACCACGGTCAACGTCCAGCACATCGAGAGCCTGAACGACATGGTGGCCTCCATCACGGGCGTCATCGTGCGCGAGCGCATCCCCGACCGCGTCTTCGATGACGCCGACCAGGTCGAGCTCGTGGATATCGAGCCCGAGGACCTGCTCGAGCGCCTCAAGGCCGGACTCGTGTACCGCGCGGCGCAGGCCGACCGCGCGCAGCGCAACTTCTTCAGCATCGAGAACCTCACGGCGTTGCGCGAGATCGCCCTCCGCAGATGCGCGGACCGCACCGGCCGCCTCGCCGACGCCGCTCGCGTGCTCGGCAACCGCGACTACTACACCAGCGAGCGCATCCTGGTCTGCCTCTCTCCCGCCCCCACGAACCCGCGCATCGTGCGGGCGGCCGCGCGGCTGTCGAAGGCCTTCCACGGCGAACTCGTCGCCCTGTTCGTCGAGAGTCCGCGAACCCAGACCATGGACGAGGACGAACGTGCGCGCCTCTCATCGAACAGCGCCCTCGCCGAACAGCTCGGCGCGCAGGTGGAAACGGTGTATGGGGACGACATCGCCTTTCAGATCGCCGAGTTCGCGCGACTGTCCGGCATCTCGAAGATCGTCATGGGGCGCACCGGCGAGGCGCGCGGCCTGCATCACGCGCTCTTCGGGCGCAAGTCGCTCGTGGAGAGGCTGATCGCCATCGCGCCGAACCTCGACATCTACATCATCCCCGATCAGCCGGTGCCGGCCAGGCGGGGCCAGGACCGGCAAGCGGCCTCGGAACCCCATCTGCCGAGCAGGCGGGACATGTTGCTCACGCTGGGCCTATCCGCCATCGCCACGGCAATTGGCACCGCATTCCGCGGACTCGGGTTCGCCGACTCGAGCATCATCTCCCTCTACATCCTCACGGCCCTGCTCACGGCCGTCACGACCACGGGGCGCGTCTGCACCATCGTGTCGAGCATCCTCTCGGTGGTGCTCTACAACTTCTGCTTCGTGACGCCGCTGTTCTCATTCGACAGCTACGACCGAAGCTACCTCGTGACCTTCGCCATCATGTTCGCGACCGCAATGGTGGCCGCCGAACTCACCGCGCGCCTCACCGACAACGCGCGCACCTCGGCGAAAAACGCCTTCAGAACCCGCGTGCTCCTCGAAACCAACCAGCTCCTGCAGCGGGCCCAGGGACCCCAGGCACGAGCGCGCGTCGCCATGAGCCAGCTCGTGAAGCTCCTCAGGCTCGACGTCGTCTTCTACCCCGCAGACGACGACCTGCTCGGGGAGCCGCTGTATGAGAGCGCCGGGGCCGAAGACCACCGCACGTCCCTGCTCACCGAATACGAGCGAGCCGTGGCGACGTGGACTTTCAACAACAACAAGCACGCCGGGGCGAGCACTCACACCCTGCCAGAGGCGCAGTGCCTCTACCTTGCGGTGCGCGCGGGCAACGAGGTATTCGGCGTCGTGGGCATCGACCTGAAGGGACGCGTGCTCGAGGCGTTCGAGCACTCCATCGTCCTGTCGATCGTCGGCGAGTGCGCGCTCGCCCTCGAGAGCGACAAGGCGGCGCGAGAGCGGGAGGAGGCCGCCGTGCTCGCCAAAAATGAGCAACTGCGCGCCAACCTGCTTAGATCCATCGGCCATGACCTGAGGACGCCCCTCACCGCGATCTCGGGGTCGGCCGCGGTGCTGCGCGATGGTGGGGAGAAACTCGAGGACGCGAAACGGCTCGAGCTCGCGGACGCCATTTATAACGACTCGCTCTGGTTGATCGACACCGTCGAGAACCTCCTCGCCATCACCCGCATCGAAGATGGCGACATGCAACTCAACCTCACGTCGGAGCTCATGGACGAGGTTATCGCCGCCGCACTCAGCCATGTCGCTCGCGAATCGCACGGGCACCGCGTGACCATCGCGCACACGGACGAGATCCTTTTGGTGAAAATCGATGTCCACCTCATCATGCAGGTGCTCACGAACCTCATCACGAACGCGTTCAAATACACGCCGAAGGGCTCGACCGTGACGATTGGCGCGCGACGGGAGGGTTCATCCGTCGTCGTAGAGGTCGCCGATGACGGCCCGGGCGTCTCCGATCGCGACAAGCCCCGCGTCTTCGACCGCTTCTTCACCGCCGAGGGCCCTCGCCCCGTCGACTCCCATCGAAGCTTCGGCCTCGGTCTATCGTTGTGCCGTTCCATCATCGAGGCGCACGGGGGTATCATCGAAGTCGCCGACAACAAGCCCCATGGAGCGGTCTTCCGCTTCACCCTTCCCGCCGAGGAGATCGAGATACATGAATGACGCCGCGCGCCCAAGCATCCTCGTGGTCGAAGACGACCCGGCGGTCCGCAACCTCGTGACGACCGCTCTCGACCTGCACGGCTACAGCGTCGAGAAGGCGACGAACGGCGAGACCGCCATCATGGACGCGGCATCGCGCAACCCCGACCTCATCATGCTCGACCTCGGCTTGCCGGACATCGATGGCGTCGAAGTCATCACCAAGATCCGCAGCTGGTCGGCCGTTCCCATCATCGTCATCTCGGCGCGCGTCGAGGACTCGGATAAGATCGGCGCGCTCGACGCCGGCGCCGACGACTACCTGACGAAGCCGTTTTCGGTTGAGGAGATGCTCGCCCGCGTCCGCGCCAACCTGCGGCGCTCGACCATGATCGCCGCCGAATCCATCGAGGCGAGCACCTTCGACAACGGAGGTCTGCACATCGATTACGCCGCGGGATACGCCGAGCTCGACGGCGAGCGCCTCTCGCTCACACCCACCGAGTACAAGCTCCTCGTGCTTTTGGCAAAAAACGTCGACAAGGTGCTCACGCACACCTTCATCACGCACGAGATCTGGGGGACGAGCTGGGACAGCGACATCGCGAGCCTGCGCGTGTTCATGCGAACCCTGCGCAAGAAGATCGAGGCCGACCCATCGCATCCCACGATGATCCAGACGCACGTCGGGGTGGGCTACCGCATGCAGCGCCTCGAGCCCCGCTAGGCCTCGTCGCCGAAGGAGATGCCCAGGGCGCGGGCCTCGCGCACCAGGTCGCTGGCGGAGTCCACGTACTTGAGCTTTCCGGCGACCTCGGCCAGCGGCACGCGGCGCATCTCGCCGTCACGCTGGGCCACCATGAAGCCGTACTCCCCCTCCAGGCATCCCAGCGCCGCCTCGACACCGCACTGCGTGGCGAACACGCGGTCCTGCGCATCGGGCTGACCGCCGCGCTGGGTGTGCCCGGGCACCGCCACGCGGGTCTCGCGGCCGCTGCGGGCCTCGACCTCGCGGGCGATGTCGTAGGCGATCGACGGCGATGTGCGCGCCGCCACGCGCTTCTTGTACTCCTTCTTGGGCAGCGCGGCCTCCTCGCGCGAGATGGCGCCCTCGGCCACCACGATGATGGTGAAACGCGCGCCCGTCTTCATGCGACGGTCGATCGCGTCGATCACGTTGTCCATATCGTAGGGAATCTCGGGGATCAGGCACACGTCCGCGCCGCCGGCAACGGCGGAATACAGCGGAATCCAGCCGACCTTGTGCCCCATGATCTCGATCACGAAGACGCGGCCATGGCTGCTCGCGGTGGTGTGGATGTCGTCGATGCACTTGGTGGCGACCTCGACGGCGCTCGTGAAGCCGAAGGTGAGGTCGGTCCCCCAGGTGTCGTTGTCGATGGTCTTGGGCAGCGCGATGACGTTCAGCCCCTCCTGCGACAGGCGGTTGGCCGTCTTGGTGGAACCGTTGCCGCCGAGCATGAACAGACAGTCGAGCCCAAGCTCGCGGTAGGCGTCCTTCATGGTGGCCACCTTGTCCACGCCATCGGCCTCGGGGATGTCGAGGCGCTTGAAGGGCGTGCGGCTCGTGCCCAAGATGGTTCCGCCGCGCGTGAGGATGCCGCTGAAGTCGGCGGGGGTCATGACGCGGTAGCGCTTGTAGATGAGGCCCTGATAACCGTCTTCGAATCCGTAGATCTCGAGCTGCCCCGACAACCCGTGCGCGAGCGTCTTGACGATGGCGCGCATCGTGGCGTTGAGCGCCTGGCAATCACCGCCGCTGGTCAAAAGGCCGATTCGCAACATAGCTACCCCCTGCGTGCCTGACGCGCCCCGCAGACGGGTGCCGCGCCGTCGATCATCAGTTTGAGACCAGTGTACGCCCCCGCATCGCCCCCGTCGCGCATCCGCACCCATCTCTTACAGAGCGGCCGTCGTTTAACACAACGGAAAGCTGCGTGTAAAGAGCTCGTCATGGTTGCGATCTACGCTGAAGATGCGTCCGGACGCGACGATAGTCTGGAGACATTCATGCGTAATGAACCGGTCAACGCGCAGTACACGAGGGGGCCACGATGGGCAACGACGGGCACGGCAAGAAACGCGATATGATCTACACCCAGAACAGGGAGCTCTCCTGGCTCCGATTCGACGAGCGCGTGCTCGCCGAGTCCCTTGACGAGACGGTCCCCCTGTTCGAGCGCCTCAAGTTCATCGCGATCTTCGAGAGCAACATGCACGAGTTCCTCATGGTCCGCATGGGCGGCCTCTCGAGCCTGGCGACCCTCAAGCGCCAACCGCGCGACAACAAGAGCGGCATGACCCCTTCCGACCAGGTCGGGGCGGTGTTCTCCGAGCTTCCGGGGCTCTTTGGCAAGGCGGCCGACTCGATGCGCGAGATCGAGGCGCTCCTGCGCGCAAGGGGGATCGAGCGCATCGCGCCCGCTGAGCTCATCGGGGCCGAGCGAGACACCGTGCGCAGCTACTTCGACCGCAACGTGCTGCCCATCTTCTCACCGCTCATCATCGACCCGCGCCATCCCTTCCCCAATCTGAGGAACGGGGCGCTCTACGTGGCCTGCACCCTCGCCTCCGCATCCGATGACGAGCAGGGCTTGCTCGGCATCATCGAGGTGCCCGCGTCGCTGCCCCGCGTGGTCGAGGTCTCCAACGTCGACGGGCGCGTGCGCTACATCCTGCTCGAAGACGTCATCCTTGCCTGCCTCGATTCCTGCTTCGGCACGTACGCGCCGCAGGACCGCGCCGTGATACGCGTCACGCGCAACGCCGACATAGACCCCGACGGCGAGGGCGTCGAGGAGGACGAGGACTACCGTCAGCACATGAAGAAGGTGCTCAAGAAGCGCCTGCGCCTCAAGCCCGTCATGCTGGCCATCCACGGCGACCTCAACCGCGGGGCCGTCAAGGTCATCCGCAAGGCGCTCGAGCTGCCGCAGCAGGCGGTCCTCAACGTCGACATGCCGCTCGACTTGGGCTACATCTACTCACTCGAGGGCAAGATTCCGTCCCAGGCGCGCGACAAGCTCCTGTTCCCGCCGTTCGCCCCCCAGGCGAGCCCCATGTTCACCCCCGGCGCTCCCATGCGCGAGCAGGTCTTCGCCGGCGACAAGCTGCTCTTCTACCCCTATGAGTCCATGGGCACCCTGCTCGACCTCATAAACCAGGCGGCGCATGACGACACCTGCATCTCGCTGCGCATCACGCTCTACCGCGTGGCGCGCCAGTCGCGCCTCTGCGAGTCGCTGATCTCGGCCGCCGAGCACGGCAAGGAGGTCACGGTCCTCATGGAGCTCCGCGCCCGCTTTGACGAGGAGAACAACATCGCCTGGGCGGAGCGGCTGGAAGAGGCGGGCTGCACCGTCATATACGGCGCGGAGGGCTTCAAATGCCACTCCAAGATCTGCCAGCTTACTTACCACGAGCAGGGGCGCATCGAGCGCATCACGCTGCTGGGCACCGGCAACTTCAACGAGAAGACGGCGCGCCTGTACTCGGACTTCATGCTCATGACGGCACATGAGGGCATCGGCGAAGACGCCAACCTGTTCTTCCGCAACCTCACCTTGGGCAACCTGCACGGCGAGTATCGCTACCTGGGCGTCGCGCCGGCGGGCCTCAAGCCCCTCGTGATGGACGGCCTTGATCGTGAGATCGCGCGTGCGCGGGCGGGCATGCCGGCCCGAGCGTTCTTCAAGATGAACTCGCTCACCGACCGAGAGGTCATCGACAAGATCGCCGAGGCGAGCCGCGTCGGCGTGCGCGTGGACATGATCATCCGCGGCATCTCCTGCATGTTGCCCGGCGTGGAGGGCGCCACCGAGAACGTGCACATCCGCTCCATCGTGGGGCGCTTTTTGGAGCATGCGCGCGTGTACGCCTTTGGCGAAGACGCCGACACGGTGTACCTGTCCAGCGCCGACATGATGACCCGCAACACCGAGCATCGCGTGGAGATCGCCTACCCCGTCCTCGACCCTACATGTCGCGCTCTCGTCCACGAGTACATGGACGCCCAGCTGCGTGACAACGTGAAGGCACGCGAGCTCGACGACACCGGGCGCTGGGTGCCCGTCGCACGCGCCGAGGGCGAGGCGCCCTTCAACGCGCAGGAGCATCTCATGGAGCGGGCAATCGAATGCGCGCGGTCGGCAGAGGAGCAGCGCGCCCAGATGGCCGCGGAAAAGGAGCGGGCCGCCCGCGCGGAGCTCCTGAGCATCCCCGCCACGGTCGAAGGCGCCATGCCGGCTCAATCGACCGCCATCGAGGTCACGGGGACGTCCTCGCGCTCGATCGTGCCGGCGCATCCCACCGAAGGCCGATTCGTCCGCGGTTGGCACCTCATCAAGCGCGGCCTCAAGGAGATGTTCTCGTAATCGGCGTGCAATCGAATCGGATGCGCGATGCGCGCATTCCGAGTCACGCGAACCGCCCCGCCACGAGTCATCGTGACGAGGCGGTGTCCTTGCCGGGGGCACGCGCGATTTGCGCCCCGCCTCGATTACGCCTCCAGGCGCTCGCTGGCCTCGAGCCAGGCCATCTCGAGCTCGTCGAGCTCGTCACGGGCGGCCGCGATGGCCTCCTGCTGCGCCGTGAGCGCCGCGAAGTCGGTGGGGTCGATGGCGTACATCCCCTGCTCGAGCTCCTCCATCTTGACCCGGCGCGTCTCCATCTTGCGCTCAAGCGAGGCGACCTCTTTCTTCAGGCGCTGGCGCTCGGCGTTCGAAAGCCCGACCTGGGCGCCTTGCGGCCCCTCATGCGCGGAGGCAGGAGCGGCCGCGGCGCCATCCCTTCCGGCAGCGAAGCCGGGGGCCTGGGGCCGCGCGGTTCCACCGGCAGATGATCCCTCCGTCAGGCAAAGGTACTCGTCCACACCTCCCGGGACGTGCCGCAACGTGCCGTTGATGAGCGCCCACTGCTGGTCGGTCACGCGCTCCATGAGGAAGCGGTCATGCGTGACCAGGATGAGCGTGCCGGGCCAGCTGTCCAACAAGTCCTCCACGAGGGCGAGCATGTCGGTGTCCAGGTCGTTGCCGGGCTCGTCCAGGATGAGCACGTTGGGCTCCTCCAAGATGGTGAGGAGCAGCGACAGCCTGCGCTTCTGACCGCCCGAGAGATCTTTGATGCGACTCCACATCTGCTGTTGCGTGAAGCCCAGGCGCTCGAGCAGCTTCTCGGGGCTCGTCTCCTTCCCCTCCACCATCACATAGCGCTTTCCGCGGGCGAGCACCTCGCGGATCGTGTCGTCCTCGACGGGCTTGAGCTCGTCGAGCTGCTGGGAGAGCACGCCGAAGCGCACCGTGGACCCGATCTTCACGCGGCCGCGACGGGGGCTGAGTTTGCCTTGGATCACGTTGAGCAGCGTGGTCTTACCCGCGCCGTTCTCGCCCAGCAGGCCGTAGCGATCGCCGGCGCCGATGAGCCAGGTGACGTCCGAGAGCACGGGGCGGTCGGATACGGCGCCCGCGGGGCGGCCCTCGGTCGAGCCCTCGGGCGTGGACTCGGCGACGTAACCCACATCGACATCGACCACATCGATGACCTGCTTGCCAAGGCGGCTCACGGCAAGTCGCTTGAGCTCGAGCTCGTTGCGGACGGGTGGGACGTCGGCGATGAGCTCGCGGGCGGCCTCAACGCGGAACTTGGGTTTGGTGCTGCGGGCCTGCGCGCCGCGGGAGAGCCAGGCGAGCTCCTTGCGCGCCATGTTGCGGCGGCGCTCCTCGGTGACGGCCGCCATGCGGTCGCGCTCCACGCGCTGCAGGATATAGGCGGAGTACCCGCCCTCGAACGGGTCGACGCAGCCGTCGTGCACCTCCCACATGGACGTGCATACCTCATCCAGGAACCAGCGGTCGTGCGTGACCACGAGCATGGCGCCGCTCCCCCGCTGCCAACGGGATTTGAGGTGCTCGGCAAGCCAGTTGATGGTCCGCATGTCCAGATGGTTGGTCGGCTCGTCGAGCATGAGGACGTCATAGTCGCCAATGAGCAGGCGCGCGAGGTCCACGCGGCGGCGTTGCCCACCCGAAAGCTCGCGCACCAACCCCTCCCAGGGCACGTCGGCGATGAGGCCGTCCAGGATCTGGCGCACGCGCGGGCTGGACGCCCATTCGTACTCGGGCAGATCGCCCACTACGGCCCTGTGCACGGTCGAGGATTCGTCGAGCGAGTCGCGCTGACCGAGCATCCCCACCGTCACATCGCGACGGCGGGTCACCCGGCCGTCGTCGGGCTCGATCGCGCCGGAGAGCACGCCGAGCAGACTCGACTTGCCATCGCCGTTTTTGCCCACGATGCCGATGCGGTCGCCCTCGTTGACGCCCAGGGTCACGTCCCGGGCGATAAGCTTGGTGGGAAACTCGAGATGCACGCTGTCGCAGCCGAGCAGAATCGCCATACCTCAACACTCCTCGCTCATGTTTGCATAATCCCCCATCTTACCAGCCGTCCATACTACCGGGCAGTGCGGATGGGTAGAAGCTATACGTTGTCATCGATAGGAGGATCTCATGCCCATCAACCCCGACGAGTTCACGTTCCGCGAGGCGCGTCACGATGACTTGGACGAGTTCGCCGACCTCTACTGCACGCTGTGGACCAACAGCCTGCGCAACCGGGGCGACTTCGATGACGCCATGCTCGCGGGGCGCTACAACATCTCGATGCAGTTCAACCGCTCCCCCATCACCATCGTGGCTGAATCCGACGGCAGGCCCATCGCCCTGTGCTGCGTCGGACTGTTCGACGAGGGGAAGCCGCGCACCAACGAACGCTGGCACGCGATCTACGAGGACCTACTCGCCCAGGCCACGAAGCGGCTCGAGCAAGGAGGCGATGAACGCCTAGCCGGATGCCTGTTCGGCGACACACGCGAGAAGGCCACGGCCGATCGCTTCGCGGCCACGGGCAATGAGTTCGCGCAGGCGCAGATCAACCTACTCATCATCCGGCCCGAATTCCAGGGGAAGGGGCTGGGCGGCGAGCTCATCCGCCGCGCCAGGGCCGCCGTCAGGGACGCCGGCCGCACCAAGTTCTTCCTCATGACCGACAGCGAGTCCGACTGGCACTTCTACGACCATCTGGGCATGACCCGCATCGCGGAGGACCACAGCCAGGATACCGGCGACGGCTTTGTGGTCTACATGTACGGTGACGAGGCATAACGGACGCCGAGCGACTCGCATGAACGCGCATAAGGCCCGCCTGCTCGCAAAGAGCGGCGGGTCTCTCTTGTGACGCTTCAAAACCGTCTATGGCGCTGCCAAGTGCGCCATCTGCGATGAGAGATGGGTCGCGGCGCCATCGAGTGCACCAAAGTGTAGCTTTTGGGGGACGTTTTAACCTAATGTGCGGGCGCAAGGCATGAACGGAACAACAAAAGCGCAGGTCATGCAAAATTCCGTGAAGCAGAATCGACCCCGACGAGTCAAAACCTCCCCCAAAAGCTACACTTTCATTCATGTGCCACCACGAGGCAGCCCGAGCGCAAGAAACGCACCCGACCCGGGGACGGCCTTGCAGCGCGTTTCGCGGCGCGATGCCAGCATGCAGACGCGTGCGAGGGAATCGCGCGATGCCCGCGTCCGAGCAAAAAGCGCCGCGCACGATGCGCGGCGCCCTCCTAGCAAGCTCGACAGTTCGCAAAACCCGCTACGAGAACATGCCCGTGAGGTAATCGTTCAGGCACTTGTCCTTGGGGCGCTGGAAGATCTGCTCGGTCTCGCCGTACTCGACCATATCGCCCATGTAGAAGAACGCCGTGCGATTGGAGGCGCGACTCGCCTGCTCCATGTTGTGCGTGACGATCACGATGGCGCGATCCTTGACGATGCTCTGCATCAGCTCCTCGATCGCGAGGGTCGAGATCGGGTCGAGCGCCGAGCAGGGCTCGTCGAACAGGATGACATCCGGGTGCATGGCGAGCGTGCGAGCGATGCACAGGCGCTGCTGCTGACCACCGGAAAGCGAGAAGGCGCTCTCCTTCAGCTTGTCCTTGACCTCATCCCACAGGGCCGCGCCGCGAAGGGACTCCTCGACCAGGGCGTCGAGGTTCTCCTTGCCCTTGAGGCCATGGCGCTTGGGTGCGAACACGATGTTCTCGTAGATGGACTTGTGGAACGGGTTGGGTTGCTGGAACACCATGCCGATCGAGCGCCGAAGCTCGTAGAGGTTCTCACCGCGCGTGTTGATGTTGCGCCCATCGTAGATGATCTCACCCTCAACACGGCAGCCGCGAATTTCGCGATTCATGAGGTTCAGACTGCGCAGGAACGTCGACTTGCCGCAGCCGGACGGGCCGATGAGAGCGGTGATCTCGCCCTTGTGGAACTGCAGAGAGGTGTCGTGCAGCGCATGGTTGTCGCCGTAATAGACGTTCACGCCATGCGTCTCGAGCATGACCTCGCCATCGGTGGCGCCGCGATGGACGTTTGCGGCGCCGCTCGCGTACACGTTGTCCATGAAGGCGTCGGCGGCACTCGGGGACGTAGACGGGCTCGCGGACGCCTGGGTGGTGTTGTCGATCATTCGGCCGTCATCCTTTTAGCCAGGGCCTTGCCGGCCACACGGGAAATCACGTTGAAGAGCAGCACGCAGATCATCAGCAGCGCGGCGGTGCCCCAGACGATGTGCTGGGCGGAAGCGCTGCCCTCGCCGTAGATCTTGTAGATGTGCACGGCGAGCGACTCACCGGGGCGGAAGATGTTCCAGGCGCAGGTGGGGCTCGCGAAATTGAGCGAGAGGAAGTTCAGACGCACGGGGCTCGACATGCCCGAGGTGAACAGCAGGGCCGCGGCCTCGCCGAACACTCGGCCCGCAGAGAGCACCACGCCGGTGACGATGGCGGGCATGGCAGCAGGGATGAGCACGTGGACCGTGGCCTCCCAGCGGGTGAGGCCCATGGCCAGGCACGCATCGCGCTGATGCTGCGGGACGTCCTCGAGCGCCTGCTGGATCACGCGCACCAGGATCGGAATGTTGAACATGGTGAGCGCCACGGCGCCGGAGATGATCGAGTACTTCCAGCCGAAGTTGACGGAGAACACGAGGAAGCCGAACATGCCCACCACGATGGAGGGCAGCGACGAGAGCGTCTCGATCGCGGTGCTCGCGATATTGGTGATGGGGCCGTGCGCGGCGTACTCGGTAAGGAACACCGCGGCGCCCAAGCTCACGGGCACGGAGATGAGCAGGGTGAGGACCAACAGGTAGAACGAGTCGAAGAGCTGGTAGGCCACGCCTCCCGCCACGCCGCCGTTGCGGCTGGGCTGGGTGAGGAAGCCGGGGGTGAAGAGGGTCGAGAGGCCCTCGAAGAGGATATAGGCCACCATCGACACGACGATGAGCATCACGAGCGCGGCGATGGCCGCGAGCACGCCGGTGGCGATCTTGTCACCACGCTGCGCGCGCCTGATGTACGCGGTGTCGATGTTCAGGCCGGACGCCTTGGCGTCCGCGGTTCCCGACGCGGCGGTCTGCACGGAATCAGCCACGGGACTTCGCCCCCTTCTTGCCGATGAGGTGGATGATCAGGATGAAGATGAGCGACATGCCCATGAGTAGCAGGCCCAGGGACCACAGCACGTCCTTCTGCACGGAGCCGTCGGCGTAGATGGCCATGCTCGTGGTGAGGGTCGTGGTGATGGTGGACGCAGGCGAGAGCAGCGAGAGGGGCATGACCTCAGCGCCGCCGATGACCATGCGAACGGCGAGCGTCTCGCCGAAGGCGCGGGTCATGCCAAGGATGACGGCCGTCATGAGGGAGGGCATGGCGCTCTTGATCACCACGTGGCGGATGGTCTGCCAGCGCGTGTACCCGAGCGCGAGGGAGCCCTGGCGGTAACCGTCGGGCACGGCGCGCAGCGCATCCATCGAGAGGGTCGTCACGGTGGGAAGGATCATGACCGAGAGCACGATGGCGCCGGGGAGGATGCCCATGCCCGTCTGCGTGCCGAAGACGACCTTGCACGCGGCGACCACCACATGGAAGCCGATGAGGCCGAACACGACGGACGGAATGCCCACCAGCAGCTCGATCATGGGCTGGAAGATGCGCTTGCCGAAGTTCGGGGCGATCTCCACCGCGAAGATCGCGGATCCGATGGCGATGGGCAGCGCGATGGCGGTCGAGAGCAGGGTGACCGCGAACGACGTGACGATGAGCGGAAGCGCCCCGGTTTGTGGAAGGCCGGTCGCCTCGTCCACATGGGCGAGACTCCAATTGGTACCGGTGAAGAACCCGATAACGTCGACGCCGTCCTTGAGGAAGGTCGAGAGGCCCTTTTGCGCGACCATGAAGATCAGCGCAACGACGAGAAGCGTCACGAGCGCTACACACGCACCCGTGACGCCTTGGCCGACCCTCTCAAGGTTGCGCTTGGGCATGTGCTTTGCCATGACGCACCTTTCGAGAATATGTTGAATGCCAGTTACTTCTTGGTGACGTTGCCCTCGGCGTCCTTGACGACCGTCATCTCGGAGACCGGGATGAAGCCCTGCTCCTCGACGAGGGAGCCCTGGACGTCGTCGGAGAGCATGTACTCCAAGAAGGCCTTGGTTGCGTCGTCGGCGTCCTTGGCGCAGTACATGTGCTCGGTGGCCCAGATGGGGAAGCTGTTGTCGAGAACGTTCTTGCTCTCGGGAGCGACGCCGTTGACCTTGATGGCGGTGAACTTGGTGTCGTCGAAGTGAGAGAAATCGATGTAGGAGATGGCGTTGTCGGTGGAGCCCATGAGGGTCTGGACGTCGCCGGACTTGTCCTGCTCGGGCTGAGCGGGCTTGTAGGTGTTCTTCTCGTCGCCGAAGACGGCGGCCTCGAAGGTGGCGCGGGTGCCGGAGCCCTCCTTGCGGTTGACGACGACGATCTCGGCGTCCTCGCCGCCGACCTCGTTCCAGTTGGTGATCTGGCCGCTGAAGATGCCCTTGAGCTGCTCGAGGGTCAGGTCGTCGACCGTGACGTTCTTGGAGACGATCGGGCCCATGCCCACGACGGCGACCTCATGGTCAACGAGCTTGGCGGCCTCATCGGCCTCGAGCTTGGTCTCGGCAAAGACATCGGAGTTGCCGATGGTGACGGTGCCGGAGGCGACGGCGGTGAGGCCGGCGCCGGAACCGTTGCCGGAACCGGAGATGACGCAATCGGGGTTCTCGTTCATGAACTGCTCGGCAGCGGTCTCCACCAGAGCGGCGAACGAGGAGGCGCCGTCATAGGTGACCTCGCCCGTAACGCCGGCGGCAGCGTCGGCGGAACCCTCGGCGGGGGCGTCGGAGCCGCCGCAGCCGGCGAGACCGAGGCCCGCGACGGCGGCGACGCCACCGGCGAGACCGAGGAAGGAGCGGCGAGAGCAGGAATAATCGAACATGGTTCTCCCTTCGAGAGCAAATAGGCGCGGCGTGCGCATGACGGTACGGGGCGTATCCTCATCCCCTTGTGGGGAGCGGTTCTTTGACCCCACCCGTCCACGGCAAGCACAATACCGCGCACTCACCGCCCATTTGATCTCGTTCACCGTCTCTTACTGCGCTCTGACCAATCATTACTGCATGCTGTGAGCGTCCTTACGCTCGCTTTACATTTGGCCTTGCGCATCCCTCGGCCTTTACATGGCGAATCGGAGCGGTCAGCGCCTCTTCTTGGGGCGCTTGCCCGACGGTGCCGAACCGGAGGGCTTTTTCTTGGTCGGAGCGGGTGCGTCATGACGCTTGCGGTACAGGTACCCACCGAACACCATGGACACGGCGATAATCAGGATGCTGAAGATCTGCTCCCAAAAACTAGGCACGGCTTCTCCTCTGTGATCTGATGCGAATCTTACAGTTCCAGCTCGTTGAGGCGCAGAATCGCCAAGATGTACATCTTGAGCGCGTCGCGCAGCAGCGCTTCATTTGCGGCCTCATTCGGGCCGTGCATGCTGCCCGCCCAGGTGGGAAGCTCGAGCCCGTTGTCCTCGGGACCGAACGAGACAGCGCTCGCGAAGTTGCGCGCATAGGTGCCCCCGCCCATCGAGAACGGCTCGGCGGGCTTTCCCGTGACCTCGCGATAAGTGTTGAGCAGGGCCTGCACCGCCGGGCTGTCCGCCGAGACCGAGAACGGCTCCTTGGACCTCCCGGGCGCGAACTCAGCCCCATAGCGGGAGGCGTGCGCACGGCAGATCATCGACATCTCGTCGCATGCGATGGTGTCGGGGAACCGCACGTCGATGGTCTGGACGATGCGACCGTCGGCAACCTCGATGGTGCCGGCGTTGCATGTGAGCGGGCCAAAGGCCTCGCTCTCGGCCTCGATGCCCAGGCCCTCCCCCGCCGTGCCGTCATGCACGACGGACAACAGGTCGAGGAAGGAGAGCTCCGCGGGATCGAAGAGATCGGGGCAGGCCTCTGCGACCTCGCGCAGGTAACCGACGACGAGCGCGATGGCATTCAGGGTGCCCTCGGGAAGCGAGGCGTGCCCGCCGATGCCCTGGGCGAAGACGCGCGTGCGCCCCTCGCCCGCATCCTCGAGCGAAATGCGGTCGGAATGCGCCTGCGGGGCGGGCAGCGCCGCGCGCGAGGCGGCGAGCACGCAAACGGATTCGCTGGGGATCGCGTTGGTGGCCTCGGCGCCGCTCCAAGAGACGATCGCCCCATCCTCAATCGGCGCGCTCGTGAAGGTGCCACCAAAGCAACCCTTCTCCGCATTGCACACGGGGAACTCGGCATCGGGCGTGAACAGGAAGAGCGGCTGCTCGTGGCCCTTGAGGTAATGGTGAACGTCCGTCATGCCCGCCTCCTCATCGCAGCCGATGAGCGCACGGAAGGTGTAGCGGGGCGTTATGCCGGCGTGCAGGAGATAGGCGCCGGCGTACAGGGAGAGAACGGCAGGGCCCTTGTCGTCGATCACGCCGCGGCCGAGGAGCCAGCCGTCGCGGCGCTCCATCGTATAGGGGTCGGTGGACCAGCCGGGGCCAGCGGGCACCACATCGACATGCGCGATGGTGGCAAGCTGCCCAGGGCGCTCACCGGGGATATCGGCGAATCCGACGTATCCCTCATCGTCACCCGTCTCATACCCCAGGCGCTCGGCGATCGCAAGGCCGCAATCGAGCGCGTCACGAACCGCGTCGCCGAACGGGGCGCCCGGTTTGGCAGCGGTGGCATCGGCAACGGACGGATGCGCGACCAGGGCGGAAATGTCCGAAACGACATCCTCCCACACCTCGTCGACGTACTTCTCGACGCTCTCCATCACACCAGCGCGCATGGGCGCCCCCTTCCCTCTCAGTGAATCAACAAGCCATTATTATGCCCCAAAGGAAACAGGGGCAATCGACGGCACGGGCGAGCGGGGAGACGCCGTCCCGGCAAACGGCGCGCGCGGCTGCTATCGCACGCCAAGCACACGACCGACCTGGGACATATCCGCGCACACGGCGACCGCGCCCGCCTCCTCATGCTCCCCGGGGGCGGCGGCTCCGGAATAGATGCCGATGCAGGGGATCCCCAGCTCCATAGCACCCGTAACATCGTACATCCGGTCACCGACCATCACGGCGTCGCAGGGTCGTGCGCCGAGAGCGGCAAGGGCGGCCGAGATGGAATCCGCCTTGGTCTCGCGGATGCCGGGGACCCTGCCCGCAATCACCTCGAACTGCGTGAGGCCGAGGGCGGCGATAAGGTCGACCGTCGATGACTCGATGCGGGAGGTCGCGACCGCGATGCGCTTTCCCGCGGCGACGAGCGCGTCGAGCAACTCGAGGGTGCCGGGGAAGAGCGGGGTGTCTTCAGCGGTGACCGTCCGAGAGAAGAGCTCGCGATACTCCGCCGCCACATCGAGCGCCTCCCGCTCATCCATGTCGGTCACGAGTCTGATACCGACCTCGAGCGGAGGTCCTATCAACGGCAGCAGTTGATCCTCACGCAGCTCGTAACCATGACGTGCGAGGACCGCACCCACGGCCCGCATGATGGCCGGCTGGGTGTTGGCGACGGTCCCGTCGAAGTCGAACAGAACGATCGGCCGCTCATCGATCGACGGGCCGTCGAACCCATGCATGGAAACCATAGACTCACCTATCCTGACGTCGCGACTCCTTGAAAAAGACCCCGATGGGCATGTGCCCATCGGGGTCTGCAGCGAACCTAAGGTTCAAAGGCATTGCACCGGAAACTACTCGGCGTCCTCGGCCTTCTCCTCGCCCTCGAGCGGGGCGACCTCGATCTCGATGCCGAGGGTCTCGGCAGCGGACTTCATGGACAGGGAGATGCGACGACGGTCGAGGTCGATCTCCATGACCTTGACCTGGACCTTGGAGCCCACAGCGGTGACCTGGGCAGGCTGGTCCACGTGCTTGTTGGCCATCTCGGAGATGTGCACGAGGCCCTCGATGCCGTCACCGAGGTCGACGAACGCGCCGAAGGGCACGAGCTTGGTGACGGTGCCCTCGACGATGGCGCCAACCGGGTACTTCTTGACCAGCGCGCGCCACGGATCCTCGGTGGTCTGCTTGAGACCGAGAGAGATGCGCTCGCGGTTCAGATCGACGTCGAGAACCTCGACCTCGACCTCCTGGCCGACCTTGACGACCTCGGAGGGGTGGTTGACGTGGTTCCAGGAGAGCTCGGAGATGTGGATGAGGCCGTCGATGCCGCCCAGATCCACGAAGGCGCCGAAGTCCACGATGGAGGAGACGGTGCCCTTGAGACGCATGCCGCTCTTGAGCTTGGAGAGAATCTCGGAGCGCTCGGCCTTGCGGGACTCCTCGAGCACGACACGGCGAGAAAGCACGACGTTGTTGCGGTTGCGATCCATCTCGATGACGCGAGCCTCGATGCGGGTACCGAGGTAGGAGGTGAGGTCCTTCACGCGGCGAAGGTCAACGAGGGAGGCGGGCAGGAAGCCGCGCAGGCCGATGTCGAGGATGAGACCGCCCTTGACGACCTCGATGACCTCGCCCTCGACGTTCTCGCCGGCGTTGAACTTCTCCTCGATGCGGTTCCAGGCACGCTCGTACTCGGCGCGCTTCTTGGAGAGAACCAGACGACCGTCCTTGTCCTCCTTCTGGAGCACGAGCGCCTCGATGGAGTCGCCCAGCGCCACGAGGTCGGCGGGGTTGGCATCCTTGCGGATGGAGAGCTCGCGGACGGGAATGACGCCCTCGGACTTGAAGCCGATGTCGACGAGGACCTCGTCGCGCTCGATCTTCACAACGGTGCCGTTGACCAGGTCGCCCTCATCGAAATCGGTGATGGAGTTGTCGATGAGGTTGTTCATCTCCTCGGTATCGACGTCGTCGAGGGAGAAGATGGACGAGTTCTGAATCTCACTCAAAGGTGGACCCCTTTCGAACTACGGGGCCCCGATTACCTGACCTGCAGATGGTTGCGTGCCTTGAGGGCTCATGCCGCCAGCGCGCGCGCACCGTTTGGAACAATCTCGGGGGCCGACAGATACTGATGTGAAGCATACGCATTCACGAAACAGTAGGTTACGTGGAAACTCCCCCGTTTTCAAGCGTGAAGTACGATTTTTTCGTCTATGGCGACAAACCTTTCGCGAATGGCATCCCGCGTTAATGAACCCTCACGTAGAATACATTCGTTATATCGATATTCTTCCGGGAGCCCTCGTGTCCACCATTCAAGAAGTCGCCAAACGCGCCGGCGTCTCCGCGGGAACGGTCTCGCGCTACCTCAACGGCCATCAGCTCAAGGCGGCCAACCAGAGCCGCGTCGAGGCGGCGATCGAGGAGCTCGGCTACAGAAGCAACTACCTCGCGCGCTGCCTGCGCTCCAAGCGCAGCATGTCCATCGGCCTGCTCATCAACAACATGCTCAACCATTTCGCCGTGAGCGTGGTGGCGCAGGTGGAACGCAAGATGGAGCTCAACGATTACAACATAATCCTCAGCGGTTTTCGCGAGGAGCGGGAGGTGTTCGTGCGCAAGCTCGAAAATCTCCTCGACCGACGCGTCGACGGCCTGATACTGTGCGAGCCCATCGCGGACGAGCGCGCGCAGAAACTGATCGAGCAAAGCGGCATCCCGACGCTCGCCATCTCCAACCCACTCCCCTACTCCTGCGTCGACAACATCCTGGCCACCAGCCGCAAAAGCTGCTGCTCGGTGATAACAAGCATGCTCGAGGCCGGTCACACCCGCATCGGCGTGCTCGCGGCATCTCAGGAGGAATACGTGTCGCGCGAGCGTCTCGCAGGCGTGCTCGAGGCGTTCGACCGCGCTGGGCTGCCGCGCCGGAACGCCGTCGTGCGCATCGGGGGGTACGCGCGCGAGTGCGGCTATCGCGACATGATGCACCTGGTGCAGGAAGATCGCGTGGATTGCGTGCTCGCGCTCAACTACGGGCGCAGCCAGGGCGCGCAGCAGGCCCTGAGCGAGCTGGGGCTGCGCGTCGGCGAGGACATCTCGTTCGCCTGCTACGACTACCAGGACACCAAGACGTACTTTCACCCGAGCATCACCACGGTGTGCCCGCCCGCCGTGGAGATCGGCTCGATGGCGGCAACCGAGATCCTCTCGATGATCGAGGAGGGGCGTTCGGGCAGCGGCGCGACGACCTACGTGGACGAGGATATCGCCTGGCTGCCCTCGATCATCGGGCTCAAACAAGGCTGAGGCCGAAGAGCCTCACTGGGCTCAATAAGCCCTTCGAGCAGCCGCAGGCCTCCTATGGGCGCATGCGCTTGATCCTGTGAGCGCATACGGCTGATATGACGAAAAACGGGCCGTCGGCATTCGTCGACGGCCCGTTTCGGCAACCGGGTCAGAGAAACCGGGAGTGTCCCGACTCCCCTTAGGGGATCATCGCGCTAGGCGTTCTTCTTCGCCAGGTCGATGAACTTGCCGGCCAGGATCTTGAAGGTCTCCGCGCTCATGAGCTGGTCCTCGGCGTGAATGAGGATGATGCTCGGGTCGATGTGGTCGCCGCCGGCCTCCTGGGCGATCATCTCGCCGTGCTTGGCATGGCCGACCAGGAAGAACTGCTCGCCCTCCGCGACGCGGGCCTCGGCCTCCTCGATCTTGCCCTCGCCGGCCAGGTCGATGGCCTCGATGAAGCAGCTGCGCGCAGAACCGACGTTGGCGATGATCTCGAAGCACGCCATCTCGATCTTGTTCATGTCTTCCATGTTACTCCTCGCTCTCCGCGGCGTCGTCCGCCGCATCTTGGGGCCCCTCCAGGCGATCCGCATCGGAATCGGCCGCCTTGGAGGTGCCGCCGTGTTGCTTGATGTACATCTCCATGTCGCGCAGCCTGTTCTTGATCTTGCGCTTGGCGAAGGGGCTGTACAGGGCGCCGACGAGCTTGCCGTTGAGGTCGTTGAGGGCCTTATCGCCCACATACCCCTCCTCGTAGGTCACGTTGATCGCGTCCTGGCCCTCGATGGGCTCGATCTCATATCGAACGGTGTTCACCCCGCGCGATGACGTGATCGAGGCCGCATACAGATACGGCGGCTCGAAGTCGGTGATCTTGGTGGTCACGTGCTGGGCGCCGCCCACCTTGGCGTCGAGCATCTTCTGATAGCTGAACCCCGCCTTGAGCTTCTTGGCGGGAATCTTCTTGCCCTTTGCCTGCTCGGCGTCGTAAAGCACCGACTCGGTTATGCTGTCGAAAAGGTCCTCGGCGCTGATGGCCATCTTGACCTGTACTTTCATTACCCCTCCTCATGGATGCCCGGCGCGGGCGCACCGGCCCCGGCGCCTCCTAGAAGCCGCCGTCCTCCGCGAGTCGCTTGTACCAGCGACCGCTCTTCTTGATGCGGCGCTCCTGCGTCTCGAGGTCGAGCTCGACCAGGCCGTAGCGGTTCTTGTACGCGTTCAGCCAGCTCCAGCAATCGATGAACGTCCAAAGATGATAACCGATGCAGTTGGAGCCCTCATCGATTCCGCGGGCGAGCTGCGTCAGGTGCTCCTTGATGAAGTCGATGCGGTAATCGTCCTGGATGGTGCCGTCCTCGCCTCGGAACGCCTCCTCGCCCTCGACGCCCATGCCGTTCTCCGAGACGATCCACTCGATGTTGCCGTAGTTGTCGCGGATGTTGCAGGCGATGTCATACAGCGCCTCGGGGTAGATCTCCCACCCGCGATGCGGATTCATGCGGCGGCCGGGCATGGCGTAGACGTCGTAGTAATACGACGGCATGAACGGGGCGTCGGGGTTGGGCAGGCTCGCACGCGCGCACACGCGCAGCGGCTGGTAGAAGTTCACGCCGAGGTAGTCGACGGTGTTGTCGCGGATGACCGCGAGGTCCTCGGCGTCGACGACGGGCATGAGACCGTGCTTCCCGATGATCTCGACGAGCTCGGGGTCGTAAACGCCCTTCACGCTCGGGTCGAGGAAGCTCTTGTTGGCGAACAGCTCGGCAATATGCGCGGCCCGGACGTCGGCCGGGTGCTCGGAGCGCGGGTAGGCCGGGGTGAGGTTGAGCACGATGCCGATCTTGGCGTCCGAGACGACCTCATGGCATGCGCGGACGGCGAGGGCGCTCGCGAGGGCGGTGTGGTACGCGACCTGGACCGCGGCCTTGGGGTCCACTTTGCAGGGATAGTGATACTGCTGCAGATAACCACACTCGACGTGGACGATGGGCTCGTTGAACGTGTACCAGCGCTTCACCACATCGCCGAACAGCTCGAATGCGCATCGGGCGTAACGGGCATACAGGTCGACGACCTCGCGACTCTCCCAACCGCCGCGCTCCTGGCACGCCACGGGCATGTCGAAGTGGAACAGATTGACGAAGGGCTCGATGCCCTCATCGCGCAGGGTGGAGAACACATTGTGATAGAACTCCACGGCCTCGGGGTTGGGCTCCCCCTCCGGATCAGGAAGCAGGCGCGACCAGCTGATCGAGGTGCGGAAGGAGTTTTGGCCCGTCTCGTGCAGAAGCGCGATGTCCTCACGCCAATGCTCGAAGAACGTGGAGGTGTCGGCAGGGCCCACACCGCCGTGGAACTTATAGGGCTCGAGCTCGTACCACAGGTCCCAGATGTCCGGGGCCTTGTGATCGATGCCGTGGGCGCCCTCGGACTGCGGCGCGCTCGTGGCGCTTCCGAAATAGAAGTCTTTGGGGAACTTCACGTCCAACGTCTTACCTCTTTCTTTTCACGAATAGGTAGATGCCGCTCACGATGACGATCGCGAGACCGCCCACGAGCAGGCCAAGGCTCCGGGGAGACCCTTCGGCAGCGCCGAAATTCGACATCACGATGAAGAAGAAGCCCACGCCCATAACGAACACGGCCCAAGGCGACCTAAATCCCATGAGTGGCAAACCTTTCTTAGCAAGAAGGGCCGCCGGCAGGTCCGCAGACCACCGACGGCCGGCGAGCGCGACCCATATGGAGCTCATGCAACCACAAGGGCCGCGCGAATCGATCGTGCGCGATGCGCAGGTGGCGTCGCGACTAGGCAGCGGCCTCGGCCTTCTCCTGCTCCTTGTTCGCCAGGATGACGAACGGGAGCCAGATGAGGAAGGAGACGACCAGGTTCAGCAGCGCGACCAGAGCGGCCATGATGTTGCCGCCGGTGGCGAAGAACGCGTACAGGCCAACGGGCATGATCCACGGAACCTGGATGTAGACGGGCGGGATGATGCCAGCGTAGGTGAAGCCGAGCGCGATGGCGGCGGTGATGACCGGGACGAGGACCCACGGGAAGAAGTACAGCGGGTTCAGCACGATGGGCATACCGAAGATGACGGGCTCGTTGATGTTGAACACGCCCATGGGAGCGGCCAGCTTGGCGATGGTCTTGGAATCCTCGCGCTTGGAGAAGAAGAGGATGGCGATGATCAGGCCGAGGGTGAGGCCGGAGCCACCCATCATGGTGTAGGCGTCGAAGGAGCCACGGGTCCACATGTAGGGAAGCTGGGAGATGTCGCCGGTGGCCTGCCAGACGGCGAGGTTCTCAAGCAGGGCGGGGGTGTAGATGCCCTCGGTGATGGGGGCGAGGACGTTCATGCCGTGGATGCCGAAGAACCAGAACAGCTGGGCCAGGAACTCGACGAGCAGGACGGTGAAGAAGCCGGAGGACATGCCGAGCAGCGGGCGCTGGATGAACTCGGAGATGAGGTCGTTCGGGTAGGAACCGGAGACGACGACGCAAACCTGCGTGATGATGGCGGACACGAAGATCGCCGCGACACCGGGGATCATGGCCACGAAGGCGTTGTTGACCGCGGGCGGGACGGAATCGGGAAGCTTGATGGTGAGCTTGGCCTGGATGAGCTTGACGTAGATCATCGTGCAGACGAGGCCGAAGATCAGCGCGGTGAACAGACCGGTGGCGCTGGTGAGCGCGGTGGAGATCATGCTCGGGGCGGTGACGCTCATGGTGACCGCACCGGCGTCCGTCACGGCAAGGCCGGTCATGCCGGCGGCCTCGAGGGCCTTGACGGCCTCGGGGGCGACACCGCTCAGGGTGTAGTCGAACGCAGGGGCGAAGTTCATGGTCGCCACGACGGAGGCCAGGGAGACGGCGGCGCCGGAGATGGGCGACACGTCATAGGACTTGCACAGATGGTAGCCCAGGGCGAACGCGAAGCACAGCGCCAGAATGGAGATGGAGCCGTTGTAGACGTTCACGTTGACGTTGATGAGCTGGGTGCAGGCCTCGGTGAAGCCGTTGCCGGCGCCCCACCAGGTGGTGGGGAGGTCGCGGAAGAACACGTTCAGCAGGACCGCGATGGAGCCGGCCATCGTGACCGGCATGATGGAGATAAAGCCGTCACGGATGGCGACGAGGTGACGCTGATTGCCGATCTTCTGCGCGATCGGCATGAACTTGGTCTCCATCCAATGCATGAAACCGTCCATGGGTGATGCCATGTCATCTCTCCTTAAAAAAAGTGGGGTGATGTTCGAATAGATACGGGTGCGGGTGCCCCCGCGGGTTCGGGCGCGCCGGGCGCGCGGCCGATTACTCGTGGCCGATGAGCTTGAGGCCCTGATCGAGGACCTTGGCACCGTCCATCATGCCGTACGCCATCATGTCGATGACCTCGACCGGCGTGTCGCCGGCGACCGACTTGATCTTGTCCAGCAGGAAACGAACCTGCGGACCGAGCAGGATGACGTCGGCCTTCTCGGCGTTCGCCTGAGCCTCGGCCTCGGGCACGGCCCAGATGGTGGCCTCGATGCCGCGCTCCTCAGCGCTCGCCTGCATCTTGGAGACCATCAGGCTCGTGGACATGCCTGCAGAGCAGCAAAGCAGAATGTTGACCATGAGCTCTCCTCCTTTCCTTCTCCCGCGCGAAGCGGGAACGACATTGCGCGGCCATAGAAATGCGACCGCAATATTCTCATCACCCCACCTGCGATTTTACTCCGAGGGATGAAGAATACCCAAACGAAAACGTACGGGTGTCTCGCAATCACCGGCAGGCGGATTACGAGAACTGGGGCAGATACCGACGGTGCGCCTCGATCAGCTCGTCCACGACGACGTTGGCGAGCTCATCGGAGGGGCACAACGGGTTCATCTCGAGTGCCGCGACGGCCAGGTCGCGGTCGCCGGTGACGGCGGCCTCGACGACCATGCGCTCGAAGCCCTTCATCATCTGCACGTAGCCGGCGATGCGGGGCTTGAGCTCACCCGTGGCGAGCGGTTTGGGGCCGTCGGCGGTGATGCGGCACGCGACCTCGACGGCACTCGACGAGGGAAGCCCCTCGATGCAGCCGTCGTTTCGCACGTCCACGTACTGGATATCGCCGCGGTTGGCATGGATGGACTCGATGAGATTGCACGCGGCGTCGCTGTAGCGGGCGCCGCCGCGCTGCTCGAGTTGCTTGGGCTTGATGTCGAGATTCTCGTCCCGGTAGATCTGGAAGAGCTCGTCCTCCAGGCGCGAGACGACCTCGCCGCGGACGTTGCCCTCCTCGAACTCCTTGAGCTCCTCCGCGAGCATCTCATCGGTGTGGAAGTAGTAGTTGTGATACGGACACGGGATCGCGCGGATTCCGCGGATGAACGAAGGCGAGAACGGGATCGACACGAAGTTGTTCATCGAGAGCGCCTCGTCCTCGGAGACGTGGGCGTACTTCTCGACCGCCTCGTCGATGACGGACACGCCGTCCACGAACACGTCGGTGGCGAACACGAAGTGGTTCACGCCCTGGAGCTGGAGCTCCAGACGGCTCTCGTCGACGCCCAGGACGCGGGCGATACCGGCGTGCATGTTGATGGGCACGTTGCACAGGCCGATGGCCCGATCGAAATCCGTGTAGTTGAGGATGGCCTCCTCGATCATGCCCGAGGGGTTGGAGAAGTTGACCATCCATGCCTTGGGGCAGAGCTCCTGGACCTCGCGGACGAAGTCGAGGATGACCGGGATGGTGCGGAAGGCCTTGAACATGCCGCCGGCGCCGTTAGTCTCCTGGCCGAGCATGCCATGCGACAGCGGGATGCGCTCGTCGAGCACACGGGCGGGCAGGCGACCGATGCGGACCTGCGTGGTCACGAAATCGGCACCTTCGAGCGCGGCGCGGCGGTCGGTGGTGAGGACCACCTTGGTGGGCAGGCCGGCGCGCTTGACCATGCGCTGGGCGAGGGCGCCCACCGTGTCGAGCTTGTCCTGGCCCTCGGGAATGTCCACGAGCCACAGCTCGTCAACCGGCAGGTTCTCGTAGCGCTTGATGAAACCCTCTACGAGTTCGGGCGTATAGCTCGAGCCACCGCCGATGGTCGCTATCTTGATGCCGTTCGACATGCGGGCCTCCTCTCCCCTCTTCTCGGCTTTGGACGATGCGGCGCGCGGGCGCGCCCGTTACAGAAGGACGCCGAAGCGCGTCCAGGAATCCAGGTACGGCAGAAGCATCTGCTCGTGCTCGGGCAAGGTGCCCACCACGTTGCGGGTGCCGTCATCGGGCATGTCCCGCAACACCAGCTGAAGCTCGCCCTTGTAGCGAGGGCTGGCGTTGTTCACGACCACCACGTCGCCGCGCTTGAGGTCGCGGCCGACCGGGCGGGCGGGCACGTCGAGGTCTGCGAACTCGACGCGCGACCACGTGCTGCGAAGCAGGTACGGGCTCAGGTCGCCGCGCACCTTATGCTTGGCGTAGCGGACGATGGCGAGCTCGTTCTCCGTGATGCCGGCAGCCGCCTGGGGGCGAAGCTGGACGAGGGAGCGGTCGATCTGGCCGATGGAGGCGAGCTCCTCCTCGGTGGCGAAGCAGTTGGAGATGATGATGTCGTCCACGAGCCCCATCGCGGACAGGTGACGCGCCTGGAAGTCCAAGGGAAGGTCGCGATGGCACTCGAGCGTCACAAGGCCCTCTTTGAGCGGCCAGGGACCGAAGGCGTCCGCGCGGGGGATCCCGATGAACGCCGCGAGGTTGACGCCCAGCTCTCGCACGGCCGCGCTCTCGCGCTCGAAGAACGCGGTGTCCAGGCCGCTGAAGCGCTGCGGATAAAAGTTATGGCAGGAGATGAGGCGCGCGCGGTCGGGGTCATGGGTGAGCGTGGCGGCCAGGATGCCGTCGGCGCAGCTGGCGTTGAGCTCGATCATGAGGCCATAGGGGTTGCGGGTCATATCCGCCACCTGGCTCGGCTGGAACGGCTCGTCCAGGCGAATGCCGTCGGCGCCGATCTCATGGAAGAACGAGAGGTCGTCATAGGAGATGCCGAGCCTGGAGAAAACGTTGGGGGCGACGTCGAAGACGACCTCCATGCCGTTCTCATGCGCGCATGCGGTGAGCTCCGCGGACTCGCGCTTGACCTGCTCGGGATCGCCCTCGACGGACAGCAGGCAGGAGAAGATCCGGCTGAACCCATGTGCCGCCGCTGCCTCGATGTACGCGCAGTCGCGCTCGACGGTCGAATGCTCGGGATAAAGGGAGATGCCCCACTTCATACGGTCTGCCTTCCTCGTCTTGATACGCTCCGCGCGCATGCACACGTGTTTCCTTTTTGTGGAATTATATCGATTCAATTAGGATGCGTGCCGGAAAATCGAACAGACCTGCAGGTGGTAAAACGTTATCTTAGCAAGTCTTTGCAGCTATTTGTATCGATTTAATTTTCGCCTTCCCCTTTGGGCAAAACCGCGAACGGTATCGATTTCCCGGTGAACGGGCGCTCTGGACGCCCATGGCGCCAAAATCGACGCGGCAGGGCGCGGCGGCAGGACGCGCGCACGGGCATCCGCCGCGCGGACCCCGAGAGATCGCCATCGCGAGAGATCGCCATCGCTCCCCGAGCAGGAGGCCCGAGTTTTTGGGCATAATTGGACCAATTGACCCTGAACCGGAAGAAGGCCTCATGGCGACCCTCAAGGCTGTCGTATTCGACATGGACGACACGCTGCTCAGCATCAACCTGAACGCCTTCATAGGCATGTACGCGCTCGACGAGGCCAACCTGCTCGCGCAGGCGGCGCGCAAAAGCGCCGTCTCGCTCTTCGCGCCCGTGGGGAGCGCCATGCTCGAGCTCAACAACGGCTCCCGCGCGGAGGGGGACGCGCGCACCAACCGGCAATTCTTCGCGGACGAGCTCCAGCGCCGATGCGGCATCCCCCTGCTCGAGCCCGCCATCACCGACATGCTCGAATTCTACGAGCGCGAGGTCCTGCCCAAGAAGAAC
Source organism: uncultured Collinsella sp. (assembly GCA_902470815.1). GTDB lineage: Bacteria > Actinomycetota > Coriobacteriia > Coriobacteriales > Coriobacteriaceae > Collinsella. Next base: position 53,779 of record CABRHS010000009.1, read on the forward strand.
GACCGCCTGATCTCCGCGCGGCCTCGCGAGGGCGCTCATGAGGCGGTGGAGGCCGTCCTCGACCGCGGGCTCCGCATCGCCCTGCTCACCAACCCGAGCTTCTCACGCGCGTGCATCGAGTGCCGCATGGGCTGGGGGCGGATGCTCGATATGCCCTTCGAGCTCGTGACCACGTGGGAGAACTCGACCCGTGTGAAGCCCAGCGCGGGGTATTACCTCGAGGCGCTCGGCAAGCTGGGCCTTTCGCCCGAAGAGACGCTCATGGTGGGCAACGACCCCAAACGCGACTTCCCCTCCCCCGACATCGGGCTCAGGACCGCCTACGTGGGCAACGGCACCCAACCCGACGCCCTGTGGAACGGGTCGATGGCCGATTTCGCCAAGAGCCTGCACCTGATAGAGGAGCGCTTCTGCGGGGAGTAAGCCAGCTGGACGCCTCCCTCGATACGTATGCAAGCGCCCCGCGCCCACTCGGATCGAACCGTGCGGGCGCGGGGCGCTTCGCGTGGGATGCGCGACGGGACTATCGCGGTTACAGCCTGGTCTCGCCCGTCATGAGCTTCAAGATCTCCACGTCGGTGTCCTTCATGCCCACGCGGCCCACGTAGCCCATGCTCGCGATGGTCTCCTCCACCGTGTCCATGACGATGCCCTCACCCGCGCGGAATCCCCGCCCGGCGAGCGCCATGTCGCAGCCGAGGATGGCGGCGTCCACGGCGGCGGAAATCTTGGCCGCGCAACTCGCCTTTGCGCCGTCGCACACGATACCGCCCACGTTGCCGAGGGTGTTCACCACCGTGGCGCCTATCTGCTCGCGCGTGCCCCCGCGCATCCAGCAGATGGCCGCCCCCGCGCCGCAGGCGGCGCAGACAACGCCGCAGAACGCGGAGAGCGCGCCGATGTAGCTCTTGGTGTGGATGGCGATGAGGTCGGCGAGCGCCACGGCGCGCACCAGGCGATCGCCCTCGACACCGAGCTCCTCGGCGTAGGTGAGCACGGGCAGGGCGCAGGTGATGCCCTGGTTGCCCGATCCGCACACGATCGCGACGGGAAGGGCGCAACCGCTCATGCGCGCGTCGGACCCGGCGGCGGCGCGGGCGCGGGCGCGGCAGGCGATGTCGTCGCCGCGGGTGGCGAGCAGCGTGCGGCCCACCTCCGCCCCCCAGGGGTTCTCGAGACCCTCGGCGGAGATGGCGGCGTTGAGCTCAATCTGGCGCTCCAGCGAGGCGCGGGCGTGGGAGATGTCGCCCGAGTCGATGTAGTCGATGATCGCGTCGAGCGACAGGCCCGGCACCGGAGCGGCCTGAGGGGCCTCGCCCGCTGTCTCCTGCGCCGCGACGGCACTCATGAGCGCGCACGTTCCCGAGCACGCATCCTCCACGTCCCTCCCGGCGCGCGCGGCGGGGCACAGACGGTCCGCCGGGACGCCGTCGCGCGTGCAGCGCACCACGTTGGTGTGGTGCTCCGAGATGGCGACCTCCGCCACGTGGCCCAGGGCCTCGGCGCGCACCTCGATATAGAGGTTGGGAACTCCCTCGATGAGCGAAACCTCGACGTAGCCCTCACGCCCCAGCAGCTCGCGTGTGTGGGCGATGTGCTCGTCAGTCACGCCCTCGAGCGTCTCCAGGGCCGCCGACGCGTCGCCGCCCACGGCCCCCAGCACCGCCGCGGCCTCCACGCCGCGCATGCCCCCGGAGTTCGGGACCGTGACGCTCTTGACGTTCTTGACGATGTTGCCCGAGCACCCGACCGCGATCTTTTCCGGCTCGCAGCCGAGAACCAGGCGCGCGAGGGCGGCGGCGTACGCCAGCGCGATCGGCTCCGTGCACCCCAGCGCGCAGATGAGCTCACCGTTCAGCAGGTCGCCCAACGCGCGGTCGCGCTCCTCTGCCGTCATCTCGCATACGTTCTTCTCAGCCACGAAAGACCTCCTCGCCCGAATGATCGATGCTCCCAGTGTAGCGAACCGGGGACCCGACGCGCCATGGAAAAGCCCCCGCGCCCCAGCCGGTGGGCGGAAGGCGCGGGGGCCGCTCGCACATGGCGCGCGAATCACCCGAAGAAGCGCTCGATCTCGATCGCCGCGTTCTCGAGCGAGTCGGAGCCGTGGATGACGTTGGCGTTCACGTCGATCGCGTAATCCCCGCGAATGGTGCCGGGCGCGGCGTCCAGCGGGTTGGTGGCGCCCATGAGGGTGCGCATCTTGGAGACGGCGGACAGGCCGGAGACGACCATCTTGACCACGGGGCCGCTCGTCATGAACTCCACGAGGCTCGGAAAGAAGGGCTTGTCGGCCAGATGGGCGTAATGCACCTTGACGGTCTCCTCGTCGAGCACGCACTTCTCCATCTTCTCGATGGTCAGGCCGGAGCGCTCGATGCGGTCGATGATGGCTCCCGTCTTGCGATCGCGGACGGCGTCGGGCTTGATCATGATGAAAGTCTGCTCGATAGCGGGCATATGCGTCCCCTTTCGATGGAAGTTGCACTCGGCGCGCGGGCTTTGCGCGCCCAACGCCCATCTTACCCCATGCGCCCCTCCTCTAGGCACGCGCCAAGCGGGGGCCGTTCGGGGACCGCCTACCATTCGCCGAAGGGCTCGCCCATCTCGATCACGTGCGAGAGGCCCGCGATCCGCGCCTCGTCTCCCGCCATCGAGGCGCGGACGAGCTTGAGCTGCCCCTCCACCGCCGCACGCGACGTCCCTCCGTCGGTTACGCGCGCGTCAACGATCGCGTCGATGTCGAAGGCCCCCGCGATGTCGCGGCCGAACAGAGGGCTCGCGCTCGAAAACACCTCGAAGGGAAGGTCGCCGAGCTGGCATGCGCGCTTGTCGCACTCGAGCACCAGCCTCCCGACGACCGCGTGGGCCTCACGGAACGCCATGCCCTTCTTGACGAGGTAGTCGGCCACATCGGTCGCGGCCAGATGCCCGACGCCGCACGCCGCGCGCATCCGGTCAGCGTGCACCTCCATCGTGGAGACCATCCCCGCCATGACCCCAAGGCTCTGGAGCAGGGTCTTGGCGGAGTCGAGCGCACCCTCCTTGTCCTCCTGGAGGTCCTTGTTGTAGGCGAGCGGCAGCCCTTTGCACGTCACGAGGAGCTGCATGAGGTTAGCGTACACGCGGCCCGTCTTGCCCCGTATGAGCTCGGCGAAGTCGGGGTTCTTCTTCTGGGGCATGATGGAGGAACCCGTGGAATACGCATCCGACAGGGTGATGTATCCGAACTCCGAGCTGCTCCACAAGACGATCTCCTCCGCAAGTCGCGAAAGGTGCATGGCCATGGTCGAGCACGCCACGTGCAGATCGACGAGGAAGTCGCGGTCGGACACCGCGTCGAGCGAGTTCGGCACGACGCGCGTGAAGCCCATCGCGTAAGCGCATGAGACGCGGTCGAGCGGGTACGTCGTGCCCGCCAGCGCCGCCGCGCCCAACGGCGACGCGTCGGCGGCGTCGAACGCGGCGTCGATCCGCTTGAAATCACGCGTGAACATCCAGTAGTACGCGAGGAGGTGGTGCGAGAGGAGCACCGGCTGCGCGTGCTGGAGGTGCGTCATGCCCGGGAGGACCACGCCCATGTGCTCGTTCGCCGTGTCAACGAGCGCCCGGCGCAAGTTGAGATTCGCCTCCATGAGCTGTTTGGCGATGGCCTTCACGGCGAGGCGCGTGTCGGTCGCCACCTGGTCGTTACGCGAGCGCCCCGTGTGCAGGCGCTTGCCCGCCTCGCCGATGCGGCGGGTGAGCTCGCCCTCGATCGCCATGTGGATGTCCTCGTCCTCGATGTTGAAGACGAACGTGCCGGCGTCGATCTCGCCCTCGATCTCGCACAGCCCCGCATCGATGGCCTCGAAATCCTCGAAGCTGATGATCCCCTGCTTGGCGAGCATGGCGGCATGCGCGCGCGAGCCCGCGATGTCCTGCCGGTACAAATGCCTGTCGACGGGCAGCGACGCCCCGAACGACTGCGTCGACGCCTCGACCCCGCCCTCAAACCTTCCGCCCCAAAGTGCCATTGGGAGTCTCTCCTTTCTCGCTGCGACCATTCGCTAGTAGTTCACCGCTTGACCCATGGCAGGCACGGACGCGCCCCCGCTCACCACGCCGAGCCCAGTCGCATGAGCCGCAGGGCATGCGAGCTGCGCGCGCTTGGTCGCCCAGGTCTTGATGGACAGGCCCTGGATGTCAATGAAGCCCTCGGCGGCCTTCTGGTCGAACGCGTCGTCGTTGTCGTAGGTGGCGAGCGCCGGGTCGTACAGCGCCGCGGCGCTCTTGCGGCCGACGACCGTGCAGCCGCCCTTGTAGAGCTTGAGCCTCACCACGCCGGTCAGGTCCTGCTGCGTTGCCCCCATGAAGGCGTCGAGAGCCTCTTTGAACGGGCTGAACCAGCGGCCGTTGTAGATCTGGTCGGCCCAGAGCTGCTCGAGGGCGAGCTTGTGGTGGAGCACGTCGCGCTCGAGGCACAGGTCCTCGAGGGCCTTGTGCGCCTGGATGAGCGCGAGGCCGGCGGGGACCTCATAGCACTCGCGCGACTTCAGGCCCACGTAGCGGTTCTCGATCATGTCGATGCGGCCGAATCCGCAAGAGCCGGCGATGACGTTGAGCTTGGCCACGAGCTCGGCGAGCGGCATCTCGTTGCCGTCCAGGCTGGAGGGCACACCGTCGGTGAAGCCGACCTCAACGTAGGTGGGTACGTCGGGTGCGTCGGCGGGGTCGACCGTCATCGTCCAGATATCCGCCGGGGGCTCTGCCCACGGATCCTCGAGCACGCCCGCCTCGATGGCGCGGCCCCACAGGTTGTCGTCGATGGAATAGGGCTTCTCGATGCTCTGGGCAACCGGCACGCCGTGCGCCTTCGCGTAGGCGATCTCGTCGGGGCGCATGCCCAGGTCCCACTCGCGCACCGGCGCGATGACCTTGAGGGACGGATCGAGCGCGATGATGGAGGTCTCGAAGCGGACCTGGTCGTTGCCCTTGCCCGTGCAGCCGTGCGCCACGCACGTGGCGTTGTGCTTGTGGGCGACCTCGACGAGGTGCTTGGAGATCAGCGGGCGGGAAAGGGCGGAGAGCAGCGGGTACTTGTTCTCGTACATGGCGTTGGCGGCGATGGCGCACGTGAGGTACTGGTCCGCGAACTCCTCGGTCATGTCGATGACCTCGACGGCGATGCAGCCGAGCATCTTCGCCTTCTCGGCGACCTTCTCGAGGCCGTCGTGCTCCTGGCCAACGTTGCCGAGCATGGCGATGACGTCGAGACCCATCTCGTTTTGCAGCCACTTGATGCACACGGAGGTGTCAAGGCCGCCGGAATAGGCGAGTACGACTTTTTCCTTGGATGCAGATGCGCTCATGGGTTCGTCCTTTCGTGATGTCGCAAGACATGGGATGGGGGCGAGCCCAACTGATGATATGGGGTGTCACAAGATGAATCTCCACGGCATGCGAGTGAGTCGCGTGCATCGCATGCGCAAAGAAAAGCCGCCTTGCGGCGGACATTCCCTTGACGATATCAGTTGGACTCTGCCGAAGGCCTTGACCTTCATGCGTACAGAGACAACGAGCTATCGTCGTCGGGAGATTGCACGCTGGCGTCGGGCGGCCGCATCGGCGGCGTTCTGGCAAGGCACGATGGCGACGGTCGCCATGCCCTCATATGTAGCCAGAAGCTGTGCCACGGTTACTCGTCCCTTCGCGTAGCAGCGGTGTCAATCGTTGGTTCGGTATGGTAGCCCAAAATGCATTGAATCGATTCCCAAAATATAGAATATTTCAGCCCTGTTTCTCACATATATAAGAAACAGGGCTGAGTGCATACATCGTGGTTAATCCTTGAGATATCTGGATAGGAATTCGCGCGTGCGGGGATTCTGGGGTGCGGTGAACATCTGCTGGGGCGCGCCCTGCTCGGCGATGACACCGTGGTCCATGAACACCACGCGGTCCGAGACGGTGCGCGCGAACTCCATCTCGTGCGTCACCACCACCATCGTCATGCCGTCGCGCGCCAGGCCGCGCATGACCTCGAGCACCTCGCCCACGATCTGCGGGTCGAGCGCGCTGGTAGGCTCGTCGAACAACATGATCTTGGGGCGCATGCACAGGGCGCGGGCGATGGCCACGCGCTGCTTCTGCCCGCCCGAGAGCGTGGAGGGGGCCGCATGGGCGAAACCCTCAAGACCCATCGAGCGCAGGTGCCCAAGGGCAACCGCTTGCGCCTCCTCCCTCGTCATCTTCTTGCGCGTCACGGGAGCCAGCGTGCAGTTGGCAAGCACATCCATGTTGTTGAACAGGTTGAACCCCTGGAAGACCATACCGATGTCCTCGCGCAGGCCGTTCACGTCAACGTGGTCGGCGGTGAGGTCGCTGCCCTGGAACCACACATGCCCAGCGTCGGGGGCCTCGAGCAGGTTGATACAGCGCAGCAAAGTGGATTTGCCCGAACCCGAGGCGCCGATGATCGTCACGACCTCGCCGGGCGCGATGTCGAGATTGACGTCGCGCAGGACCTCCAACTCGCCAAAGGACTTGCGCAGGCCCTCGATGCGCACCATGTAGTCGCCTGCAGGTGCCACGGGATTTGAGGTGTTGTCCATAGCCATAATCTAGCGCTCCTCGACGTTGACGGGTTGATCGGACGTGCTGCCAAGCTTGACCGACTTGACGTTGAGCCGCGTCGCGAGACGCCCCAACAGCCACGAGGCGAACATGGTGAGGCACAGGTAGATCACGCTCGTGACGAGCGCCGCCTCGAACTTGGCGTAGTAGATGCCGCCCACCGTGGTGGTGGCGAACATGAGGTCGAACGTGCCGATGACGGAAAGCACCGACGAGTCCTTGATGTTGATGACGAGCTCGTTGGAGAGACCGGGGATGGCGAACTTGACGCCCTGCGGGAACACGACCTTGCGCATGGCCTCCCACTGCGAGAGGCCGAGCGAGCGGGCCGCCTCCATCTGCCCGGCGTCGACCGACTCGATGCCGCCGCGCAGCACCTCCATCATGTAAGCGGTCGAGTTGAGCACGATGGTCACGAGGCCGGCGGTGAACGTGCTCCAGATGGCGTTGATCTGCGTGGTGGTGAGGTCCGTCATCCTAAAGAGACTGAACACGCCGAAGAAGATGATCATCGCCTGAACCATCATGGGCGTGCCGCGGACGACGGTGCTGTAGACGCGGGCGAAGCCGCTGCCCACGACCTTCCAAAAGCGCACGAAGTCGTTGTCCGAACGATCGATGACCTGGATACGCAAGAACACCAGGAGCAAGGCGAGGAAAAATGCGATCACGGTGCCGAGCACCGCAAGGGCGACCGTGGTCTTGAAGCCCGAGAAGAAGATCGCGCGGCTGTTGTAGAGCATGTAGAACATGCTCTCGAGCGTGGAATCGGGGCGCGTCGTGGCCGTGGTGGCAGCCTGCCAGGCAGAGGCGAGGCCGCAGCCGATGCGATCGACGGCGAGCGTCGCGGTCATCACCGTCACCGCATACGAACCGTATCTTAGCAGGCGCGCCACGCCGGGGCGCGTGAAGGGCGAGGCGGCTGCATATTCCTTCCATCGCGCGAGTTTGATCGCAAGCGCGACGCCTGCGACCACAAGCCATGCGGCAAGCAGGTAATACATCGCGACTTCGAGCGCATATGCACCCGCCAAAAAACTCATGGCAGGCCGCGGGCTGCTCGACAGGGCCATTCCCGCCGCGGCGATCACGCTCGTGCCCAACAGCACGTAGCGATGGTCGGCACGGACAAATGAGGCCAAACGGCCAAGCGGGCCCTCGCCCGCGGGTGCGGTAATCATAGATCGACTCCTTGTACGAATGAAGCGCGACAGTCGCCGAACACGAGGCGGCGAAGCGGCGGAATGTGCAGAGCCCGGGCACGGGCATATTCTCGCAGGGCGTTTTGTGGAGCGAAGCGCAACCACGCCCGGAGAGATTATGCCCGCGCCAGGCGGCGGGATGTGCTAAGCCGGCTGGCGATCCATGCAGGCGGACCACATATCCTGGCGCTGATCGTCATCGATTCCGGCGATGATCTCGTTGATCTTGTCGAGGGCGGCGGCGTTGTCCTTGGACACGGCGGCGTTGTCGGGCATGACGGAGCCCTCGAACGCGTCGTCCATGTCGAGCACGACAAGATCGGGGTAAACCTCGAGCAGCTTGGGTGCGGAAAGCATGGAATAGGTGATGACGTCACACGTGCCGTTGCGCAGGTTCTCGACGACCATGGGCTGGGTCTCGGCGGGGGTCATGTGGTTGGCGTCCTCGATCTGCTCGATCACGTCGTCGTACATGGTCGCCGCCTGGCCGAGGATGGAGGCGTCTGCGAGATCGTCGAAGGTGGTGGCTCCGGCGTAGGCGGAGTCGCCCTTGCAGATCATGATGATGTCGTCGTCGACGTAGGAATCGGAGAACGCGGCGGCCGCGGCGCGCTCGGGCGTGACGGACATGCCCGCGCACACGATGTCGATCTGGCCGTTGTTGAGCGCGTCGATGAGCGAGCCGAACTCGAGCTTGACCGCGACGGGTTCCATACCCAGGCCCTCGGCGATGATCTTGGCGACCTGCACGTCATAACCGTCGGCATAGGCGCCGGACACGTTCTCGATGGGGATGGTGAACTCGGACTCCTCGGAGACCTGCCAGTTGTACGGGGCGTACGCGGCCTCCATGCCGATGCGCAGCGTCTTGCCGTCACCCACCTGGGAGCCGGACGCGGACGCGTCGCCATCGGCGGCGGCGTCGCCCTGCGGGGCGGGACCGCAGCCCGCGAGGAACATCATGCCTCCCACGCTCAATGCCGTCATGCCCGAGAGCTTGATGAACTCCCTGCGTGAACGCGTGGCGGGTTGTGCAGATACAGAGACAGTCTCGTGAGTCATGATGATACCTCCGGTTTTTGTCTGAGACCCCTTCCGCACGACGCAACCAGAGGGGGCCCATCCCCCTCTCCCTTGCAACTGAATGCGTGAAAGTTCCGCGTGCTGTACGGCAGGATACTCCGTCTTGACGTAGTGCGCTCAGGAGGTATACCAAGAAATACATTAGTTACATTTCTTATACATGACTATGCATAAGGATTTGGGCCGAGGAAAAATCGCGGCTCAGGCCGCCTTGGCGCCGATGTGCGGCATCCAGGCTTTACAATACCTGCGAACATCAAAGCGCGCGCCGCCCAAACCGGAAAGGACCACATGCTCCCCTCGTATCTCGCCGACACCGACCTGTCCTCCATCAAGCTCGTCGCAACGGACATGGACCTCACCCTGCTCGCCGACGACAAGTCCATGCCCGAGGGCGTGGATGAGCGGATCGAAGCGCTCATGCGAAACGGCGTCATATTCTGCGCCGCCAGCGGGCGTCCCGCCCTCGCCCTGCGCGAGGAGTTCGCCGCGCACCACCAGGACATGGCACTCGTGGCGGACAACGGGGCCTCGGTCTATCTGAAGGACAAGCCCATCTATCGCGACCTGCTTGAGAGGCGGCTGTACCACGAGGTCCTCGAGCGCTGCGTGACCTCGGGTCGCGGCGTCCCGGTTCTCTGCGCCTTCGACGACGCCTACATGCTTGAGCGCGACCGCGCGCACCACGACGTGGTGAGCATCTACTACCGCTCGATCACCTACGTCGATTCGTTCGAGAATCTCGACGTGGAGTCGAATAAGATCTCCATGTACTTCCCCGATTGGGACAGCAAGCGGCAGTTCGACGAGGTGTACGGACCCGAATTCGGCGATCGCCTCTACGTGACGTGCGCCGGCAACGAGTGGATCGACTTCATGAACCTCGGCGTCGACAAGGGGTCGGGTATCCGCCACTTGACGGAGCACCTGGGCATCGCACTCGCCGACGTGGCCGCCTTCGGCGACACCTACAACGATATCCCCATGCTCGACATCGTGGGGCACAGCTACGTGATGGCGAACGCCGCCGAGCACATGCACGCGCACGGCAAATTCCTCGCCCCCGGCAACAACGAGGCCGGCGTGCTCACCGTCCTCGACCGCATAATCGAGGCCACGGCGTAGCGCCGCCCCCACGCCAAAAGCCGGGCGCCCCGCCTTCAAGACGGGGCGCCCAATTGCAAATTGATATCGGCTACTTGGCCTCGGCCCAGGTCTCACCTACGCTCGCATCGGCGATGAGGGGCACGCGCAACTCCGCGACGCCCTCCATCTCCTCGCGCACCATGGCAACGAGTGCGTCGACCTCACCCGCGGGGCACTCGAAATCGAGTTCGTCGTGCACCTGCAGGATCATCTTCGCCTCAAAGCCCTCGGCGCGCAGGCGCTCGGCCACGCGCACCATGGCGATCTTGATGATGTCGGCGGCCGACCCCTGCATGGGGTGGTTCATGGCCGTGCGCTCGCCGAACATGCGCTGCGCCGGCACGCGCAGCTCGGGAATGGGCCGGCGGCGGCCGTACATGGTCTCGGCGTAACCCGTCTGCTTGGCGAAGGCGACCGTCTCGTCCAAATACGTGCGCACGCCGGGGTACGCGCGGAAGTACGCGTCGATCATCTCGCGCGCCTCGGCCATGGGGATATCGAGCGTCTGCGACAGGCCGTATGCCTGCTGGCCGTACACGATGCCGAAATTCACCGCCTTGGCGCGGCTCCGCAGCTGCGGGGTGACCTGGTCCACGGGCACGCCGAACACGCGCGCGGCGGTCTCGGCATGGAAGTCCTCACCCTCGTTGAAGGCGCTCACCAGGTGCTCGTCACCCGAGAGGTGCGCGAGCAGCCTGAGCTCGATCTGGGAGTAGTCGATTGCCACGAAAACGGAGCCCTCCTCCACGGAGAAGGCCTTCTTGACGGCATGCCCGAGCTCGGAGCGGGTGGGGATGTTCTGCAGGTTGGGATTCGAGCTCGACAGACGACCGGTGGCGGTGATGGTCTGGTTGTACGTGGTGTGCACGCGCCCGTCGTTGCGGCGCAGCGGACCCAGCGTATCGAGATAGGTCGACTTGATCTTGGTCTTCTCGCGGAATTCCAGGATGAGCCGGACGATTTCATGGTCCTTGGCCAGATCCTCGAGAACCTTGGCGTTGGTGGAGTAATAACCGCGCTGCGTCTTCTTGAGACCGGCGGTGGGCAGGCCGAGCTTGTCGAAGAGGATACGGGAGAGCTGCATGGGGCTCGAGAGGTTGAACTCCTCACCGCCGGCGAGCTCGCGGATACGGGTCTCGAGCTCCTGGATCTGACCGACGAGCTCATCCGACTGCGCGGAAAGGCGCGCGGGGTCGACGTACATGCCCGCGCGCTCCATGGAGGCGAGCACGCGCACGAGCGGCATCTCGATCTTGGCGAAGATGGCGTCCGCCGCTTGCGCCTCGAGCGCGACGGCGAGCGGATCGCGCAGGGCGAGGGCGAGCCATGCGCCGCGGGCGACGGCGCTCACGGCGTCCGCAGGGGCACCGTCCTCCCCCGCCGCCGGCGGCAGCGGGGCATGCAGATAGGTCTCGGCCAGATAGGCGTCGGCGAAGTCAGAGCGCACCGAGTCAAGCAGGTACGCGGCGACAACGGTGTCGAACAGCCGGGAGGAATCCACGGCCAACGGGTCCAACAGCTCCGCCTCGCTCGAATCAACCGGAGACAGCTCGTGGAGCAGCGCCTTGATGTCGGGAGATGCCACGTGGCCCTCGCTCAAAACGAGCTTGAGCACACCCGGGATGACACCTGCGGAAAGGTCCAGCTCGGCCATGGATATATCGCAGGCGCGGGCGGGCTCCTCGAATGAGAGCAGGGCGCGATCGGTGGCGACCCACAGGCGGCGCGTCATGCCGAAGAGCGCGTCGGCCTCCTTGTCGTCCTCAACGGCGACGCCGAGCCACTCGCCCGCCTCGAGTGCGCGGGACAGCTCCTCGAGGCACCCGTTCATCTCGGCGACAGGGCGGTCGCCATCGACCGCACCGCAAGACCCGGAAGCATCGAGGGCCATCCGCAAGACCTCGGGCAGCTCCAAACTCGCCGCGGTGGACGCCGCGGGAGCGCCCTCGCCCAGCAGCGCGAGGAAGCGGTTCTGCATGGCCATGATGCCGATTCCGCCCAAGGCGGCGGAGACGGCAGCCGCGTCGAAGGCGGGGAACGAGACCTCGCCGAGGTCGCACTCGACGGGCGCATCCGTCATGATCGTGGCGATCTTGCGCGAGATGAGCGCGTCGTCGATATGCGCGCGCAGGTTCTCGCCCATCTTACCCTTGACCTCGTCGGCATGCGCGATGACCTCGTCCAGGCTGCCGTATTGCACGATCAGCGCACTCGCCTTCTTGGGGCCGATGCCGGGCACGCCGGGGATGTTGTCGGAGGAATCGCCCTTGAGCCCATAGAAGTCCGGCACGAGCTCGGGCGTGATGCCGTGGTACAGGTCGTCCACGCTCTCGGGCGTCATGATGGCGATGTCGGAGAGGCCCTTGCGGGTGGACACCACATGCACATGGTCGGTCACGAGCTGGTACATATCGCGGTCGCCGGTGACCAGGTACATGTCGCACCCCTGCGCCTCGCCGCGGCGGGCGAGCGTGCCCAAGATGTCGTCGCCCTCCCAGCCCTCGAGCTCCACCACGGGGATGGACAGGCTGGCGAGCAGCTCCTTGATCATGGGGAACTGGGACCGCAGGCTGGGGTCCATGGGCGGGCGCTGCGCCTTGTACTGGGGCAGCATCTCCATGCGCACCCTCGGGCGGCCCTTGTCGAACGCGCACACCACGCCGTCGGGCGAGAATTCGTCGACCATCTTGAGGAACATGTTGAGGAAGCCGAACACCGCGTTGGTGGGGCGGCCGTCCGGCGCGTTCATGGTGGGCGGCACCGCATGGAAGGCGCGGTGCATGAGCGAGTTGCCGTCGATCACGGCGATCACGCGGCGCTCGCGGGCGGAGGCGGGGGAAGGTGCGGTTTCGGTCATAGGGCAACCTCGTTTCGTCGTTTTGCTAAAAACCAGTCTACCCCACCGCACGGGCCCCTTGCCGCGGGTGTGCAAAAGGGGACGGGTGCAAATTGCACATCAGGCTCGATGTGTAATTTGCACCCGTCCCCAATTACACGCCCAGTTACACGAATCTCAATCGCGCACCGGGTGTTGTATGCTCTAAAAGACTTCTTAATCAATCGGTTGGGAAGTCTCTTAGAA
>CABRHS010000010.1 GCA_902470815.1 uncultured Collinsella sp.
GCGCAGGTGCTTTACACGCACAAGGCTGGGGGTTCGAATCCCTCATCGCCCACCATTGTTCGAGAGACGCGAGGGCCATGTGCGCCCTCGCGTTTTTGTTTATGATGGATGGGACGAACCCGCATCGCGAGAAAGGCTTCCATGAGCGACTTCGACCTCACGAACTACCCGGTCCTGCCCGCCGACCCTACGGGCGAGCTGCGCGAGAGGCTCGGCCGGGTGAAGTACGTCTTCACCGACCTGGACGCCACCATGCTCGCGCCGGGCTCCTGTGCCCTTTCCGACAACGATGGGAATCCGAGCGTCTCGCTCGTCGAGGCCCTCGTGGCCCTCAAGCGCGCCGGCATCGAAGTCATCCCGTGCTCCGGTCGCGCTCGTGTGATGATGCACGAGGACTCGCGCATCCTCGGCTTCAATTCCTATATCGGCGAGATGGGCGGCCTGCTCATGCTCGATCTCAAGGCGAACGACTGGGAGTACTTCACCGGCGACATGCCCTACGACCCGAGTTGCGGCTTCACCCCGCACCAGGTCATCGAGCAGGCCGGCGTATGCCAGGGCATCATCGACCGCTGGCCGGGGCGCATCGAGTACCACAACGACATGGCCAACGGCATCAAGTACCGCGAGGTCACCGTGGGCATGCGCGGCGAGGTGCCGGATGAGGAGGCTCAAGCGATGATCGACGAGGCCGGCCTGGGCCTGGTGTGGGGCAACAACGGCTACCTCACCCACGTGTCCAAGCCCACCACGCTCGAGTTGGGCGAGGACGGGCCGGGACGGGCCTTTAACATCATGCCCGCCGGCCTCAACAAGGGGCGCGGCATCGAGCGCTTCTGCGAGTTGCGCGGCATCGACCGGGCGGAGACCCTCGCCATCGGCGACTCCGAGTCCGATTTCCTCGCGGCCCCTTACGTGGGCACCTTCGTGTGCGTGGAGAACGCCCTCAAGGATCCCGCCACGCCGGCTCTCATCTCCGAGAACGACAACGTCTACATTACGCGCGGAAAGATCATCGAGGGCTGGGTGTATATGGCGAGGGCCCTGCTCGCCGCGAAGGCGTAAGGGCCGTCGCGCCGCATGGCTGGCGTGCGGTGCGAGGGATGTCTGGGGAGAGGAGGGCGTTGGATGCTCGATTGCGAACGGCCCATCGGCGTGTTCGATTCCGGTTTGGGCGGTCTCACGGTGGCGCGCTGCATAGCCGAGACGCTGCCGCATGAGTCCATCTACTACGTGGGCGACACCAAGCGCTGCCCGTACGGCGTGCGTTCCGAGGACGAGGTGCGCGCCTTCGTGCTCCAGGCGGGCCACTGGCTTGCCGAGCACGACGTCAAGATCATGGTCATCGCCTGCAACACGGCGACGGCGGCCGGCCTGCGCATAGCGCAGCAGATCCTGCCCGTGCCGGTGATCGGCGTGATCGCCCCGGGCGCCCGCGCCGCCATCAACTCGACGCGCACGCGCAAGGTGGGCGTTCTCGCCACGCCGCTCACGGTGCGCACGGGGGCCTACACCCGGGCCATTCAGGATCTCGATGCGGGTGTGAACGTGTACGGCTGCCCCGCCCCGAGTTTTGTCGAGATCGTCGAACGGGAGCTCGCCACCGGCGCACATCTGCAGGAGCGCTGGTTGCAGGATGGCGACATCTTCGACACGCCCGAGAATCGCGAGGAGGTCGCGCGGACCCTCGCCCCCATCGTGGACGGCGGCGCGCAGGTCGACGCCGTGGTGCTCGGCTGCACGCACTTCCCGCTGCTCGCGGGGCCGATTCGACATGTCCTGGGCCCCGGCGTCCGCGTCGTGTCGTCCGCGGAGGAGACCACGCGCGAGCTCGAGGACATCTTGCGCCGCCGCGACCAGCTCGCCCCCGACCGTTGCAGGCCCGAGCATCGCTTCGCCACGACCTCGGACAACATCGCCGAGTTCGCGGCGGCCGGCAGTTTCATTTTCGGCCAGCCGCTCAAGAGCATCGAGCACATCTCCCTCGACGAGCTGCGCGGCCTGTGACGGCGCGCAGGGGACGTATACCACTCGCGACCTTATTGAAAGGAACACGTTCATGGAACATATGATGATCGACCGCGCGAACGGCCGCGCGGCCAACGAGATGCGCCCCGTCAACCTCACTCGCGAGGTGATGAAGAACGCGCTGGGATCCTGCCTGGTCGAATTCGGCGACACCAAGGTCCTGTGCGCTGCCACCATCGAGGAGGGCGTTCCCGGATGGCGCAAGGCGAGCCGCCAGGGTTGGGTCACGGCGGAGTACGCCATGCTACCCGCCTCCACCAACCGCCGCACCCGCCGCGAGACGGCGAACCGCAAGGGCCGCTCCATGGAGATCGAGCGCCTGATCGGCCGCAGCCTGCGAACCGTGGTGAACATGAAGGCTCTGGGCGAGTGCACCGTCACCGTGGACTGCGACGTGATCCAGGCCGATGGCGGCACGCGCACCGCGAGCGTCACCGGCGCATGGGTCGCGCTGCACGACGCGCTCATGGCATGGGTCGAGGCCGGCAAGATTCCCCGCCTGCCGCTCACGGGCCAGGTGGCCGCGGTGTCCATGGGCCTTGTGGACGGCTGCGAGCTGCTCGACTTGGACTACTCCGAGGACAGCCACGCCGAGGTTGACATGAACCTCGTTGCGACCGACGCGGGCGAGATCATCGAGATCCAGGGCACCGGCGAGCAGACCCCGTTCGACCGTGCCCGCTTGAACCGTTTGATCGACCTGGGCGAGCTCGGCATCAAACAACTCGTGGACCTGCAGAACGAGGTCACGGCCTTCCGCGATTAGGCGTGCTGCCCGCGATGTGTAATTGGGGTCGGGCGCAAATTACACATCGTGCCATTCCGGGGCTGCCCACGGCGCCGGATGTGCAATTTGCACCCGACCCCAATTACACATCCCATCACGCATCGAGAGGAAGACTCCCTATGGCACTTGAGAAGATCGACATCGAGACCCTGGACCCCGAGCGCACCATCGTGGTCGCCACGGGCAACGCCCACAAGCTGACCGAGATCGAGGCGATTTTGAGCGGCGTTCTGACCGACGTTCGCTTTGTGGCACTCGGCCAGCTGGGGGATTTCGAAGACCCGGAGGAGAACGGCGCCACGTTCGTCGAGAACGCGATCATCAAGGCCGAGGCCGCCGTCGCGGCGACCGGGCTGGCGGCCATCGCCGATGATTCCGGCTTGGTGGTGGATGCGCTCGACGGCGAGCCGGGGGTCTACTCCGCGCGCTATGCCGGCACCCACGGCGACGACGAGGCCAACAACGCCAAACTTCTCGACAAGATGCAGGAGGTGGCGGATGCCGACCGCACGGCCCGTTTCATGAGCGTCGTGGCGCTCATCGACGCGGCGGGCTGCGTGCTCACGGGCACGGGGGCCTGCGAGGGCACGATCGCGCGTGAGGGCCGCGGGCGCTTCGGCTTCGGCTACGACCCGCTGTTCCTGCCTTCCGATACGCCCGGCAAGACCATGGCCGAGCTCACGCCCGAGGAGAAGAACGCCATCAGCCACCGCTTCCATGCGCTTGAGGACCTTTCCGCCCAGCTCATGGCTGCTGCCGGCACCCAAACGGGGGAGTGCTAGCCCATGCGCGCCGTCATCCAGCGCGTCGAGCGCGCGAGCGTGACGATTGCCGGAGATGTCGTGGGCAAGATCGGCGCCGGGTACCTGATCCTGCTCGGCGTCGGTCATGCCGATACCCGTGCCGAGGCGGACAAGCTTTGGGACAAGATCTTCGCCCTGCGCATCAACGACGACGAGGCGGGCAAGACCAATCTTTCCCTTGCCGACGTGAAGGGCGAGGTGCTGGTGGTCTCGCAGTTCACGCTGTTCGCCAATTGCAGGAAGGGCAGGCGCCCCTCCTTCGTCGAGGCCGCGCCCCCGGCGCAGGCCAACGAGCTCTATGAATACTTCATCGAGCTCGTCCGTGCCGATGTGGGGCGTGTCCAGACGGGTCGTTTCGGCGCCGATATGCAAGTCGAGCTCGTGAACGACGGGCCCTTCACCATCGTCCTCGATACCGACGAGCTCTAATTCGAATGGAAAACGGGCATGGGCGCCACGATGCGATGGCCCAAGGTCGCCTATGCCCGATGCGGCCTTGAGAAAGACCTCGTCTCCCTGCTATACTCCAACGCGTTTGTCTATCTTGGGCGCATTTTGCCTATACGGCGCCCTGCTGGAGGCCATAGCATGGAAGAGCTGGAAGTCAATCACGTCGCGGAGATCCAGGAGAAGCTGACCGGGATGGTCGGCGACCGCGTCAAGGTCAAGGCCAACATGGGCCGCACCCGCGTCATCGAGCGCATGGGCGTCATCAAGGGCGTGCACCCCGCCGTTTTCATCATCGAGGTCGACGAGCGTCGCGGGCGCAAGTCACGTCAGTCGTACCAGTACGTCGACGTTCTCACCGGCACGGTCGAGCTGTTCGACCCCGAGACGGGCGAGCACATCTTCACCCCGCTCGGCACGCAGCTCGAGGAGCACTAGATGGCCGCGTCCGGAGCGATGCCGGGGGCCGTTCCCAACCCGGCGTTCGACCCGTACAGGGCCGCCCGCACCACCGAGGGGCCGCAGGGGAGCTTCATGCTCATCACCGCCCCCGCCAAGATCAACCTGTACCTCGGCGTGCACGAGGGCGTCGACGACGAGGGCTATCACCGCGTGGACACGATCATGACCACGCTCGACATCGCCGACACCCTGGCGATCGCCCCGTCTGACAGGCTGATGGTCAAGACGGTGCCCGAGGCGGATTTTCCCCAGGAGTCCAACACGGCGTACAGGGCCGCCGTCGCGATGGGGGAGGCCTTTGGACGTGAGCCCAACTTCGCGATCCTCATCGACAAGCACATTCCCGTTCGAGCCGGGCTCGGCGGGCCATCCACCGACGCCGCAGCGACCGTCATGGGAATCTGCCGGTATTGGGGAGTCGACCCGCGCGATGAGCGCATCGATGCCGTCGCCAGGTCGATCGGCGCGGACGTGCCGTTCTTCCTTTACGGCCCGCCCGCCCATCTTGATGGCCGCGGCGACTCGATGCGCGAGCTGTTCCGCCCGCTCACTGGAGCGCCGGTCGCGCTCGTGAAGCCCATGGAAGGAGGGGTGTCCACCGTCGAGGCCTATCGGCGCTTTGACGAGGCACCCGTCGAGCCCGGCGACTTGGAGTCCATGCTTGCAGCCATGCGCGCGCATGACGAGGAGGCCATCTTCGGGCTCGTTTCGAATAACCTGTCCCATGCCGCGTGCGAGATCTGCCCGGAGATCGGGCGCATCGCAGACTGGCTGCGCGCGCAGCCCGACGTTCGGGCAGTCGAGGTCTGCGGCTCCGGCGCGACGGTCTTTGCCGTCTGCAACACGCAGATGGCGGCCGAGAAGATCGGAATCGCCGCCATGAAGGAGCATGGTTGGTGGGCGCAAGCTGCGAGAATGGAAAAATCTGGACCAATTATCGCCGTGGGCTAGATTTTCATCCGGGGCTTTGCTACTATAACCAAGCTTCGGGTTGTGGCTCAGCTTGGTAGAGCACCGCGTTCGGGACGCGGGGGTCGCTGGTTCAAATCCAGTCAACCCGACCATCGCATTGCAAAGGGTCGCCTTTTGGCGGCCCTTTTTCTTTGCATTTGGCCACACATATGCACCGCGTGGGGATTCGTCCGCACAAGCCGGTGCGCTGTGGCACTTGCCACGAGATTGTCAAAATAAGTCCATCTGCCGTTTACCGACCGCTTACAGAGGGAGAAACGGGCGCGTGTAGAATAGACAAATGTTGTGCAGAGTCGTGATGGCGGGTTATACTCAGTCGAGCTGTAACGCGCGCGGCGTATTCGCGCCGTTCACGCCAAACGGATCGTATCTGGAGGATATGTATGTTCCCTAAAGGTTTTGAATGGGTTGTCATCCTTATCGTCGCCCTGCTTATCTTTGGCCCCAAGAACCTGCCCAAACTCGGCAAGTCCCTGGGTAAGACGGTGAAGAACATCCGCGAGGGCATGTCCGGCGAGGAGGAGCAGGCCACTGAGGAGGCCGAGGTCGTCGAGGAGGACGATGAGGTCGCCCAGCTCGAGGCTCAGCTCGCCGAGGCCAAGGCCAAGAAGGAAGCTGCCGCTAAGGACGCCGAGTAACCCGCTCGCACAAGGGTTGATCGCGGCCGGTTTACCCGTACAGGGTTCACCGGTCGCTTTGCTGTAATTTTGCACAACACGTACAAGAGGAGATCGACGCATGGACGCTAGCCAGATCGTACTGACTGCCGAGGGTCGCAAGAAGCTCGAGGAGGAGCTCGCCTATCTGGAGGGCGAGAAGAGCCGCGAGATTGTCGAGCACATCAAAGAGGCCCGTGCCTTCGGTGACCTTTCCGAGAACGCCGAGTACGACGCCGCCAAGGAGGACCAGGCCCGCAACGCCGCCCGCATCGCCGAGATCCGCGCGACGCTCGCCAACGCCCAGGACGCCGTGGCCGGCTCCAGCATGATCGTCTCCATCGGCAGCACCGTCACGCTGGTCGACGGTGACGGCGAGGTCTCCGACTTCTCCATCGTGGGTACCACCGAGACCAACGTGCTCGAGCACAAGATCTCCAATGAGTCCCCGGTCGGCCGCGCCATCATCGGTCACGCCGAGGGCGAGAGCGTCGAGGTCGTTCTGCCGAACGGCAAGAAGCGCGTCTACACCATCGCCAAGATTTCGCGCTAGGGTTCGCGTATCGCCAATTTGGCTGAATCCTAGCGCTCGTCCGCTCCTTGGTGCCGCATGGCGCCAGGGGGCGGTTTTCGTTTAAGCCGGCCGGACGACCCGCAATCGGCGCCGTCCACCGCAGACTCGACGAGTCGATGACCGTCAGACGAGAGGAGCATCTTCCATGGCCGAGAACCTCGAAGCCACCGAGGGCGTCAACACGCTCAACGACGAGCGCGCCCGTCGCCTTGCCGACCGCGCCGCCCTGTACGCGGCGGGTGGCAACCCCTACCCGGAGCACTCGAACGTGACCGATCACGCCGCCGACCTGCTCGAGCGCTACGCCCATCTGGAGAATGAGCAGCTCGCGGACGAGACCGTGGCCGTGGGCGGCCGCATCGTGGCCAAGCGCGGTCAGGGCAAGATCATGTTCATGGTCCTGCGCGACCCCTCGGCCGACATCCAGCTCTTCTGCCGCGTGAACGATGTGGAGGAGGAGTCCTGGGAGGTCTTGAAGAAACTCGACATGGGAGACATCGTCCAGGCCACCGGCCAGATGACCCGCACCAAGCGCGGCGAGCTCTCCGTCGCCCTGCGTTCCGCTCAGCTGCTCTCCAAGGCCGTCCGCCCGCTGCCTGAGAAGTTCCACGGCCTCTCCGACAAGGAGACCCGCTATCGCCAGCGCTACGTCGACCTCATCGTGAACGAGGACGTGCGCGAGACCTTCCGCAAGCGCTCCGCCATCGTCTCCGCCTTCCGTCGCTACATGGAGGACAACGGCTACATGGAGGTCGAGACCCCCATCCTGCAGTCCATTCAGGGTGGTGCCACGGCCAAGCCGTTCATCACGCACTTCAACGCGCTCAATCAGGAGAACTACCTGCGCATCGCCACCGAGCTGCACCTCAAGCGCCTACTCGTGGGCGGCTATGAGCGCGTGTTCGAGATCGGCCGTATCTTCCGCAACGAGGGCATGGATCTCACCCACAACCCCGAGTTCACCACCATGGAGGCCTATCGCGCCTACTCCGACCTCGACGGCATGAAGGAGCTCGCCGAGGGCGTCATCAAGGCCGCCGCGCGCGCCATTGGCCTGGAGGGCATGATCGACTACCAGGGCCAGGCCATCGACCTGTTCTCTCCGTGGCCGTCCCGCCCCATGACCGACGTCGTTTCCGAGGTGCTGGGCCGCACCATCACCATCGACACGCCCGTCGAGGAGCTCCGCGCCGCCTGCGACGAGCACGACATCGAGTACAAGCCCGAGTGGACCGCCGGCAAGCTCATCGCCGAGCTGTTCGACGAGCTGGGTGAGGCCATCCTCATCAACCCGACTTTCGTCGTGGATTACCCTGTTGAGGTCTCCCCGCTGGCCAAGCGCCACGAGGACGACCCGCGCCTCACGCACCGCTTCGAGCTCTTCATCGCCGCGCACGAGTACGCCAACGCGTTCTCCGAGCTCAACGACCCGGTTGACCAGGCCGAGCGCTTCGCCGCGCAGATGGAGGAGAAGGCCGGCGGCGACGACGAGGCCATGGAGTACGACGAGGACTACGTGCGCGCCCTCGAGTACGGCATGCCCCCCGCGGGCGGCATCGGCATCGGCATCGACCGCGTGGTCATGCTGCTCACCAACTCCACGTCCATCCGCGACGTCCTGCTGTTCCCGCACATGAAGCCCGAGAAGGGCTCCAAGTCCGGCGCCGCGGCCGCAAAGGCCGCCCAAATGGCCGAGGTGGGCGCTGCAAGCCCGTTCATCAAGCCCGCAAAGCCCACGAACGACTACTCCAAGGTCGTCATTGAGCCGCTGTTTGAGGATTTCGTCGATTTCGACACCTTCGCCAAGAGCGACTTCCGCGCCGTGAAGGTCAAGGACTGCGTGGCCGTGCCCAAGTCCAAGAAGCTGCTGAACTTCACGCTGGACGACGGCACCGGCACCGACCGCACCATCCTCTCCGGCATCCACGACTACTATGAGCCGGAGGACCTGATCGGCAAGACGCTCATCGCCATCACCAACCTGCCCCCGCGCAAGATGATGGGCATCCCCAGCTGCGGCATGATCATCTCCGCCGTGCACGCCGAGGCTGAGGGCGACGAGACGCCCGAGCGCCTTAACGTGCTGATCGTGGACGATTCCATCCCGGCCGGCGCCAAGCTCTACTAGTTTGGTTTCGTCGTTCTGATGGACAGCGACCATCTGTGGGTTGTCCCAATGCAGGGACAGTCTCCATATTGAGGTTGACGCCGGATACTTGAGGTGGGCCCGGGCGCCGGATGGCCTCCGAACGCCGACCCAGGTCAAATGAAAGTCACGTTTCCGCCCCTGGAAACGTGACTTTTGTTATGTCTCGGTGGGATGGGGTCGCTTCCGGCCGCCGAGCGCAGGGAATGGGCCTCTTGTCGAGCGCGGGCTGGTTTCCTCGTCACAACTCTGGGAATATATAAGCTGTATGTCGAGAGTCCGTCCCAGACGCTTCAAGGAGGCACCATGGACTACAAGATCACCGGTTACGAGCCCGCCAAGCTGTTCCACTACTTCGAGGAGATCAGCGCCATCCCGCGCGAGTCCGGCAACGAGAAGCAGATCAGCGACTATCTGGTGGCGTTCGCCAAGGACCACGGCCTGTGGTTCTACCAGGACGAGGTCCACAACGTGATCATCAAGAAGGCCGCCTCCGCCGGCGCCGAGGGCAAGCCCGCTGTCATGCTGCAGGGCCACATCGACATGGTGTGTGACAAGCTCGGTTCCGTCGAGCATGACTTCACCAAGGACGGCATCGACCTCGTGGTGACCGACGGCGTCCTCACCGCCAACGGCACCACCCTGGGCGCCGACAACGGCATCGCCGTCGCACTCATGCTCACCGTGCTCGACGACGACACCCTGGCCCACCCGGCCCTCGAGTGCGTCTTCACCACCGACGAGGAGTCCGGTCTTGTTGGCGCCGAGACCCTTGACAAGTCCCAGATCGACGCTCGCACCATGATCAACCTCGACTCCGAGGAGGAGGGCGTGGCCACCGTCAGCTGCGCCGGCGGCGTCGTTGTCACCTACACCCGCCCCATCACGCGCGAGCACGCGTCCGGCAGCGTCCTCACGCTCGAGATCTCCGGTCTTCTTGGCGGCCACTCCGGCGCCGACATCCACCTCGAGCGCGGCAACGGCAACCTCATCATGGCCCGCATCGTCGAGCGACTCATGATCGCCGGCGAGCCCGCCCTGGTGAGCTTCAACGGCGGCACCAAGGATAACGCCATCAACCGCGAGTGCAAGGCCGAGCTGGTCTACGCCGACCATGCCGCCGCCGAGGCCGGGGCCGAGCTCGCGCGCGAGATCGCCGCGAAGGTCGCCGCCGAGCTCGAGACCTACGACCCCGGTTTCACCTGCGATGTCCAGATCGCCGACGGCGTCGAGGTCGAGGCAATCAACGAGGACGCTGCGCTCGCCTTCGTGCGCGCCATCCGCCTTGCCCCTAACGGCGTGATGCGCCGCAACCTCGCCGCCGATGGCGCCGTCGACGTCTCCTCCAACATCGGCGTCGTCGCCACGTCCGCCGACGAGGCCAAGATCCTGCTGTCCCCGCGTTCCTCCATCACCTCGCTGCAGGAGGAGTTCAAGGACCGCCTGCAGACCCTCGCCGACGTCCTGGGCTTCGACGCCAAGTTCGAGTTCGAGTACCCGGGCTGGAGCTATGCCGAGCATTCCCCGGTTCGCGACGTCTTCCTCGAGAGCTATCGCGAGCTGTTCGGATCCGAGCTGCGCATCGAGTCTATCCACGCCGGCCTTGAGTGCGGCCTGTTCGCCGAGGCCCTTGACGGGCTGGACGCCATCGCCGTCGGCCCGACGCTCAAGGACGTCCACACCCCGGACGAGTCTATGGAGCTCGCTTCCTCCGAGCGCTTCTACACCCTGCTCGTCGACGTGCTCAAGCGCCTTGCCGCCTAAGCGCCGATCAACGCATCAGATGAGGGGCCCCGCTGCGCGCGGGGTCTTTTTTGTCGGGGCGCGCATGCATGGCCGCACGTGCGGCAGTTGCCAAATGTCACGTTTTGGGTCTAATCGGTTATCATGGTTCGCCACTGGGTACACGTTGTTTTTGATAGCACGCATTCGAGCATGGACGAGGTAGACGCATGTTGGATAGATTCACCGACCGCGCGCGCAAGGTCATGTCGCTCGCCAAGGAGGAGGCCAAGGCCCTTGGGTCCTCCAAGGTTGGGACGGAGCACCTGCTGCTTGCGCTCGCCAAGGAGCGGGAGGGCATCGCCGCCGAGGCCCTACGCGACCTTGAGATCACGTATGAGGACATCCTCGAGCAGCTCAAGGAGGTGCGCACGTCCGCGCCCGCGGAGCCCGAGCCTGAGGACGCGAAGCTCGCCTTCACGCCGCTGGTGATCGCGGTGATGGAGAAGAGCTTCCGCTTGGCGCGCGAGAACAACCAGACGTACGTCTCCACCGAGCACCTGCTTGCGGCCATCGTGAGCGAGGGCGATGGCGTGGCGATGGACATCTTGCGCCGTCTTGGCGTCTCCGCGGCGAGCGTCCGCGGGGCCGTGGACAAGCTCACCGCGAAGGACCAGGGCAAGCAGCGTCCGATGGCGGGCGCCGGCTCCGGCCGTCCCGGCTCCGGCCTGCCGTTCTTCGCGGGCGGCTCGCAGGGCCAGCCGGGAGGAAAGGCGGAGGGCACGCTCGAGCAGTTCGGGACCAACCTCACGGAGGAGGCCCGCGCCGGCAAGCTCGATCCCGTGATCGGGCGCGAGAGGGAGGTCTCGCGCATGATGGAGATCCTCTCGCGCCGCACCAAGAACAATCCCCTCATCCTGGGAGACCCCGGAGTGGGCAAGACGGCGATCGTGGAGGGTCTCGCCCAGGAGATCGCCTCGGGCAACGTGCCCGAGAACCTCATGAACCAGAACATCTGGACGCTCGATCTTCCGGGTCTCGTCGCCGGCGCAAAGTACCGCGGAGAGTTCGAGGAGCGACTCAAGAACGTGATAGCGGAGGCGACTGAGGCCGACGACATCATCTTGTTCATCGATGAGATGCACACCTTGATCGGCGCCGGCTCGGCCGAGGGTTCCATCGACGCGAGCTCCATGCTCAAGCCCGTCCTCGCGCGCGGCGCGTTTCAGATCATCGGCGCGACGACCGCCGAGGAGTTCCGCAAGTACCTGGCGAAGGACCCGGCTTTCGAGCGGCGCTTCCAGGCCATCGACATCGACGAGCCGAGCGTGGAGGACGCGGTGGCGATCCTGGCCAAGCTCGCCCCCAAATACGAGGAGCACCATCACGTGCGGTACACCACGGCCGCGCTCGAGGCGGCCGCGAGCCTGTCGAACCGCTACATCCAGGACCGCTTCCTGCCCGACAAAGCCATCGACCTCATGGACGAGGCGGGGGCCCGCGCCCGCATCGCGCGCAACAAGGCGCCCGAGCCAGTGCGCGCCGCGGAGGCCCGCGTCCTCGAGCTCAAGACGGGGATGCAGGAGGCGAGCGAGGCCGACGACATGAACCGCGCGGCCGAGCTCAAGGAGCAGGTGCAGCAGGCCCAGATCGCGCTCGGGGAGGCTCGGGCCGCCTGGAACGCCGAACTGGAGGCGAATCCCGTCGTCATCGACGTGCCGCAGATCACCGATATCGTGTCCGTCACCTCCGGTGTACCGGTCTCCTCGCTCACCGAGGATGAGAGCCGCAGGCTGCTGGCGTGCGAGAGCGTGCTCAAGACGCGCGTCATCGGGCAGGACGAGGCGGTGGCCGCCGTGGCCAAGGCCATCCGGCGCAGCCGCAGCCCGCTCAAGGACCCGCGCCGACCGGGCGGCTCGTTCATCTTCCTCGGTCCCACCGGCACGGGAAAGACCGAGCTCGCCAAGACCCTCGCCGAGTACCTGTTCGGCAGCAAGGACGCGCTCATCAGCTTCGACATGTCCGAGTTTGCCAGTCAGTACGAGGTCTCCAAGCTCATCGGCTCGCCTCCGGGTTACGTGGGGCATGAGGAGGGCGGCCAGCTCACCAAGGCCGTGCGGCGCAACCCGTATTCGGTGGTGCTGTTCGACGAGATCGAGAAAGCCCACCCCGATATCTTCAACATCCTGCTGCAGGTGCTCGACGAAGGCCGTCTGACCGATAGCCAGGGCAAGACGGTCGACTTCCGCAACACGGTGGTCATCATGACGAGCAACGTGGGCGCACGTGAGATCGCGCAGGACGCGAGCGTGGGCTTTGGCACCACGGGCGAGGCGGGTCTCACCGCGGATGAGATTCGCGGCCGTGCGATGGGCGAGCTCAAGCGCCTGTTCCGCCCGGAGTTCATCAACCGCGTGGACGACATCGTGGTGTTTCGGAAGCTACAGGGCGAGAGCCTCACGAGGATCGCCGAGCTACTCGTGGACGACTTGCGTCAGCGCCTGATCGCCAACGGCATGAACATCGTCCTCACCGACGAGGCGCTCGCGAAGATCGTGCGCGAGGGCACCGATCTCACCAACGGCGCGCGCCCGTTGCGCCGCGCCATCCAGAGGCTCATCGAGGATCCGCTGTCCGAGGAGCTGCTCGCCGGAGAGTGGGGTGCGGGCGACACGGTGCTGTGCGACGTGGCGGACGGCAAGTTCGTCTTCAGCCACATCGCGGGCGAGATCCCCGCACCGCGGACGGTCGGCGCGCTGGGCGCCGGCCTCGACGCGCCCGCCCGTCGTCGCGCCGTGAGCGCCCCGAGCGGGGCCGGCGGCCCGGCGGGCCTCACCGGTGTGGGAGCCGGCGCGAACTGATGCCCATGCGGCGGGACCGTCTTGCACGGGCCCGCCGCACTCGTTTGAACGCGGTAAAACCACGGCCCCGTAACTTTTCTGCAAATCTCAAGCCGCCCCGCCGATTCGTGCGACAATGAAGGCGGCTGCATTTTGAGGAGGTTTGCCGTGGATCAGAAGAACACAGAGGAACGCATGAAGGAGGCCGTGCGCCTCACCGCCCCCGGGCAGCCGCTGCGCACCGCACTCGACATGATCATCGCCGGCCATATCGGCGCCCTCATCTGCGTGGGCGACACCGAGGCCGTGCTCGCCTCCGGCAACGACGGATTTCCGCTGAACATCTCCTTCACCAGTAACCGCCTGTTTGAGCTGTCCAAGATGGACGGCGCCATCGTGATCGACGGAGGGCTCAACAAGATCCTCCGCGCGAACTTTCACCTCAACCCCGATCCATCCCTGTCCACGAGCGAGACGGGCATGCGCCATCGGACCGCGGCGCGCATGAGCGTGCTCACCGATGCCACGATCATCTCGGTTTCCGAGCGCCGCGGCGTGGTGAACGTGTACGTGGATGGAAAGTCCTATCAGATCCAGCCGGTCACCGAGATTATGAGCTCCGTCAACCAGCTCGTCTCCACCCTGCAGACCACGCGGTCGTCGCTCGATCGCTCACTGCTGCGCCTGACCGCCCTCGAGCTCGACGACTACGTGACCCTCGCGGACATCACGAGCATCTTCTCGAGCTTCGAGATCATGGAGCAGGCCAAGGTCGAGCTCCAGAGCTGCATCACCAAGCTCGGCAACCAGGGAAAGCTCGTGCAGATGCAGCTCGAGCAGCTCGCCGGTGCCGGCATGGAGACCGAGTACAACCTCATGATCCGCGATTACGCGGCCGATGCCTCCGAGGAGAACAGCGAGCGCATCCGCGCCATGTTCTCGGATATGTCGGCCCAGGACCTCACGAACCCCAGCAAGGTCGCCGCCGTGCTCGGGTACGAGGACCTCGACGAGGATTCCGTGATGTCCCCGCTCGGCCTGCGCACCCTGTCCCGCGTGTCCGTCGTGCGCGATGGCGTGGCCGAGCGCATCGTGGACGAGTACGGCTCGCTGCAGGATCTTATGGACGACATCAAGAAGGACCCCGACCGCCTGGGCAACTTCGGCGTGAACAACCCCGCGATCCTGGCCGATTCGCTCGCCCGCATGCACGGCAGCAAGCGCGAGCCGTAGGGTCGTCGGGGGAGAGCATGGGCAAGGGCATGGTGCGCGCCTGCGCGATCATCGTGGCGGGGGGCTCGGGTACGCGCTTTGGCAACCCGGGCGGCAAGCTGCTGATCGACGTTGCGGGAAAGCCGCTCATCACCTGGACGCTCGAGGCGTTCGAGGCCGCGGAGCGGGTCGGGCGCATCGTCGTGGTGTGCCCGCCTGCGAAGGCGGATGAGATGCGCCGCGTGGCCGTAGAGTCCTTCGCGTTCGCGACGCCCATTGACTTCGCCCCCTCCGGCGTAGAGCGCCAGGACTCCACGCGCAGCGGGCTCGCCGCGGTCCCCGATGATTTCGACATCGCGTTGGTGCATGACGCCGCGCGACCGCTCATCACGTCCCAGACGATCGATTCCGCCGTTGCGGACCTCGAGGCGGCAGGGCGACCCGTCGCCGGGTCGACGGATGGCCTGGATGGCGTGGTGTGCGGGCAGCCGGCCGTGGACACGCTCAAGGTCATCGACGAGGATGGGTGCTTTGCGCAGACACCTCCGCGCTCTCGGTTTTGGACCGTGCAGACGCCGCAGGTGTTCTGGGTTGATTCTCTGCGCCGCGCCCATGAGTGGGCTGGGCGCACGGGTTTCGCGGGCACCGATGATTCCTCGCTGGTCGAGGGTATGGGCGGCCGCGTCCGCGGGTTCGAGTCCCCGCGTGACAATCTCAAGGTGACCCTGCCCGAGGACCTCGCCCCGGTTGAGGCCGCGCTTCTCGCCCGTTCCTCGTCGCGTGGGGTATAGCCTGGCCACGGGTCGCCATTTGGATCAAGGGAGGTCACATGGCATCGAATCTGCGCATCGGACATGGGTACGACGTCCACCGTTTGGTGGAGGGGCGCCGCTGTATCATCGGCGGCGTCGACATCCCGCACAGCAAGGGCCTGCTCGGCCATAGCGATGCCGACGTGCTCGCCCATGCGCTGGCGGACGCCATCCTCGGCGCGTGCCGCGGCGGGGATATCGGGAAGCTGTTCCCGGACACGGACCCGGCCTACGCTGGCGCCGATTCGCTCAGGTTGCTCGCCGCGGTCATGGAACATGCGCGCGGCTTGGGCTACGAGTTCGTGGACGCCGATTGCACCATCGCGTGCCAGGAGCCCAAGATCGGGCCGCATCGTGAGGCCATGCGCGAGAACCTGGCCCGCGCCATCGGCTGCCCGGTGGAGAGCATAGGCGTCAAGGCGACGACCACCGAGAAGCTCGGCTGGGAGGGCGAGGGGGAGGGCATAGGCGCCTGGTCCGTCTGCCTCCTCGAGCGATGTAGCTAAGGGAGTCGCCATTCGGCGATTTGGCGGCTCGCCCTTTGACGTTCGAGTGGATCTCCTTGCCGGACGAGGCGAAAGTCCCCGCTTCTGCAAGGTGCCCCGCTCATATAGACTATTCAAGGAAGACAACGATGCGCGCGCCGCGGGGCATATCGTCCGAGCGCAGTTCCGCACGAGCCGAAGCGCCCCGCGGGCGCTTCGTGCGAGCCAGGACTGTCTGAGCACGGATGATATGCCCCGCGGCGCCCCAAAGGAGATACCCATGAAGATCTACAACAGCGCCACCCACCAAAAAGAGGACTTCCGTCCCATCGAGGAGGGCAAGGTCCGCATGTACGTGTGCGGCCCCACCGTGTACGACAACATCCACATCGGCAACGCCCGCACCTTCATCAGTTTCGACGTGATCCGCCGTTGGCTCATCGCGAGCGGCTACGAGGTCACCTTCGCCCAGAACCTCACCGACGTGGATGACAAGATCATCAACCGCGCCAATGAGCAGGGTCGCTCCGCCGAGGAGGTCGCAACCGAGTTCTCGGACAAGTTCATCGGCGTCATGCGCGCCGCCAACGTGCTCGACCCGGACGTGCGCCCTCGCGCCACCAAGGAGATCGGTGCCATGATCGGCATGATCAAGACGCTGATCGAGGGCGGCCACGCCTATGCGGCCGACAACGGCGACGTGTACTTCTCCGTGCGCAGCGACCCCAATTACGGCGAGGTCTCCGGTCGCAACATCGACGACCTCATGGTCGGCGCGCGCATCGAGGAGAACGAGGACAAGCGCGATCCTCTCGACTTCGCCCTGTGGAAGGCCGCCAAGCCCGGTGAGCCCTCCTGGAAGAGCCCCTGGGGCGAGGGGCGCCCCGGCTGGCACACCGAGTGCGCCGCGATGGTCCACCGCTACTTGGGCACTCCCATCGACATTCACGGCGGCGGCTCCGACTTGGCCTTCCCGCATCACGAGAACGAGTGCGCCCAGGCAACCTGCGCCTGGCACGAGGGCTTCTCCAACACCTGGATGCACACGGGCATGCTGCTCGTGGACGGTGAGAAGATGAGCAAGAGCCTGGGCAACTTCTTCACCCTGGCCGAGGTGCTCGAGAAGCACTCCGCTGCGGCCTTGCGCCTGCTCATGCTGCAGACCCACTACCGCAGCCCGCTCGACTTCTCCTGGGAGCGCCTCGAGGGCGCCGAGAACTCGCTCGCGCGCATCGCCGGCACCTGCCGCAACCTCAAGTGGGCGGCCGACCACGCGGAGGGGGAGCCGAACGCCGAGCTCGCCGATGCGCTGACCGCCGCCATGGAAAAGGCCGCCGCCGACTACGAGGCCTGCATGGATGACGACTTCAACACCGCCGGCGCCGTGGCCGCCTACTTCCAGCTCGTGACCGAGGCCAACAAGTATCTCGAGCAGGCCGCCGGTGCCGTGGACGAGGACGCCGCGCGCGTCTGCGCCGCCGTGATCAGCGGTGCGCTCGCGCAGCTGGGCGTCAAGCTTCCCGTGATCGAGGAGCCGCTGCCCGCCGAGCTCGCCGCCATCGCCGCGGATCTCGTGGGCTTTGAGGGGGAAGACGTGGACGCCGCCGCCGAGGCCATCCTCGCGGCGCGCGCGGAGGCCCGTGCCGCAAAGGATTGGGGCGCTGCCGATGCCATCCGCGATCGCCTGAAGGACCTGGGCCTCGCCATCGAGGACACGTCCGCCGGTTCCCGCATCAAGCGGGCCTAGCCCGCGCCTCGATGTAGGGGGTCCCCGTATCGAGGCGAGCGTCAACGCGAAGCGCCGCGCCGCATCCGGTTGTTCGGGTGCGGCGCGTGTGTAAATTGGGGACGAGTGCATTTTGCACGACGGGATGTGACAATGTCAGCGAGTGAACCGCATTGAAAGGGGCCGAGATGGCACAGAAGAAGCGCCCGCAAAAGGGCGGCGAATATCAGGGCAAGCCGAAGCGCGGGTCCGACGGCCGCGCGAGGGGCGCGCAGGGTCGCGGGGCCGGGCCTGCCGCCCAGCAGCGCTCGTCCCAATCGCCTCGGACTCAGCAGGCCACGGCGCCACAGCGGCGTGACGTCCACGCCGCCGAGGGCAACTACATAGAGGGGCGACGCGCCGCGTTCGAGGCGCTGCGCACCGGGTTTCCCATCAAGCGCGCCCTTATCGCCCAGGGCGTGGAGAGCGAGCAGGCGATCCGCGACCTGCTCGCCGGTCTCGGCGACGCCGGCGTGAGCGTCAAGAGCGTGCCGCGAGCACAGCTCGACGCCATCTCGAGCCATGGCGCGCATCAGGGTATCGTGCTCGAGGTGGGCAAGTTCCCCTATGCCGACCTCTCTGACATCATCGCCGCCGCCCCGGCCGACGCACCCGCCCTCGTGGTGGTTCTCGACCATGTCACCGACGCCGGCAATTTCGGCGCCATCGTGCGTTCGGCCGAAGTTGTGGGCGCCGCGGGCGTGGTGATCCCCAACAAGCGCTCCGCCGAGGTCGCCGTCGCGACGTACAAGACGTCCGCGGGCGCCGTCATGCACCTGCCCATCGCTCAGGTGCCCAACATCGCCCGGGCGCTTGAGGACCTCAAGTCCGCCGGTTTTTGGGTGGGCGGGGCCACGGAGCACGCCGATGACGTGTGCTGGGATGCCCCGTTCGAGGGCCGTGTGGCGCTCGTCATGGGGTCTGAGGGCGACGGCATCTCCCGTTTGGTTCTCGATACCTGCGATTTCACCACAAAGTTGCCGCAGCGCGGGGCCACCGAGAGCCTTAATGTGGCCCAGGCGGCAACGGCGCTGTGCTTCGAGTGGATGCGTCGTAACCGCGCAGCGCTCGGATAGGCCGCGAACGCGGTTTGCCCGCATGGTAGTCGGATATGTCCCCACCGGGGATAGGGAGAAGAGGGTCGTGACCAAGAAGAATCGTCAAAAATCAAAGGCAAAGCGTTTTGGCGAGGGCTCTGCCAAGTCGATCGTCGATGCGAGCACGTATGGCGTGGGCAACGCGTTCGCCGGGCTCGCGCCGTCGACATCGCCCATCCCGCCGCGCGGTGCGCGGTCCGGGAAAAAGGAGCTTTTGGTCGTGGACGGCTACAACGTCATCCACGCCACGCCGAAGTACGAGCGCCTGATGTTCGACCGGGGCGATCACCCCTATTCGAGTGACGTTTACGAACGCGCCCGAACGGCGCTCATCGGAGACGTGGCCGCGTTCGCCGGCCGTCAGTATGAGGCGGTCGTCGTGTTCGACGCCGCGGGCAACGTGTCCCCGGACCGTCCCAACCTCCCGCAGGGCGGCGTGCGCATAGAGTTCTCCCCCACGGGCGTGACGGCGGACACGGTCATCCAGGACCTCTGCACCCGTGCGCGGGAAGAGGGAAGGGCGTGCTCCGTGGTGACGAGCGACGCGATGATCCAGGCGACCGTCATGGGCCATGGCGTCACGCGCATCTCGGCCCGTATGCTCGTTGAGGAGATTGAGGACATGAACCGCGATTTCGAGCGGGCCCGCGAGGAGAACGTCGACATCAAGCTCACGTTGGGCAGCCGCCTGAGCCCTGAGTCGCTCGCAAAGCTCAAATCCTTGCGCGGTCGTTAGACCTCGGCTATCCTAAACAGGCTTTGCGCGCGCGAGCGCCCGAAGTGCCAGCGTGGCTCAACGGTAGAGCAACGGATTTGTAATCCGTTGGTTGCGGGTTCGATTCCTGTCGCTGGCTCCATAGAAGTGCCGCAGGCCAAGCTCGAAAGATGCTTGGCCTGTTTTTGTATCGGCCGAAATGCCGCCACGGTAGGGCCAGTGTGCTGCATCACGATGGAGCATGCCCTCGGCGATCGAAGCTAGATGGGGGCCAGAATGAGGGCCAGCTTCTTTATCACAGGTCGTACATATGTCCAATAAGGCCTTTTACCTGCAATGCGATACGCCCGGGCACGTGTATATGAAAGCTTTTGTTGACACGGTTAGTTGGCACGTTTTATTATTCCATTCGCTCGAGCACGGGACACCGCGAACAGCGAGGAAGCGTGAGCGAGTTTGACAGACTGGGGATGTGGCACAGCGGCAACTGCGGCGGACTGTAAATCCGCTCCCTCTGGGTTCATAGGTTCGAGTCCTATCATCCCCACCAGTCAGGCCTGTATAGCTCAGTCGGTAGAGCACTTCGTTGGTAACGAAGAGGTCACCAGTTCAAGTCTGGTTGCAGGCTCCATCTCTGGCGGTGTAGCTCAGTTGGTCAGAGCGCACGGTTCATACCCGTGTTGTCACTGGTTCGAATCCAGTCACCGCTACCAGGTAACTAGGGCGGCTTCCGAGGAAACGAGGAGGCCGCTTAAGTTAAGTAGGGACATGCTCCAAAAGAGGAGCACCTTTTCCAGAAGGAGGGCTTCATGGCCAAGGAAAAGTTCGAGCGCACTAAGCCGCATGTTAACATCGGCACCATCGGTCACGTTGACCACGGTAAGACGACCCTGACCGCCGCCATCACCAAGACTCTGTCTGAGACCGAGGGCTGCAAGGCCGACTTCACCGCCTTCGAGAACATCGACAAGGCTCCCGAGGAGCGCGAGCGCGGCATCACGATCTCCGTCTCCCACGTCGAGTACGAGACTGCCAGCCGCCACTACGCTCACGTTGACTGCCCCGGCCACGCCGACTACGTCAAGAACATGATCTCCGGTGCTGCTCAGATGGACGGCGCTATCCTGGTTATCGCCGCCACCGACGGCCCGATGGCCCAGACCCGCGAGCACATCCTGCTCGCCCGTCAGGTCGGCGTGCCCTACATCGTTGTCTTCCTGAACAAGTGCGACATGGTCGACGACGACGAGCTCATCGACCTCGTCGAGATGGAGACCCGCGACCTCCTCTCCGAGTACGAGTTCCCGGGTGACGACCTGCCGATCATCCGCGGTTCCGCTCTCGGCGCCCTCAACGGCGAGGAGAAGTGGATGAACTCCGTCCGCGAGCTCATGGCCGCCATCGACGAGTACATCCCCACGCCTGAGCGTGACAACGAGAAGCCCTTCCTCATGGCCGTCGAGGACGTCATGACCATTTCCGGTCGTGGTACCGTCGCCACCGGTCGTGTCGAGCGCGGCGAGCTCAAGCTCAACGACAACGTCGAGATCGTCGGCATCAAGGAGACCAAGTCCACGGTCTGCACCGGCATCGAGATGTTCCGTAAGTCCATGGACTTCTGCGAGGCTGGCGACAACGTCGGTCTGCTGCTCCGCGGCATCAAGCGCGAGGAGATCGAGCGCGGCCAGGTTCTCTGCAAGCCCGGCTCCGTCACCCCTCACACCAAGTTCACCGGTGAGATCTACGTCCTGACCAAGGACGAGGGTGGCCGTCACACCCCGTTCTTCGATGGTTACCGTCCTCAGTTCTACTTCCGTACCACCGACGTGACCGGTACCGTGAAGCTGCCCGAGGGCACCGAGATGGCCATGCCTGGTGACCACATCACCATCACCGGCGAGCTCATCCACCCGATCGCCATGGAGGAGGGCCTGCGCTTCGCTATCCGCGAGGGTGGCCACACCGTGGGTTCCGGTATCGTCTCCACCATCATCGAGTAACTTCAGTTACCCGCTGATCTAGGCGTGCTTGTAGGACCCGGCGCCGCAATTGGTGCCGGGTCCTTTTCGTGCCATGTTGGCAAAGCCATGCCGCATGGTATCGGTATTCCCGTATCTGCGCTGCGTATGGGCGCGTTCGTATCGAATGCGAACGAGTTGTGAATCTCGTTTGCAGAATAGATGCGGTAATACCGTTGGCATTGACAGCGATACCAACCTGATGGTATTGTTAGCGACCGTGCCCGCACACAGGGCAGTACATGGAGGTTTAGATACATGCGCACTATGGTTACCCTGGCTTGCACCGAGTGCAAGCGTCGTAATTACACGACCACCAAGAACAAGGCAAACATGCCTGATCGCATGGAGATCAAGAAGTATTGCCCCTGGTGCAAGAAGCACACGCTGCACAAGGAGACCCGCTAGTCTCTTTAGCATACACGCCAGTAGTTCAATTGGTAGAGCAACGGTCTCCAAAACCGTCTGTTGAGGGTTCGAGTCCTTCCTGGCGTGCCAGTCTTTAATCCGTAAGCCTCTTCGGAGGCTTACGTTTTCTAATGTATAGGCGCACTGCGCGGAGGTAAGCCATCATGGCAAACAAGAAGAGCACCAAGTCGCCCGAGAAGGCGAAGAAGGCCGAGAAGAAGCCCGGCCTCATCGCCCGTGCCAAGGCTTACATGGCCTCTGTTCGCTCCGAGATGAAGCGCGTCGTGTGGCCCACCAAGAGCGAGCTTATCAACTACACCGTCGCCGTCTGCGCTTCGCTGGTTGTCGTCGGCGTCGCGATCGCTCTTCTTGATATCGTCATCGGCGAGGGTCTTGTGCTCTTCGCTAGCCTGAGGGGGTAAGAGATGTCCAAGCGCTGGTACGTCATCCACACTTACTCTGGGTACGAGAATCGCGTCAAGTCCGACCTCGAGCATCGCATCGAGACCATGGGCATGCAGGATCGTATCTTCGACATCCAGATTCCCATGGAGCGCGTCACCGAGCTCAAGGAGGGCGGTAAGCGCGACGAGAAGGACGTCAAGATTTTCCCGGGTTACGTCTTGGTCCGCATGGAGATGGACGATGATGCCTGGACGTGTGTTCGCAACACTCCCGGCGTTACCGGTTTTCTTGGCGGCAGCGGCAAGCCCGCCCCGCTTTCTCGCGATGAGTACAACAAGATGATGCGCAAGTCTGACAAGGACGGTGCCGCTCCCAAGCGTGCTGTCGTCGATATCGAGGTCGGCACTTCCGTCCGCGTCATTTCCGGCCCGCTCTCCGATTTCGACGGCAAGGTCTCCGAGGTCATGCCTGAGGCCGCAAAGGTCAAGGTCACTCTCATGATTTTCGGTCGCGAGACGCCCGTCGAGCTCAGCTTTGACCAGATCACGGTCATCGCGTAGCATTTCCGTTGTTTGTCCGCGCTTGAGCGCTTCGGTCCCGACCGCTCATCGGTGTCCGTGCTTCTAGCGAACGTGCGCTGACGATATTTGATTCAGACGCTTCACGTTAAAGGAAGGTGTGACATGGCAGAGAAGAAGATCGCCACCGTCATCAAGCTTCAGATTCCGGCCGGCCAGGCCAACCCGGCTCCTCCGGTGGGTCCTGCCCTCGGTGCCGCCCAGGTCAACATCATGCAGTTCTGCCAGGCGTTCAACGCCGCCACGCAGGACAAGATGGGTGACATCATCCCGGTCGTCATCACCGTCTTCGAGGATCGTACCTTCGACTTCGTGTGCAAGACTCCGCCGGCGGCTCACCTCATCAAGAAGGAGCTCAAGCTCAAGGGCGGCTCCGCTGTTCCTCAGCGCGACAAGGTCGGTCAGCTCACCGACGAGCAGCTCACCAAGATCGCCGAGATCAAGATGCCGGACCTCAATGCCAATGACATTGACGCCGCCAAGAAGATCGTCGCCGGTACCGCCCGCTCCATGGGCGTGACCATCGCCGAGTAACTGAACTCGGTCTCTTTACGGTAACTCGCGCGCCAATCGGGTGCGTGACTGATGTGGGAGGGGCGCGACCCCGTATGCACCACAGGAGGTAATACGTATGGCTACTAAGCACGGCAAGAAGTTCCGCGAGGCCGCTACCAAGGTCGACCGCGCTTCCGTCTACAGCCCGCTCGAGGCTGTCAAGCTCGTCAAGGAGATGGCTTCCGCCAACTTCGACGAGACCGTCGAGGCGCACTTCCGCCTTGGTATCGACACCCGCAAGGCCGATCAGAACATCCGCGGCTCCATCTCCCTGCCCCACGGCACCGGCAAGACCGTTCGCGTCGCCGTGTTCGCCGAGGGTGCCCAGGCTGAGCAGGCTGCCGAGGCCGGCGCCGACGTCATCGGTTCTGATGAGCTCATCGCCCAGATCCAGAAGGGCGAGATTAACTTTGACGCCGCTATCGCCACCCCGATGATGATGGCCAAGGTCGGTCGCATCGGTAAGATCCTCGGCCCCCGTGGTCTTATGCCCAACCCCAAGCTCGGCACTGTGACCATGGACGTCGCCAAGATGGTTGGCGAGCTGAAGGCCGGTCGTGTGGAGTACCGCGCCGACCGCTACGGCATCTGCCACGTCCCGCTGGGTCGCGTCTCCTTCGATGACCAGAAGCTCGTCGAGAACTACGCCGCCCTCTACACCGAGATCCTCCGCGTCAAGCCGGCTTCCGCCAAGGGCAAGTACGTAAAGAGCATCTCCGTCTCCTCCACCATGGGCCCCGGCGTCAAGGTCGACTCCGCCGTCCAGCGCAACTTCATGGAGGCCTAAGCGATATCTCGCTTAACCCATTGACTCGGAAACCCGGTCCGTCTCATCGGACCGGGTTTTTCTTACCGTTCTGAAATCTATGACATAGTACATCGACAGACAAAGTACTCTGATATAAAATGCAGGCAAAGATAACCGATTGGTAAGGAGGTGTCGATGTGGCGGCAAGAGACGCCGTGAGCGACCTGATCAGGGGCAATATAGATGCAATCATCCTATGCTCACTGTCCCATGGCGATAGCTACGGCTACGAGATCTTAAAGGGCATTGCCCAGACGAGCGAGGGCGACTATGAGATGAAGGAGCCCTCTCTGTACACGAGTCTCAAGCGACTGGAAAAACAAGGATTCGTGGAGAGCTATTGGGGGGATGAGACCCAGGGTGCTCGCCGTAAGTACTATCGGATCACGAACGAGGGCAATCAGGAGCTGACAGAGTCAATCGATCGCTGGGGGCGCGTGCGCTTGATCATCGACAGGCTCTTGGATCAAGAAGGAGGCGCGCAATGAACGAGTTGCGCATGTATGTCGAGCACCTGTTTGAGGGCAAGGTGCTGACTTCCAGCACGATTGAGCTCAAAGAGGAGATCTACGGCAACCTCGTGGCTCGCTATGAGGATCTTATAGAGGGTGGTGCCTCGCCTGAGGAAGCGCTCGCACTCACCAAGCAGAGCATGACGAGCATCGATGATGTTATCGTCGAGGAGGACGAGTCCTTCGCATCTGATGACCCGTCCCTTTCGGCTGAGGCGCATGGGCATTCTGGTACGGCCGCCCCGAGCGATTCGACCGATCAGGTCGCCCTGCATGACGATTCTGCTCCGTGTGGTCCTGAGCCAGTGTCTGGTGAGGTCGACGTCGCGGACGCCGATCCGAGCGCGTGTGAGCCTCCCTGCGAGGGGACGGCAACGAATGCGCCCGAGAAAAAGAATCTAAAGCGCACCGCCATGTATGTTATTGCCGGCTTCTGCATGATCGTTATCTTGAGTCTCGCCGCAAAGTTCCTTTTCGGTTTTGTCGAAGGAATAGAAGATACGCATGAGGACCATGTGGAGGTTTCGTCGGTGGAGCCTTCGGGATCGAGCGCGCCTGCTGCGCCGGGGGCGGCGTCGCAGAGCGCTCAAGATGCCTCAATCGTGGTTTCCTCGGATGGATCGGTCACGATGGATGGGGAACCCGCCGACGAGCTCCTGCGGTCTGTCGTAAAGTCCGGCGTGGGCGATATCCTTTCCTTTGCGGAGACGGACCTCTCTGACGCGTCCAAGGTCGAATCGCTGATACGGTCGCTGCCGCTCTCGGAGTTTGCGGGCGACATCGATGTCTCTAAAGGTGTTGACGTGCTGAGCTTGGCGTATCGCGATGTTCCCGAGAGCTACGATGGGGATTCGGTCGATGCTGCCCTGGCATATGATGTTACGACGCTCTTCTGCACGATGCCGCTTGTCAACGAAATCCAGATGACCGTGACGGATAAGGATGAGCCGATGGATGAGGGCTATTACGTGTTCACGCGTGATGACGTGCAGGGGCGTTACGGCGTGCGCTTGGATGGGGAGCTGCTGAACGAGGCGGGCTGGCATCAGCTGAAGGCCGACAACCTGTATCGCCGTCATTTCATCGAACGCATGGTCGATGCGGCTGAGCGTGAATGGAAGTAGCGAGCTCGCATGGCGTGCTTAACGGCATGAGGGATCGATCTCTCGGGTGAAATGAAGGCCCCCCGCTGAATTGTGAGCTGCCTCCCTTTTCTTGGACATGAGAAAAGGGAGGCTTCTTTATGGGCCGACGAACCATCTACGATGCCGCCGCGAGGTCGAGGGCCGCCGAGCGCTACGTTGCTTAGACCAGGGCCGCAATGGCGCGAACGACCGCATCGGCGGCGGCCGAGGTCTTGGTGGCGTCTTCGACCTGGAGGATGATCTTTCCCTTGATGCCGAGTTCGGAGATCTCTGAGAAGAGGACGCGCGGACCGTCGACGATGGGGGACACGCCGGAGGCGGCTGTACGCGCCAAGGCGGTCAGCTGGTCGGCAAGTCCGTCCATGTCGTCAGCGCGCGCATGGCCGTCCTCGGACAGCCGCGGAACGGCGAATGGGACCGCGACCCTGCTTGCGGGCAGCAAGTGGACGAGCGCGGTCTTGGAGATGATCGAATTGGGAATGATTACCGTCTGCCCCATGGCGTCGCGGATGGTGGTATGGCGCCATGTGACATCCTGCACAACACCCCTCTCGGCGCCGACTTCGATGTTGTCACCCGGTTTAACGATGCCCATGAACGTCACCTGCAGGCCGCCTATGAGGTTGGCGAGCGTGTCCTGGAAGCCGAGCGAGACGGCGATGCCGCCGACGCCAAGGGCGGCGACGATGGCGTTCGCGTTGATGCCGAAGCACGCATCGAGGATGAGGCTGATGCCCGTGGCCCAGACGACGCCACGCCCGATGTTGATGATGATGCTCGAACTGGGGAGCGGGTTGCTATCGCGGTTGAGGAAGTGCCTGAGCGCCTGGCTCACAAGGCGGGAGACGAAGGCGGTGGCGGCGACGAGGGCGGTCGCCCACAGGACGCTCTGCACAAAGGGAACCTTGAAAAAAGAGAATAGGGCCTCCATGGGCGCTCCTCTCGTATACACACGTCGACTGACGCATACATATTTGCACATCGGCGTCCGGAAGGCACGCGGCGCCCACGGGATGGCACGACTCGCATTCGCTGTGCGCGTCCCTGCGCGGGGCCTGTCGGGCTGGGCCAGTAATCAGCCCGACAGGCCCCGCGCAGGGACGGTGGGGGAGGCCGTACGTGGGGTCCGCTATCACGAGGGCCCGCTTGAGTTGGACCGATAGCGGGGCGCCTTCACGATGGAGCACGCTCCGACAGGCGCTTGGTGAACCGCAGGAACAGCTCATCGGACGCCTTCACCTGGGCGGTGTTATATCGCGCGGAGGCCATGCTCTCGAGCATGAGCTCGTAGTCCTTATCGGGGCGCAGCCAGTTGCGCGGATCGAAGCAGTCATCGATCTTCTCCAGGAAGTCGAGGCCGGCGGCGACCGCTGCCTCGCGCTCCGCGCTCGTGGCCCCTTCGGGAAGGGAGTCCATGAGGCGGCTGACGTCGAGGTACTCCTGCGTGAGCCCGCGCTCGGGAATCGCGCGGAAGATGCGCTCGATCTCGGCGAGCTCGTCGTCGGAATACAGGTGCGCGGCGACGCCCATGGCGATCTTGTCGTCACCGGTGAGGGCGCTGAGCAGGAAGCCGTAGCCGTGCGTCTGGCGCTCGAACGCGCTGATGGCCTCGAGGGCGCTGGATGCGCGCGCGGGGTAATCGGGGACCGCACGGCTGTCGCGGATACCGCGGAGCAGTTCACGCTGTTGCTCGAGCTGGGTGATTTGCCGTTGGAGCTGGCGATCGAGATCGTCGAGGAGCTTCGCGGATTCGGCACCCAGCTCTTCGCCCTCCGCGCGCTCCGCATCGAGGTCGTTGAGCATGGGGCCGATCTGGTCGAGGGAAAAACCGAGTGAGGCCAGCTGGCGGATGCGCAGGAGGCGCAGCAGGTGCGTGGCGTCGTACGCTCGATAGCCGTTTTCTCGACGCGGTGGCTCGGGTAGCAGCCCGATGGCGTGGTAATGGCGGAGGGTCCGCACGCTCACGCCCGCCAAGTGTGCCAGCTCGCTGCTCTTCATGCCGTTCCAATCTCGAATTCAGCCCAAGCGCCCTATGCGGCGTCGGCGTCCTGCTCCATTTGTACCCCGGAAGCGCGATTGCGGTCACCAAGGTCGCGAAGGGCGGGCGAGAGCAATGCCGCCGCCGCGACGACGACCCACATGCCGCCCAGGACGAGGCAGGTCGTGTCGATGCGCAGGACGGCGATGAGCGTGGATCCCAGGAACGTTCCGAGTGGGGCCACGATGAGGTAGAGCGCGTTCAGGGTCCCCATGGCCGATCCGCGCCGGTTCTCGTCCACCAGGTCGAAGGCGAAGAAGCCCAGGAGCGCGGAGGCGGGGCCGGCGAAAAAGCCCACGGCGGTGGCGCTGGCGAGCATGACGCCGGTGCTCGGCAGCGTGCCCATGACCACGGCGCCGCAGGTCATGCCCAGGAGCGAGACGGTGAGCCAGGCTCGACGGGAGAGCACGTGCGAGATAGCGGTGTAGCCGAGCGAGCCGACGAGCATGCCCAGCCCCATGGCCGAGACGAACAGGCCGGTGAGTTCGGGGGTGCCCATCTCGGTGAAGTAGGCGGGCAAGATGATGCCCTGCCAGCTCGCCATGATCATGGTGATGCCAAAGGAGAGCAGGGTGGTGGCGCGCAGCAGTCGGCTGTTGCCGAAGAGCGCGGAGAGGCCGTCGAAGAGGATGGCGCGCCCGGCCTTGAGCATGCTGGCGAGGCCGGTGACCTTGGAGGAGGCGGGCTGAGGGCTGTCAACGGTCGCGTTGAGGGCCGTGGGCGTGTCCGCCGCTGCGATGGTGGGGCTCGATGCCACGGCGTCCGTCATGGCGGGTTCGCGCTTGATGGAGCCGACGCCCTTGGGCAGGGTGAGGCTCACGGCCGCTGCCGCGCAGGAGCAGGCGGCGGTGACCCACAGGGCGTCGACGTCGGGCATGATGCCTATGAGCAGGGCC
This sequence comes from uncultured Collinsella sp., assembly GCA_902470815.1. Lineage (GTDB taxonomy): Bacteria > Actinomycetota > Coriobacteriia > Coriobacteriales > Coriobacteriaceae > Collinsella. The sequence continues at coordinate 28,887 of CABRHS010000010.1, forward strand.
GCGGCGGCGGGGCCGGCGATGGTGATGAGGGAGCCCATGGACTGGCTGGCGCCAACGAAGCGCTGGAGGTCGACGCCCTCGCGCTCGCAGACCTCGGGGAGCAGCGCGTCGCGCGCCGTCATGCCGGGGACGTCGCCCACGGCGCCGAGGAGGCCGAGCGCTATGAACCATGCGAACGAGAGGCCCCAGATATCGTCGACGACGGGTAGCAGGGCCACGCTCAGCGCGGAGATGAGGTCGGAGATCACGCAGACGACCTTGCGGTTGGCTCGGTCGAGCAGCGCGCCGCCCAGGATGCCGCACACGAACTGGGGGACGGCGCAGATGAGGGCGAGCGATCCGGCGGCGAGGACGTCGCCGGTGCGGGCGAGCAGGACGAGCGGTAGCACGACGCCGGCGATGGAGTTGCCGAGCATCGAGAGCGCATCGGAGATGAGGTAACGTAGAACAGCGCCTCTGAACATGGGGTTCCTCTCAGACAGGGCGGTACATCCCGCCGCTGCCCGATAGTAAAAACCATGACGTAACGTCGTAGTCAAAGACGCCCACAAACCCTCCATGCCGTGCGATGCGATGCGGATGCGCAGCCTGCGCCGGATTTCATTTGCACGCGCATCCCACCTAAATCGGCGTCGGGACGCCGTTCGCCCGGCGCTCAGCTAGATATAAGCTTGGTCGGGTATCCTCAGGGGAAAGACGAGACAGAGACGGATGACGATTCGCAGTCCAAGCCACCGCCGGTCATCGGGTGGCAACGGGAGGGAGGGGTCGCATGCGCGTGCTGCTCATAGAGGATGCGCCCCGCTTGGCGGAGGCGGTTGCCGAGATCTTGCGCAAGGGCGGCTATGGCGTCGACGTGGCGCACATGGGTGCCGACGGGCTCGACATGGCGGCGTCGGGCGCATACGACGTCGTGCTTCTCGACATCATGCTGCCCGACATGAGCGGCATGGTCGTCCTGCGAGATCTTCGCGCGACGGGCTCAGCTGTCCCCGTGATACTGCTCACCGCGCGTCAGGGGGTCGGGGACCGTGTGGCCGGGCTCGATGCGGGTGCCGATGACTACCTGCCCAAGCCGTTCCATGCCAGCGAGCTGCTCGCCCGCATACGCGCCGTGACGCGCCGTCCGGCGGCGTATCGTTCAGCGGGGGTCCATGAGGCCTTCGGCCTCTCGCTCGATGAGGCGTCCCGCACCTTGACGGGCGGCCCGGGCTCCGCGTCGATCGGGTTGACTCGGAGGGAGGCGCAGCTGCTCGAGGCCCTCATGGGTCATCCGGGTGCGCCTCTCGCAAAGTCGGCGATCATCGCCCGTTTGTGGGGGCCGAACGCCGCGGCCGCGGACAACCGGCTGGAGGTCTTGGTTCACGCATTGAGGGAGAAGCTGGACAGCGCGGCGCCGCGCGTGCGCATCGAGACGGTACGCGGCGTGGGGTACCGGCTGGTCGAGGCGTCTCATGCGGAACCCTGACCGATCGGATCGATGCGCGGCGGCACGCAAGGGGACAATCGATCTGCTGATGGGAGGAGCGGTTATGGGCGATCGGGTTGAAAAGAACGGGAAGGGCGCTCGGCCCCATGGCGATGAGGGCCTTACCCGCCTCCGGAGGCGCTTATGGATCTGGTCATCGCTGCTCACCTGCACCATTTTGGTTCTCGCCCTGAGCTCAGCTTGGGTGGCGAGCGTCCTGTCGGCTCGCAACGGCAGCAACGGGGCGTTGTGCAGCGTCGAGCAGGACGCCCTGAATCGCGTCGAATTGCTTGCCTCGCACGATGCGGCGCAGCCGAGCGTTCGCGACGCGCTTCACGAGGCCGTGGCGCTTGAGCAGGAGGGAGCGGGAGATTGGAAGCCCACGGCGCTCGCGCCGGATACCTACTACTCGATCTCGGCGCCCATCGAGAGCCCGTTCTCGTTGGCGGTCTTCGAAGATGGGTCGATGTCGTTCCTGGTGCGCCCGCTTAACGTCCAATCGGGTGATGGCCATCCCCGGTGGGGGATGAACTGGTGCGAGTCCACGCTCGAGCAAGTTGTGGGCGAGGCGCGCGCCCTTCGCGCCGAAGCGGGCAACAGGCCTGGGCCCCAGTACATCGAGGTGTCGGGCATCACATGGAAATGCGCGACATCCATCGCGGTCACGAACCCCCTTTACAGAGATGACGCGACGGGGGAGAGCGGGGTCACGCTGTATGCGGATGGCCGGCTCGAGGGCTACGAGAAGGACGGGTACCTCGCGGCTCGCTTGTACTCGTTCGTCGATGTGACGTCGACTTTTATCTACCTGAAGCGAATGGCGGTGTTCCTGGCCTCGGCGGCCGCGATCGGCTGCGTCCTGCTCGTCGTCGCGTGCCGCAAGATCATCGACCGCGCGCTCGTTCCCGTGGAGGAGTCTCAGGCGCGTCAGCGCGAGTTCCTTATCAAGGCCTCGCATGAGCTTAAGACCCCCATGGCGTCGCTGTCCTCGAATCTCGATGCGCTGATGGCGAACGGCGGGGAAACGGTCGCAAGCCAGGAAAGGTGGACGGGCAACATGCGCGAGGATATCGACGAGCTCGCGGACCGGGCCTGCCGCCTGCTCGATATCGTGACGGGCTCCGGGGACGCGTGATCGAATGAGGAAAAGGGGCTGGGCGCATGTGTAAAAGGGGCCGGGTGTGGATCGCGCATGGATACGCGGTCCGCACCCGGCCCCAATCGCACGGGCCCCAATTGCGGGGGAGGCCTACGACTCGAGGTGGCGGGCGCGGAACGCGGCGATCTCGTCCTCGGCGATGCCGAGCGTGCCGGTGATGTAGCCCATGAAGCCACCCGACGGCTCGAGGGCGCGTTCCATCGCTTCGAAATAGCAGATGGAGGCGGGCGAATCCAGGGTGAGCTCGATGGGGGCGTACAGGTTGGTGGCGAGGTAGTCGTCAAGCATGTCGTCGCGGCTCACGCCGAGCATGGTCTCGATGAGCGCCGAACCCATGCCGCAGCGGTCGCGACCCACATAGCAGTGCCAGAGCGCCGCGCCGTCCTCGACATCGAGCACCGCGCGTACAAAGGAGCGGTAGCCATTGATGCCCACGGGGTTGAGAAGCATCTTCGGGTAGAGGGACTTCATGAATTCGACGGGGTCGCCCTGCGCGATGGCGTCAAGGCTGTAGTCGACCTCGCCCGTCTCCTGCGTGACGCCCAGGACATGGTCTTCAAAGATGGACGCGTGCAGAAAACGCGCGGGGGCGAGTCGGTCCATGGGGTCGGGGAGCTCGGAGAGCTCGGTGAGATTGCGGAAATCGGTCACCAGCCGCACGCGATACTCGTCGCGCAGCCGCGCGACGTCGGCATCGGAGGCAAAACCCAGGGTGCCGGAGCGCAAGAGGGCCCCGTGCTTGACGGGCCGTCCGTCGGCGCCGATCATGCCGCCGAGGTCGCGCGTGTTCGGCAGCTTCTCGAAGTCGATCCTGCCGTAGCCCGGGCGCGCTTCGGGCGCTTTTGAGGGTAGGTCTACGGTGCTGGGGAGCTCATCGCCCCAATAATTCCGGCTCATAGGGACTCTCCGTGTCGCAAATCGGGTGTTTTCGTAACCAGGTCTACATTGTCCGGGCAGACGGCGCTTCGGGCGACTGCCAACAGGCGCTTTATTGGGAAAACACATGGTCTGCGCGAGGGGGTCGAGAAAGTGGTCACAGAATCGCCCGATTTGCGCCAAGCCGTTGCGTCGCGCATACCTGATAGAATGAACGACTGTGAGAAAAGCGCACAGCGAGCGCCCGTCGGCGCGTCGCGCAGGAAAGGAATGGCATGGATCGCACCAAGATCGCACAGCTCTACGCCGATGCCGATGCCCTCGGCGGCGCTACCGTGACCGTCGCCGGCTGGGTCAAGTCCGTCCGCGACATGAAGAACTTCGGCTTCGTCACCTTGAACGACGGCAGCTGCTTCAAGGACCTGCAGGTCGTCATGAACCGCGAGGCGCTCGAGAATTACGATGAGATCGCCCATCAGAACGTCTCCGCCGCGCTCGTGTGCACCGGCGAGCTCAAGCTCACCCCGGATGCCCCGCAGCCCTTCGAGCTCGCCGCCACGCGCGTCGCGGTCGAGGGCGTCTCCGCCCCGGATTACCCGCTGCAGAAGAAGCGTGCCACCGTCGAGTTCCTGCGCACCCAACAGCACCTCCGTCCGCGCACCAACCTGTTCCGCGCCGTGTTCCGCGTGCGCTCCGTGGCCGCCGCCGCCATCCACCGCTTCTTTCAGGACCGCGGCTTCGTCTACGTGAACACCCCGATCGTGACCGCGAGCGACTGCGAGGGCGCGGGCGAGATGTTCCACGTCACCACCATCGACCCGGCCAACCCGCCGCTGGACGAGCACGGCAACGTGGATTACTCCAAGGACTTCTTCGGCGCTCCCGCCTCGCTCACCGTTTCCGGCCAGCTCAACGCCGAGAACTTCGCCATGGCCTTCGGCGATGTGTACACCTTCGGCCCCACGTTCCGCGCCGAGAACTCCAACACCACGCGCCATGCCGCGGAGTTCTGGATGATCGAGCCCGAGATCGCCTTCGCCGACCTCGCCGACGACATGGACCTCGCCGAGGACATGCTCAAGGCGGTCATCCGCGATGTCATGGACCGTTGTCCCGACGAGCTCAATATGCTCAACAAGTTCGTGGACAAGGGCCTCATCGAGCGCCTCACGCATGTGGCCAACTCCGACTTCGCCCGCGTGACCTACACTGAGGCCGTCGAGATCCTCGAGCGCGCCGCCGCCACCGGTCACGAGTTCGACTATCCCGTGAGCTGGGGCATCGACCTGCAGACCGAGCACGAGCGCTTCCTCACCGAGGAGCACTTCAAGTGCCCGACCTTCGTGACCGATTACCCGGCCGAGATCAAGGCCTTTTACATGCGCCTGAATGACGACGGCAAGACCGTCGCCGCCGCGGACTGCCTGGTGCCGGGTATCGGCGAGATCATCGGCGGCTCCCAGCGCGAGGAGCGCCTCGATGTGCTCGAGCGTCGCATCGCCGAGCTGGGCATGGATGCCGAGCAGTACAAGTATTATCTGGACCTGCGCCGCTACGGCACGTGCAAGCACGCCGGTTTTGGCCTGGGCTTCGAGCGCCTGGTCATGTACCTCACGGGCGTGGGCAACATCCGCGACGTCCTCCCGCACCCGCGCACCGTGGGTAGCTGCGAGTTCTAACATCTCGCGCGCTCGCCTCATGGCGTTGACGGGGACGGCCGGATCGAAAGACGGGCCGTCCCCGTTTTTCATGCGCGCGCGATTGCGTGTTAACACGGGATTAACGTTTTAGCGCCCGTGCCGAGCGGGCGGTACTATATGCCTTGCGCGCTTTCATGCAATAAAGCGCCTCGAAACATATCGCCCGCGCCGATCAAGGCGGGGCCTGGAACAGCGAAACGGAGTTGATCGCCATGCTGAGCATCTCGCGCAGGAACCTTATCACCCTCGGAGCGGGCTTTTTTATGGCTGGCGCTCTCTCCGGATGCGGTGACGACCAAAAGGCCGCTTCAAACGGAAACGCGGGTTCCAAGGGCACTGGTTACAAGATCGGCGTGCTGCAGCTCACCGAGCACGGCGCGCTCGACCTGACCAACAAGGGCTTCGTCGCGGCACTCGATGAGTCTGGCATCTCCTACACGATCGACCAGCAGAACGCGCAGAACGATCAGTCGGCCTGCCAGACAATCGCGAGCAAGCTCGTGAACGACGGCGACGACCTGATCTTCGCCATCGCGACCCCGGCGGCCCAGGCGGTCGCGGGCGTCACGTCCGACATCCCGGTCGTGGGCTCTGCCATCACCGATTATGCCGAGAGCGGTCTCGTGGCGTCCAACGAGGAGCCCGGCGGCAACGTCACCGGCACCTCGGACCTCACGCCCGTCGCGGACCAGATCGGCCTGCTGCGCCAGCTTCTTCCAGAGGCAAAGCGCGTCGGCATCCTGTTCTGCTCCGCCGAGTCCAATTCCGGCGTGCAGGTCGCGCTGGCCGAGGAGGTCCTCGACGACTCGGGCATCGAGCATGAGCGCTACGCCGTTTCTTCTTCCAATGAGATTCAGCAGATGGTTGAATCCATGGCGGGCAAGGTCGATGCGATCTACGCCCCTACCGACAACACCATCGCCGCGGGCATGGCGACCGTATCCATGGTCGCCACCGAGAACAAGCTGCCCGTGATCGTGGGATGCGACACTATGGTCGAGGATGGAGGGCTGGCGTCGTATAGCGTGAGCTATTACGACTTGGGCTATAAGGCGGGCGAGATGGCCGTGAAGATCCTCGCCGAGGACGCCGATCCCGCCGATATGCCCATCGAGTACCTGTCGAGCAAGGAGTGCAAGCTCATCGTCAACCAGGCGACGGCCGATGCTCTCGGAATCGACATCTCGATGCTCGAGGACGCCCAGATCGTCTAACGCGGTCGACGGGCATGCGGTCGCGCTCTCTCGAGCGCATCGCCCTCAGCTCCGTATGCCATCCCATGCGCCTTGCGCGCACGTTAGGAGAAACTCCATGAACAACTCCATCTGCTCCCGCCGCTTCTTCTGCAAGGGGCTTGCAGGTTCCGCCGCCCTCGCCGTCATCGGCGGATTGGGCCTTGCCGGTTGCGCCGGCGATTCAGACGCGGGCTCCGCTGGCAACGGCGACGCCGCCTTCAAGATCGGCGTCCTACAGCTCACCGAGCACCCTGCGCTCGATGCGGCGAACAAGGGCTTCGTCGCCGCCGTCGAGGGGGCGGGAATCGGGGCCGCCATCAGCCAGCAGAACGCCCAGAACGACCAGTCGGCATGCCAGACCATCGCGAGCAAGCTCGTGAACGAGGGCTGCGACCTCATCTTGGCCATCGGCACGCCCGCGGCCCAGGCCGTGGCGGGCGCCACCGCGGATATCCCCGTGATCGGCACCGCCATCACCGACTTCGCGGCCTCCGGTCTGGTCAAGGATAACGATGCGCCCGGCGGCAACGTCACCGGCACGTCGGATATGAATCCCGTCGCCGACCAGATCGCACTGCTCGACCGCCTGGCCCCGGATGCCAAGAAGGTCGGTTTGCTCTACTGCACGGCGGAGTCCAATTCCAAGCTGCAGATCGATCTGGCGGCGGCCGAGCTCAAGAAACTCGGCATGGAGGGCGTTGAGTTTACCGTCTCCAGTTCCAACGAGGTCCAGCAGGTCGCCGAGTCCATGGTCGGCAAGGTCGACGCGATCTACACCCCCACGGATAACACCATCGCCTCCGCCATGGCCACCATCGCCACCATCGCCAACGAGGCGGGGGTCCCGACGGTGTGCGGCGAGGTCGCGCACGTCGAGGCTGGAGGCCTGGCGAGTCTCTCCATCAATTACGAGGAGCTCGGCCGTCGTGCCGGCGAGATGGCCGTGCGCATCCTCGCCGAGGGGGCAGAGCCTGCCGGAATGCCCATCGAGTCCATGGGCGCGGCCGAGTGCGATCTGGTTTACAACGGCAAGACCGCCGAGGCGCTCGGCATCGACATGGCCCCGCTTGAGGCGGACGGCGCCACGGACGTGACGGCGTAACGCGCACGCGGCCTTTCCGCGCGGTACCTATTTGACACGATAGTAAGGAGAGACAACATGACTGGAGCGCTTCTCGGCGCCGTCTCCCAGGGCATCCTGTGGGGCATCATGGTCCTCGGTGTGTACATCACCTACAAGCTTCTCGATATCGCCGACCTCACCGTCGACGGCAGCTTCGCGCTCGGTGGCAGCGTGTGCGCCGTGCTCGTGGTGGCGGGTGTGGACCCCGTCATCGCCATCATCGCGGCGATGGTCGCCGGCATGGTCGCCGGCGCGGTCACCGGCTTTCTGCACACGGTGTTCGAGATCCCCGCGATCCTGGCGGGCATTCTCACGCAGATCGCCTTGTGGTCCGTCAACCTGCGCATTATGGGCAAGTCCAACACGCCTCTGCTGCAGAGCGACACCATCTTCTCGCGCATGACCGAGATGACCGGGCTGTCCACCAATGCGGCCTCCATCTTCGTGGGGCTCATCGCGGCGGTGCTCATCATCGCCGCCCTGTATTGGTTCTTCGGCACCGAGATCGGCAGCGCGCTGCGCGCCACCGGCAACAATGAGGATATGATCCGCGCGCTGGGCGTCTCCACCGCGAAGACCAAGATGATCGCCCTTATGCTCTCCAACGCGCTGGTGGGCCTCTCCGGCGGCCTGATCTGCCAGAGCCAGAAGTACGCGGACATCGGCATGGGCACGGGAGCCATCGTGATCGGCCTCGCCGCCATCGTGATCGGCGAGGTGCTCGGCCGCCTCACCCCAGGCAAGCTGACCGGTTTCAAGAGCCGTCTCGTCTCCGCCGTCGCGGGCTCCGTGGTGTACTTCCTCATTCGCGCCATCGTGCTGCAGCTGGGCATGGATGCCAACGACATGAAGCTCCTGTCCGCCGTGATCGTGGCGCTCGCCCTGTGCATCCCCGTGGTCTGGGAGAAGTTCAAGCTGCGCACGAGTTACACGAAGGGCGGTGAGGCAGATGCTTAAGCTGTCCCACGTCAAGAAGACGTTCAACCGCGGCACCGTCACCGAGAAGCGCGCCCTTACCGGCGTGGACCTCACGCTCGCCGACGGCGATTTCGTGACCGTCATCGGCGGCAACGGAGCCGGAAAGTCCACGTTGCTCAACATGATCGCGGGTGTATATCCGCTCGATTCCGGCACGGTCGAGCTCGACGGCGAGGACATCTCCCGCCTTTCGGAGCCCAAGCGCGCCAAGTACCTGGGTCGCGTCTTCCAAGACCCCATGCGCGGGACCGCTGCCGACATGCAGATCGAGGAGAACCTCGCCCTGGCCAAGCGCCGCGGCCAGCGCCGCGGCCTGTGTTGGGGCATCACCAAGGCCGAGCGCGAGGAATACGCCGAGCTGCTCAAGAAACTCGACCTGGGCCTGGAGACGCGCATGCAGGCGAAGGTGGGCCTGCTGTCCGGCGGTCAGCGGCAGGCACTCACCCTGCTCATGGCCACGCTCACCAATCCTCGCGTGCTGCTGCTCGACGAGCACACCGCGGCGCTCGACCCCAAGACGGCCTCAAAGGTGCTCGAGCTCACCGAGCAGATCGTGGCCGAGCGCCAGCTCACCACGCTCATGGTGACCCACAACATGAATGACGCCATCCGCTTGGGCAATCGCCTGATCATGATGCACGAGGGCCGCGTGATCTACGATGTCGCGGGCGAGGAGAAGCGCTCGCTCACCGTGCCCGATCTTCTGCAGAAGTTCGAGGAGGTCAGCGGTGGCGCTCTCGCCAACGACCGCATGCTGCTGAGCTAGCGGCGCCGTCCCCTGCGTCGGGGCCGTGCGGTCAGATTGCCCGTGATCACGAGCTAGTTGCCTATGGAAATCTTCTGTTTGACGGTGCTCGAGCGGAAGAGATCCATAGGCAATTTCAATTGAAACGGGCGTCGCCGTCCGGCGGGCAGGCGTGTGTCCTCACGAGGCTCCACGACTAAGACGTTAGTGGGTACAAGATTCTACGGGTATAGATGCATCGCGCCGCAATGGGAGGGGTACACCATGAAGCTGCGTATCAAGTCCAAGCTGATGAGCGTTCACAGCGAGGTCGAGGTGCTCGATAGGTCGGGTGAGGTCGTCTATCATGCGGACACCGATCCCCTGTCTTCGCCTCGTCTGACACGGTATAAGGACGCGGAACACAAGGAGCTCGCGGTCATCACGACGGTGAGGCTCGACAGCGAGAGCCGTGCGCATCACGTCGTGATGGCCGACGGCCGCGCATTCGATCTCAAGCGCAAGTTCCGCACGCCCGCGAGCACTACGGAGAGTTATCTCACGGTGTCGGGTGCGGGCTGGAAGATCGTGACCCGACGCGCGTGGACCAGTCGCTTCGAGATCAGGTCGGAGTCGGGCGCCGTCTTGCTCGAGGCCAAGCAGGTCCCTGCCGAGCGCGGCGATACCTATGACCTGGATGTGCGCGACGAGGAGCATGTGGACGAGCTCGTCCTGCTGTCCCTGATCGCGCGCTACGTCATGCGCGAGGATGCACCCGTCCCTGCGGCGATATAACGAGAAAGCGCCCTCGCGTCGGCTTGCGAGGGCGCTTTCTCATCGTGCACGCAGTGGCGTGTTGCCGTTTCTGTACACAAGGTAGCTGTATCCATACGTGGCGAGACTCGAGCCCAGGATCGCGGTCATGAGCACCCAGAACGCGATCTCTTCGTGTTGAAGCGACACGGTCCCGGCGATGATGACGGCAATCCCGCTCAGGACGAAGGCGACGCCGCAGAAGCGATGCGTGAGTCGCCAGTTCACGTCGTCGTCGAGCGCCCACGGGGTCTTGCACCCAAAGGTGTAGTTACGCTTCACCTTGGGCATGTAGTTGCCGAGCAGGATGAGGCCGATTCCGATTACGATGGTCGTCACGGTGCCGACCGGACTGCCCGATTCAGGCAGGAATCCAAAGACCGTGAGCTCGGACGTCCACGTTATGGCGATCATGAACACGGTGAAGAGCGTGACGAAGCCGGTGTAGAACGACCCCATGCGCGCATATGCCTGCCCGCGGGGATCCATTGAGGGCAGGAGGTGCATCAGCAGGAGCAGAAGCAGCGGCAGCGCGTCGAGCGCGATGATAGCCGTGCGCCCCGTCCAGCCGTTCACGTTGCCCGCGGCATCCCAATGGGTGGGTATCATCTCCGGCATGTACGGGAGCAGCGCGAGGTGACCCAAGAAACTCGCGATGCAGAGCACGGCGAGTGCGATGAGGGCTCGCCGGCTCATGGGGTTGACGCGCCCGCCCTCGCGGCGCGCATCCGTCTTGTCGGGCGCGGCGGTCGCGTTCTCAAGGCGACATGCCTGCTTGTTATCGGTCATCGGAATCGCTCCTATCGGTGAACGAGTAGAACCAGCTCATGAGGTCCTGCAGCACTGAGGTGTTGAGGCTGTATACGATCGATTGCCCATGGCGCTCGGCATCGACCAGCTCGGCCGCCTTCAGCGTGTTGAGGTGATGGCTGAGCGACGGTTTGGTCATATCGAAATGCTCGGCGATCTGGCCTGCGGTGAGGTCGCCGCCGCGGAGCAACTCGAGGATGCGCCTTCGCGTCGGGTCGGCGAGCGCCTTGAACGCCTCTCCTCCCATCGGGACTCCTTTCTCTTGCGCGTTTGTCGTCGACGAAATGACTTAGAATATTAGACAATAATCTAAATTCGTTGTCAATACGATATCGTTCAGATCGGAACGGGTGTTCAATCGCGCTTAAGCCCGGGGGCGCGTGCCACCGTTGCCGTGGAGCCGCACGACAAGCGGGTAGAGGGGCGCGGGGACGGGGCAGCGCGCGACGAGGATGCCCGAGGCGGGTCCCCCCATGAGGTCGCTCACGGGGCAGCCGGAGCGGATCGCGGCGATGAGCAGGTCGACGGCCTCCGAACGCGCGCGCCGCATGCGGCCCATGCGCGGCCCCTCGGCGCAGGGGGCGATGAGGGCGCCTCCGCATAGCGCGACGCCTCCGCCCCAGGGGAGCTTGAGTTTCCGGCAGGAGGTTTCAAGCTCGACGAGCGCGTCGACGGCAGGTTGGGCGGAGCTGCCCGCGGCTATGGCGCAGGCGTAGAGGGGCAGGCCGGACAGGGAGCAGGGCCCCATCGCCTCGCGCGCGGCGTGCTCGACGCCGATGCCGGCTTCAACTTCGATCTTGAAGAGCGAGAAGGAGCGCGCCCGTCGCGTTTCTTCTCGCCCGCGGTGCGAGCCGGCTCGCGGCGCCGCCATGCGCTCATAGACGCCGAGGGCGTCGGCAAGGTCTTCCATCACGTGGTCGAAAGCGGCACTGAGGTCTTCGTCGCCGGCCGAGAGAAGGGTGAGCGGGACCGTGACGCGCTCGCCCGCCCCGTAATCCCGCGGATCGCGGCATTCCATGTATGGCTCCCCTCTGCCGTGGCGACGTGTTCTCACCCACGTACTGTACCGCGCTTTGGGTTGGTTGGGCGGGCAGGCGAGCTCAGGCGGAACGCGGCCTATAATGACTTGACGGAACCGGCATCCGGCAAGGGAGGAGAATCCCCGTGTATTCCACGCTCTATCTCGTCCGCCATGGGCAGACGGTGTTCAACACGCGCCTGCTCATTCAGGGGCGGTGCGACTCGCCCCTCACGGAATTGGGTCGCGACCAGGCACGGGCGGCGGCTCAATGGCTGGGAGACCGCGGCGTGCGCTTCGATACCGCGTTCTCATCGCCGGCGGAGCGCGCCTGCGCCACGGCCGAGCTGCTCTGGGCGGGGCCGTACATGCGGCTCGCGGGCTTGAGCGAACGGTCGTTCGGTGACCTCGAGGGGACCGATGTGCTGGCCCTGCCCAGGCCCATGGGCGACCACCCCGTGGCGTTCGGCGGGGAGCCGCAGGCGGAGCTCGAGTCGCGCCTGTCGTCGACCATGGGCTCCATCATGCGCGGCGAGTTCGATGCCGGGGTCGCGGCTTGGCGGGGGAGGGGCGAGGCGCCCGCCGCTTGTCCGCGACCGGTGCCGGGTCGAGGCGATGCGCCCGTGGAGGCGTGTGCGGTCGAGCCCCTCGGCGAGGATGAGCCTCGGACGGGAAATGTGCTCGTGGTGAGTCATGGGGCGGCCTGCAAGGCGTTCGCCCATGTCTGGGAGGGCCGGTCCGACCTGAGGCTCCCGAGTCCGCTCCCGAACTGCTGCATCTTGATATACGAATTCGATGGCGACGGGTTCAGGCTTGTGGAGGTTGCCGATCCCGCGGCGCATCTGGGTGGAGAGGGGCTGCCCATCTAGGCCCCATCCCGGCGTTTCCGGTGCGCCCCCCCCCGGTTTGCGGAATTCTGGGCGCGGGTGACACGGGCCCGGGTGCAGGCGGTATCATCGTCTAGATAAGTAGCCGCGGTTAACAATGCGCCAGCGCCCTGCCCAAGCGGATGCGTCGGTGCCGGTAAGGGGACTTGATGGAGCAGGAGAGGGCATTTTTGCAGGATGAATCCGGGCGGGGGCCGCAAGGCGGAGCGTCGTGCGCGTGGCCCATGCGTCTCGATGCGCTCGAGATCGGCAAAGATGCGATCGTCGCCTCCGTCGATTCCGATGACGCGGCCCTGCGCCAGCATATCCTCGACATGGGTCTCACCCCTGGCACGGAAGTGACCATGATGAAGCATGCCCCCATGGGCGACCCGCTCGAGTTCCGTCTGCGTGGGTATGAGCTCACCTTGCGCCGCGCGGACGCGGCGCGCATCGGCCTGGTGGGGATACACGACGCCCATAACGCGGCCCGCGAAAACCCGAGCGGCCCCGTGCTCGATCATCCGGCCCTCGGCGAGTGCGCTCGCCGACCGCGCCTGGGCAGGGCCTGCCGATCCGAGGGGGAGCCGCTGGAGCTCGCGCTCGCCGGAAACCAAAATTGCGGCAAGACCACCCTGTTCAATCAGCTGACCGGATCAAACCAGCATGTGGGGAATTTCCCCGGCGTGACGGTCGACCGAAAGGACGGCCAGATCAAGGGTCACCCCAAGGTCACCATCACCGATCTCCCGGGCATCTACTCTCTGTCCCCGTATACCAGCGAGGAGGTCGTGAGCAGACGCTTCATCTTGGAGGAGCACCCCGACGCGATCATCGACATCGTGGACGCGACCAACATCGAGCGCAACCTCTACCTCACCTTGCAGCTCATGGAGCTCGACCGCCCCATGGTTCTCGCCCTCAACATGATGGACGAGGTGACCGCCAACGGCGGCGCCATCGACGTCAACCTGCTCGAGCGCATGCTGGGCATACCGGTCGTCCCCATCTCCGCAGCGCGAAACGAGGGGACGTCCGAGCTGGTCGAGCACGTGTTGCATGTCGCCCGCCACGAGGAGCTGCCCGGCCGCGTCGATTTCTGCCTCCCCGATGGCGACGACGCCGGTGCCCTGCACCGTTGCATCCACGCGGTGACCCATCTGATCGAGGACCACGCCCGCCGTGCGGGCATCCCGCCGCGCTTCGCCGCGACCAAGCTCGTCGAGGGGGATGCGATGGTGCGCGACGCCCTGGGCCTCGACGCGAACGAGCTCGACGCCCTCGAGCGCATCATCTCCCAAATGGAGGACGAGTCCGGCAAGGACCGCCTGTCCGCCCTCGCCGACATGCGCTTCGCGTTCATTGGCGAGGTGTGCCGCGCGTGCGTGGTCAAGCCGCGCGAAAGCCGCGAGCACAAGCGCTCCGTGGCGATCGACCGTGTGCTCACGGGCCGTTTCACGGCATTCCCCGCGTTCCTGCTCATCATGGCGCTCGTGTTCTGGGTTTCGTTTGGATCTGTCGGCGCGTGGCTGCAAGGGTTGATGGAGGAAGGGGTCGCCTGGCTCACCGATTTCGTCGCCGGCGCCCTGGTGGGCGCTGGGGTCAACCCCGTGGTCCAGTCGCTCGTGATCGACGGCATCTTCGCCGGCGTGGGCAGCATGCTGTCGTTCCTGCCGCTCATCGTGGTGCTGTTCCTGCTGCTCTCGATGCTCGAGGATTCGGGGTACATGGCCCGCGTCGCCTTCGTGATGGACAAGGTGCTTCGACGATTCGGGTTGTCGGGGCGCAGCTTCGTGCCCATGCTCGTGGGCTTTGGTTGCAGCGTGCCGGCGATCATGGCCACGCGCACCCTACCCTCCGAGCACGATCGCAAGATGACCGTCATGCTCACCCCCTTCATGAGCTGCTCGGCAAAGCTGCCGGTGTACGGCCTGCTCACCGCTGCCTTCTTTGCGCGGGGCAGCGTGCTCGCCATGGTCTCGCTCTACCTGCTCGGCGTGGCGGTGGCGGCCGTCGTGGCGCTCGTGCTCAGGCGCACGGTTTTTACGGGGGAGCCGGTGCCGTTCATCATGGAGCTGCCCAACTACCGCCTGCCGTCAATCAAGACGACGGCCATGCTCGCATGGGACAAGGCGAAGGACTTCATCCAGCGCGCGTTCACCATCATCTTCGCCGCGAGCATCGTCGTGTGGTTCTTGCAGACGTTTGACGGCCAGCTCAACGTGGTCGCAGATCAATCTCAAAGCCTGCTTGCGGGTCTTGGTGGGATCATCGCGCCCGTGCTCGCCCCGCTGGGGTTTGGCGATTGGCGCGCGTCAACCGCGCTGGTGACCGGTTTGCTGGCGAAGGAGAGCGTCATCTCTACGTTGGCGGTTCTGTTGGGCACCGAGTCCGCCTCGGCGCTCACGGGGCTGTTCACGCCGCTGACCGCCTATGTTTTCTTGGTGTTCACGCTGCTCTATCCGCCTTGCGTGGCGGCGATCGGCGCGGTGAAAAACGAGCTCGGTCCGCGATGGGCGGCGGCGGTGTTTGTGCTGCAGTGCGTTGTCGCATGGGTGGTCGCCTTCGCCGTTCGCATGGCCGGCCTCGCCCTCGGCCTGGCATAACGGCGTTTTTGCCAGTCCGGTTTGGAGCGCAGGGCACGGCTCGACCGCTTCCCCGGCGCGATGGCCAGGGGCGCACGATGTGTGCATGCTGTGCGGGCCATGGCCGGATGGGAGCCTGAGCTTGACGCGGCGCCGTCACCTTGCGATACTTACTAACCGCAAACGCACGATTCGCTGCCAGAGACAGCCGGTTCCTGCGTGCCCGCGCAAGCGAGCGCAACGGAGTAAAGGGGAGACCCGCCAGCCGAGGTGGTTGAGTAGATATGTCTTCTCACCCCCGTCGCTCCCGCAGCGCGGGGGTTTCTTTTTCGAGACACACCCCCGCCACTCTTAAGGCGGTCGTGCCCGGAAAAGAACAAGAAGGAGGTGTACCACATGCCAAAGCAGTACAAGATCGATGCAGTTGCCGAGATCGAGTCCAAGCTCGAGTCCAACGCTGGCGTTTTCGTCGTGAGCTACAACGGCCTCACCGTTCTTCAGGCTCAGGAGCTCCGCAAGCAGCTCCGCGAGTGCGGCGCTCAGATGAAGGTTTACAAGAACAACCTCGTCCGTATCGCCCTGGAGAACAAGGAGCAGCCCAACCTCGACGAGATCCTGGCCGGCCCGCTCGCTTACGTCTTCTTCGAGGAGGAGCCCGTCAGCGCCGCCAAGGTGCTCAAGGAGTTCGCCAAGAAGTCCAAGGGCGTTCTCGAGGTCAAGGGCGGTATCTCTGACGGTCAGGCTGTCACCGCTGCCGAGGTCGACGCCATCGCCGAGCTCCCCAGCAAGGATCAGCTCCTGGGTCAGATCGCCGGTCTCATCAGCGGCTTCGCTCGCGACATCGCTGTCTGCGTCAACGGCGTTTCCTCTGGTCTCGCCCGCACCGTTCAGCAGATCTCCGAGCAGAAGGCAGCCTAGTCGGCGGCCTTCCCGCGGCCGCTTGACGGTCGCAACCCTGGCGCACAACGCGCTGTACTTTAGTTTTGATCTCCCTGCAAGATGCTGGGAAACCGAAAGGACTTAGAAATGGCTAAGCTTACCACCGATGAGATCATCGAGGCTCTGAAGGAAATGACCCTGCTCGAGGCTTCCGAGCTCGTCAAGGCTATCGAGGACACCTTCGGCGTTTCCGCCGCCGCTCCTGCCGCCGTCGTGGCCGGCCCTGTCGCCGCCGCTGAGGAGGCCGAGGAGAAGACCGAGTTTGACGTCGTGCTCGAGGGCTTCGGCGACAACAAGATCCAGGTCATCAAGGTCGTCCGTGAGCTCACCTCCCTCGGCCTGAAGGAGGCCAAGGAGGTCGTCGAGAACGCTCCTAAGGCCGTCATCGAGGGTGCCAAGAAGGAGGACGCCGAGGCCGCCAAGGAGAAGCTCGAGGCCGCCGGCGCTGCCGTCACCCTCAAGTAGTTCTTCCGCAGGTGCATCACCTGCGAGCTGCTGAGCATAGACGCTCTTTCAAGGGCGGGGTTCACACGTTGGGCCCCGCCCTTTTTCATGGCTCTCCCTGTCACCGTCAAGATCCTGATGCCTCTGCAGCCAAGGGCGGGGGCCGAGTAGACGGCTGCCGAACGCGCTGAAAACCTAGGGCCGGCGATGCCGGAAGGGGTGTGCGCCAAGGCCCGGCCCGGGGAACGTGGCCGTAGAAGAGCTCGAATCACGTCAAGCGGTCTGACCCGGCGAGATGACGGCATGAAAAACCCGGTGCACGGCTGTGATGCCGCGCACCGGGCCAGATCGGTATCGCCGATGCATCTTGCGCGCCGCGCTTGCGGGCAGCGCTTGTCGGCGCGGGTCTTTTACCCGGGATGTGACGGACAAAAGGCTTTGCGTCTCGGTCGTGTTTACAGGACCGCGGACGCGACGATGTACACCACGTAGAGGAAGACGAAGAACACGCCCTCCCTGCGCGTCATGGTGTGCTTGGTGCCCACGAAGGCGAACCCCACGAGCATGACGGAGAAGATCGCCAGCAGTGCGAAGTCGAGGTTATACCCCGTAGCGTAGCCGATGGGCGAGAACAGGGCCGGAACGCCCATCACGAGCAGCACGTTGGTGATGTTGGAGCCCACGACGTTTCCGACCGCGATGTCGGTGTTTCCCTTGAACGCGGCCACCACGCTGGTCACGAGCTCGGGCAAGCAGGTGCCGAGTGCGATGACGGTGAGGCCGATGATGCGCTCGCTGATGCCGAGCGCGGTCGCGATCTCTACGGAGTTGTTCACCACATGGTCGGCGCCGAACTTGAGCAGCGCGATGCCGAACAGCACGAGGGCAATCGAGACGTGCATGCCGCGCGGCTCATCCTCCTCGGAATCCCCCTCGTCGAGCTCATGCGGCTCGAGCTGGGTCTCGGGATCGAGTTCGTCATGGCCGCTCTCGCCCTCGCGCAGGCCCAGGAAGACCGTGTAGCCCATGAAGGCGAAAAACACGACGAGCAGGATGATGCCCTCGATGGCGGTGAGCTCGCCGCCGGTGTTGGACAGCAGCATGAGCAGCAGCACGGAGGCCACGCTCACGGGGATCTCGAAGCGCTGCGTGTGGCGGGCGAGCGGGAGGCGGGTGATGACGGCGCTCATGCCGAGGATGAGCAGCAGGTTGGCGATGCAGCTGCCGACCACGTTGCCGAACGCCATGTCGGCGTGGCCCTCGACGGCGGAGACGACCGAGACGACGAGCTCGGGCATGGCGGTTCCCACGGCGACGACGGTGAGGCCAATTACGCGATCGGGCAGGCCGAAGCGCGCGGCGATTTGGCTGGAGCCGCTGACGAGGAGGTCGGCGCCCCAGATGAGGAGGGCGAAGCCGATGATGATGAATACGAGTTGCAGGAACATGTCTTCCTTTCCACGGGATTGCTGTTCTAGACGGGATGGTTGCAAGAAAGAGGGCGCGGAACGCGCGCGCCCCGTGCCCTCGCAGTCGTTTAACTGACACGTTAAATTAGATTACCCAGAAATAAGAGCGCCTGGCAAGAACTCGCCGCTCGTTTTCGCAGGAAATCTGAGGTCCCTACCGCGACGGCGCCTGCAATCGGCCCGACTCCGGCCCCGCGTGCGGGACGGGGCTCAGTTCGCCTCGACGCCTTCGCTCCAGGCGGCGATGTCCTCGATGCGGATGGCGTTGGAGATGCCGGCCACCGCGGGGGAGGAGGAGAAGAGGTCGATGAGCGCCGAGGCGAGGTCC
Organism: uncultured Collinsella sp.; assembly: GCA_902470815.1. Taxonomy (GTDB): domain Bacteria; phylum Actinomycetota; class Coriobacteriia; order Coriobacteriales; family Coriobacteriaceae; genus Collinsella. The sequence goes on from CABRHS010000010.1 coordinate 47,422, forward strand.
TTCTCGCGGCACGTATCGGTGATGAGCACGATCGAGCCGTCCTCGCGGGGTATGGTCTGGGCGAGCTCGATCTCATACCGGGAGAGCGCCTCGGCGGCCTCTACCGCGGCATCGCCCCCATCACCGGGGAGAAGGCGCACGTAATAGCGGGTACGGAGGTCTTGCACGCTTCGAATGGGGAGCTCGCGGCGGAAAGGCTCGGGTTCGGGGAGCGGGCTCGCGCCTGTGGAGATGGTCTCCGCGAGGTTCATGATGTCGCCCACGATCGCGCTGGCGGTGGGGAAGGCGCCGGCGCCGGCGCCGTAGAACATGGTCTCGCCCACGGCGTCGCCCACCACGTACACGGCGTTCATGGCACCCGATACGCCGGCGAGCGGATGGTCGGCGGGAATCATGGCTGGGTGCACGCGGACGTCCACGCCATCGCTGGTGCGCCGTCCGATTGCGAGCAGTTTGATGGCGAAGCCCAGCTCGCGCGCCACCTCGATGTCCTCCGCCGACACGTTGCGGATGCCCTGGGCGTACACGTCATCGGTGGTGATGCGGGTGGTGAAGCCGATGGAGGAGAGAATGGCGAGCTTGCTCGCGGCGTCCAGCCCGTCCACATCCGCGGTGGGGTCGGCCTCGGCGTACCCCAGGCGCTGGGCCTCGGCGAGGACCTCCTCGTAGCCCAGGCCCTCGGCGGTCATGCGGGAGAGGATGTAGTTGGTGGTGCCGTTCACGATGCCCGCGATCGCGAGGACGGTGTTGCCCGTGAGATTATGCTCGAGTGTGCCGACGATGGGGATGCCGCCGCCGCATGAGGCCTCGCAGCGCAGCTGGACGCCCGCCTTCGCGGCGGCGCCCGCAAGCTCGTCCATGTGGCGGCCGAGCAGGGCCTTGTTGGCCGTGACGACGTGCTTGCCCGCGGCGAAGGACTCCATGAAGATCTCGGTCGCCGGATGCTCGCCGCCGATGACCTCGACAACGATATCGACGGCGGGGTCGGAGACGACTTCGCGCCAATCGCTCGTGAACTGCTCGTCCGAAACCCCGAGCGCGCGGGCGCGCCCGGCGTCGAGGCCGCAGGCGCGCGCGATGCTCAAGTCGATCCCGTGTGCCGCCCTATAGCGATCGGCATGGCTCTCGATCAGGCGGAAGACGCCGCCGCCCACGGTGCCAAGCCCGATGAGTCCTATGTGCACGGTGCGCGTCGATTGTTCCATGGGTGCTCCTCTCGCCCTCGGTGAAATGGGTCCGAGGGGTGGCTTCTCGTCATAGGCAGCATTCTACCCGCCCGCGCGGACGGGGTATGGGTGATTAGCTATACACTTTAGCTAAGTCAAGTATTTTTGAAATGTTACGCTGCGATTTCAAGACGTGGGTCTGGGGCACTTTCGCAAGATAAAGCGTGTAATCTGAAACGGCCGCGAAAACACGCGGCCACGTTCATCGCCGTGCTTGCAGCCGGCCTCGTTTGAAAGGAGAGCCGCATGTCGTGCCTCAACGGTAAGTCATTCAATCCTGTAATGAATCGCAGAAGCGTTATCGCGGGCGTAGCAGGTCTGGGGGCAGCAAGTATTATTAGCGGCTGCTCCAACGACGCGGCCGAGGGCGGCGCTTCGGGCGCCGCGGCATTCAAGATCGGTTCCATGGGCCCGCTCACCGGCCCCGCCGCCTCCTATGGCACGTCGGTCTGCGGTGGTGCCGAGCTGGGCTGCAAGGATTTCTCTACTGATGACCTGCCCCTCACCTTCAAGTCCGAGGACGACGTCGCCGACGGCGAGAAGGCGGTCAACGCCTTCAACAGCTTGGCCGACTGGGGCATGCAGGCGCTCGTGGGCCCCACAACCACCGGCTGCTCCCTTGCCGTCGCGCAGGAGGCCGAGAACGCGCATCTGTTCATGCTCACGCCGTCCGCTACGGCGCCGGATGTCACGGCGGACAAGACCGTTGTCTTCCGCGCCTGCTACAGCGATCCCGCCATTGGCGTCCACTCCGCCGAATGGCTTGCTGAGAACTTCCCGGATGAAAAGGTCGCAACCTTCCACAACGCGGGCGACACCTATTCCGCCGGCGTTCACGACGCCTTCATGGAGACCGCCGAGAAGCTCAAGATTGATATCGTCGACCAGGAGACCTTCAAGGACGATTCCGCCACGAGCTTTACCAATCAGCTTACCAAGGCCAAGAGCGCCGGCGCCACGCTGATCTTCGCGCCCATCTATTACACCCCGGCCTCCGTCATGCTCACCAACGCCCATGACATGGGGTACGACGTGAAGGTCATGGGCTGCGACGGCATGGACGGCATCCTGGGCGTCGAGGGCTTTGACGCCTCGCTCGCCGAGGGCCTGTACCTCATGACTCCGTTCTCCGCCGACGACCCCAAGAACGCCGATTTCGTGGCCGCATACAAGGAAGCCTACGGCGAGACTCCCGACCAGTTCGCCGCCGATGCCTACGATTCGGTGCATGCCGTTTCCCTTGCGCTGGTCGAGGCCGGCCTGGGCGCGGATTCCGACCCCGCCGAGGTGGCGGACAAGCTGCCCGAGGCCATGACCAAGATCACGGTAGAGGGTCTCACCGGCACGCTCACCTGGAATGACAAGGGCGAGGTCGAGAAGGAGACCGCCGTGTACGTCATCAAGGACGGCAAGTACGTCCTGGCGTAAGGTCGGCTTTCCTACGCCCGCAACCACACTTCGTATCGAGCAGGGACAGGGCGCGTGCTCCGTCCCTGCCTTCTCCGTGGGCTTCGCGCCCTTCATGTGAAGAAAGGGGGATGTGCGTATGGCGGTCTTTTTGCAGTACCTGGCAAATGGTCTCACCATGGGCAGCGTGTACGCGATCATCGCGCTCGGGTACACCATGGTCTACGGCATCGCGAAGATGCTGAATTTCGCCCATGGCGATGTCATCATGATCGGCGCCTACATCTCGTTCGTGGCGACCTCCTATCTCGGCCTGCCCCCCATGGTCTCGGTCCTCGCCTCCGTCGTCGTCTGCACCGTCCTCGGCGTCCTCATCGAGGGGCTCGCCTATAAGCCGTTGCGGCAGGCCGGGCCGCTCGCCGTTCTCATCACCGCGATCGGCGTCTCGTATTTCCTCCAGAACGCGGCGCAGCTCATCTGGGGCGCCACGCCCAAGAATTTCACCTCCATCGTGAGTTTCCAGGTGCCCGAGGCCCTACGTGCCTACAACGTCTCGGCGGTTGGCATCGTGACGGTCGTCGCCTGCCTGGTCATCATGGCGGGGCTCATGTGGTTCACGGGCAAGACCAAGATGGGCAAGGCGATGCGCGCCTGTTCCGAGGACAAGGCGGCCGCCCAGCTCATGGGCATCAACGTGAACCGGACCATCTCCATGACCTTCGCGATCGGATCCGCGCTCGCCGCCATCGCCGGCGTGCTGTTGTGCTCCTACTCGCCGGTGCTTCAGCCCACCACGGGCTCGATGCCCGGAATCAAGGCGTTCACCGCGGCAGTCTTCGGCGGCATCGGTTCGATTCCCGGTGCTTTTGTGGGTGGAATCCTGCTCGGCATCGTCGAGGCAATGGCGCAGGCCTACATTTCAACGAGTCTCGCCAACTCCATCGTGTTCGGGGTGTTGATCGTGGTGCTGTTGGTGAAGCCCGCCGGCCTGTTCGGCAAGTACGTTCCCGAGAAGGTGTAGGTGATGGCGATGATGAAATGTCTGCAAGACAGGCGCACGCGGCGCGATGTCCTCACCTATCTGCTTGTCATCGCGGCCTTCGCCGTCGTGTGGCTCCTCCAGGCGAACCGCATGATCCCCCGCATGATCGCGGGCCAGCTGGTGCCCATCTGCTCCTACATCGTGATGGCCATTTCGCTGAACCTCGTGGTGGGTGTGGCGGGCGACCTCTCACTTGGACATGCCGGCTTCATGAGCGTGGGCGCCTACACGGGTATCGTGACGGCGATGGGCCTCGCCGATGCCGTACCCGATGACGGGCTGCGCCTGGTCATCGCCATCATCGCGGGCGCGGCCGCGGCGGCGTTCGCCGGGTTCCTCATAGGCATTCCCGTGCTGCGGCTCTCGGGCGATTACCTCGCGATCGTGACCCTCGCGTTCGGCGAGATCATCAAGGAGGTCATCACCTGCCTGATCGTGGGAGTTGATGATCGCGGCCTGCATGTGCTGTTCAACCTCGCCGGCAATCGCACCGTGAGCGATTTGGCCCTCTCCGATGGCGGCATCGCCATCATCAAGGGTGCCCAGGGCGCCACGGGCGTTGAGGGCATCTCCACGTTCGTCGCCGGCTTCCTTCTCGTCATGGTCTCCCTGGTGATTGTGCTCAACCTGGTGCGCAGCCGCACCGGCCGCGCGATCATCGCCGTGCGCGACAACCGCATCGCCGCGGAGAGCGTGGGCATCTCCACCACCAGGTACCGCATGGTCGCCTTCGTTGTCTCCGCGGCCCTGGCCGGTGCCGCCGGAGCCCTGTTCGGTAACGGGTTCTCCCAGCTCTCGGCCGCCAAGTTCGACTTCAACATGTCCATTCTCATCCTTGTGTTCGTGGTGCTTGGCGGGTTGGGCAGCATGCGCGGCTCCATCGTGGCCGCCACCTTGCTCACGATCTTGCCCGAGGCCCTGCGCCAGTTCTCCGATTACCGCATGCTCGTGTACGCCGTCGTGCTCATCCTCGTGATGCTCGCCACGAACAACGACACGCTCAAGAACCTCGCGGCCCGCGTCATCCCGTGGCGCCGTGCGCCAAAGGAGGAGGTGCCCGCCGATGCATAAGTTCGAATTCGAGCGCGGCAAGATGGTGCCGGTCCCCAGTCACTCCATCGTGCCCGAGCGCGACGTCAACTCCGCTCCGGTCCTCGAGGCGCTGCACCTCGGTATCGACTTCGGCGGCCTCAAGGCCGTGGACGACTTCAACCTCACCATCGGCAAGACCGAGATCGCCGGTCTGATCGGCCCCAACGGCGCCGGCAAGACCACGGTCTTCAACCTGCTCACCAAGGTCTACGCGCCCACGCGCGGCACGATCCTGCTCAACGGCAACGACACGAGCGGCAAGACCGTGGATCAGGTCAACCGCATGGGCATCGCCCGCACGTTCCAGAACATCCGCCTGTTCAACACCATGACGGTGGAGGAGAACGTGAAGGTCGGCCTGCACAACACCAAGGCCTACCCCACGGTGTCGGGCATCCTGCGCACGCCGGCGTATTGGCGGCGTGAGGCTGAGGCCCATGAGCGGGCCCTCGAGTTGCTGTCCATCTTCGATATGCAGGACCTGGCGAACCATCAGGCCGGCAGCCTGCCCTATGGTGCCCAACGCCGTCTCGAGATCGTCCGCGCGCTCGCCACCAACCCCAGCCTGCTGCTGCTCGACGAGCCCGCCGCGGGCATGAACCCATCCGAGACGGCCGAGCTCATGGAGAACATCGTCAAGATCCGCGACACGTTCAACATCGCCATCATGCTCATCGAGCACGACATGAATCTCGTCATGAACATCTGCGAGGGCATCTGCGTGCTCAACTTCGGAAAGGTGATCGCCAAGGGCACTGCCGAGGAGATTCAGAGCAACGAGACCGTCATCGAGGCGTACCTCGGCAAGCAGAAGGAGGCGTGAGACGCATGGGTGACTGCATCCTGAACGTCGAGAACATCAACGTCTACTATGGCGCGATCCACGCCATTAAGGACGTCTCGTTCGAGGTGCTCGACGGCGAGGTCGTGGCGTTGATTGGCGCGAACGGCGCCGGGAAGTCCACTACGCTCAAGACCCTGTCCGGCCTTCTTCGCTCCAAAACGGGGACGATCGAGTTCATGGGCGAGGATATCATGCACGCACCTGCCGACAAGCTGGTCGCGCGAGGCCTGGCTCACGTTCCCGAGGGCAGGCGCGTGTTCGCCCAGATGACTGTCGAGGAGAACCTCGAGATGGGCGCCTACACGCGCTCCAACTCCGAGATTGCCCCCGGCCTCGAGCGCGTCTACGAGCATTTTCCGCGCCTGAAGGAGCGTCGCCGCCAGGTGGCGGGCACGCTCTCCGGCGGCGAGCAGCAGATGCTCGCCATGGGCCGTGCGCTCATGAGCTCGCCGAAGCTCCTCATGCTCGATGAGCCCTCCATGGGTCTCGCCCCCATCCTCATCGAGCAGATCTTCCAGATCGTGCAGGACCTGCACAAGGCGGGCACCACCATCTTGCTCGTGGAGCAAAATGCGCAGATGGCGCTCGCCATCGCCTCCCGCGCGTACGTGATGGAGACGGGCAAGGTCACGCTGTCCGGCAGCGGTGAGGACCTTCTCCACAACGACGACGTCCGCCGCGCCTATCTCGGTGGCTGACGTCCGACCCGGGTCCTCCCGGATCGGGCTTTCGCCTTGCGCGCCTCCCGCCATGCCATCCGGCGGGAGGCGCGCATTTTGCTATGCTGTGGGAAATCGCTTTGAATGAGGGGGACCCATGCTATTCGAGTACTGCGCCGAGAACTTCACCAACATCGACGCCGCCCTGCGAGCGGGCGCCGGGCGCGTCGAGCTGTGCGACAACCTCGCACAGGGCGGGACCACGCCGTCAGCCGGCGTGATCGAGCAGGCGGTCGCGATCGTCCGCGCCCATGAGGGGGCCGAGCTTCGCGTGATCATCCGCCCGCGCAAGGGCAATTTCGACTACACCAAGGCCGAGATGAGGGCCATGGAGACGGATATCCGCTATGCGGGGGCGAACGGCGTGGACGGCGTGGTGATCGGATGCCTCAAGCGCCGGGCCAAGGGCAAGGGGTTTGAGCTGGATGCCGACGCAACGGGGCGTCTCATCAAGGTCGCCCGCAGCGTGGGGGAGATGCGCGGTCGCGAGCTGGGCATCACGTTCCACATGGCGTTTGACGCGCTCGACGAGGGGGACCAGCTTGCCGCCATCGACACGCTGGTCGAGTTGGGCGTCGACCATGTCCTCACGCACGGCGGAGCGGCCGGCACGCCCATCGAGGGCAATTACGATCGCCTTCGCTCGTTGATCGCCCATGCGGACGGTCGCATCGCCATCATGCCGGGCGGTGGCATCACGGCCGATAACGCCGCGCAGGTCGCCGATGCGCTCGGCGTCGAGGAGCTCCACGGCACGAAGATCGTCAAGCTCGGCGCCTGACATCGTCGCGCCCCGCGCTCAGCGCCCGCCCCGCCAGCGATGCGAGGAGTTGCTGGAACAAGGTTCCGCACATGACGGGAAACACGGTCTCGCCCGGGAAATACTGCGTGGCTATGACCGCGCCGGACGAGATGTTGCGCAGACCGCAATCGAAGCTCAGGGTGATGGCGGTGGCTTCGTCGGTGCGCAGGAGCCGCGCCGCCAGGAGGCCCCAGGCGAACCCGCTCGCGGTGAACAGCAGAACGAACAACGCGACTCCCAGGCGCGTCCAATTCATATGCAGGACATACTCGCTCATGGATGTCGAGTTCGACGCGATGATGACGATCAGGAAGATCTTGGACAGCGGCGCGGCGGCGGGTGAGAGCACCTCACGCGCCCAGCCTCGCGTGAGATCGTTGGCGAGCATGCCCGCCAGCGCGGGCAGCGCGATCATGAGTAGCATGTCGAGCATCATGCCCCCTGCGTCGATATGGATGGTCGTCCCCATGAGAAGCTTGAGCGTGAGGGGGATCGAGAAGGGCGAGACAACGGTAGATGCGAGGATCGCGGTGAGGCCGAGCGCGGTGTTTCCGGAGAACATGCCCACCCACATGAAGCTCACGATGCCGATGGGCACGCAATAGGCCAGCAAGATGCCGGCGACGAGGTCCGCATTCCCGCCGAAGAGCGCGTTGGCGAGCAGGAAAGCCAGGGCGGGCATGGCCACGAGCGTCACGGACAGGATCGCGATGAGCGGCAGCGGGTCGCGGAGCACGCCGACGACCTGGCGGAGCGTGTTGTCGAGGGACCCCTGAAAAGTCATGAAGGCGAAGAGCGCCGGCACGGCCGGGCCGAGCGGGGCGAGCGCCCGGGGGAACAGGACTCCGGCGGCGACGCATAGCACGACGATCACCGGCATATGGCTGCCGATCGACCTTCCCAAGCGCTTCCAGGCCTCCATGTGCCCTCCTTTCCGCGGCGCGTTCGGCATCAGAATACCCTTCGCACGTTACGGGCCGGTTACGGCCGCCCGCCGGGATGCGAGCGCTTTGTCCCCATGCGCGTGTATACTTTATCTCGTTCAACACGCACGCCCGCCGCAGTGGGCGATCATCAAGGATTTGATCAGCATGTCGATCGCATCTCGCATCGGCCGCGCCCCTTCGGGGACCGGCCCCATCCTCTCATCTCGCAACGGCATGACGGGGGTGGGTTCTCATGGCATCTCTTAAGACGACGCACCGCTGGTGCCTCGCAAAAAACGACCCTTCGCTCGAGGGCGAGCTGGTCTCGGGCTTGCATCTGGCCCCGCTCGTCGCGCGCATCATGGTCGCGCATGGCATAGGGTCGGTCGAGGAGGGCAGGCTGTTCCTCACGCCTTCCCTCGAGCGCGATTGGGCCGACCCCCTCATCATCCCCGGCATGGCGGAGGTTGCCGCGCGGGTCGAGCGCGCGGTGCGGTCTGGCGAGCCCATCGCCGTGTTCGGCGATTTCGACGTTGACGGCATCACATCGACCTGCCTGCTCACGGAGGCGCTCCGCGCGCTCGGTGCCCATGTGCGGCCCTTCATCCCCCATAGGTTCGACGAGGGGTACGGTCTGACCTGCCAGGCCCTCGACCGTGTTCTGGAGGACTGCTCCCCCTCACTCGTGATCACGGTCGACAACGGCATAGCCGCTCGTGACGAGGTTGGCTACCTCATCGAGCGCGGCATCGATATCGTGGTGACGGACCATCATGAGCCGGCGGACCTGGTCCCCCGGCAGATACCGGTCACCGACCCCAAGATCGATGCCGAGGGGCCGAGCCGGGAGCTCGCGGGGGCGGGAGTCGCCCTCAAGCTCGTGCAAGTGCTGGGCGAGCGCCTGGGCAAGCCGAAGCTGTGGCGATCGTTCACCGAGATCGCGGCGTTGGGCACGGTGAGCGACATGATGACCCTCACCCCCGAGAATCGCGCACTCGTCGCCGACGGTATCGCGCACATGCGCACCACGACGCGCCCGGGCTACGTGGCGCTCGCCGCCGTCACGCGCACCGACCTATCGACCATCACGGCGGACGCGCTCTCGTTCTCGCTCATTCCCCGCCTCAACGCTGCCGGCCGCATGGCCGACCCCACTTTGGCGCTGGACCTGTTGCTCGCCCGTGATGCGGATGAGGCGGCTCGCCTCGCAGCGTCCCTCGAGCGGATCAACCAGGAGCGCCGCGCCATCGAGGCCGAGCTCACCGAGCAGGCCGAGGCGCTGGTGCAGCGCACGTACGACGGCGGGCGCGCCATCGTCGTGGGCGGCGAGGGCTGGCACGAGGGCGTCAAGGGCATCGTCGCGAGCCGTCTGGTCAACCGGTATCACGTGCCCGCCCTGTTGTTCTCCATAGAGGACGGCGTGGCCCGCGGCTCCGGCAGGTCGGTGGGCAACGTAAACCTGTTCGAGGCGGTCGAGAAATGCTCGGACCTGCTGATCCGTTTTGGCGGCCATGCAGGCGCGGTGGGTGTGACCTGCGCGGCCGAGAATCTCGACGCCCTGCGCGAGCGCCTCGGGGCGGTTCTCTCCGAATTGCCCGATGAGGACTTCGAGGACCGCGGGGAGGTCGCTGCCACGGTGCGCCTGTCCGAGCTCGATATAGACACCATCCGCCAGATCGGCATGCTCGAGCCGTTCGGCCAGGGCAACAAGGTGCCCCTGTTGGCTGCCTGCGGCGTGACGATGTGCGATCGGGCGGTGGTGGGCAAGACCGGTGACCACATGCGCTTCGTCGCGACGGATGGGGCGGCGAGCGTCCCGGCGATCATGTTCCGCGTGCCCAAGATCGAGGAGCTCGTCAATTGCGACTCGGTGGTGGACATCGTGTTCGAAGCGGTCGCCGAGTGCTGGCAGGGCAGGGTGAAGCCCAAGCTCATGGTCAAGGACATCCTCTGCCGTTCTTGCGACGACGGCGCCTCGGCCCCGCGCGACCTGGTCGCGCCATCGGTCGGCGAGGGCCCGGCCCCGGTGGATGCATCCCGTCGCGCGGCTTTGGCTCGCCTGCCGTACGATCAGCTCACCCGTTCGCTCATTCACGCGCTGATCGGGGCCTCCGAGCCGCATCGCGCCCAGGTCGAGGCGCTCGACGCCCTCAAATGCGGCCATAACACCCTCGCCGTCATGGGCACGGGTCGCGGCAAGTCCCTGGTCTTTCACGTGCACGCCGTGCGCGAGGCCATCTCCCGCGGGTGCGCCAGCGTGTTCGTCTATCCTCTCAGGGCTCTCGTCTCCGATCAGGCTTTCCATCTCAGCGAGACGCTCGCCGGGCTCGGCGCGCGCGTGGGCGTGCTCACGGGCGAAACTCCTTCCGCCGTGCGCGACCGGCTGTTCGGTCAGCTCGAATCGGGCAGGTTGGACGTCGTGCTCACCACCCCGGAGTTCCTCGCCATCCACATGGGGCGCTTTTCCGCCGCCCGTCGCATCGGCTTCGTCGTGATCGACGAGGCGCATCACATGGCCGGAGCCAAGGGCGGCGACCGCGCGTCGTATCTTGAGATGCCGGCGATCTTGGACGCATTGGGCGGTCCGCGCGTGCTCGCGGCGACAGCGACGGCTTCATCCGAGACCGCGTCCGAGATCTGCAGGCTCGCCCGCATCGAGAAGGTCGTCGTCGATCCCGCGGTGCGCGAGAACCTCGAGCTCGAAGACGAGCGCGACCTCAGCAGCCGTGAGAACCGTCTGGTCTCCATCGTGGCGAGCGGCGAGAAATGCGTGGTCTACGTCAACTCGCGCGAGCAATCCATCGCGCTGTGCCGCACTCTTCGCAGGCGCGTGCCCGAGCTCGGGGCGCGCATCGCGTATTACAACGCCGGCCTCTCCCGCGCCGACCGCGCCGCCGTGGAGGCCGCGTTTCGCGCCGGCGACCTCGCGTGCATAGTTTCGACGTCGGCGTTCGGCGAGGGCGTCAACCTGCCGGACATCCGCCATGTGGTGCTGTACCACATGCCCTTCGGCGCCATCGAGTTCAACCAGATGAGCGGCCGCGCCGGCCGCGATGGGAGCCCGGCCCGAATCCACCTGCTGTACTCCCGCCGCGATGCGCGCATCAACGAGCGCATGCTCGACGCCGCCGCCCCTGAGCGCCGCGAGCTCGTCACCCTGTATCGGGCCCTGCAGACCATGCGGCGCGGCGAGCGCGGCAGCGCCTCGATCACGGCGAGCGATTTGGACATAGCGCAGATGTGCCTGGCGGTCGATGCGCGTACGCCCGTCGACGAGCGCGCGGTTCCGAGCGGCCTGGCGATCTTCGAGGAGCTCGGATTCCTGCGGGTCCGTGAGACGGGCGAAGACCGCCAGATCGAGATGGTCGAAAGTCCCGGGCACGTCGAGCTGGACCGCTCCATCCGCTATCTCGAGGGCCTCCATGCCCGCATGGAGTTCTCCTCGTTCCGGGACTGGGCGCTCACCGCGCCCGCGCGTGATATGCTGAACCGCGTGAACCGTCCGATCACCCCGCAGGTGAGCGAGGGAGGTACCATCGATGGATAAGCAGGTGACCGCGTCGCGGCAACCTAAGGCCGCCGAGTGGAAGCGGGGTTCCGAGCCCCTGCGCCCGAGCGCCGAAATGGTGCATTACGCCCATGCCGACGATCTCCCCGCCGAGTTCATGGCGGATAACTACGACAAGCTCGCCCATCTGGTGCGCAAGTACATGGGCGAGGAGGACTGCGAGCTCGTGGAGCTCGCCTACTGCTTCGCGGCCGAGAAGCACTGCGCCCAGAAGCGCCGCAGCGGCGAGGCGTACGTCAACCATCCCGTCGAGGTCGCCATTATCCTGGCTGAGCTCAAGATGGATTGCGACGTGGTCTGCGCCGCGCTCCTGCACGACACGGTCGAGGACACCACGACCTCTCTGGGCGATGTGACCACCTACTTCGGCGAGACGGTCGCCGAGCTGGTGGACGGTGTGACCAAGCTCACCAACATCGACGTGGACACCATGGACGAGAAGCAGGCTCTCAACCTGCGCAAGATGTTCCTTGCCATGAGCCGCGACATCCGCGTCGTCATCGTCAAGCTCGCCGACCGCCTGCACAACATGCGCACGCTCGCCGCGCTGCGCGAAGACCGCCGCCTGTTCAAGGCCCGTGAGACCATGGACGTCTACGCCCCTCTCGCCGACCGTCTGGGCATGAGCTCCATCAAATGGGAGCTCGAGGATCTTTCGTTCTTCTACCTGGAGCCCGAGGCGTACCAGCGGATCGCCCGCATGGTGAGCGAGAGCCGCGAGGTGCGCGAGCGGTTCCTGGCCGAGACCATCAAGGCGCTCGACGACGAGCTCAAGCGCGTGGGCCTCACCGGTTACCAGATCGCGGGCCGCTCCAAGCATTACTGGTCCATTTACCAGAAGATGAAGCGCAAGGGCAAGGAGTTCTCCGAGATCTACGACCTGGTGGCGCTGCGCGTGATCACCGATTCGGTCGCTGATTGCTACTCCGCCCTCGGCGCGGCGCACTCGCTGTGGACGCCCATGCCGGGACGTTTCAAAGACTACATCAACATGCCCAAGGCCAATAACTACCAGAGCCTGCATACCACGGTCATAGGTCCCACGGCGCGGCCGCTCGAGATTCAGATCCGAACGTACGAGATGCACGAGCAGGCAGAGTACGGCATCGCCGCTCACTGGCTCTACAAGCGCTCGGGCGGGTCGAGCGCCGTGAAGGGCACGAGCGCGCAGCGCCTGGACGATCAGATCAACGCCCTCAAGCGCAGCCTGGATTGGGCGGCGAACGATGAGATCGAGGACCCCAAGGAGTTCCTGCATTCGCTCAAGGTCGATCTGTACGACCAGGAGATCTTCGTGTTCACCCCCAAGGGCGAGGTCATGAACCTGCGTTCGGGCTCAACGCCCCTCGACTTCGCATATTCCGTGCACACCGAGGTCGGCAACCATTGCGTGGGCGCCAAGGTCAACGGCGCCGTGGCGCCGCTGACCCACGAGCTCTCCATGGGCGACCGCGTCGAGATCCTCACCAACAAGAACGCCAGGCCATCGCGGGACTGGCTGAACATCGTCAAGACGCCGAGCGCAAAGTCCAAGATCCGCCGGTATTTCGCGGCCGCGACCAAGGATGAGGACGCTACCGCCGGGCGGGAGATGCTCTCCCGCGATCTGCGCAAGCGCGGGTACGGCATCTCCACGCCGCGTTCCACCCGGGCGCTCAACGCCGTCGCGTCCGATATGAATTACAAGTCGCTCGAGGACCTCTTCGCCGCCGTCGGCGCGGGCAAGGTGCCGCCGCGCGCCGTGGGCAACAAGGTGCAGGGCATCTTGGACCCGCGTCCCCAGAATCCCTCCGAGGCCAAGGCGGAGGCGATTGCGAGCGTGGTGCACCAGCCTCCCCGCACGGGCGGCGACAAGGGCAGGCACTCCAAAGGCAGCAACGGCGTTCTCGTGGAGGGCGCCGACGGGGGAGGCATGCTCGTCCGCCTGGCTCATTGCTGCAACCCCGTGACGGGCGACGACATCGTGGGCTTCATCACACGCGGTCGCGGCGTCTCCGTCCACCGCGCGACATGCCCCAACGTCAAGGGACTCATGGAGCACCCCGAGCGCATGATCGGGGTGAGCTGGGACACGGGCGCGGATGCCCTGTTCCAGGTTGAGATCGTTGTCGAGTGCATCGACCGCATGGGCCTGCTCAAAGACGTGACCATCGCGATCGGCGATGCCGGTGGCAACATCCTCTCCGCCGCCACATCCACCAACAGGGAGGGCATCGCGACGCTGCGCTTCCTCATCGAGATCTCGGATGCGAGCCGTCTGGACCCGCTCCTCGGGGCCATCGGCGCGGTCGAGAGCGTGTACGACGCCCGTCGCCTCATGCCCGGCGAGGGTAGCAAGACCATGAAGAGGAGGGCCCGTTAAATGGAGCTCGATCTTGAGAAGCGAGGCTCGCTCGCCGTTCATTGCGTGACGAACGGCCCTATTCAGACGAACACGTACCTCGCCGTGAGCGGCGATGAGGTCGCGATCGTCGACCCCGCTTGGGAGGGCGAGAGGCTCGCCGAGGTGCTGGCCGAGCGCTGTTCCGGCAAACGGGTGGCCGCAATCGTCTGCACGCATGGGCACGCGGACCATATCGGCGGGGTCGCCGGGCTCCGCCGCGTTCTCGGCGACGGGGTGCCGTTCCTCATCTCCCGTGCCGATGCGGAGATAATGGAGCGCGCCATAGCAGACATGCGGGAGATGTGGGGCTTCGAGCACGAGCTCCCGCCCGCGCCGGATCGCCTGCTCGATGAGGGGGATGTCATCGCCTTCGGTGACGTCGAGCTACAGGTCATGGCAACGCCGGGCCACACGCCCGGCGGCATCGTGCTGTTCTGCGCCGCCACCACTGGAGACGTCGCCTTTGTGGGAGACACGCTGTTTCCCGGCGCGCACGGGCGCACCGATTTGGAGGGCGGCTCCGAAAAGCAGGTCATCGACTCGCTTGGGAAGATCGGCGCGCTTCTGCCGGCCGACACCCTGTGCCTCATAGGTCATAACGAGACCACCACCGTGGCGCGCGAGCTCGAGACCAATCTTTTCATGCGTCGCGGCCTGCGCCATTACAGATGACGGTCGCCTCCGATGTTCAGGTGGGTTTTACGTCCCGTTTGAACATGTCGCTCCCCGCTCGCGTGGTACCATAATGCCGTTTACCGTTCAGAGTATGGACAATGGGAGGTCCGATATGCTCGTCAATGCAGCCCAGATGCTGAAGGACGCCGAGGCCGGTCACTACGCGCTCGGTGCGTTCAACACCAATAACCTCGAGTGGACGCTGGCCGTCCTCCAGGCCGCCGAGGAGGCCAAGTCCCCGCTGATCATCCAGTGCTCCGCCGGCGCCGCCAAGTGGATGGGTGGTTTCAAGGTCTGCGCCGACATGGTGAAGGCCGCCGTCGAGGCCACCGGCGTGACCGTGCCGGTCGCCCTTCATCTCGACCATGGCACCTATGAGAACTGCCTTGAGTGCATCGAGGCCGGCTTCACCTCCGTCATGTACGACGGTTCCCATGAGGAGACCTTCCAGATCAACCTCGACCGTACCGCCGAGATCGTGAAGATCGCCCACGAGAAGGGCATTTCCGTCGAGGCTGAGGTCGGCGGCATCGGCGGCGTCGAGGACGGCGTCGTCGGCCAGGGCGAGATCGCCGACCCCGAGGAGTGCAAGCAGATCGCGGCCCTCGGTGTGGACTTCCTCGCCTGCGGCATCGGCAACATCCATGGCGTGTACCCCGAGGATTGGGCCGGTCTGTCCTTCGACGCTCTGGCTGCCATCAAGGAGGCCGTGGGCGATCTGCCGCTGGTTCTCCATGGCGGCACCGGCATCCCGGTGGACCAGATCCAGAAGGCCATCTCCCTCGGCGTCTCCAAGATCAACGTGAACACCGACCTGCAGCTCGTCTTCGCTGCTGCCACCCGTGAGTACATCGAGGCCGGTAAGGACCTCGAGGGCAAGGGCTTCGATCCCCGCAAGGTGCTCAAGCCCGGTCGTGAGGCCATCGTGGCTCGCGCCAAGGAGCTCATGGAGGAGTTCGGCTCCGTCAACAAGGCCTAATGTCCGCTTGATATGGCTGTTGGGACCCCGCCTCGGATGAGGCGGGGTCTTTTGTCAGGAGACCGGTCAGATAAGACCGCTGGAATTTACATGCAGCTGTGCTAATATTGGGAGCCGTGCGCCCGAGTGGCGGAACGGCAGACGCAGGGGACTCAAAATCCTCCGGTAGCGATACCGTGTGAGTTCGAATCTCACCTCGGGCACCAGCGTACCTTACAGGAACTCGCTCGGTTCGGCATCGGGCGAGTTTTCTTTTATCGTGATGAAAGCATGAAGCCATACTACGTGTGGTATCATTCACGAGTCGCTGATTTATCAGCCGTGAAAGCGGAATCCGAGGATTCCCACCTTTCGGCGCCATTGGGTAGCTGTCTGGTCGTACAACCAAACGCTTGCACCTGCACGTATTCGTGCAGAATCAGCGTAAAAGCTGTCGACCCGGATGCCACATGGTTCCGGGTTTATTTGTACGAGTGCAAGAAGGAGGTATCGACATAGCTAAGTCTGATGACACCCGCATCAACGATGAGATTCGCGCCCCGCGCGTTCGTCTCATCGGCGTCGACGGTTCGCAGCTCGGACTGTTCGCCACGCATGATGCGCAGCGCATCGCCGATGACCAGAACCTTGACCTGGTGGAGATCGCGCCCAACGCGGAACCGCCGGTGTGCAAGGTCATGGATTACGGCAAGTTCAAGTACCAGCAGGCCATGAAGGCCAAGCAGGCTCGTAAGAACCAGTCCAAGATCGAGGTCAAGGAAATGAAGTTCCGACCGAAGATCGACGTGGGTGATTACGAGACCAAGAAGGGTCACGTCCTGCGCTTCCTCAAGAAGGGCGCGCGCGTCAAGATCACCATTATGTTCCGCGGCCGTGAGATGGCCCATCCGGAGCAGGGTCTCAACGTGCTCGAGCGTCTCGCAGAGGACCTCAAACCGTTCGCTACGGTCGAGTCCCAGCCCAAGCTGGAAGGCCGTAACATGCTCATGCTGCTCGCCCCGATCAAGGGGGCCTTCGACAACGAGGGCGAAGCCGAGCCGAGCGATAAGTAGTCAACCACCAGGTGTACAAAGGAGTATTCCATGCCTAAGATGAAGACCCACAGCGGCAGCAAGAAGCGTTTCCGCCGCAGCGGCACGGGCAAGATCATGCGCGCCAAGGCCTACAAGAGCCACATCCTGACCAAGAAGTCCACCAAGCGCAAGCGTGGCTTCCGCCAGGAGACCGAGCTGGCCGCCGCCGATGCCAAGGTCATCAACGCCCGCCTCGCCGGCCGTTAATCCATTTCTTTCCGCTGTTATCTCATTTAGGAGTTGATCAGATATGGCACGTGTCAAGCGCGCTGTGAACGCCAAGAAGAAGCGTCGTACCGTCCTTAACCGCGCAAAGGGTTATTACGGTCAGGCATCCCGTTCCTATAAGTACGCCAAGGAGCAGGTGCAGCACTCTCTCCAGTACCAGTACCGCGATCGCCGCAACAAGAAGCGCGAGATCCGCTCCCTCTGGATCACCCGTATCAACGCCGCCGCTCGCATGAACGACATCTCTTACTCCCAGTTCATGCATGGCCTGAAGCTCGCTGGTATTGAGCTCGACCGCAAGGTCCTCGCTCAGATGGCTTACGAGGACATCGAGTCCTTCAACGAGCTCGCCGCCATCGCCAAGAAGGCTCTCGAGGCCTAATCGCTTTGTTTAACGGGATGCCCCTTATGGGGCGTCCCGTTTTTTCTTGTGCGCAAAGCTTCTTCTGTATGCTCGACCCGGTGTTGTTTCGCATGGAGAAGCGTCGTGCAAGGCGCGCGTAAGCTTAGGTTGGTGTACAGCTACCTTCCTCGAAAATGGGTACACACCCTATGACAGGTGACCGACTTATATATATAGCCATCACGACCGGTCGTCATCTATATCTAGAGCCAGGGGCTCTGACTGCTCCCCAAATTTGCAAGGGGAGAAATTATCAGTTGTGAAGGAAATATGAATCGAGAAATCTCGACACTCAACTCCTCCGACTCTGGCATTATATCTCCTTGCCGCGCGGGCGGCCGAGCGAAGGCGAGGCC